>NZ_JADYUF010000066.1 GCF_021531655.1 Leyella stercorea | reverse complement strand
CATGTGTTAAGCCTGTAGCTAGCGTTCATCCTGAGCCAGGATCAAACTCTACATTGTAAAATATCTTTTACTAAGCAAGATTCCTTGATGTTAAGCCTTGCTGGGCCGACTAGGCCTTTCTAAGACTTAGCGGGAATTTGCTTATTGTTTGTATCTGTTTCAGAACGCTTCCGTATATCTTTTAATGAATTAACGGTATGTATATTACCCAAATCTACACATTATAAATAATGTAAGACTTGCTTCTTGTACTACTTGTCTGTTTATGTAAATCTTTTCAAAGAACTCTTTCTTTTCGCTTCCCGAACACTACTTAATCTCGTTTTGCTTGAGGTTTCGTTCGTTCTCGAAAGCGGATGCAAAGGTATAACAAATAGTTTTACCGTGCAAGTATTTCGAGAAAAAAGTTTTGGAAAAATCGTATTTTCGATTTAAAATTGAGATATATCAAGCAAAAGAAGGCTGTTCAGCGCATTTTTAGGGATTTTCAGCCGAATGGAGTAAAAGTTTATCTGTATAGCTATATAGTAGTAGGGTGATGTTAGAATGTTATTGTGATGTTACGGTGTTTTTATATTGCACATTCTTTTTGTTTTGTGCAGAAATAAGACAATTAACAAATAAAATTGCTATAAATAGAGCTTTTTATGCACACTTTCATTGTTAGATGTGCAAAAAGTTATACCTTTGCACCACATTCGAAGCTAATCTATGTTATGTACAGACGAATTCGATGGAAAAATCGTAGAGTCGGCAACATAGACAAAGCATATATACATTATATAATATAAGAAAGAAAACTATGTCTTTTAATTTATTGAAAGGAAAGCGCGGTATCATCTTCGGCGCATTGAATGACGCATCGATTGCGTGGAAAGTAGCAGAACGTGTCGTAGAAGAGGGCGCACAGATTGTGTTGACCAACACAGCAGTGGCTTGCCGTATGGGCACAATCGACGAGTTGGCAAAGAAGACCAACGCAACCATCATCCCTGCTGATGCGACATCGGTAGAGGATTTGAACAACCTGTTTGTCAAGGCCCAGGAGGCATTGGGCGGCAAGATTGACTTCGTGCTGCACTCATGCGCCATGAGCGTGAACATGCGCAAGAAGCGTACTTACGACGATCTGGACTACGGATTCCTTGACAAGACTCTCGACATCTCGGCAATTTCATTCCACAAGATGCTGCAGGTAGCCAAGAAGCTCGACGCTCTCAACGAGGGGGCTTCGGTACTTGCCCTGACCTACGTGGCTTCACACCGCACATTCTTCGGCTACAACGATATGGCTGATGCCAAGTCGCTGCTTGAGTCGATTGCACGTAGCTTCGGATATATCTACGGCCGTGAGAAGAAGGTGCGCATCAACACCATCTCTCAGTCGCCTACATTCACTACAGCCGGCAGCGGCATCAAGGGCTTCGACGGTCTGTACGACTTCAGCGACCGCATGTCGCCTCTTGGCAATGCCAGCGCTGACGAGTGCGCCGACTACTGTGTTGTGATGTTCTCTGACCTCACAAAGAAGGTGACTATGCAGACTCTGTTCCACGACGGCGGTTTCTCCAACATGGGTATGTCGCTGCGCGGTATGACTCAGTACAACAAGTCGTTCATCGACGAAAACCGTGACGAAAACGGCAATATTATCTACGGATAAATTGTAACGCGGAGGTATCCGCGCTACAAGGTTGATATGATGTTATGGTGTTGTGGTGTGATAACTTTCACAGGCTACGGCGAGGACGCCATAACCTCCTATATTTTGCAGTGCATATTACTCCCCTCCCTACGGGGGAGGGGCCGTGGGTGGGGCTTTCAGCCTACGTCCCAACACAATATTTGCATTTTTAACCGCTCAAAACTGCGAACTGAACGAGCAAAGAAATCTTTGGCTCGAAATTCGCGAGTTTTGAGCGGTTTTGCGTAATATGCAGTAGCACAGCATATTACAATGTTTTCGCTCGAAATATGCAACGAGCTATTGCGAAAAAGGAGTACATTTCATTGCAAATGTACTCCTTTTGCAATCCAAGTGTAGTCGTTTTGCAATGCAAAAAGGGCTTCCTTGCATTCCAAAAGTAGTCCCTTAGGAAAGCAAAGAAGCCCTAAATGATAAGAAACGTGATGAATAGCCATGAAAAAACCATCAAAAACGGCTTTTCAATTCTCTAGAATCGATTTTTATTTTGTAACACTTTTTTACTGCCTGTACTATATTTGCATTCTGAGTAGCGTACCCCTCCGCTACTCAGAACACGTTTATTTCAGTCGGAAAATATTGAGCGAGTTGGCAGGAATCTCAACCACTGCCCCACCCTTCGACGTAGTGATATAGGTCTCAGTAGGGTGAACATTTGTCGATTTCCTGCCGAAAGAGTTCTTATTTTCTACTGAGTGAGTTCTATTTTCTTTCAGGCATAACATCAAAATACTCTCCGTTTACCTTTACTTTCACCTTGCACGGTTTGCGTTCAGCAGTAGACAGTCGCCATTGTGTCACCATTCCGTCTTTCCAATCCAAATCGACTTCTATATTGCCTCGTGCTTTTACGCCTTTCACAGAACCTGACGGCCATTTTACTGTAGATGTTGGCAGAAGTTCAATCACACCAGACTGCGACTGTACGAGAGTTTCAAGCATTGCAGCAGCCACTCCGTAATTAGCATCCATTTGCAATGGCAGGTTCTGCGTAGTTAGCAGATTGTCGAGCGTATTGTTGCATAGCAATCCCTCAATCATATCGTGAGCACGCTCTCCATCCCTAAGTCTTGCCCACAGACACGAGCGCCACGCCCATGCGAATGCACGCAGACTGTTGCCCGAAGTCTTACGCAACTCCAAAGAACGACGCGCAGCACGAGCCAGCATCGGAGTTTCCTCCATATTTATTTGGTTTCCCGGATACACAGCAAACAGGTGCGAGGTATGACGATGGTCGGTAACGGGATCACGGTCAATCATCCACTCCATAAGATTGCCCATCTTGCCAATTCCAGGCTGATGCATACGCGCCAACTCACTGCTGAGACGTTCGGCAAAAGCCTTATCAACGCCAAGCGTATGTGCCGCCTGTATAGTATTGGCAAAGAGAGCTGAGACTATCTCCTGATCGTGCGACACACCGTCTTCACCACGCGGTCCTATCTCAGGCGACCATCCGTTAGGCACCACAAGCGTACCTTCCTTTATATTGGCAAGTTCGGGATACTTGGCAACATCCACCGCCTTATATTCGCTCTCAAAGCCTTGTCCACCCTCACCGAGGGTCTTCAAATGGCGTTCCCAATATTGGCTAATCTCCTTCAACACCGGATAACCGATACGCTTAAGATAGTCAATGTCGCGTGTAAAGGCAAAGTGCTCCCAGAAATGCAGCGCATACCATGCAGAACCAGGCAGATTGACCTGCCATCCACCACCGCCGAACGGATTGTGAGACGTATAGACTATCCATCCATCGCTCGTACGGTCGTGACTTCCTATCGCTTCAAGATACTCATTGGTAGACATACGGAACGGTTCACGCATAGCATACAGATAATCAAGCAGCGAATTATGGCACTCGCTCAGATTGGCAACCTCAGGCAACCAATAGACCATCTGCAGATTGATGTTACTGTGATAGTCGCTTCCCCATGGAGCTTTAATGCGCGCATTCCATATTCCTTGCAATCCAGCAGGCAGACTACCTGGGCGCGACGATGCTATCATAAGATAGCGTCCAAAATTGAACATCAGGTTTTCCAGCCCAACATCCATACGGCTATTCTTGTATGCCGTCAGACGTTCAGCCGTTGGCAGAGCTGCAAGCGAAGCGTCAGAACAATCCAAAGTCAGACTCAGTCTGTCGTACAAAGCCTTATAGTCGGCAATATGACGGGCAGAAAGAGCGGAATAGTCAGTATTCTTTATGGCTTCAAGACGCCTGTTAGCACGTTGTACAGCATCTTCGCCACGGAAATTCCGCTTGAAATCCATTACATAATTGGTTTCCACAGCAATAAGCAATGTACACGAATCGGCACCTTCCAGTTTAAGACAACCGTCTTCAACAGTCAGACTTCCTCCACTATTGCGCACTTCCACAACAGCCATACCAGTCATTCCATTACCAAGACGACTTGTCAGCGTCAGCCTGTTGCCAACCGCACTTGTCCTATCATCGCTCCTATGTGTAGCAAAAAGTATCTTGCCATCCAGCCCCTTATCTTTGTCGGCAGTATAATGCACCACCATTACCTGATCCGGATAACTACAGAACGACGTGCTCGCCACAGCTATTCCCTTACGTACAGCTGTTGACTTAATAGTTCCTTCATCGAGACAGATGGCTCTACAGAAATTATTATTTGCTACCGGACAGCCGAAATCGACAATCAAGTCGCCTACTGGTTGCGAACCTCCGAATCCATCAGCGCCAATCTCCGGACCATTCTCTCCACCGAAGCTCTTGTCACCTTTGCTGTTTATGGTTCCCTTGTTCAGTCCACCTGACCAATACGACACCTCATTAAGCACATATCTGTCACGCCCGCTACCGTTAAGCACAGATGCAGCCAAGCGTCCGTTACCTATAAAATAGGATTCCTGTTCCCACAACCGCACAGGATTGGGATACTTGCCACGCGTCAGAAGATTAGTCAACATATTGAGATAGTTGGTCTCCTCGCCCTGTTCCCAATATCTTGTTTTATTAGGCAAGCACTTAGCCATAGGTTGCAACAGAACAGTGTCACCCTCGTACACGCCATCGTACAAGCACGATGTCAGCCCATGCTCATTCTCGTTCTCAATAACCTGCGTAAAGGCAGGCTTGTCCGACCATACACGATGCGCCCCACCACTCTGCGCACTCAATGATGCACAAGTAGCAAACAGAGCGCACAGTACAACTGCAAATCTACTTATCATATATTCTTATTGAGTTCAAGCACAATAACCTTAACCTCATCCTTCTTGGGTTTCAGTCCGCCGAGCGTCACCGTCTGCCCTTTCTGCTTAACAGTCACCTTACTTCCTCCATCCAATGCATAGGCTTTGCGTACACGATAGCCCTTGTCCATAGCCGGCAACGCAAGTTCGTCGGAAGTGTATTCGCCCAGTAGATAAACATAGATACGGTTGTTCTTATAACAGAACCATTGGTCGCCACTTTCTGCATAAGCCAGTTTACGGTATTCCTCAGGCTTTATGCCTTTGGTGTTCATGTTCCATTCGCCATGCGCCGGACCTGCATACAGTCCCCAATGAATGAACATACCAATCTTGGCATCGTGCATCCACTGCATTGCCGAGTCGCTCTGTTGCTTCACTTCAAAATCAGTCTTTGGAGCCGACATCTTGTATCTGGTAAATCCGGATACATTACCGTTATCTGCCGACAAATGCTGATTGCTGCTGCCATAAGCAACCGACGCATACACCGAGCCTAAAAACAGCGATGCAACAAATAGTAGTCTTTGATATTTCATATAAATAATAGGTTTAGGTTTCTTGAAAAAGTCACGTTATGCAAAGATACACATAAGTTGTAATAAACAAAGAAGAAGTGTGCCAAAATGAATTTATCAATACAAATCCATTTCGGCACACCTTTCTTATATATGCTTACCGCAGTTGTTCATAACAACACGATAAACGTCCAATCATATGATTACCTATAACCAGCAATTCATTTACTGATAGTTAGGATCCTGTACAAGCACACCATGAGCCTTGTCGATTTCGCCCTGAGGCAACGGGAAGAACTCAAAGGCAGGCTTAACCACCTTTATGTAGCTAGGATAAGCAGGATCCACGACACCATCAACAACCTGCTGGAGCTGCTTCCATCTCTTCAACTGGAAATAGCACAAACCTTCAAAGCAAGTCTCCACACGCCATTCATTGCGTATGCGTTCACGCAACTCAGCCTGTGTAAGGCCAGTTCCGTCAATAGCAGGCTGATGCGAACGTGTACGTACAGCGTTTATTGCCCTAAGAGCCTTTTCGGTAGGTCCGTTAACCTCATTCTCAGCCTCAGCAATCATAAGCAGCACGTGAGCATATCGCATAATTACTACGTCAGCATCCGACACTGTGCTATAGTCAGCCAATGACTTTGAGGGCTGCAGTATCTTCTTTACACCAAAACCAGTGAATGAAGCATTACCTGTTTCTGTCACCTCAACATTGTCAGCACCTGCAAGTCCGTCGCGTTCAAAACTTGTAAAGCGTGTGTTAACCACTGCATCCACAAGTCGCTCGTCACGGTTCTGGAACATCTTGTCACGCTCTGCTCTTTTCTGGGCTTCAGTTGAAGATGACGAATAGAGCACGCTCTCATCAGGACGAACTGTAAGAGGCGATTCACCCCACTTCTTGCCATCAGTACATTCGAAAGCATTGACAAGGTCGGTTGTTGGATCAAGACATGCCCATGCACCGAAGTAGAGGTCAAAGCTATTGGTAAGGTTAGGCTGCTGATAACGTACCGAGAACATTATCTCGGGCGACGAACCCTGATTGGCTGTGATAAAGTTGTCGCGTGTGCGCGGCATCAAGTTGTTCTCAGGAGTATAGTTGCTGATTTCAGCCAATGTGTTCAACACTTCCTGCATCTTGGTCTTGTCGGCAGTGCCATCTTCATTATATGCATCAAACAGCAGTACTCTTGCCTTGAGAGCACGTACTGCATCAGCGGTGAAATGTCCCTTGCCCTCACCTGTATTATAGGCAGTGTTCCAAAGACTTGCAATAGCCTGATCGTAATCACTTACAATCTGATTCTTGATGTCTACGCGCGAAGCCTTCGGCTGATACATATTGTCGGTGGTAAGTGTAGAAGTTACGAGCGGCACTTCACGATAGCATTCATACAACCATGAGTAATAGTATCCACGCAAGGCGTGACATTCACCAAGCATATGCTTGCGATCTTCTTCACTTATGTCACCTCCATTATAATTGGCAAGGTTCTCCATAACAAGATGTACTCTTGTTATGCCTTTGTAGCAGACGTCGAACACCTGTAATACGTAACCGCCTGAATTAGGCGTAACGTCACCCTTTGCCAGGGTGAGTACCGAACCGTATGTTGTTTCATTGTGACGTCCAATGGCATTATCGGTCAATCCGTCGAAACAAGGAACAATCTCAGACAATGCTCCCGGCCAGTTGTACACGACAGAATATGCTCCCGCTATAGCCGACTCAAAATCGCTCTTGCTCTTCCAGAACACGCTCTGTGACGGCGAAGACGGGGGCTGCTTATCAAGAAAGTCTGAACATGACGACAATCCCAACGCCAGCACACCCACAGCGAATATGTTTTTTATATATTTCATAGTTAGTGCTTTTTTAGAATTCTACATTGATACCGAATGAATAGATTTTGTTCTGCGGATACATTGCATCGCGTCCGTCAGAAGCACGCTCCGGGTCAAGCCCCTTGTACGAGGTAATGGTGAGGAGGTTATCACCCGAGAAGTATACGCGTACTCTCGACAGCGCCAACTTGTTGGTCCATACCTTTGGCAACGTATAGCCGAAAGTGATGTTCTTCAAGCGGAAGTAAGACGCATCCTTGAGGAAGTATGAGTTAGCTCTTGTATTCTTTGAGCCACCCATATTGTCCCAATAGAGTTTCGGATGTGTTGCTCCATACGGATTCTCTTCAGTCCACATCCCCTTAAGATAGTCGCGGTTGGGTGCTGAACCCTGGAGGAATGGCTGTACACCCCACTCGCTAGTGTAGAACTTCTTGTCTGCTACGCCCTGACCAATGAGCGAAAGGTCGAAGCCCTTCCAGCTTGCACTTGCGTTGATGCCATACTCAAAACCAGGGAAGCGTCCTGAGAATATACGACGGTCGTAGTCGTCAATCTTGCCGTCAGGCTTACCATCGGGTCCTGAAATATCCTTATACTTAAGGTCGCCAGGCTTAGTATTGTCGTTATATTGCTTGGGCGAGTTGTTTACCTCGTCCTGATCGGCAAATACTCCGATGCACTCCAGCATGTAATACTGGTTGTAAGGAAGTCCCTCACGACGGATGCTGTAACCATCGATTTCCTCGGCACCAAACTTAGTGAGCTTGTTGCGCGAACGGTCGAAATACACACCAGCAGTATACTGCATGCCTGCGAGAGCACCCTTTTTAACCATATCGCTATAGTTGATAGCCAACTCGATACCAGTGTTCTTTACAGTTCCATTATTTACGGTAGGTGCAGACAATCCGAGAAGTCATGACACCTGCGATGAACGGAGAATGTCTTTAGTCACCTTGCTATACCAGTCGAATGTCACGCTAAGACCGCGCAGCACTTTAAGGTCGAAACCGAAGTCGGTAATAGTAGTTGTCTCCCACTTGATGTTTCTGTTGGCATAGGCAGTCTGCTGATAACCAGACACTACACCGTCAGTTGTCTTTGAGAAAGGATAGTCGCTTACATGCGAGATCATAGCCTGATACGGATAGAGTCCGATGTTCTGGTTACCCAACTGACCCCAGCTTGCACGTACCTTGAAGTTGTCGAGCCATGAACAGTTGAGCTTCTGAATGAACGGTTCCTCAGTCACACGCCATGCACCTGAGAACGACGGGAATACTCCCCAACGGTTTTCCTTAGAAATACGTGATGTCCATCATAACGCATATTTGCCTCAAAGAGATAACGTTCCTTGAAATTGTAGTTCAGACGGCCAAAGAGCGACTGGATAGCCCATTCCTGCTCGCCACCGCCGTTCGACCAATTCGCTGTGCCACCAGCATCGATAGTAGGAAGATCGAACGTATACTCCTTACGGTAAGCACTCAATGTCTCGGTCTTCTCATTCTCCTGGTTGTAACCAATCATAGCACTGATGTTATGAGCCTTGTTCATCAGCGAGAGGTCGTAACGCAGATATGTATATAAGTTGGTGTAGAACACACGGCTGTCAGATACTGTCAGACCTGATCCACCCTTATCAAGGGTGCCCGACTGTTCTCCAGTGTGATAGTTGTATGTTGGTGTTGAGCTTCCCCTCCAGTCCTTGGACTTGCTTGAGTTGAGTCTGGCAGCTCCCTTAGTGTACCATGTCGAGCCCTTCAGCAGCTTCACTTCAAGCCACATCTGAGCGTTGATGTCGAAGTTGCGCCAGCGCTTCATGGCATTGTCACCGATGATAGCCACCATATTCTTGTTGTGTGCCTCATTCGGATATGCGCTGCTGGTCCACTTTTTCACACCAGTTCCGTCGTCTGGAAGCCAAGGCATATAGGTCGGGGCCTGCGACAGTGTAGAAAGGAATGCGTCCGACTGTCCCTGACGTGGCTGGTCAATCTCGCCATACATCATGCTGGTATATGTACCAAACTTGATGAAGTCGGTGAGGTGAGCAGTCAAATCGACAGTAGCGTTGTACTTCTTGTAGTCGAAACCACGCATTGTACCCGGCTGGTCTACATAGTTAAGTGCTACATTGTAGGTGGCCTTCTCTGTACCGCCAGTCATATTGAGGTTGTGTGTCTGAACCACAGCCGTACGGAACATGTAGTCCTGCCAGTCGAAACTTGGATACTTGTCGCTACCTGCATTGTTGCGGTAAGCCTCAATTACGTCAGGATCTTACAATCTGCCTAATTCTGAATTCTTGCGGGCCAAGTTTGCCAACTCCATATATTCTACCGAGTTTGTAACACGGTCGTACAAACGTGTAGCAGAGTGTAGGCCTACGTTGCCATGATAAGAGATGTGGGTCTTACCCTGTGTACCTTCCTTGGTGGTAATCAAGATTACACCATTGGCAGCACGGGCACCATAGATGGCAGCCGAAGCAGCATCCTTAAGCACAGAGATTGATTCAATTACGCTTGGGTCGAGCGACGACATATCGCCCGGAACACCGTTGATAAGGATAAGCGGATCCGAACCGGCTGATGAGAAAGTACCTTGACCACGAATACGGAACGAAACACTCTCCGAACCAGGCTGGCCATAACCCTGATTAACACGAAGACCAGGAACCTGTCCCTGCAACATTACCTGAGCATTGGCTACAGGACGCTTAGCGATGTCGTCGCCATTGACTGCCGATACCGAACCGGTCAGGTTCTCCTTCTTCTGAGTACCGTAACCTACTACTACAAGCTCCTGCAGGCTGTGTGAGTTTTCTTTCAGCACAATTCGATCAACATGACCGTTCTTTGCTTTCACTTGCTGTGAAGTGAAACCAACGTATGTCACGTCAAGTACGGCATTGGCTGATGATGCTTTGAGTGTGAAATTACCATCGATGTCGGTAACTGTTGCGTTTGTTGTACCAGCTTCTACAACACTCGCACCGATGATAGGTTCTCCGTTTTGATCGACAATCGTGCCTTTGATTGTCACGCCAACCTTACTCTGCTGTATAGCTGAGTTAGTAAGACTTGGAGGCGTACCGTCCGCTGCCAGCACTTGATTCTGACCCAATACGGCCATAAAAGCAAGCAGCAGTGATTTGTCAAGATATTTCATATTGGTTTGTTTTAGGTTTATATAATTATTTCTATGACATTCGTCATGTCTTTTATCCAAGCTGATTAGATTGTCCTTTGCAAATTTAATTCAAATAATTAAAAAAAGAAAAAAATAACATTTGAATCGGGAGGGTAACAAAGATTAACTAAAACAAACCTTAAACGTTTCTTTTGTATACATATTTTTACACAAAAAGAGGGCGTACATTCTCATTTCTACGCATTGGTGTTGCATAGAAATATGAGAATGTACACCCTCCTAATATATATATAATAAGGTTTACAGCACCTGAAGCATTCGCTTGATGACAACCTCTGCCGAGATCTCGCGATTGGCGGCTTCGGGTATGACGAGCGAATTGGCTGACTCTATTACGTCGTCGGTGACGATTAGGCCGCGACGTACGGGCAGACAGTGCATGAACTTGCCGTTGTCGGTTACTGCCATATGCTTGTCGTCGATAGTCCACGACATGTCTTTCGACAATATCTTGCCGTAGTCTTCGGGATTGGTAATGCCCGGACAACTCCAGTTCTTGGCGTAAACGAAGTCGGCACCCTCAAGAGCCTTCATCTGATCGTACTCGATGCGGGCACCAGCAGTGAACTTCGGGTCGAGTTCGTAGCCGTGAGGATGAGTAATGACGAAGTCGACATCGGCTGCTGTCATCCACTCGGCAAACGAGTTGGGCACAGCCTGGGGCAATGCGCGGCAATGAGGAGCCCACGTAAGCACTACCTTAGGACGTGCCTTGGTCTTGTGTTCCTCAATGGTGATGAGGTCGGCAAACGCCTGAAGCGGATGCACGGTGGCTGTCTCCATGGCAAAGACGGGGCGACCGCTGTACTTAACGAATTGCGAAACGATTGTCTCGGCATAGTCATACTCGCGGTCGGTGAGTCCGGCAAAGGAGCGAATACCGATAAGGTCGCAGTAGCTGCCCATTACCGGGATAGCCTCAAGCAGATGTTCTGACTTGTCGCCGTCCATGATGACGCCACGCTCGGTCTCCAGTTTCCATGCACCGGCATTCACATCAAGCACTATGACGTTCATGCCAAGATTCATGGCAGCCTTCTGTGTAGACAGACGTGTGCGCAACGAGTTGTTGAAGAAAATCATCAGCAATGTCTTGTTCTTGCCAAGATGCTGAAACCGGAAGCGATCGCGCTTCACCTCTTTTGCCTCGGCAAGCGCTGCATTGAGGTCGCCAAGGTCTTGTGCGTGGAAGAATGTATTCATAATAATATAAAAGCCCCACCCCCGAC
>NZ_JADYUF010000065.1 GCF_021531655.1 Leyella stercorea | reverse complement strand
AATACCAATGCGCCCTGCAAGGGCAAAAGCGTTAATTATCAATGCTTTTGCCCTTGCAGGGCGTTTTGCTATTCAAATACATTATTAAACGCAGTCTGCGCAAACTCTACAGGATTGCCTTGCGCCTCATACGGATAGACATTGTGTAGCAACGTCCACTTCTCGTCCATTGCATAGAAGTCAATATCCTTCATTGGCTTGCCGTCAAGTGTGGCAGCAAGAGCCTCGAAGTAAGCCTTCCAACGCGGATAATAGAAGTCAGCCAATACACCGTTCCATTCCTTATGGGCATACTCACGCAGTCCGCCACGTTCGGCTGCACTACGATTGCCCCATGTAGTTATCTGTACACGGGCGTTCCATTCGTAATGATTGCGCTCTTGTTCGTTTTGTCCAAGATTTCTTGCGCTACGAATCCATCCTCCCACCATAAAGTCGGGCATCGACGAGAGCAGACGATCCTGCTGCAACAGAATGTCAAGGAAGCGCTTTGTGGTATAATCGAACATCTTGCGGTCCTTCGCCTTGTATGCAGCCACTATCTCATCATAGACATAGCGTGCCTGCTCGGCTATCGCCTGACGCGTTACGTCAACAAGGTCGTAGCGGAAATTGTCATTTGCCTTCACTTCATGCGAAGCCTCAACCATAAGCCGTGCGGCACGTATAACGTCATCGGGATTGTAGAACTCTTCCATCTCCGACCACGACGACACCTGATATACATCCAATGCCGGACGGGCACACAACACAGACTCATGACATCCCTGCTCTACTATCTTTGCCCCAGCACCATATACCGAACGTGCAAGCAGCAACCAAGCATCGTGCACCTTGGCATTATTGATGTTGCCATAGCGTGCCTCAACATAATCATGAAGCCACTCCTTCCATGAGAACTTGGCATCACGCCAAGGCAACTCCGACAAGAGTTCGTACATCACGGGATTGTTCTCTATGCCCTCCATTGTCAGTCCCACACCCTTCATCGTTGACTTGAAGGAACTGCAACGTGCCTTATAGTACTCGTCGACAACATGTTGCAACTTGCCGAACATTCCAACATTACCACCGAAGTTCAAGAGCATGCAGAAAGCCCAATCGTGTCCGTTGAATCCTTCCTTGCGATACCATGTCGACTCAGAGTTGCCCCATTGCGGTCGGTTCTCCGAATAGAGGTCGAGCACAAGCATATCACCATTCTTCAGATGCTTAATCATAGACGGATAAGGACATGCACCCCAAGCCTGCACCACCCAAACAGCATTTGGATTGACAGCCTTCATGGCTCCCATAATGGCCTCGCCTGCCTTACGCAAGTCTACGCCACCGGCATTACCACCCTCATGAAAGGGGTCCATGCTGTAGAAGTCAGCCTTGCCATATAGACGCTGTTGCTCCTTATAATATATTGAGGCTATCTCAGCAAAACGCTTTGAAGTAGGCTGCAGAAATGCCGGACGTTTATAGTCGTTCCACTTGCCAGGGTCTGCCACGTCAAGACCGAGTCGCTCCTTGGCATCATGTGGTACCATACCCGAATAGCCTGGCAAACAAACGTTGATGCCAAGCTCCTTCATACGTTTCATTATCTGCTTCTGCAGACGCTCACGTTGCTGATACCAGTTGTCGGAGTTGGGTCCGCCCCACCCCTCAAGATTGTTCATAAGCCACCATGCCTGGAATGCCGGACCAGCAACAAACTCGTTGGCCTCATCCTTCGTATAGCCCAACTTCAACAGCACATTACGCCAAACAACATCTGTGCCTACGATGTCAAGACACAGATTGATGCCATGCAAAGCCATCCAGTCGAGTTCCTGTTCCCAACGCTTCCAATCCCAGAACGCCATAGAATAAGACAGCGTACAATAATTGAGATAATAGCGGTGCTTTATGTCCGTAGTATGACGCTCCACCCCCTGCACAAGCGGAAGCGTAGCAGGCAACGAAGCGTGCATAGAGTTCCATGTAAGGTGTACGCCCACACTATACTTCAAATACCAGTTTATACCCGAGGCAATGCTGACGTAGTTGTTTCCACGGATAAGCGGGTTGCCATTCTTGCTTGTAATCTCAAAGAAATCACGGTCGGAACGCACCGTTTCAGTCATAATCTTGCGCGACGCTCCCTTGTCAATACGTTCAAGCAAACCCTCAATAGGGGTAGCAGCAAACAATTGCAATGCAATAAAAAACATGAAAGCAATCAGTAGGTTTCGTTTTGGTGTCATTGTTATAGAGGTTTATTAATATTAGTTCAAAAGTAATTCAATGATGCAAAGTTACTTAAAACTAATGATTATTCATACAATTACACTTTTTAGTTTTACTTTTTGCAGCAAAAGCCTTACCTTTGCACTCCGAAAAAATCATGAGATAAGAATTTATTATGGACTTCAATTTTATTGGGACAATCTGGTCCCTTCTTCCTCCAGTCGTAGCCATTGCACTGGCATTGAAGACCAAGGAGGTATATTCATCGTTGTTCATAGGCATAGTGCTTGGTGCTATTTTATACAGTATGTCTATGGGCACTGGCTTTGAAGGCTTCTTGACACATCTGCTCAACGACACAGTAGGAACTGGTTCAGATGCCAAACAATACGGACTCATTTCATGCCTGTCCAATCCATGGAACGTAGGCATTATCGTGTTCCTTGTCGTACTGGGTTCTATAGTGTCGCTGATGAACAAGGCAGGAGGCTCGGCAGCTTTCGGACGTTGGGCATCAAAACACATCAAAACAAAGATAGGCGCACAGATAGCCACTATCATTCTCGGCATTCTCATCTTCATCGACGACTATTTCAACTGTCTTACAGTAGGCTCCGTAATGCGTCCTATAACCGTACGCCACGGTGTGACAAAAGAAAAGCTCGCCTATCTCATAGACTCCACAGCAGCTCCGGTCTGCATCATATCGCCCATATCAAGTTGGGCGGCAGCAGTATCCGGATTTGTGTCTGGCGGAGAGAATGGACTGGCATTGTTCTGTCAGGCTATACCGTTCAACTTCTACGCATTCTTCACCATTATCTTCATGTTTATGATTGTAGTGTCGGGCTTCGACTTCAAGGCTATGAGCAAGTACGACGTACGCTTGCAGGAATGGTATGAGCGCACAGGCGGACTGGTAGACGAGGTGATTGACACCAAGCTGCATATCGTAGAGCATGGTGTGGGTGCCAAGCAAGACAACAAGAAGCCGACAACTACCAACGGTTCGGTCGTAGACCTTGTAGTCCCGATTTTGATGCTCATAGTGTTCTGCATGGCTGGCATGCTTTACTCAGGCGGATATTTCGACACTACAAGCGATTGCCACCATAACTTTGTAGATGCCTTTGCAGCAAGCAACGCATCAGTAGGATTGGTTATCGGTTCGCTTGCAGCATTGATTCTTACAATAACAATGTTCGTAGTACGTCGCACACTGAAGTTCGACAATGCCATGAGTTGCCTCATCAAGGGTTTTGAAGCCATGGTTCCAGCCGTACTGATACTTACACTTGCATGGACACTGAAGAGCATGACCGACTCGCTTGGTGCAGCCGAATACGTATCAGGCGTAGTTGCAAGCAGTGCCTCAGGACTCCAGATGCTGCTACCGGCAATAATATTCATCGTGGCAGCATTGCTTGCCTTTGCAACCGGCACGTCTTGGGGAACATTCGGTATACTCATTCCAATATGCATAGCCGTATTCCCGGCTGCAGCACCGCTACGCATCATTTCCATATCGGCATGTATGGCAGGTGCAGTTTGCGGCGATCACATCTCACCGATATCCGACACAACCATTATGGCATCGGCAGGTGCTGAATGCAAGCACGTACATCATGTGTCATCGCAGTTGCCGTACGCCCTGACAGTAGCCGCCGTGTCGTTCCTGACATTCGTCGTAGCAGGATTCACACAACAATTAGGCGTAATAGCAAGTGCCGCAATTTCATGGATATTCGGCATAGCAATGATTTTCTCAGCATTATGGATACTGAAAAGAATTAGCTCAAGACAGCCTCGTTAATACTGGGACACAAATATCTTGATAATAATTATTAATATTTTGAAAGCGGAAGAATGAATACGTTATCATCACCCGATGAAGACGTTATCGTTGGCAGATGAATACGTATTCGTATTAGGAGACAGATACAAACGTCTCAGAATAAGTAACAGTTCAGAATTTCAGTTCCGTCCGCAAGTCACGGAAAGTGCATTCACAAGTAATATAATGATACTTTGCATAATATTATATATTAAAGTGGTGTTTAATATAATAATAAATGGCCAAGTATCATTATATTGTCTTTTTCGGATTAATTCAGTAATCAATTAGATAATGTAGGAGCAAAAAAGTCTGCGCCAATTAATTGACGCAGACTTTTAATGTTTCTTATTTTGCTTTTACTGTGAATTTCTCCACCAATGTGCCCTTTGTATCATACATATCAAGATGTAGATTTTGACCCTCTGTCCATCCTGAAATAACGTGATCAAGCGAATTTACAACAACTGGGAACTTAACTTCGTTATCTGGTTGATTTATTATGTGCCGATGCAGATGACCGCACAACATAACATCAACCTTAGCTTCATTTAATATTGGTACAAACTTGCGCAACACTTCATACTGACCATGCCACATATCTTTTACAGGACGAGGCGGTATATGACCAACCACAACATGCCACTTGGCACGACGATACTCTTCTGACTTAACTACTTGAGCCAGCCATTCGGCTTGTTCGTTACGATAATTGTCATAATCAGTAATACCACTATATTCAAGGTCTGTATCAGGTTTATCCTCACCTGTATCCAGCATAATGAAACATACTGGTCCTTGTGAGAACATATAATACAGATGCGGTTCCTTTGGGGAAAAATACTTCTGACACATTGTAGCATATTCACCACGAGTTTCGTGATTGCCACGAACATAGTACAGAGGTTTCTCTTTTGCAAAGAGTTTAATGGATTCATCCATAAAACCAGTGAAAATCTGTTCCTCGCTAGTAAGATTAGAAAGCATATCGCCATTGAATATTACCATATCCTTTTGCTTGTAATTAGCAACATTCATCAGTTTTGTAATGTCACCAACCCTGGCATGAATGTCATTAACTACAGCAAATGATGTTTCCCCCTTCTTAGTATCATTGGTTCTAAACATCGGTGGCTGTCCGTAGAAAACATCAAGAGCATCAGTTCGACCATATGTAACGACCCAACTCTTGTGAGACAAAACCTCTGTAACATAAACACGATACCGATAGTTAGTACCAGGTTTCAGCCCTTTAACCTTAACAGAATGTAGTGTTGAAGTATTCTTTACACCATTTGTTGTGTCGAAAAACTTTGGGCGTTCTACGGCATAATAATTAGTACCATCGTCAGGAGCAAGTTCTACCCAACCTATTGAGGGTTTATTTGCAACCCAGACGAATGTAGCCTCTGTTTCTCCCACATTCTGCAAGTATGGACCGTGGGTTATGGCTATGCCATCGGCAAATGAACCCAATACGGCCCATACAAGGCATAGAATTGTCAATACAGCTTTTCTCATTTGTCTGTCTATTTACAATTCATTATTTCTTTTCGTAACCTTCTGTTTGAGTTAGGTTCGGATTAGTGGTGAGCTGCGCATCTGGAATTGGCAAATAACGCATATATGGCTTGAAGACGAGTTTTTCAAGTGTGCGTTCATTCTCATTTTCAGCAGTAGGTGCTGTTATGACAGCACGGCGATCCGGATCTGGTTCATTATAGTCGACTGTACCAACTGCATGATACCATTTTCCATTAAGAACAGTCTCTGCCAACATCTTACCGTCCTTGTCATGCCAACGCAAAAGGTCGGGACGACGCAGACCCTCACCAGCCAACTCAATGCAACGCTCACGGCGTATCAACTCACGACGCTTGTCTTGAGTATCATACTTAGTGCGGTCAACCTTTATTTGTCCACCACGCTGACGCAACTCATCTATATAATCGAATGCCTCAGAAATATTCTCATTCTTCTCTATGTCAATCTCAGCAATGGTAAGCAATACCTCTGCATATCGGAAAAGGATTGGGCACAATTCATCATCATCAAGCGAAGCCGAATACTGAGACCTTGGTGTAGTATACTTAGCCCAAATCATGCCTGTATGTGATGAGTTATTTTCCTTGTTCCAATAATCCAAGTTAGTCTTGCCATTTATGGTCTTATCAAGTCCATTGAACACACGTGTCTTACCATCAGAACCAGTCCAATCTAATCCTGAATACACTACCGTATTCTTCAAACGAGGATCACGATTTGCAAACGGATGTGTCGGGTCATAACCAGAACCTTCTTCATTAGGCATCAAACCATTGTTCATCTCAAACATGTCTACAAGGTTTTGGGTCGGTACGAACGAAGCCCAACCACCATCAGCATTATTATACAAACGTATGGTGTTAGAGAATGCATATGTGGTAGGTATATGCTGCATTGAACAAATAATTTCCTTCGAATCACGTCCTTTAAGACTAAACAGTTCAAGGAAAGACATACTCTTCTCTATTTCGTACAATCCAAGACTCTGAATGTCACGAGCTGCTTTAAGAGCCAGATCCAAGTCCCCCCAATAGAGTGATGCACGCATCTTGATAGCAAGGGCTGTACCTTTAGCAATACGACCACGTGCGGACGGCTGTTTGTTTAACTCGTCAGCAGCCTGGTCTAGTTCGTCGTACACAAACTGTTTCACTTTGTCTTCACTATCACGAGGTAATTTTGCATCATCTGCAAGCTGTGGCAAACCTGTGATGAGAGGTACACCACCAAACCAATAATTCATTTGGAAGTAACGATAAGCACGTATTGTGCGCACCTGTCCCATCAAGTCCTTCTTTACTGCGTCACTTATTCCTTGTACATTGTCGACATTGGCAAAGAAGTTGTTGCAACGACGTATTGTTTTATAGTCGTAATAAGCTACAGTACTTGAGCGGGACATTGACCCATTACCTACATATTTATACTTGCTTGAACCAGTGTAGCTGAATGCTATGTCCGACATACAATCGGCAAAGAACACTTCGGTTGAACCAGTGGCAGGACTACACCAATTGGGATAACAGGCTACAACTGCCTTTTCTGCATCAGCCTGTGTCTTCCAATAAGTTGCAGGTGACAGTTCATCCTTCGGAGCAGTGTCCAAAAAATCAGAGCATGATGTGAGTATACCACCTGCAAGCATCAATGTTATAATTGAATATGTAATTTTCATAACGTCAATTCTTTAGAATGTTAGATTTATACCGAATGAATGAGTGCCAACCTGAGGATAGTGAGAACCACGTCCTGATGGCGATTCGGGGTCTATATTAATTGGTAAATTATCAACCTTGAAGAGGTTTTCGCCAGAATAGAATATGCGCAGGTTGGATATACCAAGATGCGACAACCACTGCTTGGGCAATGTATAACCTATCTGTATATTCTTGAAACGCAAATAGTTGGTACGCTTTACCCAATAAGACGACACTGTATTAGGATAGCTGGCAGTCTTGCTCGTTTCAGCAATTCGGGGGAACTTACCATTCGGATTGGTTTTCTCATCGAAAGCATCGAACCAAGCCGTACAAGGATGCATAGTGTCACCTGTGAAATCGCCATAAACCTCAGCATTGAAATAACGATATACTCCCAATGCGCCCTGCATAAGCATTGACACATCAAGGTTTTTCCAACTAGCAGACAGATTAAGTCCATACGTGAACTTTGGCTGAGAAGTTCCGATTGTCGTACGGTCTTTTGCAGTCAAGCTACCATCACCGTCAACATCCTTGTATCTCAGGTCACCCGCTTTAAACGTCTTTGAGGCTCCAAACGGGTTGCCATACTGCTCGGTGTAAGCATCTGCCTCCTCCTGAGTACGGAACATTCCATCACAAACATATCCATAAAATGACTGATATGGTTCGCCTACACGGTTTATTATATAAGAATCTATTTGTTCTGTAACACCACCTAGGTCTAGAACCTCATTCTTGTTATAGGCGAAATTACCAGTTGCGCTAAAACCCCAATCACCCCAACGTTTATGGAAGCTTAGCGACATTTCTATACCACTATTTCGCATTGCACCAACATTGTCCTTGTATGCACTCAATCCATAAGAGCCAGGAACTGGCACAGACATAATAATACCAGTAGTTTTACGGCTATAGTAATCAATTGTGAAGTCAATGCAGTCAAGCAGAGTAACGTCGAGACCGATTCCCCAAGTCGTGGTTTTCTCCCATGATATAGTTGAGAGTTTCTGTGAGGTCTGTGCTACACCCGACTCTAATTGTCCGCCAAACGGATAGTTTGTACCAACGGCATAAGTAACCAGCCATGGGTAATAATCACTAAGAGCATCCTGATTACCTAATTGGCCCCACGATGCACGAAGTTTGAGATTCTGCAACCAAGTACGTGTTGACTCCATAAAGCTTTCCTCGCTAATACGCCATCCTGCAGAGAACGACGGGTAATATCCCCAACGGTTGCCTGGTGCAAAACGTGACGATGCATCAGCACGGAAATTAGCTTCAAAGAGATAACGTCCTGCATAATCATAGTTAATACGTCCAAAGTACGACATCATTGCCAACTCACGTGTATATCCTGAGTTTGTCTGTGACGATGAAGTTCCAGCATTCATATCTGTAAGCTCATTATTAGGAAAGTCATTGCGATATGCACGCAACTCATCATAATTGTATTTTTCAATATGATAGCCAGCGAGTCCCTTTAGATTGTGTCTACCGAAACTCTGATTATAATTAAGAAGGAGATCAAGCGACGGACGATTCCACGAATAACGACGTGAATTAAGCGAGTTAGGTCCATGATATTTGCTCGAATTATACTGTATATCCTTCATAAAATCATCTGTAGACTCCCACTGAGAAATATATGCTCCCTTGGCTGTAAACTTAAGTTGTTTGAGAATTTGGTAATCAATTGCCAATATACCAGTGAAATTCTGATGACGACGTTTGATAGTCTGGTCAAGATCAAGCCATGCTATCGGATTACCATCACCAAGAGTTCCATATGTTCCATCCTCATTCTTATACGGTACCCATGGAGCAAACAGGTTAACCTGACGTATGATTTGGTCTGATCCACCACCTACATACGAGTTTGTCGGATCTTCATATTTGTTGTTAATGTATGCCAAACTTGTGTGTACTGAGAACTTTTCAGACAACTTGACATCAACATTAGAGCGTAAGTTGAACTGTTCACGGTTACTATGCTGCATAATACCATTCTGATTAAGGTATCCAGCAGAAACCATATAGCTAGCATTGTCGTTACCACCATTCACACTTGCACTATGTTGATGCATGAATCCATTGCCTTGATAAGCCAAATCCTGCCAGTCAGTATCTGGATGACCATACGGGTCGCTACCATCACGGAACTTCTGTATATCTTCAGGAAGAAATCTTACTTTCTTTCCACTTGACTCCAATGCTTTGTTAAGATAATCTGCTGCATCAGCAGAGTGCATACGTTCTACATGTCCAGTTGCCACTTGCCAACCAAATGTACCATTGTAGTTGACTGTCGGCTTGCCAGATTTACCTCGCTTGGTAGTGATAAGAATCACTCCATTGGCAGCTTTAGAACCATAAATAGCGGCAGAAGCAGCATCCTTAAGTACAGATATCGATTCTATATCATTTGGATCTATAGCATTCATAGTACCGCTCTCCACACCATCAATAAGTATATATGGTGAAGAATTATTGAGGGTACCCACGCCACGTACTGTCATTGACGTATTATCCTCACCTGGTCGACCCTGACTATTGGTTATCTGTAATCCAGGAACAAGTCCTTGGATACCTGATTTTACTGATGTAATAGGACGTGCAGCAAGTTCCTTACTGGATACAGAAGACACAGAGCCCGTGAGATTTTCCTTCTTCTGTGATCCATAACCAACAACCACTAGTTCCTCAAGGTTCTGAGCGTTCTCCTTCATTGTTACCTTTGCAGCCACACCGCTGCGAGCCTTTACCTGCTGCGAGAGGAAGCCGATATAAGAAATGTCGAGTGTGGGGTTTTCCTTAGTAGATGTTAAGATATAATTGCCGTTAACATCTGTGACAGTTCCATTCTTTGTTCCCTGCTCCAAAACAGATGCACCAATGATTGGTTCACCATTATTGTCAAGCACACAACCTGTTATTTTATATTTTCCGGAACCTTGCTGTGTAGACTGTACAGACTGCGCTCCATTATGCCCAGCTTTAACAATAATGATATGACGGTCCACAATCTTGTAGGTAAGGTTGCCATTACCCTTCAAGATTTGATTCATCAACTCGCCAAGCGTTTCCGACTTTGACTTCAACGACACTGTCTTGTTAAGATTGATAGTGTTCTGTGAGAAATCAACCGACATTTGTGTCTGCTTCTCAATAGCCTTGATAATCGACGATACCGTTGCCTTGTTCTGAGACAGATGAATCACCTGACTTTGTCCGAACGTACTCATCGACATCGACAAACAGAGCGCAAGTGTGGCTGCTGTCTTCTTGTTCAATAAGGTCTTCATAGATTTGTTTGTTTATGTTAATAAAAATGGTTATTATAAGATTTATTTCTTGTAGAGTCTGACTTTTCGATTGTCTACAGTATAGTTTATTTCACCAGATACCATCGACAATACTTTCAGAATTCTGTCTAACGACTCTTCTTTCTTGAAGTTCATCGTATAACGCTTTGCCAGATTAATATCTGAAGCCACTGTTATTGAAACATCATACTTACGTTCCAGCGTCTTTATTATCTCTGAGAGTGGTTGTGATGCAAAATCCACATTACCTGCTACCCATGCACCATAAGCCATAGCATCAACTCTATTCTTATGCATGGTACCATCTTTGCGATTGTAAACAACTTGCTCATTCGGCTTTAGTGTCATTGATTGTTTATTGTCAAAAACCTTTACCAATCCTTCCTCAAGTGTCACAGTGATATTATCATCTTCGTTGTAAGAGTCTACTGTGAAATGAGTTCCAAGCACCTTAACCTTCAGACTACCCATATTCACAACGAATGGATGCATTCGGTCTTTTGCCACAGCAAAATGACACTTACCGTTGACATACACATTGCGGTTGTGCGTACGATTACTAAAACGAGCCGGATATATAATTGACGTACCAGCATCAAGCTTTACACAAGTATTGTCAGAGAGTATCAGACTATCTATCTTACCTTCTGGAACATAAAATTGTGTCAACTCCGTTTCCTGTACATGATATTCTGCCGAATAATTCCAAGCAACAAAAGCGGTGATTATAGGCGCAATGAATAGTGCAGCATACTTCATGATGCTTAGTACACGCAACTTGCGACGCTTTGTACGATTGTATGTCGTGCGGCGATTGCGGAATATATCAAGAGCATCCGACATCTCACTCTCTGATATGTCTGATACATCTTGATTCCACAAGCGACGCAGTGCATCGTCATTTGGGGTTGATTCTGTATGTTTAGTACTATTTGGTTGCATAGCTGTTTATGGTTTTCTACTAATAAGAGTAAAAAACCGGCAACCACACGTAGCTACTTATAGTTAATCAATGTTAACATTACAAGTAATGGCAATAACTTGCGTAAATGGGCAAGTGCAACAGAAATATGCGTCTCCACAGTACGCTTGCTTATGCCAAGACGCTCAGCAATCTCAGCATTGCTCAGTCCGTCTACACGACTCATAACAAACACACGGCGACGCTGCTCGGGCATAGAGTCTATCTCGCTCATTATTATATCATAAAGTTCCTCGTAGCACAACTTCATATCACCCGTCACATCATTGCCTTGAATGTCACATGCCGACTCATCATCACAATACACAAGCGACTGCTTCACACAATGTATGGCAGCATTACGAGCAGAAATGAAAAGATAATTGTCGAGATTTTCTATCTTCAAAAAACGTTCACGCTTAATCCATAGTTCCATAAAAAGATCCTGAACTATGTTCTCAGCCTCACTCTTCTCACGACAAAAACGCATTACAAACTGTAATACCTTGGGATAATAATCCACAAACAATGCGTCAAATGCCATCTCGTTGCCATCGGCAAGGGCTGACATAAGGAATGTACTATTTGTAAACTTATCCATAATGGTATCACTTATATAACTATAACAAATGCAAAGATAAACATTTTTTCAAAATTAGCTTAACAGCTTATCAGATATCTTCAATATCTATAGGTAGGTTCTATTAATTGATTAATTCAAGTGGAAGCCGTTCCGCCAGACTCAATCTTTCGGAATCAGTAGCT
>NZ_JADYUF010000064.1 GCF_021531655.1 Leyella stercorea | reverse complement strand
GGATTTTGGGGCTTACTGCTTAACCTTAGAAATATAACTAAGCAAATAAATAACGCCTACTGCCATTACTACAGCTGCCCAAATCTGCGGATACTGTGAGCCTGCTGCTTTGGCAGCATCGCTTGCAATGCCCATGAAGAGCGGGAATACCGTACCACCGAACAGACCCATAATCATCAGTCCCGAAACCTCGTTCTTCTTCTCGGGCGCTGAAAGCATAGCCTGCGAGAACACGATTGAGAAGACGTTAGAGTTGCCGTAGCCTACAAGAGCGATGGCAGCCCAAAGCTCCCACTTCTCAGTACCGAACACGAAGCCTACCATCGCGAGCGCCATCATAAGCACGATGATGGTGAAGAAGGTGCGGATATTGAGCTTGCGCATAAGTATCGAACCGGTGAAACAGCCGAGTGTACGGAATGCGAAGTAAAGTGATGTGGCGTATTCGAACTGGCTGAGCGTGTCGCCTTCGCCACCCAGACGCTCCAGGAGAATCTTAGGAGCCACAGCGTTTGTACCAACGTCGATGCCCACATGGCACATGATGCCGATGAACGAGAGCAGGATGATGGGCGAGCCGAGCATCTTCAGACAATCAACGAAGCCTGAAGCCTTGCCCTCAATAGGTTCTTCCTCAATGCTGGTCATGCCGAGCCACAGTGTGGCAATCATACCCACTACGAAGAAGAGGAGGAACAGAATGCGCCAGCTGAGTCCGAAGATAGGAGCTGTAGTGGTGGCGCCCCATGCTGCGATGAGCGGAGCGATGAACGAGGCGATGGCCTTGACAAACTGTCCGAAGGTGAGTGTCGAAGCCAGATGGCCCTTGACGAGCATCGTCACCAGCGGATTGATTGATGTCTGCATGATTGCATTGCCTATGCCGAGGAGCGAGAACGAGATGTACATCAGCCAGAGCTGGCTCTCCTTGGTAGGCATGAAGCTGTCGAAGAGGGGCAGGAACACTGCCAGGGTGGTGATTATTATAGAGAGGAGAACAGTCTTCTTGCGTCCGATCTTGTTCATCAGCATGCCCGTGGGCACTGAGAAGATAAGGAACCAGAAGAATACGAGCGAGGGAAAGAAGTTGGCTGCCGAATCAGACAGTCCGAAGTCTTCCTGCATATTGTTTGATACTGCGCCGACGAGGTCGACAAATCCCATTGTGAAGAATGCTATCATTACCGGGATGAGCGTAAGTTTGCTTGAGTTTGAGTTGCTCATTTTGGATATAAACTTTTTAGTTATTAGCTGATTTTTTTAAAATCTCTGCTGCAAAGTTATTGTTTATGCAGCAGAGATGGTACAAATAATGTTTCATAGGATTGCAAAAATGTATCATACAACATATCTGCAATGATTGTAACATTACTTCAGATTATACACCGCATATTTGCCCTTGCCCTTGATGACTATCTTGTTGTAAGGCTTGGTGGGGAATACGAGGTTGGTCATAGCCATGCGGCCCTCGGCATCGAATGCCTCAATGCTGCTCTTGTCGATGAAGAGTCGCAGGTGAGTCATCTTGCCATGTACGGGTGCTGTTGTGACGGCAGCGAAGTCGTCGCTGAAGTCCTTGAGTCCGCTCTTGGTGCGGTCCATTGTGAATGTGCGAATCTTGTCGTCGTAAGTCATAACCACCTGCTCGCCCTTTTCGTTGTAGAGTGTGATGGTGGCACTACCCTTGAGTGTAACTACCACTTCGCACGATTCGCTCAGAGTCTTTGTAGGCTTCTTCGGACGTGCAGCTGTAAGCTCAGGCGACGGAGTTACGCCGCAATATGTATTGCCTTCGTATTCGTAGAGGTCGAGGTCGCGCGGAATTGAGTTGCCCGAGCGATACTGCTTGGTTGGTACCTGGTTGGCATACTGCCAGTTGCTCATCCATGCTATCGCCACGTGGCGTCCGTTGGGAGCGTTGTCGAAGGTTACTGTGGCATAGTGGTCTTTGCCGTAGTCCATCCATCGTGTCACCTCGGGTGCTGTCTCGCATGTGAATTTCTTACCGTCGAAGTCGCCTACGAAGTACTGTGTGGCTGAACCACCGAACGGACCGCCAGGGTTGATATTGCAAATGAGCATCCACTTGTACTTGTCAGTGCCGCGTACACGCAACTTCATAAGGTCGGGACATTCCCATACACCGCCATGATTGCCATATTCGGCGCCAAACTGGCTTTCGAGTGTCCACGCCTTGAGGTCGTCTGACGAATAGATGTTCATGTGCTGACCTTCGGCGAGAATCATGTTCCACTTCTTGATGTCCTCGTTCCAGAACATGTGCGGGTCGCGGAAGTCGGGAGTATTGCTTGTGATGACGGGGTTGCCATCGTATTTTATGAATGTCTTGCCGTTGTCGGTGCTGTATGCAAGGCTCTGTGTCTGGTTCTCGCCAGCCGTTGTATACATAGCAACTACTGTATTCTCGCCAAATCCGGCAGTGTTGTTATGGTCTACTACAGCCGAACCGGAGAATATCGTACCCCATGCGTCAGGCTCAACTGCCTTACCCTGAAACTCCCAGTGCATGAGGTCGGTCGACGTAGAGTGTCCCCATGTCATGTTTTCCCACTGCGATCCATAGGGATTGTACTGGAAGTAGAGATGCCACACGCCGTCCTTGTAGAACATGCCGTTAGGATCGTTCATCCATCCGTATGCCGGAGTGTGATGGTATACGGGACGATACTGCTCGCGGTTGGTCATGTCGAACGAGTCGGCATACTTCATGTTCTTCCAGCATGTGAAGCTCGAAACACCACCATCGTTACGATAGGTGCCATTGGCATGAATGTCGAGAGAGATGTTCTTGCTGTTCTTGTACTCGCTGATGTAGAGCGGCACATAATAGTCGATGTGGTTGGAAGCGAGACGGATGTTGAATGCCTTGACCTGACTGTTGCCGTCAATCACCTTGACATTGCACATCTCTGCCTTCTCCTGCACCGGCAGGAGAAGCACTTTCTGTGAGTTGTCTACACGGTAGATGCAGTGGTTGCTGCTAAGGAAATTAGCCTGTTGTGCCGAGGCAGCCATTGCAAGCCCCAATACAAACGATGTTGCCGCAGTACGGCTGAATAAATTCTTGTTCATATTAATATAGGTTTTTAAATTATCCAAAAAGTTTGAACTGTAGGTGTTTGGTTTCTGTCGCAAAATTACATTTTATATTATAATTGGTATATGACTTATGTTTCCAAAACTTGTAAGAATTCGCCGATGAAACAAATCTTGCATCAAATGTCAAATCTGTTGGTTGCTTGTTATCGATAAATTATTTAATTTTGCTATTGGAAACCCAATAAACCTATCTTTTTATGAAACCCAAAACTTATCATACATTATTAATACTGTTAGCAACGCTAACACTCGCCACCAGCTGCACTATCAATTATAAATATAAAATAGGTGTGTCGCAGTGTGTGGGTGGACGCTGGCGCGATAAAGCCAACATTGAGATGCTATCGGCACAACATCTCTATGACACCGATGTTAAGGTGATTATAAAGAATGCCGACAATAGCAACGAACGCCAATGCCGGCAGATAGACAGTCTTGTAGACGAGGGGGTAGACCTGCTCGTGGTTTCGCCTAATGACTATCATGCCCTAAACAAGAGTCTGCAACGTGCCCACGACAAAAACATCCCCATTGTCTTCTACGACCGTATCACAGCCATGAACGACTATACCGCTTATATAGGTGGCGACAATGTTGAGGCTGGACGCAAGATGGCGGAATATGCAGCAATGCTGTGTCGTGACAGCGTGAAGGCGGAAGGTCGACGACCAATTGTATTGGAAATGAGTGGACCATCAGATATGTCCCCAGCTGTACAACGACATTCTGGTTTTAGCGAAACAATGAAACAATATCCATCCATTGAGTATCATCATGTGCCAGGTCAATGGTCATACGAAGACTGTAAACGTATAATGCAACGATGGTTGAAGGATGGCAAAAATGTAGATGTTGTATTCTGCCACAGTGATTTTGTTGTTTTTGGTGCTTATGAGGCAGCCAAAGAATTTCACAAGGAGCACGACATCCGTTTTCTTGGTATTGACGGGCTACCTGGTGAAGGCATAGACGCTATTCAAAACGGACAGCTCGCAGCTTCATATATCTACCCTACCCATGGCGAGGAGGTGATAGCTCTTGCCGTGCGCATTCTTGAGGGCAAACCATTTGAACGTGTTAACAAACTGGAGAGCTTTGTTATAACACCGCAAAATGTAGCCGACATTTCGCTGAGTAGTAACTCGCTAATGAAGCAAAACCAATATCTTGCTACGATACAATCTAAACTTGAGACTTATCTGGGCTTCTATCACATACAACGTGCTCTGCTCATTGTGTCAATGCTCGTCATCTTGCTATTGGCTGTGGCTGTTTTCACCACATGGCGTGCCGTGCGTGCCACACGTCGTGCCAACCGCCGCATGCGTGAACTGAACGACGAACAGACACGATTCTTCACCAATGCGTCACATCAGTTGCGCACTCCGCTTACGCTTATAGCTGGTCCCGTCAACCAACTGGCTGCTGGCAATGGTGATTCGCAGCAACTCATTGACATCATTAAGCGCAACGTGGAGCAACTGCAACGCCTTGTTGGTGACGTATTGCTGTTCCGTCGGGAGAATCGCGCCACCATCGATGACTCCACCGCTACTACCGACGAGCAACTCATTGCAAGCCAAAAGTCGGTGCAGGAGAGTCGTCACGACACTCTGATTAACGACAATGCCGACGAACTCGCCACCGTACTTATCGTTGACGACAATGCCGACATGCGTGCCTATCTGCGCACACTCTTGCTCGACCGCTATTATGTGATAGAGGCAGCCGACGGCCAGAGCGGACTGAAACTTGCCGTGGAGAGTGTGCCCGACATTGTGGTGTCGGATGTGATGATGCCAGTAATGGACGGACTTACTTTCTGCTCACGACTCAAGCAACATGAGGCTACAAGCCATATTCCGGTGCTGTTGCTCACTGCCCGCAGCAGCGAACAGCAGTATATTGAGGGTATGCAGACCGGTGCCGACATGTATATGACCAAGCCGTTCAGTGCCGACCTGCTTGTTGCAAACATAGCATCGCTTCTTGCCAATCGCCAGAAGCTTCGCCAACTGTTCAAGACTCAGAATTTGTCATCAGCGCTGCCAACCGCAAATCAACATTCGACGCTCAACACTCAACAGCCAACATCCACTTCGCCCGACCGACGATTCCTCGATACATTCCTCAAGGCAATGGAGAAGCATATGTCGAACACCAATCTCAAGATTGAAGACCTCGGCGACGAAGTGGGACTGTCGCGCGTGCAGCTATATCGCAAGGTGAAAGCCCTTATGGGCATGACTCCCGTTGAAATACTGCGCGAGACACGACTCAAACGAGCCATGCAACTGCTCAAAACCACTGACAAGACAGTATCCGAAATTGCCAACGAAGTAGGATTTGCCACTCCAGGCTATTTTTCGTCATGCTTTAAAAAACAATATGACAAATATCCTACAGATATAAGAGAGGAAATGAAGGTTTAGTTTACATAACTAATAAAATAATTGGCACAACAGAACAAAAAACTCAACATTTTTGACTATCCAGTCAACGATTGTTGCATGTAACATGAGTTATATTTTGTGAACGATTCATGAAATGTCACTTATTTTTTATCCTATAACTTTGCAACCGTTATAAGACGCAAACTTAAACCAAAAACAAAAACGTATATCTTATGAAAAAAGCAAAAGTAGCTTTAGTAAGTATGCTCATGCTTGCCGGATCTGGCATGTACGCTCAGACCAACGGCATTGGCGGAACGGTGACTGACAATACGGGTGAACCTATTATTGGTGCATCAGTGAAAGTTAAGGGATCCTCAAACATGGGCACTGTTACCGACATTGACGGTAACTTCAAACTCAATGTAAAACCCGGCGAAACCCTTATCATCTCTTATATAGGATGTAAGGACCAGGAAGTGAAGGCTGGCGAAAACCTCAAAATTGTACTTCAAGACAACTCTGAGGTATTGGGCGAGGTAGTAGTGACTGGTTATCAGGTGCAGCGTAAGGCCGACTTGACTGGCTCGGTGTCGGTAGTAAGCACCAAAGACCTTAAGTCATCAGCCGATACTGACCCTATGCGTTCGCTGCAAGGAAAAGTTCCAGGCATGACTATCACCACCGACGGTTCGCCTATCGGCACGGGTACGGTACGCATACGTGGTATCGGTTCGTTCAACTCATCACAAGATCCACTCTTCGTTATTGACGGTGTGCCTACAACAACGGCCCTTAATTCGCTCAACATGAACGATATTGAAAGTATGCAGGTGCTCAAGGATGCTGCTTCGGCATCTATATATGGTTCGCGTGCAGCCAATGGCGTAATCATCATCACCACAAAACGTGGCAAGAAGGGAAGCAAGCTGAATGTCGATTTCTCAACAAATCTCACGGCACAGTTCTACAATTCGCAGTCGATGATGAAACTCTGCAACACATCTGAGTATGCTACAGCAATGGCTCAGGCTGCACTCAACGACGGCATCGACCCCGTTGCCTATGCCCGCAACTATGGTCTGGACCTCAACGCCACTACCGGACGCACCATAAAGGCATACGACCCGTCTACAGGCAACTACAATTCATATACCGTCAATGGTGCATACGATGGCTACATCAATGCCAAGAAGACGATGAGACTGTCCGATACCGACTGGCTTGACGAGATTTCACGCACCGGTTTCATGCAGAGCTACGACCTCTCTCTGTCGGGTGCCACCGACAAGTTTACTGGTCTTTTCTCGGCAGGATACAAGAAGAACAACGGTATATTGAAGTATTCTAACTTTGAGAACTTCTCAGCCCGATTCAACTCTACTTACAATGTCAACAAGATTGTAAGTGTAGGCGAGAATGCTACAGTCACTTATTCAAAGCAAGTAGACTGCGCACCAATGGAGAACGCGCTGAAGATGTCGCCAACCGTTCCCGTATATGAGGAAGACGGCACTACATTTGGCGGACCAGTGGGTGGTATGAGCGACCGTCAGAACCCTCTGCGCGAGATGTATATGAATCGCGACAACGCCCTGAAGATATGGCGTGTGTTCGGCAATGCTTATGTTGATGTCAAGCCATTGAAGGGTCTTGTGCTCCGTTCTAACTTCGGTCTCGACTATTATCACTCGTTCATTCACTCAATGAACCATACATTCAAGTCGGATATCGTAAACAACGATATTCCGAGCACGACACTCTCTGCCCACGACGACGTTCGCTGGACATGGAGTAACACTGCCAACTACAACTTCAAGATAGCACGCGACCACGACTTTACGGTGCTCGCTGGTATGGAGCTTCACAAGCAGACTGTTGAGGATGTGGGAGCCTACGCCCAGACCTTCGTAATAGAGGACAAGGACTATATGTGGCCCGACGCTGCAACAGGTATTGAGAGAGCAACAGGTATTGGTTCTGGATACACATTGGCATCATTCTTCGGAAAGGTCGACTACAACTGGCAAGACCTCGTTCTCGCATCATTCACTATACGTCGCGACGGCAGCTCACGTTTTGGCAAGAACAACCGTTATGGCAACTTCCCCGCTGCCACACTCGGCTATCGTCTTTCGAAGAACCTGAAGGCATCTTGGATTGACGATCTTAAGATTCGTGCATCGTGGGGTAAGACCGGTAATCAGGAGATTTCGAACACTGCCCGCTACGGATTGTATGTTGCCGACTACGGAGCAGACCGCGTAACGTCTACCGCTTACGACATCTTCCGTCAAGGTACAGGCATCTTCCCTTCTGGATTCCGCGCCACACAGACAGCCAACGATAATCTGAAGTGGGAGACAACAATACAGTATAACGTTGGTGCCGACTTCTCAATGTTCAATCAGGAACTCTATGGAACTGTCGATGCTTATATTAAAGATGTAAAGGACATGCTCATCTCGCCGGCTTACCTTGGTGCAATGGGTGAAGGCGGAGCAAGTTGGTCAAACGGTCCGTCGCTCCGCAACATAGGTATGGAGGCCAATGTGGGCTATCGTCATACTACTAAGTACGGTTTGCGCTACGACGTATCTGCCAACATCGACTTCTTCCGCAACAAAGTGACATATCTGCCATCTACTACCACTGGCTCGTATGCACACACAATGAAGGAGAACCTCGTGCAGTCAAAGCAGCCTTACGGCTCTATCGTGGGTTATGTTGTTGAAGGACTCTATCAGAACGAGGACGAAGTGAAGGCTTCAGGCCAGCCCAACGCACGTGTAGGCGGATTGAAATATGCCGACCTCGACGACAGTGGCACTATCGATGCCAACGACCAGACTTGGATTTTCAATCCGGTACCCGACTTCAACTGGGGTCTGAACGTACAGCTTGGCTACAAGAACTTCGACCTCTCGATGTTCTTCCAGGGTGTATGTGGTGTGGATGTGTATAACAACCAGAAATTCCAAACCGACTTCTGGAGCATCACAGATGCTGGAAGCAACAAGGGCAACCGCATGCTTGGAGCATGGACAAAGGACAATACATCGTCTTCTATCCCTGCCCTTACCACAAACAATACTGGCGACGAGGGACGTGCATCGTCATACTTCGTAGAGCATGGCAACTGGATGAAGCTGCGCACGCTTCAGATTGGCTACAACTTCGCTGACTCGCTCTTGAAGAAACTGCACATGACATCGGCTCGTGTATATGTTTCAGGTCAGAATCTATTCACATTAAAGAGCAACAGCTTCACCATCTCCGACCCCGAGAACCCCAACTGGGCTTATCCTCACTCTTCGTCAGTGTCGTTCGGACTGCAGGTCAGCTTCTAATATAAGTTGGAGACATATATATAATTGGTGTATATAACAAGGTAATCCAAACAATTTAAAGAATCCAAACAATGAAAAATCTATATAAATACATATTCGCAGCGATGCTGACACTTACCACAGCAACATCATGCAGCGACTTCCTCGATGAGTCACCGAAGGGTGTCATTGACGAAGAAAAGGCTTTCAGCCGCCCCGATGAAATGGTTACTTCGGCTTACGCCATGCTCGGCGACTGCTGGTATTCGTATCCGTTCAACCTCTGGCCTTATGGCGACTTGTCGTCAGACGATTGCTTGAAGGGCGGTTCGGGAACCACCGACACTGGCTATCATCCAATGGAGATATGGTCGACAATGACCTCTACGTCTGGCGAATTTGACGAACTCTGGTATCGCCTTTATTGTGCTGTGAGCCGTTGCAACCGTGCGTTGCTCTCGCTTGAGCAGTATGGCAACACCAAACTGGGCGAAGAGACATGCAAGCAGCGTATAGCTGAAGTGAAATTCCTCCGTGCTCACTTCTACTTCAAGCTCATCACCATGTTCCGTCAGGTGCCTTGGATTGACGAGAACGTCACTAAGAACAAACTTCAGGAGCAGACTCGCAACGACGAGTTTACATACGAGCAGCTGTTCGATAAGATTATAGCCGACTTCAAGGAGGCTTACGACGCGCTGCCAGAAGTACAGAAAGACAAGAACCGCGCCAACAAAATCGCTGCTGCATCGTATCTCGCCAAGTGCTATCTCACCCTTGCATACGGTGACGGTTATGAAGCCACCAACGGCTACGACCATATCAACAGAGAATATATGCAGAAGGTGGTGGAATATACCGATGTTGTGAAGAACTCACCCGATTACGGTTATCTTGAAGACTATGGCGATATCTTCCTCCCCGAAGAGAAGAACAGCAAGGAAAGCATCTTCGCTGTGCAGACTTCCGACTACAAGAACGACAACACAACATTCGGTCGTGCCAACTGGAGCAATGTGCTCAATGGAGTATGGGGCATGTGGTCGTGCGGATGGGATTTCCACAAGCCGTCGCAGGATCTCGTTAACGCATTCAAGACAAAGAACGGTCTGCCCGAGTTCGACGACTACAACACGTCCATCGCATATCCTATAAACGGCGAACCGAACGCCCAGAAGTGGGATCCGCGCCTCTTCCACACCGTCGGAATGCCTACCTTCCCATACAAGTATGAACCTGAATATACGCTGACAAAGGCAAACAGCCGCACACCTAACACTTACGGCTACTACTGCTCGATGAAGGAAGTGCCACAGCGCTCTAAGGGCGAGACCTACAACGGATCATGGCAGGCGTTCGCTATGAACGACTACGTGTTCCGCTACACCGACGTGATGCTCATGCGTGCTGAGGCTCTCATCGAAACTGACAACCTCGCTGAGGCTCGCTCTATCATCAACGACATCCGTCAGCGTGCAAAGAACTCGGTAGACAAGCACATCGCATACGCTGCGAACCAGTGTGACATAGCACTCTACCCCGAGTCTTACTTCCAGAACAAGGAGACTGCACGTAAGTGTCTGCGCTGGGAGCGCCGATTGGAACTCGCTATGGAGAACGGACGCTACTTCGACCTACGCCGTTGGGGCATTGCTTCCAAGACACTCAACGCCTACTTCGCCAAGGAGCAGAACGACGTGTACGACGGACAGACCTACGCCAAATATCTGAAGGATGCCCACTACACAGCTGGCAAGAACGAGTTCTACCCGATACCATACAACCAGCTCTACTATGTGCCGGGATTGTACAAACAGAACAAGAACTACTAAATAATCGCTAAGGGTTTTTGTTGGAATTATAATATATAGAAATGAAAAAGTAGCGGAGGTCACTGTGAGGTGAACCTCCGCTACTTTTTTAGTACGCTCGGCATGAGCATTGTCTAACGGGTGAAAGTCCCGAGCAAGCCCTAATAGCGTGAATTGCATAGTCAAAGGCAAGGGTGTCAATCGCGAGGTGGAATCTGAAGGAAGCAGAGATCGGTAAATCGTATATGCAACACTTTTATTTATTCCACTGTTATGGGCAGCGTTGCCATGGGCAAACCTTCGGTTGAGACGCTGAGTGTTGCCGTGCCGTGCTTCAGTCCTTCCACTACTACTACCAGCTCGCCGCTGAACAGCGGCATCTCTGTAGAATTGAATGGCACGAGCGATGTTGCATCGCCGTTGCAGGCTGCACGGAATTTGGCAGCGCCCGTTACATGAAACTTCATCTTGTTGGTTGCCGTGGCACACGCATTGCCGTCCTTGTCAACTACCGATACGGTCACAAACGCGAGGTCTTCGCCCTTCGACGAGATGCTGCTGCGGTCGGCTTTCAGCACGATACGTGCCGGAGCGCTCGCCGTGCGTATTGTCTTTTCTGCCTTAGGCGTGCCGTCGTAGTCGTAAGCCACAACGCGTATCTCGCCCGGCTCATACTTCACGTTGTTCCAACGCAGACGGTAGCGGTCCAGACGTGAGCCGGGATTCTTTGCAATTCTGCCCTGACTCTTGCCGTTGACGAAGAGTTCTGCCATCGGATACGACGTGTAGCAGTAGACAGGAGTGGTCTCGCCCTCGCGTCCAGGGAATGTCCAGTGCGGCAGAACGTGCAGCGTAGCGTCGTCCTTGCGCCAGTGTGAGCGATACAGGTAGTAACGGTCTTTGGGCAGACCCGCAAGGTCGCAGATGCCGAAGTAGCTCGAACGCGACGGCCAATACTCGTCGTAGGGCGACGGTTCGCCCAGATAGTCGTAGCCGGTCCATACAAACTCGCCTATCACATAGTCGCGGTCGTCCTGCATCTGCCAGTCGTCGTCGGGCAGATTGCTCCACGGACAATACTCAACATCATAACTTGAACACTGGCCGTCGGCATACTTCTTCGAGTCGGAAGGCTCGACGGGGAACTTATATACGCCGCGCGAGCTGACTGTTGAGGCTGTCTCAGAGCCAAGGAGAAATCCCTTAGGCAGCTGACGTATGTTCTTGTCGTACTTGTGTACACGATAGTTGAAGCCCGGAACGTCCATCACTTGGGCAAAGCCCGAATTGAGCGCAGCCTCAGCCTGGTCCATTCCCTGCGTTACGGGGCGTGTCGGGTCTAAATTATGACATAAGTCCTGCAGATGCTCGGAGATGTTACTGCCCTCCTCACTCCATTGTTCGGGTATCTCATTGCCTATGCTCCACATGATGATAGAGGGATGGTTGCGGTGGTTGAGCACAAGGTTTTCCATATCGCGGTCAGCCCACTGCTTGAAGTTGAGGGCGTAGCCGTTCTTGCATTTAGGATAAATCCACATGTCGAAGCTCTCTGCCATCACCATCATACCCATCGAGTCGCATATCTCCATCTGCCATGTCGATGGCATATTGTGAGCCGTGCGTATGGCGTCGCAACCCATATCCTTCATTGTGCGTATCTGTCGGATGAGTGCAGCCTTGTTTACTGCGGCACCTATCGGACCCAGGTCGTGATGCAGACACACGCCCTTTATCTTACGCGAAACTCCATTCAGCTGGAAACCGTCATACTGCGCCACACGTACCGTACGGATTCCCACCTTCTGCTGAGTCTGGTCTATAAGCTTGTTGTTGCGGTATAGGCGTGTGACGAGCTTATATAAATAAGGTGATTCGGGCGACCATAGCTGAGCATTGTCCACAGTCAGCGTCTTCACAACATTGCCTTGAGCGTCGAAGTCGCCGTATTTGAACTGCGCCACAACCTTGCCCGTGGCATCGACGAGTTGGTTTTCTATCGAGAGAGTCTTGTCTACATTATTTATATTGGTGCAGATGCTCACCTCAGCCTTGCCTTTGTTTATCGACTCTGTGCGGAAATAGCAACCCCAAGGATTGATTGTTGCCGCGTCGGCATTCATCACGAGTTGTACGGGACGGTACAGTCCGCCACCCGGATACCATCGCGAACTCTCCTCGCGGTTGTTGAGGCTCACGCTAATCTCGTTCTTTCCTTTCTTCAAGTATGGCGCAGCATCAACACGGAAGGCGTTATATCCGTAAGCCCAGTGGCCCGCCAGCTTACCATTAATATACACATGAGGGTCTGCCATGGCTCCGTCAAACTCCAGAACAGCCGTCTTGGGCAGTCGCTTCAAGTTGACAGTAGTCTTATAGAATCCACGTCCTATCCAAGGCAGAGCGCCCGAGCGTCCCGACTTCTCCGTCTTCTCCTTTTCGCCGTTCTGCTCTATGGCAACATACTGAAGATCCCACTTCTTGTCGAAGGGTCCGTTTATCGCCCAGTCGTGCGGAACGGTGACAGCTTTATAGTTGATGCTGTCGCGAGAGAACTGCCATTGCTTCAGGCTGATTGTGCTGCGTTGGGCAGAAGCGGTGAGCGATGCAGCGAGAGAAAGGGCGCAGAAGCCCCAGAAGCCCCACCCCCTGCCCCTCCCCCGCAGGGAGGGGAGAGGTATGCTGTTGAGCATGTTAGATATTAATGTATATAAACGATTCATTGATTATATATTAAATGACTCAAGTTTCGGATTTAGACTTTGAGGTTGAATTTATTGTATAAAAAAGGCTTTGAGTATTTCCGTATGTCA
>NZ_JADYUF010000063.1 GCF_021531655.1 Leyella stercorea | reverse complement strand
ATCGTGAGCGTAATCACCGCACTCCTCGCCACTCTCGGCGTACAGAGCTGCGTCTGCATTTAGAATGTGGAAGAGGAGGATGTGTCAAACTTTTGACACGCCCTCCTCTTTTCTTATGGTTCATCCGTCATTTGGATTCCCGTTTTTTCACCTCAACACTTTTCATGGCAAACAGCGTGTTCTCGAAAATCTTCATTTTGTGGTTTATTCCAACAGGCTTATAATTCAGATTTTTTTTCTAAATTTGCACTATAAAATAAAAATCGTGATAATATGGACAAGAGAATTACGGAACAGCCATCGCACTACGACCATCTGGAACTGATGAGTGTGGAGCAGATTACTGCCAATATCAACCGCGAGAACATGTCGGTGCCCGTGGCTGTGGACAAGGCGCTGCCTGCCATCAACAGGCTGATTGATGCCGTGGAGCACAAACTGCGCTGCGGCGGACGACTGTTTTATGTGGGCTGCGGCACGGGCGGACGACTCGCCACTCTCGACACCATTGAGGTGCAGAACACTTACGGCACCGACGGACGGCAGATACAAGCCATCTTCCCGGGCGGCATAGAATGTCTGACGCAGACACGAGAATCGCGCGAGGACGACACCGACGACAGCTGGATACAGCTCACTACAAAGGGGGTCTGCCAGGACGACATCGTAGTGGGCATTTCGGCAAGCGGCACTACGCCTTTTGTGCTGGCTGCGCTACGACACGCACGTGCCGAGGGCATCACTACGGGATGCATAGTCAACAATCCTGACTCGCCCATTGCCGCTCAAGCCGACTATCGGGTGGAGGTGCTGACGGGTCCGGAGTTCGTTACGGGCAGCACGCGCATGAAGGCTGGCACTTCGCAGAAACTCATATTCGACATGATCAGCACTACGGTACAGATACGACTGGGACGTGTGGAGGGTAACAAGATGGTGAACGCCAGACTTATCAACCACAAACTCATCGACCGAGCCGTGCGGATTTTCATGGAACGCAACCCGCAATTCACCAATTACGATGAGGTGAGGGCCTTGATAATGAAGGCTGGAAGCGTTAAGAATTTGGAATTAGGAATTAGGAGTTAGGAATTGGTCGCCTGCGGCGATTAAGAATTATTCAATTTAGAATTCATGGCCAATTCGTGACTATAAAAAAGGTCATGAATGGCCACAAATTAATCACGAATTAGGAGTTTTGAATTATGCGCAAGCGCATTTTGAATTATTCAATTTTGAATTCTTCATTCAACTATATTAACATAATAGGAACGGCGGACTCCTGTCCGACGCGCACCCTAACTTTAAGCTGAGGTTTGCTGCGGAGGGTGTGTCAAAAGTCAAAGCAGCACGCCCCGAAGGGGCAGAAGCCCATAGCCCAGGGCCGCTCGGCTCTGCCGCTTGCCTAAGCAAGAACACCCTGAGGTAAAAAGCCACCAAAAACAATGCGCCCTGTAAGGGCAAAAGCGTTAATTATCAATGCTTTTGCCCTTACAGGGCATTTTGCTTTTATCTATCCGTACACCCAAGGCGCTGCCTTGGGCTATGTGCTTTTGGGGCTTTACCTTTCCGCTATGCGCCGGTGACCGTTGGTTCAGCCCGTAGAATTGAGTTTTGACACACCCTCCTTCCACATTCTAAATGCAGACGCAGCTCTGTACGCCGAGAGTGGCGAGGAGTGCGGTGATTACGCTCACGATAAACTGGAGCACGGTCTTGAGAGTTTCTTTGTTTGAGTTTTTCATGGTATTGTGATTATTAAAAAAAAAGCCTCACCCCCCCTAATATCCCCACAAAATCATATCACTCCCCTCCCTGCGGGGGAGGGGCAAGGGGGTGGGGCCTGTTCCTTATATTGTAAGCAGTCAGTTCATACCGCTCTCCTCCCTGCGGGGGAGGGGCTGGGGGTAGGGCTTCTACATATTATAGAACTCCGTGAACACCTTTACGCAGTACTCATGGTCGCGCACGCTGCCTGTCTCGCGGCAACTGTGCATAGCGAGGATGGCATTGCCCATGTCGACACCACGCAAGGGTATTGACGAGGCGAGGATGTTGCCGAGAGTGCTGCCGCCTGCTACGTCGCTATGGTTGACGAAGCGCTGGCACGGTACGCCTGCCTTGGCGCATATTCCGGCAAAGACGGCTGCCGAGGCTGCGTCGGAAGCGTACTTCTGGGCTGCGTTGAACTTGATGACCGGTCCGCCGCCAAGCATAGGATGATTGGTCGGGTCGTACTTCTCGGGATAGTTGGGATGCCATGCGTGGGCGTTGTCTGCCGAAATCATGAAGGCACGCTCCACGGCCTGATAGTAGGCTTCCTCGGTGCCACTCTGTGCCAGGGCAATGCGGCGCAGCATGTACGAGAGGAAGGGACTGCCTGCTCCCTGCTTGGTCTGCGAGCCAGTCTCCTCGTTGTCAAAGATGCCGAGCACCTGTGTGGTGTCGCTGTCGGCGGCAGCGAGTATGGCTTCAAGTCCGGCAAAGCACATCGAGAGGTCGTCGAGACGTCCGGCTGAGATAAACTCGTTGTGTACGCCGAAGGTGCATGCTGGCGTTGTGTCAGCGAGGTAGAGGTCGAAGTCGAGAATGTCCTCACGGCTCACGGGGCGCTGCTTGCCCAGCTCTTCGAGGATGACGTTGAGGAGCAGATTGCCGGCTTCGAGCTGGCTTGTAATCTGTCCCAAGAGCGGCAGCACGTCCTTCTGTCGGCTGAGCTTCACGCCGTCGTTGACCTGGCGGTTGAAGTGGATGGCGAGGTTGCTGATCTGCAGCAGCGGTCGCTTGATGTGGAGCAGCATTGTGTCGGGACGCATCACGTCCTGGCTGCGCACGATGACACGTCCGGCAAGTGTGAGCGGACGGTCGAACCATGTAGACATTATCGGACCGCCATACACCTCGGTGTTGAGCTTGACGAGTCCGCCCTCGCATAGCATCTCGGCGTTGGGCTTGATGCGGAACGTGGGCGAGTCGCTATGGGCGCATATCATGTGGAATCCTGCCTCGGCGAGCGGCTGGCTGCCTATGCGGAAGGCGTAGATTGACGAGTCGTTCTTGGTGACAAAGAAGCGGTCGCCTGCTTTGACTGTGCCGAGCGGCTGGCATGGGTCGAGACGACGGAATCCGCCTGCCTCAAGCATGTCTGCTATGTTTTTGACTGCCAGGAAATTCACTGGCGAAGCGTCGAGAAATGATAAAAGTCGATTGATCATTTTTTTAATTTGTCGATTAATAAATTGATAATAATTTTCTTTTATCGTCACGAATTATCATGAATTAACCATGAATCTAAGCTACAGAATTCATGAGTAATTCGTGGACATTCATGACTTTTCTTCACTTCTACAGTCCTCTTGCTTTGAGCAGTCCTGAGGCATCAGGGCTCTGCATTCCGGTGAAGTCGGTGAACATCTGCATCTGGTTCTTGGTGTTGCCACGGCTCAGAATCTTGTCGCGGAAAGCCTGTCCGATGGCGGGGTCGAGTGCTCCGTGCTTGGCGAAGTAGTCGGCAACGTTGACGGCGAGCACCTCAGTCCACAGATAGCTGTAGTAGCCGGCAGCGTAGCCCCCACCCCACACGTGGTTGAAGTAAGAGGTAGAGTAGCGTGGAGGTATCTGTGTGTTGAGCAAACCTATGTTGTGGAGCTGCTCCTTCTCGAAAGCTCCTGCCATGTAGGGCGACGGCACCTCGTCGGCGCTGATCATGTGCCATGCGAGGTCGAGGCATGTTGAAGCCAGATTCTCGCCAAGAGCGTAGGCTGTCTGGAAGTTGATGCTTTCGAGCATGCGTGCCTTAAGGTCGGCAGGCATAGGCTTGCCAGTCTCGGTGTGGCGTGCGAAGTGGTCGAATATCTCAGGAATGCTTGCAAACGACTCATTGAACTGCGACGGAAGCTCTACGAAGTCGCGTGCCACGGCTGTGCCTGAGAGGGTGTTGTACTGGCAGTTGGAGAGGATGCCGTGGAGGGCGTGACCAAACTCATGGAACATGGTGCACACCTCGTCCCAAGTAATGAGCGACGGCTGACCTTCGGGGGCTTTGGCGTTGTTGCACACGTTGTAGATGATGGGGAGCTGACCGCGCTGGCGGCTCTGCTTGGCAAATGCGCTCATCCATGCTCCGCCACGCTTGGTGGGACGACGGAAGAAGTCGCTGTAGAAAAGGGCAATAGGCTTGCCGTTCTTGTCAATCACCTCAAACACCTTCATATCGGGATGATAAGTGGGGATGTCCTTGCGCTGCTTGAAGGTGAGGCCGTAGACACGCTGGGCTGCGTAGAACACACCGTTGATCTGCACGCTGTCGACATTGAAGTATGGCTTTATCTCGTCGTCGGAGATGTTGAGCATCTCCTTCTTCATCTTGGCAGAATAGTAGAAGCGGTCGTAGGGCTGCAGACGGAAGTCGGGACCCTCAAGCTTCTGTGCATACTGCTCGATGGCTCGTGTCTCGGCATCGGCTTTGGGCGAATAGTCCTTGATGAGCTGGCGCAGGAAGTTGTAGACATTCTTGGGATTCTTAGCCATTGTGCGCTCAAGCGAATAGTCGGCATAGGTGGCGTAGCCCATGAGTTTGCCCTTCTCGGCACGCAGCTTGGCAAGTTCGGTGACGATGGGGAATGTGTTGTACTTGGGGTTGGTGGCATCGGCACGGTGGCTGCTGGCCTCGAACACCTTGCGGCGCAGGTCGCGATTCTGCAGACTGGCGAGGATAGGCTGCTGTGTGGTGTTGATGATGACGATGCAATAGGGCGACTTGCTGCCACGGCTCTCGGCATCCTTCTTGCACTGGGCAATGTCGGCATCGCTGAGTCCGGCGAGCAGCTCCTTGCTGTCTACCCAAACCACGGCGTTGTTGGTGGCGGCGGGCAGGAGGTTGCCCCACTGCTGCTGCAGCTCGGAGATACGCGAATTGATCTGCTTCATGCGCTCCATCTTGTCGGCTGGGAGAAGTGCTCCCGAGCGTACGAAGCTCTTGTAGACAACTTCGGTGAGGCGCTGGTCTTCGCCCTTGAGCTTGCTGTACTCGTTGTCGTAGACGTACTTGATGCGCTCGAAGAGACGCTGATTGAATGATATGTCATTGGCGAGCTCGGTGAGCAGCGGCATCACCTTGTCTTCGGTCTCGGCAATTACGGGGGTCTTGTGTGCGCTTGTGAGTCCGTCGAACACATTGATGACGCGGTCGAGCATTACGCCGCTCTCCTCATACGCGAGGATAGTGTTCTGGAATGTCGGCTTCTTCTTATTGTCGACAATCTTCTGGATGTTCTCACGCTGATTCTTGATGGCTGCCTGGATTGCCGGCAGATAGTCGGTCTCCTGAATCTTGCTGAAGTCGGGCGCGCCAAATGGCAGGCTGCTCTTCTGCAAGAGAGGATTAGGACGATTGGCACCCGAGCCTTGGGCGAACGATGTGGCAGGCATCTGCAGGAAGGCTGCTACCAAGCCAATGGTTAGGACTGTGTTGTTGAAATTCATATCATTTGGGTTTTTAGATAATTATATATTTCACCATCTTACCCTAGGCAATTCCCAAGAGTTCGATTTCGAATATGAGTGTTGAGCCGCCTGGGATTCCGGGTTGCGAGAATTTGCCGTAGCCCATTTCGGCAGGGATGTAGACCTCCCACTTGTCGCCCACGCACATCTGCTGCATGGCCACTATCCAGCCCTCAATGAGGTCGCACAGGCGCACTGCCAAAGGCGCTCCGCCACGGCTTGAGTCAAACTTCTTGCCATTGATGGTACGGCCGGTGTAATGGGCGGTGACGATACTGCGCGGCGTGGGGTGCTTGCCGTCGGCGTTGCCCTCAGATAAAACCTTATAGTAAATGCCACGCGGAAGCGACTTTACGCCTTCTTCCTTGGCTTTCTCGGCAAGCCATTCGAGGTTTGCCTTTGCATATTCACGTTTGTTCATATCAATTATATACGTTGTAGTTCATCAAGAGACAATCCCGTCACTTCTGCAACAAGTTCAGCAGACATCCCTTTATTAATCATTGTTTTAGCTACTTCAATAATGCCTTCTGCACGACCCTCTGCACGACCTTCTGCACGACCTTCTGCACGACCCTCTGCAAATTTCTTCTTCTCTGCTGTCCGTATGGCGTTAACTATATCGCGATAAGCATTGACACTATCTTCATACAGTCTGCGTTCTTGATTGTCAAACTTTGCAATCTCGGCTTGTTCAAAAAGACGAGTAAATACACGCTCCTGCAAGGCTGCCGGACGCTGCATAAGAACTGAGAGATTCTTCAGTACATACATCCACTTATCGTACATAGTGACGAGTTCAGTTTCTTTTTTGTCGAACTTTGGAATCTCCACATATATATACGTCAGCTTGTCGTAGAACACCTCGTGAGTATCCACCTCCATCAGCTTCACTTCATGGTGCCAGCGTTTGGCATTCTGCAAACCTTCTGCGAAGTTGAAGTTAAGCAAGCCGATTGTATAGACAGGATTGAGATGAAAGTCCCAGTCGCCTCCACGGTGTGCTTGCTCACGTATGGGAAACGTCGAATAATAAATAGTACGGTCCTTGAAGAATTCCTGATAGACATTCTGCATCTCAACAATAAACTTCTCGCCTTTGTCATTCTCGCAATATACATCAAAAATGGCACGGCGGGCATCTGCACGGTCGCCAAGTTGCTCCGAGTTGAGATACGTAATGTCCTGTACGTTCTGCTCGCCATGAAACATGGCATTCAGAAAGCTGATGAGCAGCTCCTTGTTAAACTCTGACCCGAAGAGTCGCTTAAAGCCAAAATCAGTATGTGGATTAATGTATTTTTCTGTCATAAAGCTACATTTTTGATTTCATCAGCAAATATACGGCATTTTTATTAATTTACAAATAGTGATGACGAAAATAAGAATGTTTGGGCTTGGATATTTCATCTGTTAAGCATAACTTTGCAGCCATTTCAATGCAAAATCAAAAATACGTCTAAATATATAAAAAAACCGAAAGCTTAAGATGAAATATTCTATATTAGATAAAAGCCACGACCCTATGGGTGCGGCTATAAGCGACTTTCAGCACTTGGGCAAGGCGGCTCGTCTGCGTGTGTTGTCGTCGATGTTTGAAGAGGACGAGATGCCTGTGGCGCATCTGTTTCGCTCGTTCGGACAGATGCCGCGTCTGGAACAGAAGGCCCTTGAGATGGCGCACGGACGGGTGCTCGACATAGGGGCGGGTGCCGGATGTCATGCGCTGGCTCTGCAGGAGCGTGACATTGAGGTGAAGGCTATCGACATCTCGCCACTTAGCTGCGAGGTGATGAGTGAGCGTGGAATTAAGGATGTGGAGTGTGTAAACCTGTTTGACCCGCAACTTCAGGGCAAATACGACACGCTGCTGCTACTGATGAACGGCACAGGCATTGCCGGCAAACTCGAGCGTCTGCCATCGCTGCTCAACCGTCTGAAGGAACTGCTGGCTGATGGCGGACAGATTCTGGTGGACTCGTCCGACTTGAGATACATATACGAGAACGAGGACGGATCGATGGACATCAACCTCAATGCGCCATACTATGGCGAGGTGGACTACCTGATGCTGTACAAAAACGTGAAGGGCGAACCTTTCGACTGGCTCTACACCGACCCCGCACTGCTCGCCTCTATAAGCAAGCAATGCGGTTTGCAGTGTGAGATTGTAGCAGAGGGTGAGCATTACGACTACTTGGCAAGGCTTATGTAGTTTACAGTTAAGAGTTGAGAATTGAGAATTATGATGTACTTTAACATTAATGTTTAGCTTGGTAATCATAACTCTCAATTTTCAACTTTCAACTCTCAACTTTTTCTATGCACAACGGTTCCGTTGGCCTGATGTGTGGCAAGCACCAGCACTTCGGCTATCTGCACGTGCTCGGGAGCACTTGCAGCGTAGAACGCCACGTCGGCAATGTCGTCGCCTACGAGCGGCTTGATGCCCTTGTATACATTGTCGGCACGCTCGTTGTCGCCATGGAAACGGACGTTGGAGAAGTTGGTCTCAACGAGTCCGGGCTTCAGATTGGTCACTCGTACACTTGTATGGGCAACATCGATGCGCAGTCCGTCGGTAAGTGCCTTGACGGCAGCCTTTGTGGCACAGTAGACTCCGCCTCCGGCATAAGCCGCATCGCCAGCCACACTACCTATATTTATCACATGTCCGTGGTTAAGGCTCACCATCCCGGGCACTACGAAACGTGTCATATTGAGCAATCCCTTGATGTTGGTGTCAATCATCTCGTCCCAGTCCTGGAAGTCGCCCTCGTATTCTGGCTCCAGACCACGTGCCAGTCCGGCGTTGTTGATGAGCACGTCGATGGGCTTGAAAGCATCGGGTATGCTTGCCACAGCATCGCGCGTAGCCTCACGATTGCACACGTCGAAGGCGAGCGCAAGCACCTCCACCCCACCAGCCTCAAGTTCAGCCTTCAACGCCTGAAGCTTGTCGGCCGAACGGCCTGTAATGATAAGATTGTAGCCACCAACGGCAAAACGACGTGCACAAGCCATTCCTATTCCGCTTGTAGCACCTGTGATAAGAGCAGTCTTTCTATTCATGTCTCAGATTTTTTAATTACAAAAAACGGCACCATGGTCATGACGCCGTCCATTCTTCTGCAAAGATAGTGCAAACCGAGCGCAATGAAGCTTGCTTCAATTGCCGAGGAGCAGCCTATCTTATGCAAAGATACTATTTTTAGAATTATAAAATACAGAATTATAAATAAAAAAATCTCAGCTTTCAGCTTTTATCAATCCATGAGGTCCTCGCCCAAGTGTGTGGTCTGCTCGCGCTCCATACGCTCCACTACCTCACGCGGCTTTGTAGCGTAAGTAATCATGCGGATAGAATCGTTGTAGCTGACGTATTTCCACAGCCAATTGAGCAGCACCATCATCTTGTTCTTGACGCCGAGGATTGAGCGCAGGTGAACTACGAGCCACAGAATCCATGCGAAGAATCCCTGGCTGCGGAACTTGCCTATCTCTACCACAGCCTTGTTGCGGCCGATAGTAGCCATTGAGCCGAGGTTGTTGTACTTGAAGGCAGTAAGAGTACTGTCGTCCTGACCTTCATTAATCTTCTTGAGATTCTTGGCAAGATTCTTGGCCTGCTGTATAGCCACCTGAGCAACCTGTGGGTGTCCGTTGGGGTAAGCAGCATCGGAGGTCTGCAGACACTGGTCGCCAATGGCAAACACGCCGTCAAGTCCTGGAATACGGTTGAACTGGTCGACCTTGAAGCGGAAGCCACGTCCCTGGTGGTCGTCGCTGATGCCCGGCATGGCGTTGGCACGTATGCCCGACACCCAGAGGAATGTACGTGTAGGAATCTCGGTGCCGTCCTTCATGATTACCTTGTGGTCGCGATAGTCGGTCACCATCTTGCCGAAGTGCACGTCGACACCCATGCTCTTGAGGAAGTCGTAAGCCTTGTGCGACGAGTCTTGCGACATTCCGGCAAGCAGACGGTCGCCAGCCTCAATGAGATAAATGTGCATCAACGAGAAGTCCATGTCGGGATAGTCGTAAGGAATGACGTAGCGTCTCATCTCCGACAGCGCTCCGGCTATCTCCACACCAGTAGCACCACCGCCTACGATGACGACATTGAGCAGCTCCTGACGCTCCTCCTCAGTGGCGCAGGTCAGCGCACGCTCGAAGTTGGAGAGCAGCGCATTGCGCAGCCCCATTGCCTCGGGCACGGTCTTCATCGGTATTGCCCACTCCTCGATGTTCTTGTTGCCAAAGAAATTGGTTGTGGCTCCGGCTGCCAGCACAAGGTAGTCGTAGTCAATCTTGCCGATAGAAGTCTGCAGAATCTTCTTGTCGGTGTCTACCATACGAGCCTCTGCCATGCGGAAATAGAAGTCCTTGCGCTTGCGGAATATCTGACGGAAGGGGAACGAGATGCTGCTCGGGTCGATACCAGCCGAGGCTATCTGATAAATAAGCGGTGGAAACTGATGGAAGTTGTTCTTGTCGATCAGCACTACCTGCATGCCCGACCCGTAGAGGTCTTCGGCAAGGCGCAGTCCGCCAAGTCCGCCACCAACGATTACTACTCTCTTCTTCTGATTTCTCTGGATATTGATGCTCATACGATATAATATAAAGGTTTATTTAGTTACTCTTTGCGATGGCTAAATTAGCCATTATCGAGCAGACTGTTCAATTTTGTTGTGTATTTATTTATGAAAACGATTGCGGTAACGTTCCCAATATTCGCAAACGTTTGCAATATGTGTTGTGTGTGTGTGTGTGGGGGGGGGGGTTATCATATTGTGTTGTGGGAATTATCCTTAATTGCTGTACAAAGTTACTACTTTTTATTGAAATATCTGTTACGCCATAGTCACAGCCCACAATTTAATGTTTTATGTCAAGAAAAACAACAGGGAATCTGTAAGCATTCTCCCTAATTTTGTATAAATTATTTATTGAAAATCTATAACTTTGCATCGTAATAAAAACAGAGAAATATATACGCCAATGAAGCTATTGATAAAGAATATGGTTTGTCCGCGCTGCATATCGGCGGCGAGGGAGATTCTTGAGTCAGAAGGTCTGACGGTGAAGTCGATAAGTTTGGGCGATGCAGAGATAGAGGAAGAACTCACCGACGGGCAACGTCTTTCTATTGCGAGGAAACTGCACGACATAGGTTTCGAACTGCTTGACGACCCACGCTCGCAGTTGGTGGAGCAGATACGCATAGCCGTACAGCAATGGGTGAGGATGAATGAGGAGCGTCCCAAACTGTCCGATTATCTGTCGCACCGTCTTAACAAGGACTATAGTGCATTGAGCAAACTGTTCTCCGAAGTGCGAGGCATAACCATCGAGCGGTTCTCCATTCTGCATCGCATTGAATATGCCAAGGAATTGTTGTGCTACAGTCAGCTTGCCACAAGCGAAATAGCCTATCGGCTTGGATACAGCTCGCCGGCACACCTCTCCTCGCAGTTCAAGCAAGTGACGGGCTTGACGCCAAAAGAATTTCGCGAAATGGGAAAACACGACAGAACATCCCTGGATGCATTGTAATGTACGCTGTCGCTGAACGTAAATTGTCGTAAATGTCACGTGAATATTCGAAATTTGTTGTTGTGTAGAAATACGCAGTATAAATATAATTCATGCTAATTCACGTTAAGAAAAAAAATATATTGTTATTAGTATTAGAGATTGTTATATATATATTAACCTGAGTTCTTATCCCGAACTCAGGTTATTAGTGTGGGAGCGTCATTCAACCACGACTACTATGACGAACGCTTCAACCCATTGGGACCATTGCCTAAAGCAGAAAGCAAGGTGAGCAAGGAGACAACTCCTGGCCTGTATGCCCAATATGCATACAAGTTGGGCGACAAGCTGACTGTTATGCCAGGCGTGCGTTGGGATCATTCTGACCGTTACGGCAGCTTCGTCACGCCACGTCTGCACATCAAGTATTCTCCGTCCAAAATTGTCACGCTACGCGCTTCTATAGGCAAGGGCTACCGTTCGCCTCATGCCTTGGCAGAGAACGTCACGCTATTGGCAAGTGGCAGAGAGATAATCATCGATTCCGACCTTAAGCAGGAGGAGGCATGGAACATGGGAGCTTCTTTGGACTTCAACATTCCTCTCTTTGGCAAGAATCTTGAGCTGAATGCGGAGTATTACTACACCGACTTCAAGCATCAGATGATTATGAACTTTGATGGAGCTAAGGGCGAGCACACACTCTCGTTTGAAAATCTCGACGGCAAGAGCTATAGCCACACTTTCCAAGTGGATGCCACATACGCATTGTTCAGCGGAATGACAGCCACAGCAGCCTTCCGTCTTAACGATGTTAAATGTACCTATGATGGTGTGCTACGCCAGAAGCCTCTCACATCACGCTATAAAGGATTGCTCACTCTCTCGTATAAGACGCCGCTCGAACTTTGGCAATTCGACGCAACCGGTCAGCTGAATGGTGGTGGAGAGCTTTACGACCGCAGCCGCTATCCTGCCTACTTCCAATTGCAGGCGCAAGTGACACGAGAGTTCCACAACTTCAGTCTTTACTTAGGTGGCGAGAACCTCACCAACTATAAGATAGCCGACCCTATCCTCCACTCACATCATCCATGGAGTGCTGCCTTCGACGCCACTCAGGTGTGGGCCCCCGTCACCGGAGCAATGGCTTACGTAGGAATAAGATTCACATTAGAGAAGGTATAAAAAACATTATAAAAACAAGGATTATCATGAAGAAGAATCTTTTAGTAGCATTTATGCTTGTAGTTGCCGGCAATACATTTGCCAAGACAGCAGCCGACACACTGACAGTAACCACTCAGCCGCAGATGCACTGCCAGAACTGTGAGAAGAAAATCAAGAGTAACATTCGCTTCGTCAAGGGCACAAAGCAAATCAGCACCTCCCTCGAAGACCAGAAGGTCACTATCGTCTACAACTCCAAGAAAGCCAAGTACGACGACTACGTCAAGGCTTTCAAGAAGATTGGGTATGAGATAAAGAAGAAGTTAATATCCAGTTGAAAGTTGAGAGTTTATTCAAGTTGAGAATTGAGAGTTAAGGGTTATGATTACCATGCTAATCATTTAATGTTAAAGCATATCATAACTTTCAATTCTCAACTCTCAATTCTCAACTAATCAGAGTTTCTCGCAGAACTCTATCTTTTCCTTGTTAGGTCCCTCAATTGTGAAGAACTTAACTCCGTTCTCCCAGAAAGGCAAAACATTAACCTCGGTGTCGAGCATTTTCAGTCCAGCACGTTGCACAACCTTAAACAGCTCATCAATATTCTTCACGTCGATGGCAATATGGTCGATGGCTCCGTATGCCATAGCAGCCTGACGGTTCTGATAAGTCTCTATCACGAGATTGTGGAGCTGAAGGAATGCCACTTCCTCTGTGCCGTTGATGGTGCGCAAGGCTGTTGTGAAACCCAGGGTGAGATAGAAGTTGATTGTCTCTTCAATGTTGTTGGTGGGGATACCAATGTGCTGAATGCCAGTTGTGAAATCTTTGATATTCATAATGTTTATGGATTTTATGTATGTTATGGATTTTATGTCGTTAATATATGTGCTCTTTATAAGTGAATGATTTGTGCTCCTATCTGGAAGTAAGCCTTCTGCGACTGCGGGTTCCACAATCCCATGGCATGCACTGGCAGAGAGTATGAGCCAATCTTCAGGTCGTGGCTCACCTTCAGCTGTGTATGTACGATACCCGATGTGTTGCCGTAGAAGTTTTGTTTCTCGCCAGCCTTGTTCAAGGCAAAGGCTCCTCCCACTCCTGCATCCACTTTCCACCCCTCCTTATTATATATAGGATATTCGGCATAAACGAAGGTGGTGTATTTCTGCTCTGTGTTGTCAGCCGAGCGGTCGCGTCCGAACATTATTGTCGACCAACTGAGCAGCAATGGAAACCGAGGTTGCTGTAAGCGGTAATTCAGCGTACAGTTGAGGAAACGTCCTGTCTCATGTGCCGAATAATTAAAATACTGCCTATTGTTGTACGTTGCTCCAGGCGAGAAGTTGTAAGTGTCCATAACCGAGAACTCCAGTCCGCCCGTGCGCAGCGTGATGTAATGGTTGAACTCCTTATATGAGCCTTGGGTATTTGTGCCTCCCCACAGACCGAGTGTCATGTGTCCATTGGCAAACGTATAGCCAAGGTCGGTAAGTATAAGGCAACCGTCGGCCACCTCCATGCCTCGCCACAGATGGTTGTTCTGCAAGTCGGCAGTAAGATGGATTTGTGCTGAAGCCGTCAGGCATATTGCCGAGGCAATGAGTGATGTGGTGATTCTTTTCATTTGCAAGGTTTAGGTTTTTAAATTAATATTTTACGCTTGCAAATTTACGTCATCCCAACTAGGTGACAAAACAAAAATAATCCTTGTTTATTGGGAACGTTACCGCAATCGTTCCCAATTTGCGCAAACGTTCCCAAAGATTTTTATTTCAATCGATATATACTATAATGTATCAATTGGATACTATTTTTTACTTTCTGATCTTGTGACCAGCCAGTCCATAATAGAATATGAAAAGGAAGCAAGGCACAGCGAGCCAATAGGCATTCTGAGCACCAAACGAATCCTTAAGTGTACCAAACAATGTCGGCACTACTGCTCCTCCGGCAATGGCCATAGTAAGCAAGGCGCTGCCCGACTTGGTAAATCTGCCAAGGTCGGCCATTGCCAACGGCCACAACGAAGGCCAAAGCAACGAGCATCCGAGAGCCATAAGGAATATTGCCCATATTGATATCTGGGCTGGCAGCAGCACAATGAGTAGCGAACCTACCACGCCTAACGAAGCACAGATGCGCATGGCACCGTCCTGCGACAGATACTTAGGAATGAGCACAATGCCGCAAATATATCCTACCACCATACCTATACTTGGTATCCATGCATAGCGGTCGGGCGAAGGCAGACCTACAGCCGTGGCATAGTCGATGGCTGTGCTGAGTGCCAAAGTCTCAACACCTACATAGACAAACAAGGCCACAACACCAAGCAGCAAGTGAGGAAACTGCAATATCGATGTCTTGCCTGATGCATAAGGACAATCATCGGCCGAGCCTTCGTCCTCACCTGTAGCCTTCACCTCAGGCAGCGGAGCCAGAAGCGAAACTATGCTCAGCACTACAAACACACCAATGATGATATAGAACTCAAGTTTCGGATTTAGACTTTGAGGTTGAATTTATTGTATAAAAAAGGCTTTGAGTATTTCCGTATGTC
>NZ_JADYUF010000062.1 GCF_021531655.1 Leyella stercorea | reverse complement strand
GCAAATGTAATATGCACCTATCGGAAATCTGGCATAGCAAGAAAAACGACAGTCGCTTATCCCGAACTCAGGTAATTAGATTAATACGAGGTTTACGGATGAAACTCATCACGTCATTATTATGATCCACAAGAACAGGAAATTCGTAGTCAACACCAGTTGCATCATAGCACCTAAACAATTCAGCACAAGCCAATGGACCTTTCAGAATCTCGCCGCTTTCTACTTCTTTCAACTGGCGAATTAAGGCACCCCCAAAATATGCACTTTCATCCAGTATATACTTCTTGAAATCTTACTTATTGCTCGTAATGTGCTGATAATCAATACTAATTGGGATGATAAAATAACGAAAGAAACAAATTGGAAACAACATAATCGAGAAACCCCAAAATGAAAGTATGAGAAAACATAAATTAACACTGAAAGCAACGGAATTTTTCCGATTTTGGTATTCATAAATCAACTACTAAAAAAGAAAAATATAAGTTGGCACATCTGTTTTCATTTTAACAGAATATAGTGATATGCAAGATAAAGGTAACTATTCAGTTCACCACTACACAGAATGATAAGATTGCTTAATAAATACGAAATAGTATAAACTTGTTTAATAAAAATAACAACATGTTTGTTTTTGGACTATATTTACAACAAATTTTAAAATTTATCAATTATGTATAAGCATTTGTTATTTATTATGATGATTGCAACGTGTGCAACGCTCGCATCCTGTTCAAATGACGACTCTGAAGAGTATCTTTCAGAGCAGGAGTCTCAGAATACAATTTCTACAAAAACTTTAGACTCCGAAATGGGCTTACAAACGGCAGCGTATGAAGCTTACGAAAATGCCATGAAAAAGCTTTGTTCACAAACACGTAGCGGAGATGTATCTTATCCTGATTTTTATGGTGGAAGCTATATTGATTATGATGGGAATTTAGTCATTTTAATAAAAGAGGGTTACGAAGGAGATGCATCTGATTTATTAGGCACAAACGTGGACAATGTCGTAATTAAAAATTGTAAGTATTCATACAACGAACTTCTGAACGTTTTAAATCTTATACGCAAGAAGGCTGAAGAAAAGAACGAAATACTTTTCAAGACAACATCTATGTATGGTATAGACGAAGAAAGCAATTCTGTAAATGTCGTTTTATACGACAAAGAACAGAGATTAATAGATTTATTTAAGGCAAACATAGCGAACAGTCCAATATTGAATTTTATGGAAGGAGATGCCGCAACGCTACATAGTGGAATAAATTGTGGTGGAATCATAACATATTCAAAAGATGGACAAACGCATAACGCATCTATGGGATATAGGGCGAAGGATTCTAATGGCAACATTGGCATAGTGACAGCAGGACATTTTATTTCAAAAGGGCAATCTTTAATGGATAGTCAAAAAAACACGATAGGGACATGTCTATATTCGAGGGACTATGATGGAATTTTGGATGCTGCTTTTTGTAAAATCACATCAACAAACTACATACCGACAAATCGAATTATGTATATGGCTAATACTGCTACGGATACGTTGTCAACGGAAACCATGAATCCTCCAAAAGGTTCTTATGTCAATATGGTTGGTCAAGCGACAGGGAAAAGAGTAAGTGGAACTATCTCCAATGTTTCATATGATGTTCTTAATGCAAGTAAGAAAGTGTTGCTTCAAGATGTTTATCTTGCGTCATATACTTCAAAAAGCGGTGATAGTGGGGGTATTGTATATGCTCTACGTTCAGCACACAATCAACGTCTAACTGTAGGTATAAATATAGGTTCTGCAAAAATTAACCGTACTACTTATGGCATGTGTGTAAAAGCATCGAATATAAATAGAATTTTTGGACTTACAAGATACTAAAGGGCTGTCATGAATTTCTTATTTAAGACATTTTGCATTATGGTCATATTCACGATGTTCGTGGATATGACCGCTCTAAGTAATAACATAACGAATAGAGATGGTTTATGGCGTGTTGATTCAGACTCCGTCACAATTACCACAAGCTATAGTGAGAAACAGCCAGGAAAATTAAATGTCTACATTTATAATCACAGCAATTCGACGATATATATAGGGCGAACTTATGGATTGTTGATGCAAGTAGATGGGGAATGGAAATACATTGCCAAAGGTAGAAATCAAAAGTGCATAACTATATGGCCAGCGTCAAAACGTAACTTTCAAGTCAGTCTATGCGCTAAGAAAATAAAAAGCTCCTCAGGATGGGCATATAGAACAGATTCACTTTACAAAGTAAGATTTGACATGTATGACAGCGATGGTATTTTTATTGACAAAATAGACTCTGATTTCAAAGTTTCTGGTAATATTGTGTGGCATCTGACTGACGGATTAGTGATTATACATTTAGATTGAATATTCCAAATACGACATCTCAATTCTTCAATATACGTAGATTGGCTGGATCCATCAATGCCCGCTCGTACATGTGGAAGAACAGCAGAAAATATAAAAGAGAAAATAAAAAAATATGATAAGTTTATACTTGTTGCTACAGAAGGTGCTATTGCGTCAAAATGGTGCAATTGGGAATTAGGCTTTGGTGATGCTCAAAAGTTTGCTTACGGTAAAATAGCCTTATTTCCTATCCGTGATGACGAAAAGGATTGGTCAGGAAGTGAATACTTAGAACTATATCCTGTTATAGGATATATTGATAGTTGTCAATATTCGGATGAGTTTAATCAATCCCTTTTACAGGTTATTATGTTTTTTGTCATTATGGCACGAAGAAGGCAATAAAATTGGTTGATTGGTTATCGAGATAATAATAGTAATCGCCTAACTTTAAGTGCAAACTTAATGTTAGGCAGTAACTCGTCTATCTCATATATAGTTCTGGGCAATTATCATTCCAACACCTCCTGCAACAACAAAGATACCAATCGTGAAGAAAAACCAAAAGAACCATTGTGCATAGTGACCGAGATAGCAGCCATCATATTCCTTGTAGCGTTCACGGACTTTTTTCCGTTCATCAGCAAACATGGAATTGACCTCACGGATATGTATCTGCATCTGTGAGGTCATCCATTGACGTTCTTTGGCAAACAGTTCTTGAATCTTCTGCCAGTCAGCATCATTGACATTTACAGACACCTTTAATTTAGTGGAAGCATTCTCCATAACTTTGTCTATGTGCTGATTGATGGTATCTACCTTTTTGCCGATAGTAGTCACAGCACCACCTAATTTAGCTTCACCAACTCTTCGGGGGCGGTTATCCCTTGTGAGATGGCTCTCACCACGGCTTTGTAGCTTTTGCTGTCAACATTGGAAACGTAGTTGCTCAGACGTATATTGCAGCGTTGCAGCACGGCATCAAGTTTTGACAGCTTTCTTACTATCTCCTCGTTGAGGTCGAATATACGGCAGTCGTACTGACGCAGCTGTTGGATTGTCTCAGGAGGTACGAAGCTGCCGCGTATAAGCTCCTTCATCGTACACTCGGCAATCCACTACGCATCCTTCACGTCACTCTTGCGACCAGGGAGCTGGGATTGGCAAGATTCAGCTTGAAGTGTGGAGACAGCACACGCCATATTGGAATCCAGTAGACGCTGGTGCTCTCCATTGACACCTCAACAACATGGTGATGAAGCATCAAGTCACTTAAGAACTGTAATGTTAAATTTATTAATTATGGTTAATGAAACAAACAACAAACTGTTTATGTTCTTAAATTTGTAATATTTTATAATAGAAATCCTTAAATATTATGCGTATGAAGAAATTTATATTTTATTTTTGTTTGTGTTGGGGCGTTATTACAATCGTTGGTTGCAATAAGGATGATGATTTTGACAGTTCTGATAACTATACAGACGTAACGGCTATAGATGAAAGTCAAAATCAATCTTACGTTTTACTTCAAGAAGTGCCTTCCGACTGTCAAGAAGAAGCTAACGAGATAAACGCCAGTTTGCTTGCCAAAATTAAGGTTGCCACGAGATCTGTGGATGGTGAGGATAGCTATCCAGACTACTATGGTGGTTCTTTCATCGAAAAAGATGGATTTTTGACCATTTCAATAAAGGGGGATTCTGTTAGTGGTGTTAACAGGATAAAATCCCTCGTAAATAGTTCTCTGTTGAAATTTAAACGATGTGTGTATTCATTGCAAGAGTTGAAAAATATAAAGTCGCATCTGTATTCAAAATATGCTGAAATGAGCACAAGTTTGAAAAGTAACTTAACAGCCATCGGTATCAGTCAGAAAAACAACGCTGTTGTAGTTTATCTTGCCGATTGTTCTCAATCAAGAATAAAGGAGTTTAAAAATTTTTACGATAACCCTGCTGTAGTGTTCACAAACATGGGAAAAATCAATACAGATAACCATTGCCTTTCCACACAGCTTGTTAATACGCGCTCTTACACAACATTGGCTACAATATCTAAATTTCCTATTGGCGCAGGTGATACGTGTCTTATTTCAATGTCAGATGATAAACCTATCTACGGCACATTCGCATTTCGCGCCCAAGAGACTTCTGGACAAAAACGTTGTGGATTAGTGACCGCAGGGCATGTGGTCAGCGTTGGGCAATACTGTTATGATAAAGATTTCAATCCTTTTGGCATTTGTTCTTCCCGAATTGTCTCAACAGGAAATGCCGAAGCTTCTTTTATTCCATGCGGCTATTTGGATGAATTCAACATCAACAATTATATTGGTGGCAGTTCAAGCAGTGTTCTATCGACGACGACAAACAAACCAGGAGAAGGGACATACGTGAACAAATATGGCGCAACAACGAAACGCACAGGTGGTTATATACAGGATATAGATTGTACTGTTCTGTCTGGAGACAAAACGGCGACATTCTCTGATATGACACTTGTGAAATGTACCGCAGATGGAGGAGATAGCGGTGGAATTGTATACACCTATATATCGAAGTATAATACACGCTTGACAGTCGGTGTCGTATATGGATACCCTGAGAAAATGGGAAAGAACTATCTCATCTACTCTAAGGCGGATAACGTTTTGAAAGCATTGAATCTTAAAAGGTATTGAACGTATGAGAAATCTGATATGTATATTAACATTGTCCATATGTAGCTCTTTTACAGGATGCTCCACACAAGCCACTGGCTCAAACGGCAACGATTCCGTTGCGGTGGCTCTGAGTGACAGTTTGCACAGCGATAGCGGTGACAGCATCATGATGGAATTGTCTGCAAATCGTTTCAAGGCACCCGTTGACACCATTGTGTCTGCCAAGATTGTCAACAACACTAAGTGTTCATCAATTTCGCTAAAAGGCAAAAGGGTTGTTGAGAAAAAGATTGGCGAAAATTGGATACCCTTTGAACACAGGGAAAGGAGCAAGGGCGGAGCGTTGTATTCAGTCACCCTGTTGGCGGTGAATATTGGCAACGGCGGAAGCTATGACATAAATATTCCTCTGCGAAGCGAGGACTACGAGAAAGATTTCTCTCCTGGCGAATACCGCTTGGGCAGGGAGATAGAAATAAATGGCAAGGAAAAACGCTACGTTTATTCAGTCTTTACGGTTTATTAAAGACAAGAGGTGAAAAGGTTTTCACTTTTTTGTCCAAATACAAGTGCTGACGCAATCTCTGCAACTGTGTTGCAGAGATTATTGCCGTACCTTTGCAAACGAGGAAATGTGAAGATTGGCTGCACTCTACATAGCTCAAGCAAGCTCGGCTTTGCTCTCGTTTGAACAATCATTGCGGCCGAAAATAGATACACAATATAACAATGAATACAAGAATATATCCATCAGGGTCTGTTTATGGACTTTGGCATCCGCTGTTATCAATTAACGGTGTGGCATTCTTTGCTACTTAACTGACAAGTTAGGGGTATTATGCTTCTCCCCACCTGCAAAGCTGGCATTCTGACTGGCGCAGCCAGCGTTTACTGAAGGAGAGCGGCGGCAGGGTATGCTACTTTAATGGATGCGTATCTCGAATGGTATCCAAAATAGGAACCGCCGTATGCGGAACCGCACGTACGGTGGTGTGTTATGCGAACTTTTATTTAATGCGAACTTTTATTTAATGCGAACTTTTTGCCGCCGATGCTAATGGTTATTAGCCAATCAGGCGATAAAAGTTCGCATTAAATTTTTATTTTTGCAGGCGTAATACTACTACGCCTATGAATATAAAAGATATAGCGGGCTCTGACATTAAGCCGTTGCTTAAGTATATTGAGGAGCAAACGAGTAAAGACAATGCCTATCTCTACCGAACAGAGTTCAAGCATATAGCAGAGATGGCATCAAGTCATCCATCCATCACCATAGATGAATACAAAAAGTTGTTAGCAGACTCTGCAAAGAGCGGAAGGCTTCAGACGCTAAGGCGTATGAGCTATGTCGATAAGATATACCCCAGTTCGGGATAACCGAGTGTTTTATACAATATAAATGCAGCGTGAATACGCCACCTCCCCATACCATTAAGAGAGGGTAATAACAGAAGGTTGAAAGAAGTTGTTTTGCCCTTAGAATAGTGACAGCTGTTTGGTGTCTTCGATGCAGTATCCTTGCAATGCCTTTGGCTTGTTGTCAAAGAAACAATATGCTCCCAATGCTGAAATAAGGTTCATGATAAAGTTGCTTACAGATCTATGGCGTGAGTGTACAATCTGTGCCGTATTCTTCAGAATGTCGTTAATGGTTTCGATAATGTATCTCTTGCTCAGCATCATTCTTATCATTATGGCACGAAGAAGGTATTTAAATTGGTTGATTGGTTATCGAGATAATAATAGTAGTTGCCTAATTTTAAGTGCAAACTTAATGTTAGGCAGTAACTCGTCTATCTCATATATAGTTCTGTGCAATTATCATTCCAACACCTCCTGCAACCACAAAGATACCAATTGTGAAGAAAAACCAAAAGAACCATTGGGCATAGTGACCGAGGTAGCAACCATCATATTCTTTGTAGCGTTCACGGACTTTTTTCCGTTCATCAGCAAACATGGAATTGACCTCACGGATATGTATCTGCATCTGTGAGGTCATCCATTGACGTTCTTTGGCAAACAGTTCTTGAATTTTCTGCCAGTCAGCATCATTGACATTTACAGACACCTTTAATTGGTTCGGTGCATTCTCCAAGACCTTGTTTATGTGCTGATTGATGGTATCTACCTTTTTGCCGATGGTAGTCACAGCACCACCCAATTGAACTTCCGCACGCTGATACTGCTGAATGGCAGACTTCAGTTCAAGTGTGGCATTGATGAAGGTGCTTGTAGCCTTGTCAATGTCCTCACTCAACTGCTTTAACTCAGGAACACGGCTTACAAGTCCATCCTCGGCTTGCTGCTCCTCAATCTCGTTTTCGACATCATCCATCATGTTGTCGAAGTCGGATCTTTCTTCTGTGTCTATATTTATCTTGCTTTTTCTGATAGCCATATTGTCATTGATTTATCTACGGAAACGGTAACGTGGTTTAGGCTTGCACATAGAGTGAGCCATCTGTGCGCAACGGTGGGCAAACTTCCAGTCATCTTCATCATCCTTCTTGCCCCAACCAGAAGAAGGAGCAGAACCACCACCGCCACATGACTCAGACATGGAAGTAGCTGCGTCAATATACCCTGCAAACAACAGCATCGCTACATGAGCGACATTCTCTGTTGTCGCTATATCATTATCCTCTGGAATCTGAACCTCATTAGTAAAGACATCTTTGACAGAGTTCGGAATCCACACCTTCTTGACTCCATCGCCAATGTTGATTGTGAATGCCGTTTGTGCAATTTGAGGTTGCGCCTTTGGTTGTGATGCTGTTTGAGTCTGAACGACAGGACGAACTGGGCGAGGCGCAGGAGCAACGGATGGAGAAACAGGCTTTGTCTTGACTTGTGTAGGTTGTGGGTGCAGTTTCTTCCAGGTGTCTTCAATCTTTGATGCCATAAACTTTCTGCCAATCTCAGAAGCCTTGAACACGGAAGCATTCTTGCCGACTGTGTAGCCGACAAGTTTCCGCTGCTTGTCGTAACGAGGTTTGACCTCATAGCCTTTCATGCGCAACAGATTGAAATATCTGTCAATGTTGAACTGCTGCATATCTGTGAGGATATGTTCGCAATCCTCCGCAAGTTCAGCCTTTCGCATATTCCGAATTTCCTGCGGTTGTTCCCATCCATGGCGCATATTGATGATTTCCGCAGCCTTCATTGCCCGAAGGTGAATATCGTGTACATCATTGGTCTTACCCTCCATATCCACACGACAACAATCAATGTGAAGGAGCAGCGTTCCAGACATAGAATCAGAGTGCAGTCCGCCCACATTCATAGAATTGGTGAAGTTGGTCTTTATCACATTGGAGGAACCGTTGGGCATAAGCCCAACAGAATCCAAAACTCTCAAAGCTTCGTCTTGGAGGTTTGCCCAATCTTCCATCGTGAAGTTTGCAGACTCTTCCTTTGATGGGGAAAGTACAAAAGTGGTCATGAACCTTTCCTACTTTCTGCCCACCGTCCTTTCCGCCTGATGATACTGGCAATGATGCTTCATCATGTACCAGATGGCGGTAGGGTCAAGACCATCGGGCATATTGTTCACCTTGACCGTCTTTGCCTTCTCCTTTTCCAATGCGTACCTTACGGAGTTGCCTCCGTAAGATACGACCTTTGCGAGCATAATCATGATTGATCCTTTGATTTGGTCTGTACGTTTGTTGAGATATTCTCTTCAATGCTATACCAATGTTGGATAAGCCCTGCAACGGCATCAATCCACCAACGCATGAACTTCTCATTTTTGAAGAACCGAGCCTTTTCCTCAGCCGTTTTCTTGGATAGCACGTTGCTGATTTTTATCAAATCCGTCCTTGCGATGGCGAGAGAGTTGAGAGCGTCCACCTCTTCCTTGGTGAGCCTCATGCGTGGACGGTGCTTCAAACCAGTCTCAACGACATAGCGGCTCAGACTAATTCCACACTCCTTGGCAAGCGTCTGGAGCTGCTTTAACTCTTCTTTCGTACATCGGTAGGTGTGGACTTCCGTAGGCGGTTTCCTTATGATGTTCTTCTTTCTCATTTGTCCTTGTCTCTGATTAAAATGGGATGATTACAAGCACCTTGCAAAGGTGCCCACGACTGCGAGCCTGCGAGTAGTCCGAGAAACTTTTAGGAATACAGAAAGACGGACACGGCTTCTGTATTACAAAAGGATTTCTCGAAAAGTACCTATAAAATGACGGCACTTTTAACAGCGTCCGTCCCCAAGGCTGCTTAAACGTATAACAGTTTGGCGGTAGCCTATGGCTGTAAATCGTCCTTTGGGATGATTTATCGGTATGGTGGCTCATTAGCCTCTGTATGCCTATTGATTGCCGTTATGGGAGTCGTTAGGCTTGTAACCATTGGCATTAGAACCGTTAGACTGTTGTGTTTGACCTCCTGCCAGATGCTGTGGATATATGTTGTGTTCTCCTTCATTCTGTTTGGCATCTGCTTCTTGCAGGAAAGAAGGATTGCCAACAGACTGACTGGAGTAGTTTTGTTGTGGGGAAATTCCACAAGTAACAGCATCGGAAAGATTGCCATTCATTCCGACCTTACCCACGCTTCTGTTGTCATTAGATGAAGTCGAATTTAGGGAAGAAGAAATATCTGCTGTAGAAGAATAGCCCTTGTTGTCAGTATCGGATGTTCCATTGGCAGAATGCCCATCTTCCTTGTCCGACTTTGTATCAACCTCCGTTGTCGTAACAATTACTCTTGCTTGTGGAACTTCCGTGTGGATGATTGCTGAGCCATCCGTATTGCGCTTCAATGAAAAGCCGTTCTTGACAAATCTTCCGTCCACATACCAACCAGAAAGGGAATGCAGGGTAATGATGCGGTTGTCTCCAACTTTTTGTGAAGAGGAAATGCCCACAGCCTCCATAGCCTGTAAAAGTTTGGGTACAGTCTTGCGGTCTTTATCCCAGAGCTTGGCAAGTTGGGTATTGTCAACCAGACATTGCCCACACAAGATTTCCACTTGTTGGGTCTTGCTGATAGAAACAAGTGTTGTTTCACGTTCAGCAAGAGAGGCAAGAGACATGAAGCATTCCATGCGGTCAATCTTGTACTTCTTGCAGCGAAGATACTCCATCTGTACATCAGACAGAGTGAAGCAGTAATGTATCTTTTGTTTATCCATCTTCCGTGAATTTTGAATATTATAACCATAAATGGCAAGACTGTTTTTCTCAGTAAAGAGAAAATCATCTGTGCCGTCCTCTCCTTGGGGAAATGTCCTCTGCGATAACATAGAGTTCGCCTTGCAACCTGTCATTAGAATGGCTGCTTAATCGTGAAATGCACTCAATGCAAACAGACTGGGCAAGAAGTTTTCTTCTGCCGACAGTTGCTTCATCATTGATGCCCTTGTTGGCTCCGCATTGTTCGGCAAGCTGATTGAAAGCATCACGCATCCGAAAGTAGCCGTTGCCAGTATTGATGTAGCTCACGGCAAGGTCAGCGACATTTGCCAACTTGCTTCTGTACTCTTCATGGGAAAAATCGTCCTTCATCATCGCCATGTCTATTTACAAAGTTCACTCATGTGCTTGGTCGCTGCAGCCTTGGTCTCAGCCTCAGACATACTGCGGTTCTGGCGCATCCAGTTCAAGAGTTCGGACTTCTCAAAGTAGATAATCTTGCCGTTGGGACGGAAGAACGGAAGTTCATGCTTGTGTGTCATCTTGTAGAGACTACTCTTTGATATACCCATGAATAAGGCTGCTTCCTCCAGTGTCAATACTTGCTTGGCATCACGGAGTAGGTTCTCCATTATCCCAATGCGGCGCTCATGTGACTCTACCTTCAAGAGAAGAGTCTCGGTGTCGATAGTTTTGTTCATTATCCTGTAATTTAATTGTTTGTAATTCGTTGTACTGCTTGTTTTGAAAGTGTAGTCCCCCAAGACAGAGAGAAATCCCTGCCCGAAAATGGGGACTACAAAAGTGAAATTAACTGGTTGTTATCCTGAAAAGTTCTGTTTACTTGTTATCCTGTAAAAAAGTTATTCTGCGTGGATGGGTGTTGGTGGCTGCTGTCCGCTTTGTCCTCGGTATCTGCTTGTTCTCTTCACGCTGTTTGCGACCTCGAAAGGCTTTCTTCGTATTGTCAACAGCCTTGACCTTTTCATTCGTCAGCACATCTGCATAGATGGCGGTGGATTTGAGCGACTTGTGTCCCATCAGTTTCTTGGTAGTCTCAATGTTACCAGTAACCGCCTGCACCAAAATTCCGAATGTATGTCGGGAACAGTGAAAAGAGATATTCTTCTCAATGCCCACCTTTTTGGCTATCCTTTTAAGGGCAGCATCCACATTAGCCTTAGCAGGAAGGTGAAACACAAAATCATCATCACCTTTGGGTGGCATCCATGACAAGGCGGTATTGCCGATTGGTACGGCATTGAGAGCCTTTGTTTTCTTTTGGACGATTACAAGCGTGTTCGTTTCCTTGTTTCTCTTGATGTCGCTCCACCGCAGAGCCTTGATGTCGCTGATACGAAGTCCTGTCAGACAGGCAAAACCGAAAGCTCTTTGTGCTTCTGCAACTCCTGGATTTCTCTCATCTGAAGCCATGAACCTTTTCAGTTCATCGGAATTGAGATACTGCTTATGTGATGACTTCGGCTTGGGAAAGATGTCTGACTTTTCCAACTGGTAGAAAGGGTTAGCCTTCAACTTGCCGAACTTGACCGCCTTGTTGAACACCGCCACGATGCGCTGTTGAACATTGTGAAGGGAGCCTTCACACAAAGGCTTGGCTTCAATTCGTACATACTTCTGTGGCACATAGTCGTTCTTCAACCAAAGGAAGAATGCCTTGAACCATTCCTTGTCGAACTTCCTCAGAGTGATGTGAGGTCTGCGCTTGTTGGCAAGGAACTCGCTCATTAGGTATTTCAGATACTTTGACTGGTCAACAATAGCCTTGGAGTAGTCTGTATTGTCGCTCATCCAGTCGATGTAAGTCTGGATCCAGTCCAAGACTTCGGGAGACTCGTCATTGGGGATTTCCTTCACAATCATCAAGTGACCTACCTCTGGGATGGTCTCTGGATGAAGAATACGCTCAGCCCTTATCTGGTGAGCACGTTGCAATGTTTCTTCGTTTCTTGCTTTGGTCTCTGCATCAACCTCTGGCAACAAATAGAGAGAAAGAAATTCAAACTTGCGCTTGCCACCATCGTAGATGTCAAGATACAAGCTTATGTTGTCGTTGGCAAGTGCCTTTTGTCTGATAGTTATTGTCATGTCTATATATATATTCGTTGTCAATGATTTATGTGAACATACCGTCAATGAGGTTGATGGCTTCCTCCTTCTTCTTATCCACGATTTTAGCATAGATTTCCGTGGTCTGAATGTTGGAATGTCCCATCAGCTTGCTTGTGGTAAAAAGGTCTGCACCGAGAGTGAGCATCATCGTTCCGAACGTGTGCCGTGAGCAATGGAATGAGATATGCTTCTCTATCCCTGCCGCTTCCGCCCATTTGCGGAGAGCCCTGCCTATAACGGTCTGTGTGGTCGGTATGTCAAAGAAAGGAATATCATTTCCTCTTGGCTTTGGCAACCACCGCTTAGCCTCTTCCGAGAGAGGTATTATAACTGGCTTCTCCGTCTTTTGCATTTCCATGTCTATGTATTCGCCCTTTCCGTCAGCGGTCTTGAAGATGTGCATCGGAGCAAGACGGTACATGTCACTTAATCGCAATCCAGTAAAACAGGCGAAGATGAAAGCCTCCTTGACCTCTGGGCGGTAACTGTCCGTAGCCATGAGGGTACGAAGTTCCTCAATGGTCAAATACTCTTTCTTGCCGTCCTTGGGCTGAATGCGCTCACGTGCATCAAGTTCTTTCATAGGGTTGTTGCGAATAATGCCTTGTCGCACAGCGTTATTGAGAGCAGTGGAGAACATTCCGAGGTATCGGCTTGCCGTATTCTCGCTGATAGGTCTTGGCTCGCCATACTTGATATGGGAGTTTGGGAAGTTACGCAAGAACTTCACATATCCACGGCAGAACTCCGCATTGACCTCTTCAAGCGAAATGAAGCCTTTGTTGGTCTCGTCAAGATACTTCTCCACGGTGTGCAGCATTTCCACACGGCAATGGAGCGTTGACTTCTTGATTCCGACACCACCTTCACAATACTTCTTTATCCATGTGGTAAGAAGCATCGAGCCTTGTTTTACTGTCTCCCAGTCCTGTATGCCGTGACCATGCAGGGCTTTGATGCGCTCTGCCTTGATGCGTTCTGCAACTGCCATAGTCTGCTTGTTCTGTTCCTTGCAAATGGGATTGATTTCGGGAACGAGGTAGAGTTTGAGGTATTCATACTTCCTCACTCCCTTATAGTAGATGTCAAGATAGATGCTCTTGTTGCCATCTGCGAGCGACTTCAACCGAATTTTAATCGGTTCTTTCAGCTTTACTTGTTTCTTTGGTCTTGCCATAATGTATAAAGTGTTATTTTGTTTTTGTATTCTGCTACATTGGAGGGTTTTTCTCCCTCTTGTTGAAAGTTCATGTCAGATATGGTTTCCTATGCTGACATTTGCTTTTCTTTCTCTTCCCTTACTTCGGAAAACTGATGTGAAGATAAGAAAACAAACCGAGAAACGAGAAACAAAACGGAAACAAGAAACAGTCTTTTATGTCTTTTTAAGAGTGAGTTTGGCAAACATCGGAAAATTCAAATTATCGCTTAAAGCATTGATACTTAGCGTATTTACTTTCATTTGCTTTCTTGTCTTTTCAAACGCATTTTGTAGGACTAAGATATTCTTGACATTCTGCCCTTTACTATTAAGTCGGTTTTCAAACTTAATATTACTCTCGAAATTAAGATCTATTCCTCCGAAGTCATTAATATACCAACATAAAGGTTTTGACACCCGTGGATGAGTGATAATATCGCGATGATTCTTGTTGTAGAAGTAAAACTCAATCTCTTTAAAGAGATACACTGTCTCACCCTTTTGGATAGCAAAACTTTCAAACAGCATCTTTGCTATTTTTTCAAAACGCTCTTCAATGTCAGATGTTTTCATGGTGGCATCTAGAGTCATAAGTTTGAAAAGATTATTATTACCCATGCGTTATAACGAAGTTTCATTTTTTAAAAAACAACAATCCACATAAAGTAGAACAAAAAAAGCAATATACTGTAAAGTCACTCTTTTACTCTATTTTACCATACTTTTTTATGTACATATGATACTTGGCAACAGTATGCTGACTAGCAACAAAATGTACAAACAACGGATTATAATCAAGAGAGGCTGCTAGTATTCTATTTAAAAGCTTGTAGTTGTTCATCTGATTTTCATCAAAATTTTGGATATCAGCATCAACCTCCGACTCTAATCTGTCAAGGAATATTATATATTTACGTAAAATAGAAACCACGTAATCACAGACTTGTATCATTGCATCCGATTCAGACTCCTTAAAACTATAGTTATTAAGAGTTTTACCATTGATAATAATATTTTCTTCTGCAATTTGGTTCATAACTTGTTTTTCTTCATCGAACACCAAGGTTTTCTTCGGAAAGTTGAGAATCTGTTGCTTATAAAATTGCTCAAATTCTCCAACCCATTCGTGAGTAGTTTCATTCTGAATAAAAGTCAATTCTTTTTGTTCTTTAGCTTTCTCAATACAACTCTTGAGTACAAGAAGGAAAGGATTAATAATGAATCTTTTCGCATCTTCAGTAATAACACTCTCAATAAGGGTTAGAATCTCTGACAAGAAATTATTGATGTCTTTTGTCGCAACATTTGGATATTTATATTTCTTGAATATTGAAACAGTTGTATTTGGATCCTTTTTCAAGACCTTGTATAGCTCTGCCTTGAATGCAAATAAAAGATCAACATCTAGTCCATCTATTGAATCGACAATATCTACAAATCCGTAATATAGTATCTGCACGATACTAAAATGGATATGCCATCCTTTGTCTTGAATCAGTTGGAGTATTTTTCTAAAATTATCCTTGCGCAATATTTCAATAAAAGACCCTTTCAAGTCCTTTGTTGATTTCATTTCTTTTTCTAAACTTTTTCCTAATGCAGTTTTTAACTCTTCCAAAGAAATAGTATCTTCCGCCTGAACACCACCCAACACAAATACTGTATCTGAATCTGCATTTAGTTTACCCTCTTTTACAATCAGGTGTTTAATGTTACCTGATTCATCATAGTATAATGTTTCCTCTTTATCAATATACTTTTCATCTACGCCTTGCGCTTTCATCATCATTCTGATGCTATTAACCTGAGTTCGGGATAAGCGACTGTCGTTTTTCTTGCTATGCCAGATTTCCGATAGGTGCATATTACATTT
>NZ_JADYUF010000061.1 GCF_021531655.1 Leyella stercorea | reverse complement strand
GGAGTCGGCGGTAGGGCTTTGTGGGGTTTGTGGCCTTTGTGTGGTCGGGCTTATTCCTCTTCCGTTGGCCTTATATCCTCTATCTGCAGCTGCACCATATTGCGCTTGAACACATTGTCCTCAATAGTATAAGCTATGTCAAAGCTGCGTTTCGACTTGATGTAGCGTGCCGATGCACTCTGTCCGAAAGCTATGCCGTTGACAACGTTGCTCGATTTGGAGTCGACCAATTCGAGTTTGATATGTTCCTGCTCGCGTCCCACCACCTTACTTGTACCATAGTCGTACACGCCTACAGTACTGAATATCGGTTTGGTGTTGCACGGTCCGAAGGGAGCAAAACGCTTGAGGTCGCTGTGCAGCTTCTTTGTGATGTCGCGGAAGTCGATTTCGGCATCAATATTGAGCATCGCCTCGGTCTGTTCGGGCTGAATATGCTCGTCGACATATTTCTGGAAGCGGCGGCGGAACTCCTGAATGTCGTCCCAACGAAGCGTCAGTCCGGCCGCATAGGTATGTCCGCCAAAATTGACGAGCAAGTCGCGGCAACTCTTTATGGCAGAGTAGATGTCAAAACCCGTAACGCTGCGTGCCGAACCCGTAGCAAAGTCGCCGTCGCGTGTGAGCACCACAGTCGGACGGAAATAGATTTCGGTGAGTCGCGAAGCCACAATGCCTATCACACCCTTCTTCCAGTGCTCGTCGTAGAGCACTATCGACGACTGGTGGCGCTGGCTCTCGAGTCTCGACACGATGTGATTGGCATCCTCGGTCATCTGCTTGTCGATGTCCTTGCGCTTGTCGTTGTAGCTGTCGATGTGCTTAGCCTTCTCAAGCGCGTGCGAAAAGTCCTTATCGACGAGCAGATCCACACTCTCGCGGCCACTCTCCATACGTCCTGAGGCATTGATGCGAGGACCTATCTTGAACACAATATCGCTCATCGAGATGTCGCGTCCGCCCAGGCCGCAGATGTCTATGATTGCCTTTAGGCCGATGCTCGGGTTCTGATTGAGCGTCTTAAGGCCGTGGAAGGCAAGTATACGGTTCTCTTCGGTCACCGGAACTATGTCGGCAGCAATGCTCACCGCACATAGGTCGAGCAACGGAATGAGTCGGGCGAAAGGAATGCCGTTGTTCTTTGCGAATGCCTGCATAAACTTGAAGCCTACCCCACATCCGCAAAGGTGCTTGAACGGATAAGTGTCGTCAGCACGTTTGGGATTAAGAATGGCAACGGCAGGCGGCAATTCATCGTCGGGCATGTGATGGTCGCATATGATGAAGTCGATGCCGAGACTCTTGGCATAGGCTATTTCGTCAATGGCCTTGATGCCGCAGTCGAGGATTATGATGAGCTTTACACCCGCCTCCTTGGCATAGTCCATGCCCTTCTTGCTCACACCGTATCCCTCGTCGTAACGGTCGGGGATGTAATACTCGATGTTGGAGTAGAACTGCTGTATAAACTTATACACCAGCGCTACAGCCGTGCATCCGTCTACGTCGTAATCGCCATACACCAGGATGCGCTCCTTGCGCCCCATAGCGTCGTTAAGGCGGTCGACTGCCAAGTCCATATCCTTCATGAGGAACGGATTGATAAGGTCTGCCAGCTGCGGATGGAAGAATCGCTTGGCAGCTGACTCTGTTGTGATGCCCCTTAGCATGAGCAATTGGGCAAGTATCGGGCTGATGTTCAGCTTCGCCCCCAGTTCGTCAGCCGCCTGTTTCTCCTCTTTCGTAGGTGGCTTGTAATTCCATTTGAATAACATTATATATAGTATTTTTATTTTCTGTCATTGGCAGGGGTGTAGATTGCTTCGTTCTTTTAGGCAAAAACGCGTGTAAAGTTACAAAATTATTACGTAAATCTCTACCACGACATCGTTTTTAACTTATATATAACGCTTGACTTTTATTCATTACAAATCATATTTAAATATAAAATTTACTTAACTATATACGTTATGTAAAATATTTTAATTACTTTTGTCAACAAATTAAACCGATTGACATAAACATTCTGATGAAAAGGCAGAGAAAGCCTGATGAAAAAGGATACAAAACGCTGCTGTTTTCAGTATATAATGCTATCGGTTGGCAAATGTACTCGTTTTGCATTGCAAAAGGGGTCCTTTTAGAGTGCAAAAGGAGTCCTTTTAAAGGGCAAAAGGGGTCCTTTTGAAGGGCTAAAGGAGTCCTTTTCAAAAAGCTACAATGCGTTATCACGCAAATACAAAGAGAACAACGAAATAAATCTAAATCAAAAACAATACCTCAGAACTATGAAAAGAAAACTTTGTGTGATGTCTGCCATCGTTGCGGCAGCATTGTCCGCAACCGACGCTTCTGCTCAGACCGTACTGTTCAAGAGCGACACAGTGTCTACCTGCTACCGCATTCCTGCACTGACTAAAGCCAAGGACGGCAGCATCTTCGCATTCACCGACTTCCGTCCATGCCGCACCGATGTAGGCGGAGGCGTGATTGACGTAGTGGCTAAACGCAGTACCGACAACGGACGCACCTGGAGCAAGGAGCAGACCGTAGTCAAGGGCGGCGGCGACAACATCCCGTTTGATGTGGCTCATGGCGATGCCGCTGTGGTGACCGACCGCAAGACGGGCGAGATGCTTATGATGTGTGCATCGGGCAATGTGTGGTACTGGCAGTCGACTCTGAAGAATCCCAACCGTGTGGGACGCTACTACAGCAAGGACGGATTCAACTGGAAGGGCGAGGAAATCACCGACCAGATATACAAGCTCATGAACGGTGCCGTACATAAGCTGTTCTTCTCGTCGGGACGCATCTGCCAGAGCGCCAAGATAAAGGCTGGCAAGTACAACCGCATATACTCGGCTCTGTGTACCAACGTGGGCAACGTAGTGCTCTACTCTGACGACTTCGGACACAACTGGACTCCGCTGGGTGGCGCCGATGCTCGTCCTGCCAAATTCGGCGACGAGGCTAAGATTGAGGAGTTGCCCAATGGTGACGTACTGCTGTGCAGCCGCTCGCAGCGCGGTGCCGGACGTATATTCAACATATTCAAGTATAGCAACGCAAAGCGTGCCGAAGGACAATGGCAGACTGCTGCCAATCTCGACCCGATGTACAAGTCGGCTATGTGCAACGGCGAAATCCTCATCGTGAACGCTGTACGCAAGGCCGACGGCAAGAAGACCAACGTGCTGCTCTACTCGGTTCCGATGGATGCCAAGCGCAACTATGTGGGCATATACTATAAGGAGCTGGCTTCGACAGCCGACTATGCCTCGCCCGAACTGCTGACTAGAGGATGGAAGACTTTCCGTCTGAGCAACACCGATTCAGCCTACTCTACTATGGAACAGATGAACGACGGCAACATCGCCTTCTTCTATGAGGAGACCCATCAGAAAGGTGGCTACGACATGGTGTTCTGCTCGCTGCCTCTCGACAAAATCACTAACGGCGAATACGTTGCTGGTAAAGTTAAGAAATAAAAAAAAGGTTGCAAACCATAATGGTCTGCAACCTTTTTTTGTTTGGTTATTCTATTGAGATATAATGTCGTTATTGCGAATTACATCATGCCGCCCATGCCACCCTGGCCCATAGGCATTGCGGGAGCCTTTTCCTCAGGCTTGTCGCAAATGAGGCACTCAGTGGTGAGGAACATACCTGCGATAGAGGCAGCATTCTCAAGAGCTACGCGCTCTACCTTAGCCGGATCGATAACTCCAGCCTCACGCAAATCCTCGTAAACATCCTTGCGTGCATTGTAGCCGAAGTCGCCTTCGCCCTCGCGAACCTTCTGAACAACAACGGCACCTTCGCCACCTGCGTTCTTAACAATCTGACGAAGCGGCTCCTCAATAGCACGACGTACGATGTTGATACCAGTCTGCTCGTCGGCATTGTCACCCTTCAGATCCTCAAGAGTCTTCTGAGCACGGATGTAAGTTGTACCGCCACCTACAACAACGCCTTCCTCCATGGCTGCACGTGTAGCACAGAGAGCGTCGTCAACGCGGTCCTTCTTCTCCTTCATCTCAACCTCGCTGTTGGCACCAACGTACAGAACGGCTACGCCACCTGCGAGCTTTGCAAGACGCTCCTGAAGCTTCTCCTTGTCGTATGAGCTCTTGGTGTTGGCAATCTCGTTCTTGATCTGTGCAACACGGTCGGCGATAAGTTCCTTCTGACCGGCACCACCTACGATAGTAGTGTTGTCCTTGCTTACAGTAGCCTTCTCGCAAGTACCGCAGAGGTCGAGTGTAGCCTTGTCGAGACTCAGACCCTTCTCCTCGCTGATGACAACACCACCAGTCAATGTAGCGATATCTTCGAGCATAGCCTTACGACGGTCGCCGAAGCCAGGGGCCTTAACAGCACAAATCTTCAAGCCACCACGCAGACGGTTTACTACCAATGTGGTCAAAGCCTCTGAGTCAACATCCTCAGCGATGATAAGCATCGGGCGTCCGCTTTCAGCAGCTGGCTGCAGGATAGGCAGAAGATCCTTGAGGTTGCTTATCTTCTTGTCGTAGATAAGGATGTACGGGTTGTCCATAACGCACTCCATCTTGTCAGCATCTGTAACGAAGTAACCACTCAAGTAGCCACGGTCGAACTGCATACCCTCTGTAACACCGATGCTGGTGTCGCGGCTCTTGCTCTCCTCGATAGTGATAACACCATCCTTAGACACCTTGCGCATAGCGTCAGCCAGGAGCTTGCCAATCTCAGGATCGTTGTTGGCAGAAACGGTAGCTACCTGCTCAATCTTGTCGTAGTTGTCGCCTACAATCTCGGCAGTCTCCTTGATGTGGTCTACTACGGCTGCAACAGCCTTGTCGATACCACGCTTCAAGTCCATAGGATTGGCACCTGCTGTAACGTTCTTCAAGCCTTCTGTTACGATGGCCTGTGTAAGGATGGTAGCGGTTGTTGTACCGTCGCCTGCATCGTCGCCAGTCTTGCTTGCTACGCTCTTAACGAGCTGGGCACCTGTGTTCTCAAACTTGTCCTCAAGCTCTACTTCCTTAGCTACGGTAACACCGTCCTTAGTAATCTGCGGAGCACCGAACTTCTTCTCGATAACTACATTGCGACCTTTAGGGCCGAGTGTAACCTTAACAGCATTAGCCAATTTGTCGACACCGTTCTTCAACAGGTCGCGTGCGTCTATATTGTATTTAATTTCTTTAGCCATGATTATTCAAATGTTGAATGTTAAATGTTGAATGTTGGATTATTCGCTTACGCGAATTTCGAATTAAGAATTTTGAGTTTTGAATTACTTCTGAACTACGGCAAGAACGTCGCTCTGACGCATGATGAGGTATTTTGTACCCTCGACCTCAAGCTCTGTGCCTGAATATTTGCCGTAAAGAATCTCGTCACCTTCTTTAAGAATCATTTCCTCATCCTTAGTGCCATTGCCAGCGGCAACGATAGTACCGTGCTGCGGTTTCTCTTTTGCTGTATCAGGAATGATGATTCCGCCAACTTTCTCTTCTGCCTGTGCAGGAAGTACAAGCACTCTGTCTGCTAATGGTTTAATGTTCATAATTCTTATGATTTTAATTGTTTATATTCATTTATGTTGCGAACCTCGCGACGTTTGCCGCCTGTGTTCGGTTAGCATATAGCCAAAAACGTGCCAAAAACTTGTTTACACTTATATAATAGGAGTCCTTTTTTAAGCAAAAGGGGCACAAATGACATAAATGGCAGTAGTATGTGACATATTTGACATACCAGAAAAAGCATTATATAATACCTCACAAAGTATATTAATAATACCTTGCAAAGTATATTAATAATACTTGCACAAGTATATTGAACAACTTACATTATATGACGAAGAAGGACATCCATCCCTCTTTGCCCCGATAATGATAGCCACGCTTTCGACCTGTGCGCAATTGGAACGTGATAATTTCATCAAGTTGCAAAACAAACGTAAATCCCACTGCGTTTATGCGTAATTGTGATGTATTATAATTATCTTTGCATTCAAATTGACCATCTTTTAAGCGTTACGCTGGGCATGATGAAAAAGTGCGACGGACCGTCGCACTTTTGCCGTGGTCGCATAATATGCTATTTATCAGCTGATAGTACCGAAAGAGAAATTACAGAAAGTCCTTGCTGACGAGATTAAGGCGTTTAGTGAGGAGAAAGAAAACAATTAGAGGAACAAACAATATGGACTATAAAGTACAGAAAAACTCACAGAACAATGATATGGCTTCACTTGTAAATGATGTTTGCAATATCATTGAAACAGGCAGAAAGGAAGCCTACGTTGCGGCAGGAAAGTCTGCTGTAATCACATACTGGAATATCGGTCGCCGTATTGTGAAAGAGGAACAGCAGGGTAAAGAGCGTGCAGAATATGGAGCAGAAGTCATCAAGAACCTCGCTCTGAAAATCACACCTCGATATGGTGCGAGCTATAATAAACGCAATTTAGACTACTACAAGCGTTTCTATCTCCTTTTCCCTGACATACAGATTGTGAACACGTGTGTTCACAATCTTAGTTGGTCGCATATACGCCGCATACTTTCTGTTTCAGACCCCAATGCCAGGCTTTGGTATTTGAAAACGGCAGATAAAGACATGTGGAGTTTTCGTGCGCTTGACCGTAACATATCCACACAGTACTATGAGCGTAGATTAGCCGCGCAACGTGAGAATTCAGCATTGCCGATAGATATGGAAAACTCAACAGACCCATTGGAATACATCAAAAATCCAATGATGGCAGAGTTTATGGGATTTCATCGTGATGCAGATTATAACGAAAGCGATTTTGAAAAAGCATTGATTGACAACCTTGAAAAGTTCATCATGGAACTTGGACGAGGTTTTGCCTTTGTTGAGCGTCAACAGCACATAGTTACTGATACAGACGATTTTTATATCGATTTGGTATTCTATAACTATCGCATGAAGCGTTTTGTCATCTTTGAACTAAAGACACATAAACTCACACACCAAGATATTGGTCAGCTTGATATGTATGTACGAATGTATGACGACCTTATCAAAGGTTCTGATGACGCTCCTACTATTGGAGTGTTGCTCTGCACTGATACCGACAATACGATAGCACGTTATTCAGTTCTTCACGACAACAATCAGCTGTTTGCAGCCAAGTATATGACTTATATGCCAACAGAGGAAGAACTGCGCAATGAAATTGAACAACAAAAACGTTTCTTTATGGAACAGCACAGTTCTCATGGCTTACAAGATTATTATGGTTGATCGTGCCGAAAGAGAAATTATGCCAATCACTGAATGTCAATAGAAAAGACTTCAAGTAAATTGCCAAAGAAGGTTGAATAGAGTTTAGATGGAACTCGCACTTGAAGATATGGGAAAGCCTATCGGAGAGGAAGATTATCAGCTGATCCATTCGGGATGTGGCGAAGTTGAGTGGTAAGAGTGTGAATTCGTATTTTGTGAGTTTAAGCACAGGCGAGCCAGTCAAGTAATACTATACCATAGTCTTTATATTATGGTATGGGATGGTGTGTCATAAGTCCATGACGCACCCTCTATTTATAAAAAACATTTAATTATAGTGTTGCGAAATTTGTAAAACAATAAACGCTTATGGATAGGAACGATTTCATAGAAACGCGCGAAGATATAGTCCAAAACATCAAAACGCTTTACTCTTACCTCGATGGCAAGGTGGACAGCGAGCATAAAGACTGGGCTATCCAAAGGATGTCCCAAGAGAAAAACTATGTCATAGAAGTTGTAGATTCTCAAATATACTTTGCTCCAAGCCGTTTTGTCGGATATGTTGACAACACGATGGAAAAGCATAAAGCCAACCCTGGCCATGGCACCAAGACTGACAACAAGATAAAGAATTTCTATCAGAAAGTACAGGATGTCAAACTTGATGCCTTGTTACAAAAAGCCATGTCTGAATACGGTATTGTTGTGGGGGCAAAGAAATATTGGATAAGCAAAGATACAACGGTAGACGATATCCTGTCTTGTTCCGCTGTTAAAGTTCGTAGATATTGGATTGCCCGTCTCTCAGACGACAACCACTGGGATTATTCATTGGAGAACAACCTGTGGCTTATGCAACAGCGATACGACATTCAAAGAAATCACATAGTCACCCAGTTGCTGAATTTAGTAAAGGAAATAAGAGTCGGTGATGTGCTATTGCTTACTTTTGACAATATAATATATGCATATGGGATTGTGGTAAGATGTCCATTTCAAACCCGTCAAATCTCAAATCTGCAGAACATAGTGTCCCTAAGACAATATGATTATAATGATGGCATTGTATGTTTTGAAGATGCTCCAGCTTTCTATGAAGACTTAAGAGATGGAGAAGAAAATTGGGGGCAGCGAGTATCTGTAGACCAATGGCATTGTTATGACAACGACTCAACCGTATATAATTCCGGATGCCAATCTGCTCTTTTAGCAGGCAATACTCAACAGTCAATATTCGAAGTTGACGCTAAGTTTGCACAAGACAAAATAAAAGAATTGGAAAAACAATACTATAAGAAATATATGTTCATTAATAATACTGCAAAGTTGCTGAAATCCAAGCACAACATAATCCTTCAAGGTGCGCCAGGCACTGGCAAGACCTATAATACGGCAGCCATTGCGCTCAGTGTGCTTGGTATAGACGGAGTAGACCTTGACAATCACGATGAAGTAATGAAGAAATATGAGGAGTTGCAGGACGACCGCATATTCTTCACGACATTCCATCAGTCTCTTGACTATGAGGATTTCGTCGAAGGTTTGAAACCTCGCGTTCAGTCGAATGAGAATGGCGAAAGTCTTGGCGTAACCTACGAGCCCGAAGACGGCATTTTCAAACGAGCATGCAACGCAGTGGTGACCGATGACAGCAAGGATATTATAGAGTGCATTGATGATTACCTGCAAAAGATAAAGGGATTTGAGAACCGTCGGGAAATACCTACGGTAACCGGGAAATCGTCGTTGTATGTATGGTGGAACGAAGGGAACAAGACCGTCAGCAGTAGAAGTACAAACTCTACAAGTCAACGTGAGGAAAGTTACTCTCCTTCTCCACTGAACATCGAGAAAATCAAGGCTCAAACCTTGGGAAAAGGATGTGAGAACAATTGGCAGCAATATGCTCAGGCATTCATTGAAGCGGTCAAGAATGAATATCATGCCAAGACAGACAAATCAGTGGTACTCATCATTGATGAGATAAACAGAGGAAATGTTTCCAAGATATTCGGAGAACTGATTACATTGCTTGAAGCGGACAAACGAGACAAAGGTAATCACCCCATAAAAGTGACATTACCATACTCCAAAACATTGTTTGGCGTGCCAAGCAACCTGTACATCATAGGCACAATGAACACAACAGACCGAAGTACGGGGACACTTGACTATGCCATCCGTCGCCGCTTTGCATTTGTGACGTTAAAGTCTGACCCGAATGTGATAGTCAAACATTATGAGAAATTGGGCAACGATGACTTGAAAGCAATAGCCATCGACTTGTTTAACAATATCAAAGCCTTCATCACAAATCCAAAACATCTGTGTGGCGACTTGTGCATTGACGACCTGATGGTGGGTCACAGCTACTTTATGGTATCCTCTAAAGAAGAACTACAATGCAAGGTGGAATTTGAAATAATACCCCTCATCGCTGAATATATCAATGACGGCATCTTGACCGTAAACGACCAAGAGAAAGAAAAGGCGTTCGATGCCTGGGCGTCCCTCCAACCCGTGCAGATAGTAGACGATGAGGACGAAGATAATATAGACGAAGAAGACGAATAGAATGATACAACTCCAAGAACACGAACAACTATGCAAGAATGACTTACCCGTTGAAAAAAGCGAAAGGTACGATAACCTTCAACTCATTCAATGGGATAAGCCTATGGATAATAGTGCATGGGGGTACTATGCCTCATTCAAAATTGGAGCAGAATGGATTGACAAGCAAGAAGCATTGGTGGTTACGGCAAAACGGGGAATGGAGAAAATCGATTTCCTGCGCATGTTTATGACATGCTTCTGCTCTGACCTTGCGGTGGATTCGTTTTCCAAAATCTATTCCATTGATCAGGAGAAGCCTGCCATTGTAGCCCCTGCATTGAGCAGTGTTGTTAGTCCACTTATCGTGTTTCATTTCATAGGAGTGGTAAACAGAATCAAGTCGTTAAGAAAAGGATATGTTCAGCGCCAAGAGAACCTTAAGAAGGTGAAGGGGCATACCAAGATGCTCAAAAACGAACGCATCAATATCGCCGTAAAACGATACGACCGTATTTATTGCGAATATGCTGACTACTCAGTAGATACTCCAGAGAACAGGCTGCTAAAGAAAGCCCTTGTCTTCTCTCAGAGATTTGTCGCCAAGATAAATCGCAATAATGTAGTATATTCAAAAGTCAACCAGATGGTCACGAAAGCACTATCGAAATTTGATTATGTGAGCGATGACATCAACATCAATTCCATTGGGCAGATACGCTCCAATAAACTCTATCGGGAATATGCGGAAGCCATGCGATTGGCCAAGATCATATTAAAGCATTTTGACTATAGTCTCTCAAATGTGGAAGCCACGGAAAATAGGGTCACACCGTTTGTGCTCGATATGTCTTTACTGTACGAACATTATGTGTATGGTTTGTTATATGAAGCTTATCGAGAGAAAATCAGTTACCAGTATCGGGGAGTAACTGGACTGCCAGACTTTTTATACAAGTCGAAACATTTCAATGCTATACTGGATACCAAATATATCCCCAAATATGAGAAAGGGACGCTTGACAAATACGTCATTAGGCAACTGAGTGGCTATAGTCGTGATCTAACAATTTTGAGAAAGTTAGGATATGAAGACATTGACGAAGACTCACCGACTCCATCTGTTCCGTGCATCATTATATATCCTAAGGAAGATGGAGATTCTGACAATCCGTTCAAAAGCAATAAGCTGAGAGATCTTTGCACGTGGCATCTAAAAAAATCTCGAGGTTTTACAAAATCAGCATCTCAGTTCCAACTATTAGCAGATAAACGAGAAAAATATCGACCAGTGCGTTTGAAATTATCCAATACGCCTGTAAGGGCAAAAGCTTTAAAACTCCTAATATACAAAGCTTTTGCCATTAGGGTGTCTTGCTGACAACTATTATACCCTGGGATAGGAGCTTTTGGGTCTTCAGCCCGTACTTAAACCACTTGCGAAAGTTCAGCCCATTGTAATCAACTATACTTTGTCTGAATCTTACAAAAACAAGTTATCGGTAAAAACTATAGATGGTTGAAGAAAATGTTAAGGACAATAATAACATTGTGACATAATAGTTATGGCAAAGAAATTTGAAATACGAAACAGTACGGCGGAGTTCCTGACTTTCGTGGCAGAAGGTAAGGAACAAGGCATTCATGTGCTATATAAAGATGAAACGGTGTGGACTACCCAAAAGGCGATGGCTGAGCTTTTTGACTGCTCGACAGACAATATTGGATTGCATCTGAAAAACATATTCAAGAGCGGAGAACTTGCGGAAGATTCAGTTACCGAGAAATACTCGGCAACTGCCGCAGATGGTAAGATTTTGAGCATTTGTTAGCATATTACATGATGCAGGAAAGGTTTCTGCAGAATTTACCAAGAGCTTTGCAGAGTCGGAGTTTGAGAAATATCGTGTGATACAGGGACAAATTCTCTTTGACACATTTAGACTCAAAAAAAGGCGATTGCCTTACGACAACCGCCCTGCTATTTAGAACGAAAGATTTCATTGATTATTGCACGAGCGGTAAACGGGGTTCGAACCCGCGACCCCCAGCTTGGGAAGCTAGTGCTCTACCAACTGAGCTATTACCGCAACAGTTTGATTGATTTATCAAGAAAGTGTGGAGCCGATACCCGGACTCGAACCGGGGACCCACGCATTACGAATGCGTTGCTCTACCAACTGAGCCATATCGGCTTGCTCACATTTTCTGAATGCGGTGCAAAGGTAAGGCTTTTTTTTTATTACGCCAAACTTTTGCACCGTTAAATGTGATTAGAACTTATAGCCTACTGTGAACAGAAGTTGATTGCGCTTGTTGCTTACCTTTACGGCGTCGCATACATTGTCAAACTTAGGCTCTGAATTGTCAACATAACTCATGAATGGATAGAAGTCGCCATTGGTCTGGCTGTACTGATAGGCAAGGTCGAACGAGAATTTGCCGTAGTTATAGCCTACACCTGCCGTGAAACGATGGGTGTCCTTCCAGTTGGTATAGTCGGTTGTCGAAGCGTAGTATGTGCCATACGACTCCAGACTTCCATCCTTATATCCGTCCTTGTTGTACATTGCCGACTGATAGTTGTAGCCAAGACGAACGGCAAAGTTCTTCTCGGGCTTGAACTCCATACCTACCTTGACGGTGTGTACTCCCTTGAGCGAGTTCTTGATGTTCTGCTTCATAGCCTCATCGCGCGAACTTGTCTCATAGTAGTTGCCCCAATAGTCAACCTCTCCCCCATCGTTGACACGAATGTCGTTGGTGGTATAGTCAGCATATTCGTATGTGGCACCGAGTGCAAGATAGTTGCCTACGGTATGGCCGAGGCTCACACCGAAACGCCAAGGAGTGTAGAACTTGAAGTCGTACGACTCGCTCGACTTGCCGTAGTCGCTCGAACCATAGGTCTTATCGGTATTATTGTCGAGTACTGTATAGTTGCGAGTGGTGAGGTCGTACCATGTTGGCGTGTGAACATACAATCCGATACGGAACGGCGACTCTTCTGCCGGACGGAATATCAAGCCCGCCTTAACGTCAAAACCAGTACCTGTAATCTTGCGCTCATCGTTCATTGCTACGTCACCGATGGCCTTGTCGCCGTCAACAAGATTCTCTGAATACAATGATGAGCTGTTGTAGTGAACGTCGTATATTCCTACTGTGAATCCCCAGTAGAAGCGGTCGTTTGAGTTACCGCTGACGTTGAAGTCATACTGACCTATGTATCCTGTAGTAGAGCGTCCGAAGTCGTAACCGGTAGCGTTGTAGTAGACGGGAAGTCCGGTAGTCTGATTGACTATTACGCCCTTATCGGTAAGCGTTGCGTTGTTCGGGTCATTCGGATTATCTGCATTTTCACGAAATAATAAAGCATTGCTATACAAATAGTCAAGCTGGCTATAAGCACCCGAGTTGCTCACCAACACATTGTTTTTGTTTTTTTGCAGATCGTACACACCATTGGCATTCTTCATTGCCGACAGCTTGTTCTGCGAGGCATTGTTAAGACGGCCGGCTGCTGTGAGTATCTGATCGAAGTTCTTGCTCTTGGTGTAGTTGAAGCCGAAGTTGAGCATCGAATGTCTGCCCGAACGCATTGAATAGACAAAGCCAGCCTGATCAAAACTCATGTTTGTCTTGTTGGCATTGCCAAACGACTTGGCATCCGACAGAGTATTGAAGCCGAACGAGCCAGCCACCATACCGCGACGGAACATACCGATGCCGGCAGGGTTGGTGCCGATAGTTGATAGATCTGCACCAAGCGCCTCCATAGCTCCACCCATACCTACATATCGTGCAGTACCGTTAAGGTCTTTCGTAGCAAGCTGGGCATTGTCGTATGTCTCCTGTGCGCTGACAGCGGTGCCAAGCATCGCTGCAGTCATTATAGAAAGTATCTTTTTCATATTCTTACGAATCAATAAATATTACATTATATATATTTACATATAGCCATCCGATAACTTACAGGCTCTATTATCTACGACTGCCAAATCCGCCACGGCTTCCGCCCATAGAACCACCGCCTCGTGAGCCACCGCCGAACGAACCTCCACCAAACGAGCCTCTATTGGTGCCAAAGCTTGAACCGCCACCGAATGTTCCGCGATTGCTACCGAAGTTGCCTTGATTCTCAAACATCGGACGCTGTGTCTGCTGCTGATAGTTGTTGTATGTATTGCGGTCGTTACGTGTACCATTGTTAGAACGACGACTGCCAAAACTGCCACGACGATTGCTATTGTTCATGTCGTAGTCGCGACCGTAGCTGTTGCGATTAGACACGCCATAACGTCTGCCATTTGAAATCGAACCGCCTGCCGAGTGGTTGCGTGTACCAGTTGGACCACCTGCTATATAACGTACACCTGGGCGATACCATCCGCCCCACCCCCAATAGGGCGATGACCATCCATAGTAGCCATAGTGCCAAGGATTGTACCAGCCACCATACCAACCAGAGTAGTAGGGACCATACCATCCAGAGTAATAAGGACCATACCATGGGTCGTACCAAGGATCGTACCATCCATAATATGAACGCCAATAGGGACGTCCCCAATAGCTGCCGTAGAACCACGGATCGTAGAATCCGTCAAAACGGCTCATACGACGCGACCACATAAAGTCGCTGTCCATATCGTCGTCATAGTAGCGTTCCGAACCGGGATATATTGTTATGGTAGAATCCAGGTCGGCCTTGCCATACGTTCCGTCTCCCTCACGAAACTCTATGATGTCGTTGCCCAACGAGTCGGTACCAATCTTCTGATAGTAGCTCTTCAGTTTGCCACGACGATTATACTCGTCAATGTCACGATTGCTGCCACAATAGTAGGTAAGACGAGCGACTTCCTTTTTTTCATTATTATACGTGATGTCTGTTTTCGCCCTCTTCTTGGGAGTGAAATAGACATCATCCTGAGCATCCATACAGAGCGGCATGGCTCCAAGGATAAGCGAAAGCAATAAAAAACGTGTATCCATAATCTCTTACATTTAAGTATCTTATCTATAATTAGAATGCCAAAACCAGCAAATTATTGCATGGCTGTAAAGCAATTCTAATTTAGATACTGCAAAATTAATGCTTCTTTTTTTAGGTTGGAGGGGGAAAACCCTAAAACGATATAGGTTTTACCCTAATTTTTAGTTTTTTTAATGACACGAAAATACGAATACGTTTTCATCTGCCAACGATAACGTATTCATCGGGTTATGATAACGTATTCATTATTCCGCTTTCAAAATGTTAATTGTGGTTTAACGATTTTAGTTGCACCTTGCGTAACATGACGCACAACCTTAGTAATGGCCAATCCAGAAGTTTCTTCAATGGTAAGGACATTGTTTTTCTTTATTTGGATATAGTCCGAAGACGCTGCATTACCCAAACTTGTTGCAGTTCCCTTTGAACAAGTAATCTTGAAGTTCCCAATCACTCCTGAATACTTATCCGTTTCAGTAGTCCAAGTAGTTGAAGTACTATTGGTTTTGATAGTTACGTTCGTTGCAAACAACGAACTAAACGTCATGGCAAGAAGTGCCATAAAGACAAAGCGTAAAAATTTATTCATAATTCTCTAATTAATATTTATTAATGCGCGCAACGTTATGAAAAAATCCATTAAACTTACAAAAAGCAAGGAAATCTTTTTCGGTTTTAACATAATATTCTACTATTTTTCCCAATTGAACGTAAACAAGCTCCAAAATGCTTGTCTACTTGTACTTTTTCTACTCTTCAATCGATATATAATGTATTGCATGTGCAAAGATAATACTTGGCGCAAACGATGTCAAGAGTATATGCTATATATTATATAAGTAAGTGATCTAAATTATTTATATATATCAGTACTAATATGGTTATTTTTCCGTTTTATAGAAAAAGTAAATTATGAAACCAATAAAAGTAC
>NZ_JADYUF010000060.1 GCF_021531655.1 Leyella stercorea | reverse complement strand
ACCGAGAAGAGGATGCCATGATGCACTGCGTGGAGCGCAAAGGATAATCAACGAGGGCTACACCTATGTAGTATACCTCGACCTTGAACGCTTCTTCGACACCGTGAGCCATAGCAAGCTCATAGAAATCCTCAGCCGTACGATAAAAGACGGCAGAGTGGTCAGTCTTATACACAAATATCTCCGAAGTGGTGTAATGAACAAAGGCTTGTTCGAAGCGAGCGAAGAGGGAACTCCCCAAGGAGGACCTCTAAGTCCATTGTTGAGTAACATAATGCTCAACGAATTGGATAAAGAACTCGAATGCAGGGGACTCCCCTTTGTGCGTTATGCCGACGACTCGATGATATTCTGCAAGTCCAAAAGGGCTGCAATGCGAGTGAAGGAGTCTATACCCCGATTTATAGAAAAGGTTCTATATCTCAAAGTCAACAAGGAAAAGACCGTAGTGTCGTATGTGCGCGGAGTGAAATACCTCGGCTACTCCTTCTATGTGATGAAAGGCAAATGCCAACTCACGGTGCATCCCAAGTCCAAAGCCAAAATGAAGTCAAGGTTGAAAGAACTGACAAGTCGCAGCAACGGATGGGGATATGCCAAGAGGAAGCAAAAGCTGAAAGAATACACAAGAGGGTGGGTCGGTTATTATCACCTTGCCAATATGAAGCGTCTCTTGCATGAAACAGACGAATGGTTAAGACGTCGAATACGCATGTGTATATGGAAAGCTTGGAAACTCCCGAAGACAAGAATGAAGAACCTTGTCCGATGCGGCATCAACAAATATGATGCAAGAAGATGAGGGTATGTTAAGGGATATTGGAGAGTCAGTAGCTCACCGATAATGCACCTTGCGGCTTCATCACAGAAACTGCACCAGGTAGGCTATCCAACGTTGATGGGGTCATATCTCGAATGGTACCCAAAATAGGAACCGCCGTATGCGGAACCGCATGTACGGTGGTGTGAGAGGTCGGTAAACACGAAAATAGGAGGCAAACACCTATAATTAGTGTTTACCTCCTACTCGATTGTATACAATTACACTTAATTCACCTGAATAATTTGGCTGTTTCGATTTTTATTGCGTAATTTGCGCTAAATAACGTAACAAAAATCTGCAATGCAATATACTATTAATGTAAGGGGCCAGCTGATTGACCTCTCCCGACCCATGGTTATGGGCATACTCAATGCTACCCCCGACTCGTTCTACAGCGGTTCGCGCAAGCAGACCGAGGCAGAGATAGCCGACCGCGCCAACCAAATTATTGCCGAAGGCGGGCGCATCATCGATGTCGGTGCCTTCTCGACACGTCCCGGAGCCGACGTTGTGAGCATGGAGGAGGAGACGGCACGCCTGAAGCATGCCCTTCAGATAGTGCGCCGTGAACAGCCCGATGCCATAGTCAGCGTCGACACCTATCGTCCGCTTGTGGCACGTAGATGCGTTGAGGAGTTCGGAGCCGACATAATCAACGATGTCTCGGAGGGCGGACTGACCGGAATTGTAGGTCAGGCGATACACGAAGAGGGCGATATGTTCGAGATCGTAGCCCGTCTTGGCGTACCTTATATATTAATGTCGGTGCAACCAACGCTCGAAAAGATGATGCTCGGCTTTGCCGAAGAGGTGCAGCGACTGCACAGTCTGGGTGCCAAGGACATTATACTCGACCCAGGATATGGTTTCGGCAAGACGCTCGAGCAGAACTATGAGATAATGAAACACTCGGAGTGTCTGCTGGAATTAGGTCTGCCCGTGCTCGTAGGCATATCGCGCAAAAGCATGATATACAAGCTCCTGGGTGGCGACCCTACCACATCGCTCAACGGCACCACCGTGCTCAACACCATATCATTGCAGAAGGGAGCTTCAATACTTCGTGTACACGATGTGAAGGAGGCGGTAGAAGCAACCCTGTTGCTTCAACAATTTTGAATTTTGAATTTTGAGTTTTGAATTGTCGGCTTACAGCCGATTGTGAATTGTTCAATGTTGAGTTCTCTGCCAACATATACTATATGAACTCATCATTCAAAATTCAAAACTCAAAACTCAAAATTGCGGTAACATACCGCAATAATTCAAAATTCAAAACTCAAAATTCAAAACTTTGAATATATGTTTGCATTCGGAATAAAAGACATCATCGACATATTGCTTGTCGCCTTGATGCTCTACTATATCTACCGTCTGATGAAGGAGAGCCGTTCGCTCAATGTCTTCATCGGTATAATCGTGTTCGTAATGGTGTGGCTCTTCGTGAGCCAGGTGCTCGAGATGCGGCTCCTTGGTGCCATAATGGACAAGCTGGTAAGCGTGGGTGTGATCGGCTTGATAGTGCTCTTTCAGGAAGAGATACGCCGATTCCTTTACTCGCTCGGTGCCCATCAGCGCTTCAAGCAGTTTACGCAGCTGTTCATGGTAGGCGGCAAGGACAAGAAGAAACTCATCGACAAGGAGACCATCATGCCCATCGTGCTGGCGTGTATAGACATGTCGCGCGGCAAGGTAGGCGCCCTTATGGTAATAGAGCGTGGCGTGCGTCTTGACGACATCGTGGACACGGGCGACTTTATCGACGCCCGCATCAACCAGCGGCTCATCGAGAACATCTTCTTCAAGAACTCGCCGCTGCACGACGGAGCCATGATCATCACCGGCAAGCGCATACGTGCCGCCGGATGTATTCTGCCTGTTGCCCACAACCACGACATTCCCAAGGAATTAGGACTGCGCCATCGTGCCGCACTCGGCATTTCGCAGGACAGCGACTGTATAGCCATTGTGGTGTCCGAAGAGACCGGAGGCATCAGTGTGGCAATAAAAGGAGAATTCCAGTTGCGCCTTTCGGCCGAGAAACTCGAGAATATCCTATCAAAAGAGATGAACTTCTAAAATAAATGAGTTACGCACGGCGTAACTCATTTATTTTTACTAATTTTGCAAAGTCAATGTGACAAAATAACTAAATACGGATTATTAAAAACTAAAGTTATTCCACATAATTATGAACTTACTTGAACACATCGTTGCGCGCGCCAAGAGCGACAAACAGCGCATCGTGCTCCCCGAGGCTACAGAGGAGCGTACACTTAGAGCAGCCGACCGCGTATTGGCCGACGACATTGCCAATCTTATCCTCATCGGCAACCCTGAGGAAATCAAGACACTCGCCGAGAAGTGGGATCTCCACAACATCGACAAGGCAACAATTGTCGACCCTGAGAACAATCCTAAAGCCGAGGAGTATGCAACTCTGCTTGCCGAGCTGCGCAAGAAGAAGGGTATGACCATCGAGCAGGCTCGCGAACTCGTGAAGAACCCGCTCTATCTCGGTTGTATGATTATCAAGACCGAGGGTGCAGACGGTCAGATTTCAGGTGCATTGAGCACAACTGGCGACACATTGCGTCCTGCCTTGCAGATTATCAAGTGCGCCCCGGGCGTGACATGTGTCAGCGGTGCAATGCTTATGCTTACACACGAGCATCAGTATGGCGACGACGGCATCATCGTTATGGGCGACGTAGCCGTAACACCGGTTCCTACAGCCGACCAGCTTGCTCAGATCGCTGTATGTACAGCACAGACAGCACGCTCGGTTGCCGGCATCCAGGACCCACGCGTTGCTATGCTCAGCTTCTCGACAAAGGGTTCAGCCAGCCACGAGGTAGTTGACAAGGTTGTTGAGGCTACACGCTTGGCTCACGAAATGGCTCCCGAGCTCAAGCTCGACGGCGAACTTCAGGCCGACGCAGCACTCGTTCCTGCAGTAGGCGAGAAGAAGGCTCCGGGCTCACCGATTGCCGGTCACGCCAACGTACTCGTTGTTCCAAACCTCGAAGTAGGCAACATCTCTTACAAACTCGTTCAGCGTCTCGGCGACGCCATTGCCATCGGTCCGATTCTCCAGGGTATCGCCCGTCCGGTAAACGACCTCTCTCGCGGTTGCTCAGTAGAGGATATCTACTACATGGTAGCTATCACAGCTTGCCAGGCAATGGATGCAAAGTAATAACGCAGATGCGTTATTACAATTTTGAGTTTTGAGTTTTGAATTTTGAATTATCGGCAAGCCGATTTTGAATTTCCCAATTTTGAATTGGCAGGAAGCGCCTTACGCCTATGAGTGACTTTGGTAAACTCTTGGAAGAGAAGTGTATGAACTTCTCCATTCGTATAATCGGATTGTGCAAATTTCTGAACGAAGAAAAGCACGAATACCGAATTGCCGACCAGATGTTCCGAAGCGGAACAAGCATTGGCGCAAATGTAGCTGAGGCACAGTGTGCCATAAGCAAGAGCGATTTCATTGCAAAACTCTACATCTCTTTAAAAGAGGCTAACGAAACTCTTTATTGGCTGCGCCTTCTGCAAAGAACGCAGTTTATTAACAACAGGCAGTTTGAGTCTGTAAATAATGATTGTGAAGAACTAAAGCGTATGCTTGTATCCATCACAAAAAATATGACAGACAAAGGTGATCGACCAAATCAAAAATAAATAAATCAAAATTGCGGCAGTGTCGCAACAATTCAAAACTCAAAACTCAAAACTCAAAATCGGCTGTAAGCCGACAATTCAAAACTCAAAATTCAAAATTCAAAATTCTAAACATGAAGATATTAGTATTGAACTGCGGAAGTTCATCAATCAAATACAAGTTGTACAACATGGACGACAACTCTGTCCTCGCAGCAGGCGGTGTTGAGCGTATCGGTCTTGACGAAGCATTCATCAAGGTAACTCTGCCTAACGGCGAGAAGAAGAAGATCATGCACGACATGCCCGACCACAAAGAGGGTGTTAACTTCGTATTCCAGTGTCTGCTCGACCCGGAAATCGGCGCAATCAAGAGCCTTGACGAGATAGATGCAGTCGGTCACCGTATCGTGCAGGGTGGCGACCTCTTCGAGAAGAGCGTCATCGTAGACAAGAGCGTAGAGGATGGCATCGAGAGTCTGTGCGACCTCGCTCCCGTTCACAACGCCGGACACCTCAAGGGACTCCGTGCTGTAGACAAGCTCATGCCTAACACACCGCAGGTTTGCGTGTTCGACAACGCCTTCCACAGCACAATGCCCGACTACGCTTACCTCTATGCCGTTCCTTACGAGCTCTATGAGAAGTATCATGTACGTCGTTACGGCTTCCACGGAACAAGCCATCGCTATGTTTCACAGCGCGTTTGCGAGTTCCTCGGCCGCGACATCAACACACAGCGCATCATCACTTGCCACATCGGCAACGGCGCTTCCGTGTCAGCCGTCAAGTTCGGCAAGTGCGTAGACACATCAATGGGACTCACTCCGTTGGCAGGTGTCATGATGGGTAGTCGTTCGGGCGACATCGATCCTTCAGCCGTTACGTTCCTCATGGAGAAACTTGGCAAGAAGCCTCAGGAAATGGCCGACTTTCTCAACAAGGAGAGCGGCGTGCTCGGCATCACCGGCATCTCAAGCGACATGCGCGAGATTGAGTCGGCAGCCGAAGAGGGCAACGAGCGTGCACAGCTCGCCCTGAAGATGTACAACTACCGCATCAAGAAGTACATCGGCGCTTATGCAGCAGCAATGGGTGGCGTTGACATCATCGTCTGGACAGCAGGCGTAGGCGAGAACCAGATTGGCACACGTCTCGAATCATGCTCAGGACTCGAGTTCCTCGGTGTTAAGATGGACGCAGAGGCCAACAAGGTGCGTGGCGAAGAGGCCATAATCTCTGCTCCTGATTCAAAGGTTACCGTTTGCGTTATCCCGACTGACGAGGAGCTGATGATTGCCAAGGACACAATGAACCTTCTCCAGAAGTAATCAAATCTTATGATACCGCCCCGGACGGGGCAGCGCAATGGGTGCGCCAGGACGAGACTCAGGTTTCGTCTTGGCGCACCTTTTTCGTTGATGCAAATCTTTTGCGCTCAAAACCAATAATCTCGCAATTCAAAACCAATAATCTCGCAATTTTTTTTTAACTTTGTAGAGCGCATGCACCGTGCCTGAGCACGTCCTGCAGGCGCAACGTAATTCTGCAAAAATCAATACATGGACATACAGGAATTCAACAATACAAAGTGGAGCCGCAACGTGATACTCGTCGACGGCGACTACGTCGACTCGGTGGCTTTCAATCTTATAGTTAACTTCGAGCGCATGCTCGGCCGACGCATACCCAAGGCCGACACCGCACGATGGATTGACTGCGTGGCTCTCGACGGCGGAATGCGCGAGCAGCGCGACGCCGACGGCGAGACACAGGTGATATTCATACACTCCAAGGACAAGCCCGCGCTCGACAACTTCACCCCCGGCTCGTACGAGAACGACCTCAACGCACGCGCCTTCAAGGACACGTTGGGCGAGTTCATCATCAGTTCGTATCCCGTAGAGGAGGTGGTGAAGCACGACGACTTCTTCCTCGACATACTCAAGACGGTAGTCAACCACAAGGACGTACACCGCGTCATGGCAATACCCAATGCCGAACACGCTCCGCTGTGGGACGCCCTGCGCCACGCCCTGCGCGATGTCGACGACGAGGACAAGCGCGTCACGCTCTTCGCCATGCAGCCGCTCGAAGGCGGCAATTTCCGTCAGGAGATACTGGGCTACTCGCTCATGAACGCATTGGGAATAAAGGGCAGCGAGCTGTAAGACCGCCCTCACCGGCTGATGTAGCACTTTCGACTCGCAAATGTACCTCTTTTGAAGTGCAAAAGGACTACTTTTGCATTCCAAAAGGACTCCTTTTGCCGACCGAAAGGACCCCTTTTGCAGGGCGAAAGGACTCCTTTTGAAAACCCGATGCATTTCGTCAACACTACAATGCTATAAAATCAAGATAAAAACAAACTAAAAATAACAGGAAACAATGGGAAAAGTACTTATGATCGGCGCCGGTGGCGTCGCTACAGTTGCAGCGTTCAAGATTGCACAGAACGCTGACGTTTTCACCGATTTCATGATTGCAAGCCGCACAAAGGCCAAGTGCGACCGCATCGTTGAGGCTATCGGCAACCCTAACATCAAGACCGCTCAGGTGGATGCCGACGATGTAGAGCAGCTCAAGGCACTCTTCAACGACTACAAGCCCGAGCTCGTCATCAACCTCGCATTGCCCTATCAGGACCTCACCATCATGGAGGCATGTCTGGCTTGCGGATGCTCTTATCTCGACACCGCCAACTACGAGCCTAAGGACGAGGCTCACTTCGAGTACTCTTGGCAGTGGGCTTACAAGAAGCGCTTTGAAGATGCCGGCCTGACAGCTATCCTCGGATGCGGATTCGACCCCGGTGTTACAAGCATCTTCACCGCCTATGCCGCCAAGCATCACTTCGACGAGATTCAGTATCTCGACATCGTCGACTGCAATGCAGGCAACCACCACAAGGCTTTCGCTACCAACTTCAACCCCGAAATCAACATCCGCGAGATTACTCAGAAGGGCCTCTACTGGGAAGACGGAAAGTGGGTGGAGACCAAGCCGCTCGAAATCCACAAGCCGCTCACATATCCTGAGGTAGGACCTAAGGAGAGCTATCTGCTCCATCACGAGGAGATTGAGTCACTCGTGAAGAACTATCCCACCATCAAGCGCGCACGTTTCTGGATGACATTCGGTCAGCAGTACCTCACATACCTCGACTGCATCCAGAACCTCGGAATGTCGCGCATCGACGAGATTACCTATGAGGCTCCGCTCGCCGACAATCCCAACGAGAAGGTTAAGGTAAAGATAGTTCCTCTGCAGTTCCTCAAGGCAGTGCTGCCTAATCCACAGGACCTCGGCGAGAACTACGACGGACAGACTTCTATCGGTTGCCGCATCCGTGGCTTGAAGGACGGCAAGGAGCAGACCTACTACGTTTACAACAACTGTTCGCACGAGGCTGCCTACAAGGAGACCGGTATGCAGGGCGTAAGCTACACCACCGGTGTTCCGGCAATGATTGGTGCCATGATGTTCTTCAAGGGTCTGTGGCGCAAGCCGGGCGTTTGGAACGTCGAGGAGTTCGATCCCGATCCGTTCATGGAGCAGCTCAACAAGCAGGGTCTGCCTTGGCATGAGATCTTCGGAGGAGACCTGGAGTTATAAAAATTTTGAGTTTTGAATTTTGATTTTTGAATTATCGCTACGCGATTTTGAATTGTTCAATTTTGAATTACTTTAAAATTACGGTCTATGAGTGACTTTGGACACCTCTTGGAAGATAAGTGCATGAATTTTTCTATTCGTATAATAGGACTATGCCGATTTCTGAATGAGGAAAAGCATGAATATAGAATTGCTGACCAGATGTTCCGCAGTGGTACGAGTATCGGTGCAAACATCGCGGAAGCACAATGTGCAATAAGTAAAAAGGATTTTATTGCAAAACTATATATATCGCTTAAAGAGTCAAACGAGACTTTATATTGGTTGCGTCTTCTACAACGAACGCAATATATAACCAACAAACAATATGAATCTGTATATAAAGATTGTGAAGAGCTGAATCGAATGCTTGTGTCTATAACAAAGAAAATGACAATGGCAGACAATATACAAGATTGCTCACAGCAATTCAAAATTGATTAATTCAAAATCGCGTAGCGATAATTCAAAACTCAAAATTCAAAATTCAAAATTGCCGAAGGCAACAATTCAAAACTCAAAATTCAAAATTCAAAACTCAAATTATGGCTAAATCAGAAGAACTTTCACTCGCTCAGGAGGGCAAGCTCAAGGCACTCCAGGCAGCGATGTCAAAGATAGAAAAGGACTTCGGCAAAGGCTCCATCATGAAGCTTGGTGACGAGCAGGTGGAGAATGTCGAGGTGATTCCTACCGGAAGTATCGGTCTTGACGCCGCTCTCGGCGTGGGCGGATACCCGAAGGGACGTATTATAGAGATTTATGGTCCGGAGTCGTCTGGTAAGACTACACTCGCCATTCACGCTATTGCAGAGTCGCAGAAGGCTGGCGGCATCGCCGCCTTTATCGATGCAGAGCACGCTTTCGACCGTTTCTATGCAGCAAAGCTTGGCGTTGACGTCGACAACTTGTGGATTTCGCAGCCCGACAACGGCGAGCAGGCTCTCGAAATTGCCGATCAGCTCATCCGCTCGTCTGCCATCGACATCATCGTTATCGACTCTGTAGCCGCACTTACACCTAAGGCTGAGATTGAAGGCGATATGGGCGACAACAAGGTAGGACTCCAGGCGCGCCTCATGTCGCAGGCTCTGCGTAAGCTTACTTCTACAATCTCCAAGACCAACACCACATGTATCTTCATCAACCAGCTGCGCGAGAAGATTGGTGTGATGTTCGGCAATCCCGAGACCACAACCGGTGGTAATGCTCTGAAGTTCTACGCTTCAGTACGTCTTGACATCCGTAAGGTCACAGGCATCAAGGACGGCGACCAGATTATAGGCAATCAGGTGCGCGTCAAGGTAATCAAGAACAAGGTAGCGCCTCCGTTCCGCAAGACCGAGTTCGAGATTATGTTCGGCGAAGGCATCTCTAAGGTGGGCGAAATCGTTGACCTTGGTGTAGAATACGGCATCATCCAGAAGTCAGGCTCATGGTATTCGTACAACGGATCGAAGCTGGCACAGGGTCGCGACGCCACAAAGTCGCTGCTCAAGGACAATCCCGAACTCATGGAAGAGCTTGAGGCACTCATCAAGCAGGCAATAGCCGACCACAGAGAATAAGAGAACTCTTCACGGAGATAAAGAAAACTATTCTCGGAGTATATAATGTAAAACTCCGAGAATAGAATATACAAAAAAGAGATGGCAACACATTCAACCTAAGGGTTAGATGTGTTGTCATCTCTTTTTTCGCCATATCGTCATCGGCGTTGCGCCGTTGTCGCAGGCTTATTTCTATGTATAAATGATTATATGTCTAAAGGGGAAATACACCTCCTGGTCCATCCGATCCGTCGCTGCATTCGTGGCTTGCGCCATTAGTGCGTGTGCGCGGTCATTAAAGATTAATAATGTGAGAATGTGAGGGACGTGGATTATTCCTCGTTAGCACGGAGCTGCTGAACATAGATAGCGTGCTCCATCTTGAGACGCTTCAAAACAGAAGGCTTGTTGTACTGCTGACGAGCGCGGAGCTCCTTTACAACACCTGTCTTTTCGAATTTTCTCTTGAACTTCTTGAGTGCTCTTTCGATGTTCTCACCATCTTTTACTGGTACAATAATCATTTTTTTTACTTTTAATTAATTTGGTTATACATGTTTGCGGCATTGTCCGCAAATCGTTGTGGGGTTAATTTTTAAAAGCAGCAGACCGTCCACACCAAGCATGGTGTGGCCTGCCGCTTTTGTCGTCGCTACACGATTGGGCATCACACCCGGTCGTTACAGTGCGTGCACCGGATTATTTTCCGTGGTGCTCGTCAGATACTGTCAACTTCTTGCGGCCATGAGCGCGGCGAGAAGCCAACACGCGGCGACCATTCTTTGTAGCCATGCGCTCGCGGAAGCCATGCTTGTTTACGCGGCGACGATTGTGAGGCTGAAATGTTCTTTTCATTGTCTTATTTTTATTTATTTGTTATATGTTCACACTTTTGGGTTGCAAAATTACTCATTATTTTTGAAACAACCAAGATTTAAAGTCCTTTTAGCCATGATTTTATGTATTTTTTTAGAAAAAAGCCCTTCTTTTCTCGCTGAATACGTATAATAATAAAAAAAACAACCGCCCATTGCTCATTATTGAGTGAATTTCAGTAACTTTGCATCGTCTTAACATAGATACACTCAAACATTTGGGCTGTTTACAGGTATTTGCCCCGTGAATGAATATAACGGATAAGACAAATGATTGTAACGAACAGGACAATCCGTCGTAACGAATAATTAATAATACAATAATATACACAGCAATGATCAATTCACAAGACATCAAGATGGGAACCTGCATCCGCATGGATGGCAAGCTGTTCTTCGTCATCGACTTCCTCCACGTTAAACCAGGTAAGGGTAACACATTTATGCGCGTTAAGCTGAAGAATGTTGTTGACGGCCGCGTGCTCGAGCGTCGTTTCGACATCTCTGAAAAGCTCGAGGATGTACGCGTAGAGCGTCGTCCGTACCAGTACCTTTACAAGGAGGGTGAGGACTATATCTTCATGAATCAGGAGACTTACGACCAGATTCCTATCTCTGGCAATCTAATCACAGGTGTTGACTTCATGAAGGAGAGCGACATCGTCGAGGTTGTTTCTGACGCTTCTACTGAGACTGTTCTCTTCGGTGAGATGCCGGTGAAGACCAATCTGCGCGTTACTCACTCTGAGCCGGGCATCAAGGGCGATACAGCTACAAACACTCTGAAGCCTGCTACTCTTGAGACTGGCGTTGAGATTCGTGTACCTCTCTTCGTTAACGAGGGCGACCTTGTTCAGGTTGACACACGCGACGGCAGCTATCTGCAGCGCGTTAAGGAGTAAGAGACTCTTGACAGTAAAGAGCTTTTAAAGGTAAAATAGTAAAAGAGTAAAAAAGTAAAAAGCATTTGGGATGACGTTATGCGTATGCCCCGTAATAGTGCTTTCTACTTTTTTACTCTTTTTCGTTTTACACATTCCACTTTTCACTTTTCGTTTTTCACTTTTCTCTTAAACCATGAAGTTCAGTTTTATAATTCCAGTATACAATCGTCCGGACGAAGTTGACGAGTTGCTCGATAGCCTCACGCGGCAGACGCTGACCGATTTTGAGGTTATAGTAGTTGAGGACGGTTCGGCAATACCATGCCGTGACGTGTGCGACAAATACGCTGACCGGCTCGATCTTCACTACTTTGCCAAGCCGAACAGCGGTCCCGGTCAGAGCCGCAACTACGGTGTGGAGCGTGCCAAGGGCGAATATGTGCTCATACTCGATTCCGACGTGGTGCTGCCCGAGAACTATCTCGTGGCCGTCGATGCCGAGTTGCAGCGCGAGGAGGCTGATGAGTTCGGCGGACCCGATTCTGCCCACCCGTCATTCACCGACACCCAGAAGGCGATTAGCTATTCTATGACGTCGTTCTTCACAACAGGTGGCATACGTGGTGGCAAGAAGAAGCTCGACAAATTCTATCCGCGTTCGTTCAATATGGGTGTGCGTCGTGACGTGTACGAGCGTCTGGGCGGATTCTCCAAGATGCGTTTTGGCGAGGACATCGACTTCTCTATTCGTATATTCAAGGCTGGTTGCCGTTGCCGCTTGTTCCCCGAGGCGTGGGTTTGGCACAAGCGTCGCACCGATTTCCGCAAGTTCTTCCGTCAGGTGTACAACTCCGGCATTGCACGCATCAATCTTTACAAGAAATATCCTGAATCATTGAAGCTCGTACACATGCTTCCGATGGTGTTCACAGTAGGCGTTCTCGCCATGCTTCTGCTCTGTCTGGTGCTGTTGGTTGTCAGTCCGGCGTTGGCATGGATTCCACTTGTTCCGCTGGCGCTCTACTGTGTGCTGATATTCGTTGATTCGTCGTGCGTGAACCGTAGCATAAAAATAGGTTTCCTCAGCATTATCTCTGCCTACATCCAGCTCATGGGCTACGGCTTCGGATTCATCGAGTCGTGGTGGAAACGCTGCGTAAGGGGTAAGTCGGAGTTCTCTGCATTTGAAAAAACGTTTTATAAATGAGCAGTTTCTCAATAAATCAGTGGGCTGAAGAGGATAAACCTCGCGAGAAGCTCATGGCAAAAGGTCCGGCGGCATTGTCCGATTCCGAACTGCTTGCCATTCTTATCGGGTCGGGTTCGACCAAGGAGAGTGCTGTAGGATTGATGCAACGCATCCTTGCCGACTGCGATAACAACCTCAATACGCTTGGAAAGATGTCGCTCAACGAGCTGATGAGCTACAATGGCATTGGCGAGGCGAAGGCCATAACGATTATCGCCGCTTGCGAATTGGGCAAGCGGCGACAGGCTGTTGGTGCGGCTGAGCGGCCCGACATGGGTTCTGCCATGGCGGTATATGAGTATATGTTGCCCAAGATGCAAGACCTCGACACCGAAGAGGCGTGGGTATTGCTGATGAACCAGCGCATGCGACTCATCAAGGCGGTGCGCCTCTCGCACGGCGGACTGTCGGAAACGGCTGTCGATGTGCGCATAATCCTGCGCGAGGCATTGCTCAACAACGCCACCGTCATAACCCTTGTCCACAACCATCCTTCTGGAAACACCCGTCCGAGCGGCGATGACGACCGCCTGACCCTACGCCTTAAGAAGGCATGCGAGACCATGCGAATATATCTGGTCGACCACGTCATCGTCACCGACGGACGCTATTTCAGTTATTCGGAAGAAGGAAAACTGTGACAACCATGGGAAGTCAAGAGTCTAAGCAACACGCCCCGAAGGGGCAGAAGCACATAGCCCAGGGCAACACCCTGGGGTAATAAACCACCAAAAACAATACGCCCTGTAAGGGCAAAAGCGTCAATCATTAATGCTTTTGCCCTTACAGGGCGTATTGTTTACAACATCTTTTTACCCAGGGTGTTGCCCTGGGCTATGCGCGATTTGGGCTTTCAGCCCGCGTCTCTTGAACTTAGACTCACTCTTTTATGCCTTCTTGAATTTCTTCATCCACATTACAAACCACACAGCAGCAACTACGAGGGCAGCTGCTCCAATCGTATAGCTTACGCCGAGTGGCAGTCCGAATGCAGTCTTCGACACAGCGAGGAACGTTGTACATACACAGGTCATGAACAGAGCCGGTATGAGTGTGATGACATAGGGCTTCTTTTCGCGTACAAGATAGACGGTGATGCTCCACAGCGTGAATACCGACAGCGTCTGGTTGGCCCATCCGAAGTACTGCCATATCGTGTTGAAGCCGTCGGGATTGCTGATCTGCCAGATAAGCAGGGCGAACGATACTACGAACAGCGGAATGCAGATGTACAGACGATTAGCCTTTGGAAGCTGGTTGATCTTCAAAGCCTGCGCAACGATGAGTCGTGCAGAACGGAAAGCCGTGTCACCGCTCGTGATAGGAGCAGCCACCACGCCCAGCATAGCCAATATTCCGCCCAGCACACCGAGCCAGTCGTTGCACACAAGATTGACAACCATCGGGGCAGAAGTGTGGAATCCTTTGGCAGCTCCACCTGCAATCTGCTCGTAGCCTGGCTGCGGAGCGTCGTAGAAGAACCACATAGCCACCGTAGCCCAAACCAGAGCCACCATTCCCTCAGTAATCATGGCACCGTAGAAGATAGGACGTCCCTTGCGTTCCGACTTCAGGCAGCGAGCCATCAGCGGACTCTGCGTAGCGTGAAAACCGCTTATCGCACCACAGGCGATAGTGATGAAGAGGCATGGGAAGATGCTGTCGGTGAAGCCGGCAGGGTCGGTTTGCTGTCCCAGGTTGCCCAGACCGTCCCACAGTTCGGGCAGAACCGGCATCTTCACGAACAGCATCACCACCAGCGCCACAGCCATAAACAGCAGCGAGAACGAGAAGACAGGGTATATCTTGCCGATAATCTTGTCGATAGGCAGCATCGTTGCCACGATGTAATAGGCGAAGATAACGCCCATCCACATCACCTTCGAGCCGCCGATGTTGCCCAATATCTCGGCTGGGCTGTACACAAATACCGTTCCAACCATAATGAGCAGGAACACGGCGAACACCAGCAGCACCTTGGCTGCAGCCCCACCGAGATAGCGTTGTACAAGCGAAGGCAGATCGCTACCGCCATTGCGCAGCGACAACATGCCCGAAAGGTAGTCGTGAACGGCTCCTGCAAAGATGCATCCGAATATGATCCACAGATAGGCAACGGGTCCGAACTTGGCTCCCATGATGGCTCCGAAGATAGGGCCGGTGCCCGCAATGTTCAGAAACTGAATCATGAACACCTTCCAGTAGGGCATCGCTACGTAGTCGATGCCGTCGGCTTTGGCTATAGCAGGGGTGGGGCGGTCGTCGGGAGCGAACACGTGCTCTACGAATCGGCCATAGATTGCGTAGCCCAATACGAGGGCTGCGAGACAAATTACAAATGTTATCATTTTTTAGTTGTTATTAGTTGCGACGTGCAAAAGTATAACTTTTTACTGAGAAATAATAATAAATCGTCAACGTAATTTGTCTATGTGCTTAAAGTTGCAGATTTATTGTTTCCTCCCGAGGCTGCAAATGTTTCCTCGCGAGGCAGCAATTGTATCAGCGTAAAATTGTGCTTTTCTTGCCGTATTACAATATTTTTAGCTAAATTTGCAAGAAACAAATCACATAATATAATTTCATTGCAAATGACACAGGAAGAAAAGACACAGATAGAGGAGCGCATCGTCGATGTCCTGAAGACCGTTTACGACCCCGAAATACCCGTCAACATATACGATCTCGGACTTATATACAAGATAGACGTTAAGGAAGACGGACATGTAGACATCGACATGACATTCACAGCGCCGTCGTGCCCCGCCGCCGACTTCATTCTTGAGGACGTGCGATTGAAGGTTGACTCGCTCGATCACGTCAAGTCGTCGACCGTCAACCTCGTTTTCGAACCCGAATGGGACCAGAGTATGATGACCGAAGAGGCACGCGTAGAGCTGGGCTTCGATTAATCGAGTTTTGAATTTTGAATTTTGAGTTTTGAATTGGTCGGCTTTGCCGATTTTGAATTGTTCAATTTTGAATTGATTGGCTTCGCTGATTTTGAATTGTTCAATTTTGAGTTTTGACAGAATGAAGAACGTATATTTCCTCTCAGACGCCCACCTCGGGTCGTGGGCTATCGAACACAGCCGCACTCAGGAGCGCCGGCTTGTGCGTTTTCTTGACTCGATAAAGACCAAGGCACGTGCCATATATCTGCTTGGCGACATGTTCGACTTCTGGTACGAGTGGCGTTATGCCGTGCCAAAGGGCTACACGCGCTTCCTCGGAAAGCTGTCGGAGCTTACCGACATGGGCGTCGAGGTACACTACTTCACCGGAAATCACGACATTTGGTCGTACGGTTATCTGCGCGACGAGTGCGGAGTGACAATACATACACGTCCTGAGACGGTGGAGATATACGACAAGGTGTTCTATCTGGCGCACGGTGACGGACTGGGCGACCCCGACCGCAAGTTCAAGTTCATAAAGCGTGTGTTCCACAACCGCTTCTGCCAGGTGCTGTTCAGCTCGCTTCATCCGCGCTGGAGCATGTGGTTCGGACTCACTTGGGCAAAGCACTCGCGCCTAAAGCGCATCGACGGAATGGAACCGCCCTACATGGGCGAGCAGCGCGAGCACCTCGTGCTGTACACCAAGCAATACATGAAGACCCATCCCAACGTAGACTACTTCATATATGGCCACCGCCACATCGAACTCGACCTCATCCTCTCGCGCAAGTCGCGCATGATGATACTCGGCGATTGGATTTCGCAGTTCACGTATGCGGTGTTCGACGGCGAACACATGTTCCTCGAAGAATACGTTGAGGGCGAAAGCCAACCATGATTTATAGTTGCAGTCAATCAATCGGAGAAGCAAGATTATATGTTGTACACATGAAAATCATAAAACGATTGTCAATCATTGTCACTATTGTCGTTAAATACAAAATTATCAAGCCCCTTGTTTTTATAACGACAATGTTGACAATGACCGACAATCGGAGAAGCAAGATTATATGTTGTACACATGAAAATCATAAAACGATTGTCAATCATTGTCACTATTGTCGTTAAATA
>NZ_JADYUF010000005.1 GCF_021531655.1 Leyella stercorea | reverse complement strand
GATTATGATATAAGATTTCCCAATAATATAATTCTATGGGAAGATTTGTATGTAGTATGTTCTTTATTGACCCATACTATTAAATGTGCATATTTGCCTAAGGTTTTATATCATTACGATTTAATCCTTAACAATAATAGTATTGTTCGTTACCCGACATTGAAGGGCCTAAATTCGCAAATCTATTTTATAAACCATTTCATAAGTTATGGTTACCCTGTAGAATGGCTTTATGAGTCAATGGTTTCTACAAAAATTCTGGCTTATAGATCAGGTTTATTGAAACATAACGAAATTATAGACTTGTTTGCTGAAGTAAATGACAAATACATTAAAAGTAATAGTTATTCAAGTTTGCTGCAAAAAGGGCTAGCAGCATTGCTTAAGAAGAATTATTTGGCTTCACAGTTTTATTTGAAGATGTACAGTTTACGTATGTATCTGACAGAATTATTGAAAAGTAACGATATCATATTATACATCTACAAAAAGATAAAGGGAAGATAGAGTGCCTCTTATTTATTGTTAAAAGCTATAGTTATAATATTCAGATATGCCAAAAGTAAGTGTAATAATTCCCGTTTATGGGGTTGAGAAATATATAGAGCGTTGTGCTCGTAGTCTGTTTGAACAGACTCTTGATGGTATTGAATATATTTTTGTTGATGATTGTTCGCCAGACAAATCGATAGCTATTCTTGAAAATATCATTAAAGAATATCAACCACGCTTAAAAAAAGAGCATAAAAATGTACGTATTGAAAGATTGTCGAAAAATTGCGGTTTACCAAATGTACGTAGATATGGAATCAATCTGGCGACAGGTGATTATATAGCGCATTGCGACTCTGACGATTGGGTGGATGTACATATGTATGAGGAAATGTATAATAAAGCTATCGAGGAAGATGCAGATGTTGTGGTGTGTGATTTCTGTTCAACGGATTGTGAAAATGAGCAGTATTCTAAAGGGCTTATTTCTAAAGAAAGAGAAAATGTCATTGTGGATGTTCTTTTATGGAGAATAGCTGGTTGCTTATGGAATAAACTTGTTAGACGGAAAGAATATACAGACCATGATTTAAATTATCCTACTCATAATATGGGTGAAGATGCAGCCCTTATTGTGCAAATATTATGGAACGCAAAACGGATTTCTTACTTGCCTGAACCATTTTATTATTATTATATGAATCAGACATCAATTACTAAAGATGTCTCCGATGATAATAAAATTCGACAGCGTTTTCTGCAAGCAACTGCTAATGTAGAGATTATAGAGCAATTCCTCGATGGTAAAGCCACTGGAAAGATCAAGGATGCTTTGACAAAATATATTTTTGAGCAGAGTTATTTGTTAGTTTCACTGGCAAGGAAAAACAAAGAGGACCTTTCGATATGGAGGAGAAGTGTTGGTAAAATAAGGTCGCGTGTATATAAGTGTTCATATTTGTCGATTAAAAATAAACTGGTGTTTTACTTCCTTTTGTTTAAAAGTGTAATTTAATATTATGGTAACAATAGTGATACCTTGCTATAACGTAGCTAAATATATAAAAAGGTGTATAGATTCATTAGTTGATCAGTCGTTTCAAAAGTTTAAAGTGATTCTTGTAGACGATAAGTCAACGGATGATACTTATCAATATCTACTTCAATTGCAGGCAACTTCAGGGTTGGATATAATGGTTTTGCAGAACTCATGCAATAGTGGACCAGCTGTCAGTAGAAATAAGGGAATATTAGAGGCTGATACTAAATACATAACCTTTTGTGATAGTGATGATTGGTATGAACCAGATTTCTTGAAAACAATGGTTAGTTTGCTTGAGGATAATGCTGCAGATATGGCATTTTGTGGATATAAGGTAGTTGATGAACATGGTAATTCCCAATCCCGTCCTGTCTATAATCGTTCGGGATTGATTAGTAGAGAAGAGGCTTTCTGCCTTGATGCCGATTCGCTTTGTATGCTTATGGTGAAGACAGACATTATGAAGGATACTCTTTTGCCGGATTTGCGCAATGGAGAGGATGTTGCTACAGTTCCACTTCTTATGGCTAAAGCAAATAGGTATGCAGCAACTGTGTCATGTCTATACAACTATTTTAGAAGATCGGATTCGGCATCGGAAAGGCCAACAATGAAAGCAGTAGAATCGCTTGTGTGTTCGTATAGATATGTTCAAGAGAATTTTCCTGATGAATATATTAAAGAGAAAGAATTCTTAGGAATAAAGAACTTACTTTATTCTACCATCATTACGCTTTTTAGTTGTTCTAATGACAAGCGTACGGCAAAAGAATTATTGAATGAGTTTGAGACTATCTATCCAAATTGGAAAAACAATCTATATATAACTTCTTTACGAATATATAAGAAGGTGATATTACGTATGGTTTCGTTGAAACTTTTTGGTGTTGTTAGATTGGTTGCTATTCTACGAAATGTAATTTTTAGATAGATATGGTTAGAAAAATAAAAACATTAGTTGTTATTGATAATCTCTACACTGGAGGTGTTGCAACTTCACTTTATAATTATCTTTATTTTGCACATGAGTTAATGGATATTCATTTGCTGGTTTTTGATAAGGATAGTATTGATAAAACCAAGGTTCCAGATAATGTAGAGATTGTAACTCCAGATAAGGGACTTCATATATTGGGCAAAAATCATTCAAGAATCAAGCAAGAGTCATTTCTTATGATGTTATATAGGTTGATAATGATATTCCTTGCTCGTAATATAAATGGCGTTGTATCTCGAATGATATTATGGCCATTTGTAAAAAGGCAGTCTGGTTATGATCTTGCAATAGCATATGCACAAGATGATAGTTATAAATCAATTTCTAAAGGGTGTATTGATTATATTATTAAGCGAGTTGTTGCTAAACATAAGTCTGTTATTGTCCATTGTGACTATAAAAACTTTGGAGGTTATGATCTAAGGCAGATTAACATGTTCAAGAAACTAAATTCAATAATTTGTGTTTCAGATTCTTGCAAGAGAAATTTTATAGAGTGCTTTCCAAATCTTAGAGATAAAACTATTGTTTGTGAGAATTTTACTAATGTTGATGCAATTCGTAAGTTGGCAGCAGAAGGTGTATCTTACCCAACAGAAACTGTGAATTTTGTTTCTGTTTGTAGGTTGAGTGAGGTAAAAGGGTTATATAGAACAATTGAGGCTTTGGGTGAGTTGAGAGATAACGGTATTGTTAATTTTACATGGACAATAGTAGGTAATGGTCCAGAATATGAAAAATTAAATTGTATAATTAAGGAAAAACAACTAACTTCAAAAATAACACTAGTTGGCAACAAAGAAAATCCATATCCATATATTAAGCATGCTTCATATTTTGTATTACCTTCACTCCATGAAGCTGCCCCTATGGTTTATGGAGAAGCTGCAAGTTTAGGCGTGCCAGTACTTTCAACAGAAACATGCTCAGCAATTGAACTTGTACAAGAAAGAGAAATTGGGGTTGTTGTACCTAATAATTATGATGGCTTGTTGCAAGGGTTAAGGAAATTAATTATGAATCCGAATAGTATCCATATTAAGAATAATATGGATTTCAACAAGTTTGCTATGATACAATTGAAAAACTTTATTGAATCCATAAAAAACTAAAATATGCATAAAAAATTATTTGCACTATTATATGGCTTAATAGCATTAGTATGTTGTTGGGTAGCTTTTTCTTCTGGTTATACTATTTCATCTTTAGAAAAGGTTGGTTATTGTTCTTCAATAATCTTATTTGCATATCTATATATAGATTTTAAAATAAATAAAAGATTTACATATTCTGCACTTTTTGTCATAATATTATATTTGTTTCATTTTGGCCAGTTAGTTTTGTTGACTTTTTTTTCAGGCTCTTATGAACATATACGAATATTATTATTACTGGATACAAATCATGTTTTGTATGGCTTCAGAATAATGACCGCATCTTTGGCTGCATTGTGTCTGGGTATTTTATGGAAATCGGCAGGATATATAAATAGAAAAGAGAATGAAAAACAATACAATGTTGATTGGATAAAATTATCAAAACGCATTATTTATGCGACCTTTTTTGTTAAGTTAGCTCTTGATATAACTACATTATTTATTTCCTTAACAGCAGGAGGAGATGCGGCTAGATTGTTCGTAAATACATTTCCCAATGTATTGCTTTTTTATGGCAAGATTTCTTTATTAGGCTTTGCCATATTGCTCGTGTCTCTTAAATATCAGCCACAAAAACAGAAAAGACTTTTTTTCTTTATTATTGGTTATATATTAATAATGATGTTAAGTGGTATTCGAAGTGAGAATGTAGGATATCTTGCTATTTTCCTTTTTCTATACTTGCAAACGCGATTAAAACCGTTGAAAGTTAGGCAATTCATATTGTATGGAGTTTATGCATTCTTTGGTTTGACATTTATAGTAGCCGTTGGACAATTCCGTAATTATACAAATAAGAGCTTTGATTCCTTTTCTGATTTGACAGATGAATTATTGACAAAACAAAATGTAGTGTTAGGATTGTTTGATACATGTGGTGACACCGGTTATACGGCACATGAGACATTGAACGCTTATTTACCTCAATTTGGTCCTTCATATGGTGATGCATATTATAAGGGTATAACTGCTGTTATTCCCAATTTGTTGCCGTCAATAATAGATTTTGGCGCAATTACAGAGTCTTCATCATGTCCTATTAAATTGCAACAGTCTAATGTCTTGAATAGAGATTATCTGAATATTGGTGGCTCATTTTTAGCTGAACTGTATATGAATTTTGGTGTGTGTGGTGGAGTTGTAATGTGTTTTATATGGGGCTTATTCTTTGGATGGGTCGGGAAAAAATCAGCTGTTGCTTTTGAGCAAGATAATATATACCAACTAATTATTTTGATTCCTATAATGCTAGCCTCAATATATTGGGTTAGAAGTTATTTTGGTGGAGGTGTTAGAGAGGTCGTCTGGGATATTTTGTTTGGGTTATTAATATTAAAAAAAATGTCTAAATATGCGTAAGATTCTTGCATGTATATGTTATGTCCTTTATATTACTATCGGTAAGCATTTGCCTACATTTCGTAATAGTTATAAAGATCTATTTGTGTTCATACGTTTTTGTCTTGTTAGAGGATATGTTGAAAAATGTGGTAATAAAGTAAATGTTCAACCACATACTACAATAGCAAGACGTGTTTGTATTGGAGATTTCTCAGGTATAGGACGCAAAAGTCTTGTTTCGGGGGGGGTAAAAATAGGCAAGCATGTTATGATGGGGCCTGAAGTCCTTATCTATACGCAAAATCATGATTTTAGTAGAACAGACATAACTATGGATCAACAAGGCTGGTCTGAAGAAAAACCTGTAGTTATCGAAGATGATGTTTGGATAGGGTCACGAGTTACAATACTTCCTGGTGTAACTATAGGCAAAGGCAGTGTTATTGGTGCTTCTGCTGTTGTGACTAAATCAGTTCCTCCATATAGTGTGGTTGCAGGTAATCCTGCAAAAATAGTAAAGACAAGAAAATAAAGACAAATGAATAAAAACTTATTGACAGAGGATGATAAATTCCTCAAAAAATATTATAGCCGTTACGGAGGCTTTTGGGTATATCCAGATATGCTGGACTATTGTTATCTTGTAAATCCATACTTTAATCGGTCTAAGATTATTGACGAGATGCAGGATAACTTCCGTATGCTTGTATCTGAATATCCTGCAGGTATGGCTGTTAATAGCAAACTCGCAAGTGAATGCTGGAATGTAAAAGAAGAATATATAATTCCTGGTAATGGTGCAGCTGAACTGATAAAGGCATTAATGGAGAACCTTGAAGGAAATGTGGGAGTTGTGCGCCCAACCTTTGAGGAGTATCCAAATCGTTTGCCAAATGAGCAGGTTGTTACTTTCGTTCCTCATAATGACAGCTTCCGTTATGATGCAGATGATATGATAGAATTCTTTGGTAACAATCCTGTAGATACTGTCTTGTTGATAAATCCAGACAACCCATCGGGTAACTTTATTCCTATGAGTGGAGTGCATAAACTGGCTCAATGGTGTGAAGACAATATGGTCCGCTTGATTCTTGATGAGAGTTTTGTGGATTTCAGCGTTGGTTTTAAGGATAATACTTTTATTAATAATAATATTTTGGAAAAGTATCCTCATACATGTGTAATGAAGTCTATCTCCAAGAGCTATGGTGTGCCTGGCCTTCGTCTCGGTATTCTGTGTAGTGCAGACACTGCTCTCATTGCAAAAATGAAGAAACAAGTTAGCATATGGAATATCAATTCATTTGCCGAGTTCTTTATGCAGATATACCCAAAATATCGTGAAGATTATGAGCTTGCTTGCGAACATTTTATTAAGGCTCGTGAAGACTTTGAGATTGAGTTGAGAAAGATTCCTTTCATAAGGGTAATGCCATCGCAAGCAAACTATTTCTTCTTGGAAGTATTGCCTCCTTATAAGCCTAAAGAACTCTGCGCCATTCTCTTGAAAGAGTATAATATACTTGCAAGTGCTTGTCTCGCTAAGAAGGGTATTGAGTCAAATAAGTATATGCGTATAGCTGTCCGCAATCATGGCGACAATGCAAAGTTTATTGATGCTATGCGTGAATTGATAAAATAAAAATAAGATAAACAGTGAAAATCATTTCAGAACAATTGATACGTTCTCTGGGTATTTTCCATAAAGAGGATGTTCCAAATATCGAAATAGTAAAGGAGATTGATAAATTTTGGGTCTGAAATGGTTTTCTGAATAAAAAGAAAACATTATGTTAACAATATGTATATGTGGAGGAGGTTCGCTTGGACATGTGATTGCGGGATGGCTTTCAGCTCGCAATCATGCAAAGGTAAACATTCTCACTAATCGACCAGAAAAATGGAATTATGAGATAGAGGTTGATACTCCAGATGGATCTGTTCTTAAAGGAAAGATTTCTATGATTAGTAAATATCCAGAGAAGGTTGTCCCTATGGCAGATGTTGTCCTCTTATGTCTTCCTGGATTCTTAATAAAAGAAGAACTTGAAAAATTGAAGCATGTTCTTCCACCAAATGCATTTGTAGGGAGTGTGTTTTCTTCAACTGGTTTTTTCTTTGAGGCTCAAAAAATATTGAGTGATAATCAGCCATTGTGGGGATTTCAGCGAGTACCATTTATTTCGCGTGTTGAGGAATATGGAAAATCAGCTCATCTTCTTGGTTATAAGAATGCTCATAATATTGCAGTAGAATCAGTGTCAGACGAAGAAAAAACAAACTTTGCGTTGTTAATGCAGGAGTGGTTTGAACGACCAGTTAAATTGTTGAAGAATTATTATGAAGCAAGTTTAACAAACAGTAATCCTCTTCTTCATACTTCTCGGCTTTATACAATGTTTGGAGGTGAAAATGAGGGTAAAGTTTATTCTCGCATGCAATTGTTCTATGAAGAATGGACAGAAGAAGCTGCTGATCTTTACATTAAGATGGATGCTGAATTCTTTAGTTTGTTGAAAGTTCTTCCTGTTACGGAGGGTTTTCTTCCAACAGCACTTGATTATTATGAGAGCTATGATGCAAAATCACTTGCTGCAAAATTATCTTCAATTGAAGGGTTTAAAGGTATCACTTCACCTATGGTAAAAGTTGATGATGGTTGGATTGCTGATTTTAATAGCAGATATTTTACCGAGGATTTTCCATATGGATTAAAGTACATTTGGCAGTTAGCGCACAAGAATGATATCTCTTGTCCTAACATAGACAAGGTTTATGTTTGGGGCATGAGTAAAATAGAAAAATAAATTATTTGTTTATGTCACATATAAAAACTTCAAAAGGATTTCTTGAATACAAAAGCCATCTTCTTTACTTTGGCGACAAGGTTATGAATAAGGAGGTGATGCTTGATAATTTGCGGGTGCTTGCACTCTATATGGACAAGATAGATATCAATTGGGGACCTGCATTTGGAACACTAATTGGTATTGTGAGAAATGATGATTTTCAGCCTTGGAAGCCATTGTTTGATATTTATATCCTTAAGGAGGATGAAGAACGCTTTAAGGATATTCTCTGGCTGATGATGGAAGTTGGTTTTAATCTTGTTCGTTATGAGCGTCGGGGACTCTATATTTTGGAACGAAATGAGGAGTATATCAAAGTCTTCGTGCTTCATAAAATCAGTAGTGATGTTCGCCATACGGGGGGCTCAGATTTTATTCACGAAAAGTATTTGCAAAATACTGTAAAGTGGGATTTCAAGGGTATATTATTGAATGTACCTGTAGACGTTGACGAATATCTAACATTCCAATATGGGGAGGATTGGATTACTCCCAAGCAAACTATTACCTACTCAAAAGGATTGATTCCTCAATGGATTCATTGGATGCAGACGAAACTTCAAGATATAATGCCTGATTGCATGTATTATTCTTGGTTGCTTCATCATCGACAAAAGGACTTTAGTAGGTTTAAAACTCGTTGTGATAAGGCAGGAATTCCTCTTCCCGAGAATGTGCAGTTAGCTAATATGAAGCCCCGTAAGTACAAGAAGGTGCTTACTGTAGGAGTATATGATCTCCTTCATAAGGGACATGTTGAACTTTATCGTCGTGCAAAAGGTTTGGGAGATTATCTAATTGTGGCAGCGCAAGATAGCGATTTTATTTTAAAGTATAAACCTACAGCAAAAGTGCTCAATTCTACAGAAGATCGCAAGTATATGATTAAAGCCATTCGTTATGTGGATGAGGTGATAACTTATACAGATGTAGACAAAATTGTGCAAGAAGTTGACTTTGATGTTTTTGTTACAGGTCCAGATCAATGTCATGAAGGTTTTCAACGTGCTATTCAGTGGTGTGAAGAACATGGCAAGGAACACATTGTTCTTGGTCGTACTGATGGCGTTAGTTCAAGTGAATTGAAAGCAAAGATTGCAGCAAAGAAAGGCTAATGAATCAATGTTTAAATCTTGTATGGAATAAATATGAATAAACAAAAAAAATATATTATCCTGTCAAAGGATGCAATGTGTACGGATTATCTGAAGTGCTATTCTTTTGGGAAAGAGTGTACGCCTACTCCCAATATTGATGAATTAGCAGAAAACGGTACTGTTTTTACAAATTATTATGCCGCTGGAGCCTCAACTGTAATGGCGTTTTATAGCATGTGTACTGGGCAATATAGTTTTCAGAGTAATACACAGGTCTATGAAAGAAAAAGTAAACCATATGATGGAGATACTCTCTTTACTAAATTGAAAGAGATAGGATATACTCAGCGTCATATTATTTGGAGTGATGGGTGGGAAACTCTTCCAAAATTTGAGGACTACTTTCATAATGATGTGGAATTGCATACTATAAATCATTTACGTTCATTAGTTGTTGGTAAGAATGTAAGTGAGGATTCTAATGTAGACGAGCAGTTGGCAGAACAATTCTTACACAAAATAGAAAAGATAATTGTTGATATCTTGGCTAAGGGAGAAAGAACCTTTATTTGGTTGCATTTGCCTCACGTTATAGCAGGTCGTGCGGGATATGGTTCTGATATGGATCTTTTTGACAGATATGTTGGAATGGTAAGAAAGTATTTCCAGGATGATGAAATTACAATTACGGCAGATCATGGTAATATGAACGGACATAGAGGTAAATTGGCGTATGCTTATGATGTTTATGATCCTGTAGTGAGAATTCCTTTTATACGCCCACGAGTAGGGGGAATGCACGTGTGCAAGGATTATGTTTCTTCAACTCAATTCTATAATCTTATATTCGAGGATTTGGTTCCAAAGGAGGATTTTATTTACTCCGAAACTGCTTATAAGGCACAAAAGCACAGAAAGCTTGCTATATTGTATAAGGGTTATAAGTATATCTATAATAAGGCAGATAATACCGAAGAATTGTATGATATGGAATTGAATCCGGAGGAGAGTCTTTCGCTTGTGTCTGAGAAAATATATGATCCAGATAGAAAAATCAACGTATATATTAGGGATCAGTATTATTACCCGAAATGGAAAGAGGCGCATGAGGCTTATAAAGTGCTTCATGATGAGAAGGAACGTATCTGGCAGAACGGTGATTTGAAGTATGTGCTCCAAGAATTTGTGAAGAGCAAGTTGCGACCTTTGAAAGATGCTTACATACAGTTTAAATTTCAGAAAGGAGAATAGGATATGAACAACTCTATTGCAGTCATTATGTCGCTTTACAAAAATGATAGGTTGGATTTTGTAAAGTTGGCGGTTGAAAGTATTCTTCATCAGACTTATAGTAATTTTGATTTTTATATTCAGTACGATGGGGTGATATGTGAGGAGGTAGATGCTTTCTTATCCAACATATCTGATGAACGTGTCAAGATTTATCGACGGTCGGAAAATAAAGGATTGGCGCATTCTCTTAATGATTTGCTCCAAATTGTAATGCCTAAGGGATATGAGTTTATAGCTCGTATGGATGCGGACGATATCAGTGAGCCGAATCGTTTTGAACGTCAATTGTACTATTTCGAAAGTCATCCTGAAGTGGAATGCTTGGGAACTTGGGCTGTAGAGATTATGAGTGATGGTAGTGAATATTACCGCAAACAAATGCCTGTAACTCATGAAGAATGTAGAAAATTGTTTCGTAAGCGCGATTGCATGATTCATCCTACGGTTATGTTTCGTCGTTCTTACATAGAAAAAGCAGGTTTGTATTCTCTTGATACCTATTTTGGTGAAGACACTATGATGTGGGCACAGGGCTTTGCTGCTGGGTGTACGTTTGCCAATGTGCCTGAATATTTGTTTAGATTCAGATTGGATGATAAGTTCTTTACGCGTAGAAGAGGTTGGAAACATGCAATGAATATATTTTTGCTTCGTCATAGAGTAAATAAAATGCTGCATTATGGCATGGTTGCAGATTTATGGGCGTTGGCTTATGCTGGTGCTAAGATGATGCCAACTTGCATTTTGAATATTTTGTACAAAACAGTGAGAAAATAAAATGCTAAGACTTGAATCGTCTCATCATATTTTATTTGCTCTTATTCGGAATCTGTTCATGCCTGGCTTTTTGGATGAGGTTTCTTTCCAAAACATTACCAGAAATGAGTGGACTAAAATAAGAGAAATGGCAATTACTCAAGGATTGTCAGGCGTGTGCTTGGATTCATTTGAGAGATTGCCAACTTATAACCGTCCGAATTCAGCGGTTTTATTGCCTTGGATTGGAAGTGCTTTAGCTATTGAGCGTAGCTATTATTATCAATTGAAGGTTTTAAAACGCTTTGTAAACCTCATGCGGGATAATGGGGTCAAAGTTCTTTTGCTGAAAGGTTATGAGCTAAGTAAATATTATCCAGTACCGTCTCATCGCCCAAGTGGTGATATTGATGTGTATTTAATGGGGAGTTATGAAAAAGGAATTGATATTGTTAGGCAGTTAGGTATAAATATTGAACATGAAGATGATAAGCATTGTTCTTTTGTGTTTTATGGTGTTGTTGTAGAAAACCATAAGACTCTTTTGGCAATAAACCAGTATTCTGCCGATAAAATTTCAGAGGAGCAGATAATGAAGAACATAGAATATCTGGATTTCCAACCCGAGGGTTATTACACTTTAAAACCTTTGAATAATTATATTTTCCTACTTAGGCATCTTGCAAGACATTTTGGAAGTGAAGAAGGATATAATTCACGTCAGTTGCTTGATATAATGTTATTTCTTTCAAAGAACAAGAATAATATTGATAAACATGATTTGCTGCAATGTCTAAAGGAGTCACGAATGGTGAAAACGAATGACCTTTTCCTAACTTTGGGTTTCCAGTTGTTTGGTATTGATTTGTCTGAATTTGTTTTCAATGGTGTGGATGAAAGGTATCAGCAGTTGGCTTTGCTTGATTTGATTGAGACTAAAGATGTAAAACATCGAGATAAGGATGGAATGTTGGCAAAATGGAAGGAGTTATTTGATATTCGATGGAAATATAAAGTATTGCCAGAATCGTTCTTCGAACGTTTGATTTTTGGATTGAAAAATACGATCAAGCAAAGTTTTTGAATTTAGATTTTGAAGAAAAATTAAATTCAGATATTCATGGAAATACAGGGACGTGGCACACTATAGCACGATTGGCTATGTGTGGCAGTTTGTGTATGGATTCTTAAGATGAAAAGAGTGATAAAGTTGAATCACATGGATTTTGTGCTGAATGTAAATAAAGCAGCACAAAATCCATGTGGGATAGTTTACTGAGGATTGGATGTTGTGGATCTTATTATCTGTGAAACGGCATAGAGAGGGAAAACGTTGACGTGACGAACGGTATCGGCATTTTCCTTGCCGGTGTAACTAAATTCTCCGAAATTCTCTAATGAGCAACGAACGGCTTCGGTGATATGCTTTTCACGCATAAAAGCCCACAAACTTTTCATTCCACCTTGACTGCCTGCTTTGACTTCAATGGGGAGAATATTAAGATGTGATGGCAGGAGATAGTCGATTTCTGCTAATGAATTCTTTGACAAGCGTACCCAATAATATAACTCATGCCGTAAGTTGGGTGTCATATAGTGAAGCATCTCCAAACCGGCAACAAGCTCTGCCATGGTACCCTTGTTGACAAGGTCGGCTGCTGTGGCTGTAAGTATTTGGGTGGTAAGCATGGTTGTATCTCCTATAGTGATGCCCAAAAGTCGCAGCATAAGTCCACAATCAAAGAATAGAATCTTACGATAGGAATTGTCTGCTTCGCTACCTAAAGGAAGTCCATTGGCACTGGTATGAGTTACGGGGATTAGTAATCCTGCAAGAATGAGCAGGTTGAGCGCACTCTTTACTTCTGCTGTCTTATAGTCGCCTACTTTGGTATAGACAAACTTCTTCGTGGCTTGTACGGCAGCACTACGCAATATGTTGCGAAGTAAATTGACATCAGCCTTTTTCTTGTATTTAGGAAAGTCGTCCTCATAGCTTACAAGTATATCATTTTGAACTTCCTGACAAAGCAAGTAATCGTGAGTCTCAACCCATTTGCCAACACATTCGGGCATTCCTCCTACAAGCATGTATGTGCGAAGAAGACTGACTAACTTTTCGTGCAATGGCTCAGGAAGAGGTGATTGTGAAGATGATGCGTTGCGAGCTTCGAGTAATAGATCTTCGTTGTTGGCAAGAAGAAATTCATCGAAGGTCATTGGATACATAAACATAGAATGGATTCGACCTACGCCAAATGTTGGTAATTCTGCAAGGGCGAACTCTAATAGGGAACCTGCAGCAATGACATGAAGTCGTGGCATGTTCTCCTTGAAGAAACGTAATGACATGATAGCCTCTGGACACTCCTGTATCTCGTCCATAAAAAGAAGTGTCTCGCCTTCTTCTATCCTTGAGCCTGATATTGCAGAAATCTGCATAACGATACGATTGACATTTAGGTCGGGCTGGAAGATAGCTTTGTATTGAGGCTCCATCTCAAAATTTATTTCCAAAAAGTTTTTGAATTGCTTGCCTAAATGACGCACAGCAGAAGACTTGCCTACCTGGCGTGCTCCTCGAAGTAGAATAGGTTTACGTGTATCGCGTGAAGCCCATTCTGATAGATATTTATCTATAATTCTCTTGTAGTACATAGTGATTTGTAAATTGTTGTATTTCAGTGACAAAGATAACGAAATAAAATTATCCAAACAAATAAATTGCCGAAAAATGACATTTTCCAAACAAATAAATTGACGAAAAACGAAATTATCCAAACTAATAAATCGTTGAAAAACGAAATTTTCCAAACAAATAATTTAATCAATTAAATATTTTATAATCATATTATGACAATGAAATTGCGTAATGTGCCTTTCTCTCCGCCTGATATGACGGAGGCTGAGGCTGCAGAAGTGCGTGATGCTATTTTGTCTGGTTGGATTACAACCGGACCGCGCACCAAGAAGTTAGAGAAAGAAGTAGCCGAGTTTATTGGTGTGCAGAAGGCTGTATGCCTTAACTCGCAAACTGCTTGTGGTGAGATGGCTCTTAGATTGCTTGGCATTGGTGAGGGCGACGAGGTGATTGTGCCTGCTTATACCTATACAGCAAGTGCTTCTATTGTGGAACATGTGGGTGCCAAGTTGGTGTTTGTGGATGTGCAGAAGGATTGTCTTGAGATGGACTATGAGGCAGTGGAGAAGGCCATCACTCCTAATACTAAGGCTATCATTCCAGTTGACTTGGCTGGTATTCCTTGCGACTACGACAGACTGTATAGTATCGTGGAAGGCAAGAAGGAGATGTTTACTCCTAAGACCGACTTGCAGAAGATGCTTGGTCGTATTGCCATCTGCTGCGATGCTGCCCATGCTTTCGGTGCATCACGTAAGGGAAAGATGGTGGGAGCTATTGCCGACTTCTCGTCTTTCTCTTTCCATGCTGTGAAGAACTTCACTACTGCTGAGGGTGGTGCCTTGTCGTGGAATCTGCCTTTTGGTAATGAGAAGGTGGTGAAGGACTTGGACAAGAATGTGGATAATACATTTAGTGGTGTGCCTGAGATAGAGGGAGAGACTTGGAATGAGAATCTTTATCGTAAGGCGCAGCTGTTGAGTCTGCATGGTCAGAACAAGGATGCTCTGGCTAAGACTAAACTCGGTGCTTGGGAGTATGACATCATTGGCACTTGGTATAAGTGTAACATGACGGATGTTGTGGCTGCTATCGGACTGGTACAGATGCAGCGCTATAAGGGAATGTTGGAGCGCAGACGCAAGATGATAGAGCGTTATGATGAGGCATTGAGACCTCTGAACGTGGCTGTGCTGAATCATTATGACGAGGAGCATACTTCATCGGGACATCTTTACCTGGTGCGTCTGTTGGGCAGAACACGTGAGGAGACAAACAAGGTGATTGAAAAGATGGCTGAGCGTGGTGTTGCCACTAATGTTCACTATAAGCCGCTGCCTATGATGACAGCCTATAAGAAGTTGGGCTTCGACATCAAGGATTTCCCTAATGCATATCATATGTTTGAGAATGAGATAACTCTGCCGTTGAACACGAAAATGACGGACGAGGACTTGGAATATGTAATAGAGAATTTTGTAGAGATTGTAAATAATTTGTAAAATTCGATTATAAAAGAATGTCAAAGGATATATTTAGGAGGGTATGGCATCCCTGCCATACCCACTAAATAGGTTTTGTACAATCTTGACACGCCCTCCTCCTACAGATTGCCGCTCATATATAAAGATAAAAATGAATACATACTTATATTAAAAATGTATGAAAAGATTATTTGACATAGTTGCCTCTGGTTGTGGATTAATTGTTTTAAGTCCATTATTTCTGATATTGGCTGTTTGGATTAAATTGGATTCTAAAGGTCCGGTGTTTTATAGACAAGTGCGTGTGGGACGTGGAAATAAGGACTTCCGAATTTTTAAGTTCCGCTCAATGCGTGTAGGAGCAGATAAGGGTTCATTAGTGACTATTGGCGGAAGAGACCCTCGTGTGACCCGTTCGGGTTATTATATCCGTAAGTATAAATTTGATGAACTCCCCCAACTTATAAACGTGTTTATCGGTGATATGAGTTTGGTTGGTCCTCGTCCTGAGGTGCGCCATTATGTGAATTACTGGACACCCGAACAGATGCACGTATTGGATGTTCGTCCTGGTATCACAGATCCTGCAAGTATCAAGTTTCGTAATGAGAACGAACTGATGGAGAAGGCTGAGGATCCTGAGGATTACTATATCCATGTGATTATGCAGGAGAAGATAAAGCTGTACTTGGAGTATGTGAAGAACAGCTCGTTCTGGTATGACGTGAAGCTTATCTTCCAAACATTCAAGGTTATTGTAACTGAACGATGAGTACCTTGCTGAATTAGGAGTTGGTTGCCAGAGGCAATTTTGAGTTTTGAGTTTTGAATTTTGAGTTTTGAGTTGTTCGCTGCTTCGCATGCGATGACGAATTGCTCAATTTTGAATTTAACACTTAAACCAAAGAAATTCGTGGTAATTCGTGACAAAAAGATTGCGTGAGTCTTAGTCACAAATTATCGTAAATTAATCATAAATTCTATCGAGATATTCGTTTGATTCGAGTGATTCGTGCTCTATGAAAGAGTTTTGAGTTTTGAATTTTGAGTTTTGAGTTGTTCGCTGCTTCGCATGCGATGACGAATTGCTCAATTTTGAATTTAACACTTAAACCAAAGAAATTCGTGGTAATTCGTGACAAAAAGATTGCGTGAGTCTTAGTCACAAATTATCGTAAATTAATCATAAATTCTATCGAGATATTCGCTTTCGATTCGAGTGATTCGTGTTCTATGAAAGAGTTTTGAATTTTGAGTTTTGAGTTTTGAGTTTTGAGTTGTCGGCTTTGCCGATGAGGAATTATTCAATTTTGAGTTTAACATTAACCAAAGTAATTCATGGATAATTCGTGGTAATTCGTGACAAAAAGATTGCGTGGGTCATAGTCACAAATTATCGTAAATTAATCATAAATTCTATCAAGATATTCGTTTGATTCGAGTGATTCGTGCTCTATGAAAGAGTTTTGAGTTAGGAATTTTGAGTTAGGAATTCTTCTCGGCTTCGCCTGCGATTTGGAATTGAACAATTAGGAATTTGCTCATAATTCTTGCTTTGGTAAGTGTCTTTATGGGCTGAGCGCAACATTCCTTCTAAATCAAAAGATTATGGTAAGAATACTTGTAAATGTCGGGGAAAAAACGTAAATTTGCGTTTGAAGATGAACATAAGTAGTTTGTCCAAATATGATATGATAGCCGATAAGATAGAATATATAATCATGCTCATAAAACTGTTTGCGCGTCATTTCGGTTTGAGCTATATGCAGGCTTTCCGATATGTTAGTCTGCACGATGGAATAGAGTATGCAGAGAGACATTATAACATTTTGCATACTCTGTCGTTTGAGGAACAAGTAGAAGGACTTGCTGCTTTTTGCCGTAAAAAAGGAGGGTTGCTGACATGAAACTATATCATGGGTCTAATGTAAAGGTTGAGAATATTAACCTTAGTAACCTGAGTTCGGGATAAGAAAGTCTTTGTAAAAGTTGGTAATATTCTATTATATAATAAGGTGTAGGAGGACTTGAAAGTGCTACGGCATAACAAAATGCAATAAATATGATAAAAAAAGTGATAAATTATTTGTGAGCTACCGATATTTTCTTACCTTTGTAACCGAAATAAGACGTATCACCATAAATATATTATAAATATGAATTTGTCGTACAACATTATTAGCATTATTATTCGAATTCGACTTTGGAACAATGTCGAACGGGGTAGTGTATGCTAATAGGTTGCCGCAAACAATACAGTCTCTCTTATGAGCAGATGACAAGAAAAACCTTTCTCACTAACCCCTACAAGGTAGTGTGAAAGGTTTTTTCGGTTTAAGTAATAACGTAAAACACATATAAGGATGAGTGAAAGATTGTATATTTTTGACACTACGCTCCGCGATGGCGAGCAGGTGCCAGGATGCCAGTTGAATACCGTTGAGAAGATACAAGTGGCAAAGCAGCTTGAGCAATTGGGTGTAGACGTGATTGAAGCAGGATTTCCTATTTCCAGTCCGGGCGACTTCAATTCGGTCATTGAGATTTCAAAGGCTGTGACATGGCCAACTATCTGTGCTCTGACACGTGCTGTAGAGAAGGACATAGATTGTGCTGCCGAGGCTCTGAAGTATGCCAAGCGCGGACGCATCCATACAGGTATCGGTACGTCAGATTCGCACATCAAGTATAAGTTTCACTCAAACCGTGAGGAGATAATAGAGCGTGCCGTTCGTGCCGTGGCCTATGCCAAGCGATATGTAGAGGACGTAGAGTTCTATGCCGAGGATGCCGGACGTACCGACAACGAGTATCTGGCACGTGTGGTTGAGGCTGTCATCAAGGCTGGCGCTACCGTCATCAACATTCCCGACACTACGGGCTACTGTCTGCCCGAGGAGTATGGAGCCAAAATAAAGTATCTGATAGAGCATGTGGATAACATCGACAAGGCCATACTTTCAACCCATTGCCACAACGACTTGGGTCTTGCCACAGCCAATACGCTGAGCGGAGTGCTGAACGGAGCGCGTCAGGTAGAGGTGACAATCAATGGTATCGGTGAGCGTGCGGGAAACACTTCGCTCGAAGAGATTGCCATGATTCTGAAGTGTCACAACGGCATCAATATTGACACCAACATAAACACTACAAAGATTTGCCCCACAAGCCGCATGGTTTCGAGCCTGATGAACATGCCCGTTCAGCCTAACAAGGCCATTGTGGGTCGTAACGCATTCGCCCACAGTAGCGGCATCCACCAGGACGGAGTGCTGAAGAATGTTAGCACATACGAGATTATCGACCCGAAGGATGTAGGTCTGGACAGCGGCAGCATAGTGCTGACAGCACGATCGGGCAGAGCCGCCTTGAAGTATCGCCTCGGAGTGCTGGGTGTGAAGATAGACGACGAGTCGAAGATAGACACTATCTACCAGCAGTTCCTCAAGCTTGCCGACCGTAAGAAGGAGGTCAACGACGATGACATACTCATGTTGGCAGGTGCTGACGCCAAGGCTTCGCACGCCGTGAAGCTCGACTTCCTGCAGGTTACTACAGGCATGGGCGTTAAGAGTGTGGCAAGCATCGGACTCGACATCTCAGGACAGAAGTTTGAAGAGGCTTCTACGGGCAACGGTCCGGTAGATGCTGCCATCAAGGCTCTCAAGAAGATCATTCAGAAGCAGATGACCCTGAAGGAGTTTACAATCCAGGCCATCTCGAAGGGATCGGACGACGTGGGCAAGGTACACATGCAGGTGGAGTACGACGGAAGCGTGTACTACGGATTCGGAGCCAATACCGACATCGTGACGGCTTCTGTTGAGGCTTACATTGACTGTATCAACAAGTTTCGCGTGAAATAGGCTGCCCGCTCGTTCAGCCCACAATCAATACAAACAATCAATAACATTAACAATATAAACATATTATAATGAACACATTATTCGACAAAATCTGGGATAAGCATGTTGTGCAGACGATCAAGGATGGTCCTACACAATTGTATATAGACCGTCTTTACTGCCATGAGGTGACTTCGCCTCAAGCCTTTGCCGGCATGCGTGCCCGCGGACTCAAGATGTTCCGTCCCGACCACATATTCTGCATGCCCGACCATAACACTCCTACACACGACCAGGACAAGCCCATTGAAGACCCCGTATCAAAGCGTCAGGTGGACACATTGGCTAAGAATGCTGCTGATTTCGGCGTTACACACTTCGCCATGAACTCTAAGGACAACGGTATCATCCACGTTGTAGGACCGGAGAAGGGTCTCTCTCTGCCAGGTATGACAATCGTGTGTGGCGACTCGCACACATCTACCCATGGCGCTATGGGTGCTGTAGCTTTCGGTATCGGAACTTCTGAGGTAGAGATGGTTATGGCCTCACAATGCATTCTGCAGACCAAGCCGAAGTCGATGCGTATAAGCGTCAACGGAAAGTTGGCAAAGGGCGTTACGCCTAAGGATGTAGCTCTCTACCTGATGAGCCGACTCACCACTTCGGGCGCTACCGGATATTTCGTTGAATATGCTGGCGACGTAGTGCGCGACATGTCTATGGAGGGCCGACTCACACTCTGCAACCTCTCTATCGAGATGGGTGCGCGTGGCGGATTTGTTGCTCCCGACGAGACAACATTCGAATATATCAAGGGTCGCGAATATGCTCCTAAGGGCGAGGATTGGGACAAGGCCGTGGCTTACTGGAAGACTCTGAAGAGTGGCGACGATGCCGTGTTCGACAAGGAACTCGTGTTTGATGCTGCCGACATAGAGCCGCGCATCACTTACGGCACTAATCCTGGTATGGGTATCGGTATTACAGAGACCATCCCGACACTCGATGAGATAGACAAGGCTGGTCAGGCTTCGTTCAAGAAGTCGCTTGCATACATGGGATTTGAGCCAGGCGAGAAGCTTCTCGGTCATAAGATTGACTATGTATTCCTCGGTGCCTGCACCAACGGACGTATTGAAGACTTCCGTGCATTTGCCTCTATCGTGAAGGGACGCCATAAGGCAGAAGGCGTTACGGCATGGCTTGTGCCGGGCTCATGGCTCGTAGACAAGCAGATTAGAGAGGAGGGACTGGACAAGGTCCTTACCGAAGCTGGTTTCGAGATTCGCCAGCCGGGCTGCTCGGCATGTCTTGCCATGAACGATGACAAGATACCAGCAGGCAAGTATTCGGTATCGACATCCAACCGTAACTTTGAGGGTCGTCAGGGACCAGGCTCACGCACCATCCTTGCTTCACCTCTGGTAGCAGCTGCAGCAGCAGTTACGGGAGTGGTAACAGACCCGAGAGAACTCATGTTCTAATGTTTAATGTTTAATAATTGAAGAATAATGAAACAGAAATTCAACGTTATAACCTCCACATGCATCCCACTTCCACTTGAGAATGTGGATACCGACCAGATTATACCAGCCCGCTTCCTTAAGGCTATCGACAAGGAAGGTATGGGCGACAACCTATTCCGCGACTGGCGATATAATGCCGACGGTACTCCCAAACCCGACTTCGTTATGAACGATCCGTCGTATAGCGGAGTGATACTCGTAGCAGGTAAGAACTTCGGTTCGGGCTCTTCGCGCGAGCATGCAGCTTGGGCTATTGCCGGAGCCGGATTCCGTGTGGTCATCAGCTCGTTCTTTGCCGACATTCACAAGAACAACGAACTCAACAATCTTGTGCTGCCGGTAGTGGTGAGCGAGGAATTCCTTAAGGAACTCTTTGCCAGCATCGACAAGGACCACAAGACAGAGGTGAAGGTGGATCTGCCCAATCAGACTGTGACAAACCTCGCTACAGGCAAGAGCGAGCATTTTGAGATAAACGGATACAAGAAGCATTGCCTTGAAAACGGACTCGACGACGTAGACTTCCTTGTACAGAACCGTGATAAGGTTGAAGCATGGGAGCAAGAACAATAGAAATAATGGACTGTACACTCCGCGATGGCGAGCAGACCAGCGGAGTGTCATTCCTTCCTCATGAGAAACTCATGATGGCACGTATGCTTCTTGGCGATGTCAATGTGAATCGTATAGAAGTGGCTTCGGCACGTGTCTCTGAGGGTGAGAAGGAAGCTGTGCGCATGATATGCCGTTATGCCGAGAGTGTGGGCAAGCTGAATAGGGTAGAAGTGTTGGGCTTTGTCGATGGTGGCAAGTCAATCGACTGGATTGACGAATGCGGATGCAAGGTTATAAACCTGCTTGCAAAGGGTTCGCTCAAGCATTGTACGCATCAGCTCAAGAAGACTCCCGAAGAGCATATTGACGGAATATACGAGTCGCTCACCCTTGCCATGCAGAAGGGTATGGCTGTAAATCTGTATCTTGAGGATTGGAGTAGTGGCATGAAGGATTCGCCCGACTATGTGTTCAAGATGATGGACGCCCTCGTGGAGAGTGGAATCAAGCGTTTCCTTCTGCCCGATACATTGGGCATACTCAACCCTATGGAGGTGACGAAGTATTTCGGCCAGATGGTGGAGCGCTATCCCGACACCAACTTCGAATTCCATGCACATAACGACTACGACCTTGCCGTAGCCAATTCGTTGGCTGCTGTGGTGAGTGGCGCAAGCGGTCTGCATGTCACGGTGAACGGACTGGGTGAGCGTTGTGGCAATGCCCCGCTTGCAAGCGTGCAGGCTATACTTAAAGACCAGCTCGGTATTGAAACCAGTATCCGTGAAGACCGATTGGGCGAAATAAGCCGACTGGTAGAGGGATATTCTGGTATTGCCATTGCGCCGAACCAGCCTATCGTAGGCGAAAATGTGTTCACGCAAGTGGCTGGTGTTCATGCCGATGGCGACAATAAGGACAACCTTTACTGCAACAATCTTGTGCCTGAACGTTTCGGACGTAAGCGCGAGTATGCACTTGGTAAGAATAGCGGTAGGGCAAACATCGCAAAGAACCTGGAACTGCTCGGACTGGAACTCACTCCCGAACAGACACGTCGTGTGACACAACGCATTACCGAACTGGGCGACCGCAAGGAGATTGTAACTCAGGAAGACCTGCCATTCATCGTGAGCGACGTGCTGAAGCATTCGGCTCCCGAAGACAAGATAAAGCTTGTGAGCTATATGGTGTCGCTTGCCTACGGACTGCGCCCTATGGCAACTGTTAAGGTGGAGATTGACGGCAAGCAGTATGAGGACAACGCTCTTGGCGACGGACAGTATGACGCTTTCGTGAAGGCTATGCGCAAGATATACCGCGAACGTCTTGGACGCACATTCCCAACACTTGAGAATTATGCCGTGTCAATACCGCCTGGCGGACGCACAGACGCACTCGTGCAGACTGTCATAACATGGCGTAGCGGCGAGAAGATACTGCGTACACGTGGACTCGATGCCGACCAGACCGAAGCTGCAATCAAGGCTACAATCAAGATGCTTAACATCGTGGAGCAGGAACAACTGCAAGACTCAGAATCAAAATAAACAATACAATAAAAAACAAAGGATATGAAATTATCAATAGCTGTACTTCCCGGCGACGGTATCGGACCCGAGATTATGACCGAAGGTGTGAAGGTAATGAAGGTTGTGGCTGAAAAGTTCGGTCACGAATTCAGTTTTAAGGAAGCCATTTGTGGAGCTCATGCCATTGACGAAGTGGGCGACCCCTTCCCTGAAGACACTTTCCAGACATGTCTGAATGCCGATGCTGTGCTCTTTGCAGCTGTAGGCGATCCACGTTTCGACAACGATCCTACTGCCAAGGTACGTCCTGAGCAGGGCCTTCTGGCTATGCGCAAGAAGCTCGGATTGTTTGCCAATGTGCGTCCAGTTGCCACTTTCGACTGCCTTCTACACAAGTCACCCCTTAAGGACGAATTGCTCAAGGGTGCCGACTTTGTTGTAATACGTGAGCTTACTGGCGGTATGTATTTCGGCGAGAAGTATCAGGACAACGACAAGGCATACGATACCGACATCTATACCCGTCCGGAGATAGAGCGCATCCTTAAGGTTGCATTCGAGTTTGCCATGAAGCGCAACAAGCACCTTACCGTTGTTGACAAGGCCAACGTTCTGGCTTCGTCACGTCTGTGGCGCCAGATTGCCAAGGAGATGGAACCGCAGTATCCTGAGGTGAACACCGACTATATGTTTATCGACAACGCCTCAATGCGCGTGCTTACCGAACCTACTTTCTTTGACGTTATCGTTACAGAGAATACATTTGGCGACATTCTTACCGACGAGACTTCTTGCATCACAGGTTCAATGGGATTGCAGCCGTCAAGTTCGCTTGGCGAGCACACTCCGTTGTTTGAGCCGGTACACGGTTCATGGCCGCAGGCAGCAGGCAAGAACCTTGCCAACCCAGTAGCACAGATTCTTTCGGCAGCCATGCTTCTTGAACATTTCGGACTGAATGAGGAAGGAGCGCTTGTACGTAAGGCTGTTGACGCTTCGCTTGATGCCAACGTACGTACTCCTGAGATTCAGGTTGAGGGTGGCGCACAGTACGGTACGGCTGAGGTTGGTCAGTGGATTGCCGACTATATAGCTAAAGCTTAACTTTATGAAGACCTTAATACTTGTTCTGGCATTAATTGCGCTTAATGCAAACACTATGTTTGCACAGACAAGGCAGCAGCTTCGCGACAGCTTGTCGGCTGCTTCTGAGGCATTGTCGTTCCATCCCGATTCCTTAAACCTGCGTTTAAGGAAAGCGTCGTGGAATGTGCAGCTTGAGGAATGGCAGTATGCCCGTGATGAGTACGATTATGTCTTGCGACGTGATCCGAACAATCTGGCTGCTCTGTTCTATCGCGCCTTTGTCAACGAACAGCAGAAACGCTACAAGTTTGCCCGTCTTGATTACGAGCATTTGTTGAGTCTTGTGCCGGGCAACTTTGAGGCCACACTCGGATTGGCTTTGCTTAATCAGAAAGACAGTCACTATACTGAGGCTTTGGACATGATAAACCTATTGGTGACTCAGCATCCCGACAGCGCTGTGGCGTATGCCGCACGTGGCGGAATGGAAGTGGAGCGCAAGATGTACGGTCCTGCCGAGTACGATTATAGCAAGGCAATAGAACTGAAGCCGCTCAATACCGACTTCAGACTGAATCGTGCCAATGTGCGCATATTGATGAAGCGCAAGAAGGAGGCACGTGAAGACCTGGACGAAATGGTGAAACTTGGAGTTCCAAGAGCCAACCTTATTGAATGGTATAGAAAGTGTAAATAAAAAAACGATGAGGCATCACCAACAAATGCAAGTTGGTGATGCCTCGTCGTTTTATGTTAAATTTTAATCAAGTCGCTCATAATCATATCGCTGACAAACAATCCCTCGCGTGTCAGTTGCAGACGATTGTCGGTATGCTTTAGCAATCCGTTCTTGATGTGAATGTCGGCACATTGTAGGGCGTATTGTCGGAATGTGGGGCTGATTGAGTCGAGATTCATACCGTCTGATGTTCGCAGGGCGGTAGTGACAAGGTCGTTGTAGTGGGTGGTCGCGTCAATCGTCTCGCTCTCAGAAGGAAGCATTCCGTTGTTGATGGCTTTGATATATTGGCGTATGTCGGTTATGTTCCAGCTGCGTGTACCTATGTTGTAGGAGTGGGCTGAAGCTCCAATCCCAAGATATGGCACATTATGCCAGTAACTGCTGTTGTGTATAGAGCGATAGCCGGGCTTTGCAAAATTGCTTATCTCGTAATGCTCATAGCCGGCAGCTTTGAGCGCGTCCATAAGGTACTTATACATAGCCAACGACGTTTCGTCATCAATCTGGGTTATCTTGCCTTCACTCATCATACGATACAGCGTCGTACCCTCTTCATACATAAGACTGTAGGCAGAAATATGCGTGGGCGCAAGACTGACGGCTGTCTGCACGTCAGATTCCCATTCGTCGAGCGTCTGGTTGGGAAATCCGAAGATGAGGTCGATACTTATATTCTCAATTCCAGCATCTTTTATAATCCTAACGGCATCAATGGCTTGCGATGATGTGTGGCGACGATGTAGAAACTGCAATCGCGAGTCGTCGAAAGTCTGAATGCCCATGCTTATACGATTGATACCGATTGAGCGCAACCGATTGACAAACTCAGGCGTTATGTCATCGGGATTGACTTCGATGGTCACTTCGCGCGGATTGCCGGGGAAACATTCTGACACGGTATTGAGAATTTCTTGAATGTCGGAAAGAGGGAGAGTTGAAGGAGTTCCTCCGCCAATGTAAATGGTGTCGACCATATTAGTATTGTCTATGCAGCCCAATTCTTTGAACTCGGAACTGCGCATATGCATCTCCTTGATTAAAGCTGCGGCATAATCGTGCTGCAAGCCGAATAAAGTGGAGCTGTAGAAGCCACAGTATATGCAACGACTCTTGCAAAAAGGTATGTGGATGTATATTCCTGTTTTCATCTGTCTATATAATAATGTGTAAATGGCGACATCGTGCCTTAGGAGAATGCAAAAGTACTAATAAGTAAAAAAAAATCATCACTTTTGTGGCTTTTCTTTTGGTTTCTATTCTTATTTTTATAACTTAGTAGTCGGATAAACCCCGCCCCAAGTTTATCCGCCATGAATAATTTACATTAACCATTTAAAACCTGAAGATATGAGGGTCTATCAAACAAATGAAATCAAGAACATTGCCCTTTTAGGCAGTGCGGGTAGCGGCAAGACCACTCTTGCCGAGTCTATGATTTTCGGTAGTGGTATCATCAAGCGCCGTGGAACAGTGGAGGCAAAGAACACGGTAAGTGACTACTTCCCAGTTGAGCATGAATATGGTTATTCTGTATTCCCGACTGTTTTCCATGTTGAGTGGAACAACAAAAAGCTTAATATTATTGACTGCCCGGGTTCTGACGACTTCATTGGTGGCGCAATTACAGCTTTGAACGTTACTGATCAGGCTGTTATTCTTATCAACGGACAGTATGGTCCAGAGGTTGGCACACAGAACAATTTCCGATATACAGAGAAATTGCATAAGCCAGTAATCTTCCTTGTAAACCAACTCGATTCGGACAAGTGCGACTTTGACAACATTATCAACAACATGAAGGCCATTTATGGTTCAAAGTGCGTACAGATTCAGTATCCAGTTAGTACAGGCAGTAATTTCGGAGCCATCGTTGACGTGCTTCTTATGAAGATGTACACATGGGGTCCGGAAGGCGGTATGCCTACAATTGTAGACATCCCAGAAAGCGAGAAGGAGAAAGCTATGGAGCTTCACAAGATTCTTGTGGAGGCAGCTGCTGAGAACGATGAGACGCTTATGGAGAAATTTTTTGAGGAGGAAACTCTCTCAGAGGACGAACTTCGTGAGGGTATACGCAAGGGACTTGTAACACGTTCAATCTTCCCCGTATTCTGTGTATGTGCGGGTAAGGATATGGGCGTTCGCCGACTGATGGAATTCCTTGGCAATGTGGTTCCGTTTGTTAGCGAGATGCCGAAATTACACAATACACGAGGCGAGGAAATCACCCCTGATACCAATGGCCCGGAATCTGTTTATTTCTTCAAGACTGGTATGGAGCCGCACATCGGCGAAGTAAGCTACTTCAAGGTAATGAGCGGTAAAGTGAAGTCGGGCGACGACCTGGCAAATGCCGACCGTGGCTCGAAGGAACGTATCGGACAAATCTATGTATGTGCTGGCGCAAACCGTATTCCTGTAGACGAACTTGTGGCTGGTGATATTGGTTGCACAGTTAAGCTGAAAGATGTAAAGACAGGAAACACCCTCAATGGTAAGGATTGCGAATGGAGGTTTGACTTCATCAAGTATCCTAACCCCAAATTCTCACGTGCAATCAAGGCTGAGAATACTGCCGAAACAGAAAAGCTGATGGTTGCGCTTCTGCGTATGCATCAGGAAGACCCGACATGGCTCGTTGAACAGAGCAAGGAATTGCGTCAGACTATTGTACGCGGACAGGGTGAGTTCCATCTCCGTACATTGAAGTGGCGTCTGGAGAACAACGAGAAGCTGAACGTTAAGTTTGAGCCTACACGCATTCCTTATCGCGAAACCATCACTAAGATGGCACGTGCTGAGTATCGTCATAAGAAGCAGTCGGGTGGTGCAGGACAGTTCGGTGAAGTACATCTCATCATTGAGCCGTATGCAGAAGGAATGCCCGATCCAACATCTTACAAGATTAACGGTCAGGAGTTCAAGATTAACATCAAGGGTCGTGAAGAAGTAAATCTGGAATGGGGCGGTAAGCTCGTGTTTATCAACTCTGTTGTAGGTGGTGCCATTGATACACGCTTCATGCCTGCAATACTGAAGGGTATTATGGACCGTATGGAGCACGGACCTCTTACTGGCAGCTATGCACGCGACGTGAGAGTGATTGTTTACGACGGCAAGATGCACCCGGTAGACTCTAACGAGTTGTCGTTTATGCTTGCTGCACGCAATGCTTTCTCTGCAGCATTTAAGGAGGCTGGTCCGAAGATTCTGGAGCCTATCTACGACCTCGAAGTTTATGTTCCTGCCGATTACATGGGCGACGTAATGAGTGACCTGCAGGGACGCAGAGCTCTCATTATGGGTATGGATAGCGAGGCAGGATACCAGAAACTCCAGGCTAAGATTCCATTGAAGGAACTGAGCAACTATTCTATCTCGTTGAGTAGCCTCACTGGCGGACGTGCTTCGTTCACAACCAAGTTTGCAAGTTACGAGCTTGTTCCGAACGATCTGCAGCAGAAGCTTATTGACGAACATGCTGCCGAGACAGCAGATGAGGAATAATAAGAGTTTTATAACTTATTATTAAAGGCGGTAACGCTTTAGTTACCCAAAGAAATGGTAAGATAGTTTATTTGCGAATATCGCTTGGATAAACTGTCTTACCTTTTTGTGTTCTTGCGAATAACGTGAATTTAAAATAATTTAATTTCTTTGTGTTGTCTTCTTTTTCCTGTAACTTTGCAATATGAATATGAATATCTGCAAATACATAATAACGTTGGTCTGTACGCTTAGTTGGACTGGCGTTTCTGCTCAAGACAATCAGGTGCAATGTGAAGATACGTGCTCGCATGTTCACGGAATAGATTTAAGCCACTATCAAGGCGAAGTGTTTTGGGAGGCAATAGGTGACAACTCAAAGATGGCATACGTCTATCTTAAAGCTACAGAAGGAGGCGACCGTATAGACGATAAGTATGAACGGAACATTGAACTGGCGCATAAGTATGGGTTGAAAGTAGGCTCTTATCATTTCTTCCGTCCTAAGACACCGCTTAAGCTACAGCTTGAGAATTTTATGGCTCAATGTCGTCCGTCGCAGCAGGACTTGATACCTATGATTGATGTAGAGACAAAGCAAGGACTGTCTAATGATGCCTTTCGCGATTCGTTGATGACATTTCTGACAATGGTGGAGAAAGCATATCACCAGAAGCCGCTAGTGTATACCGGAACCAACTTCTACAATAAATATATGTCTGGGCTGATGAACGGCTACAAGCTTATGATAGCCCAGTATTCTTTTAACGAGCCTGTACTGAACGATGGTAACGACTATATGTTGTGGCAGTATACGGGTAAGGGACATATTGACGGTATACGTGGATATGTAGACAAGAGTCGCTTTATGGGACGTCACGGATTGCGCGAAATCCGATTCAGACATTATTGATGTAAAACACTTGTCGTATAAAGCTCATATAATAAACTATAACGTGATAAATCAAATATTAATATCGTATAATGGCAATAATAAAATGTCCGGAGTGCAATCACGAGATTAGTGATAAGGCTCCAGTATGTCCCTGTTGCGGGGCTCCTATTGCAGACCATGTAGTGACATGCCCGGAATGTGGCAAGGTGTATTTCTCTAATCAGACAGAATGTCCGCAATGTCACCATTTGACGGGGAAGGAAGTGGCTGCTCAAGCCGAAGTCCATACCAAACCTACCAATGTGCATAAGAACAATCGTATTATAATAATGGTGGTGGTGGCTGTAGCATTGGTAGTATGCGGAATTTGCTATGCCTTCTATCACAATGCCCAGTCGGACAAGGAGCAGATCGCTTATGAAGCGGCTATGGCAAGCCAGGATGCAGACGTATTGCAGAATTATCTTGCAATGTATCCTAATGCACCCGAAGAGCATGTTGACTCCATACAGTCGCACCTTGAAATGCTTAAAGCTATCGACCGGGATTGGACTAATGCTATGGTAAGTGGTTCGAAGAGTGCAATAGAGCGCTATCTTGCAGAGTATCCCAACTCACCTTTCAAGAATACTGCACAGCATATGATTGACTCTATAGACTGGTCGGTGGCAAGTGCAGCTGGTAATGTGGAGTCGTTGGAGGCTTATATTGAGAGCCATCCCGATGGCGACTATGTTGAAGAGGCCAATGATGCAATTAAGAATCTTAACACAACAACGGTACAGCCAGAGGATAAACTTCTGGTGGCTGGTGTGTTCAACAGCTTCTTCCAAAGTCTGAATGCACGCGACGAGGAAGCTCTTACAAGCACAACAAGTCCGCTTATGACAAAGTTTCTCGGCAAAAGCAATGCCACACGTAGTGATGTCGTCACTTTCATGCATAAGATATATAAGAATGGTGTAAGCACAATGAAGTGGCAGCCGATGGACGATTACAAAATCAGCAAGAAAGACATAGGAAGCCAGAAGATAGAATATACTGTTGTCTTCTCGGCAAAGCAGACTGTAACACATGATGACGGAAGCGCCGAAGATTTGCAATACCGTGTAAATGCTAAAGTTAGTCCCGAAGGACTGATTTCTGAATTTAATATGGTAAAGATACTTGAATAAATATTTGCAGCGAAAAAAAACTGCAATTATGCTGACAATTCATTTTTTATAGTTAACTTTGCCGTTGACCTAAATTGAAGTAATTTTAAACGTTAAAATATGAATTTATTATGGAAAATAACCAGAAGCTAATAGCCCAGTGTGAGGCAAGAGCCAAGCAGTGGCTTACGCCGGCATTCGACGAGGACACTCGTAAAGAGGTACAGGCTATGTTGGATTCAGAAGACAAGTCAGCCCTTATTGATGCATTCTATCAGAATTTGGAATTTGGTACAGGCGGTTTGCGTGGCACTATGGGTGTCGGTACTAACCGTATGAACAAGTATATAGTAGGTATGGCCACACAGGGCTTTGCCAACTACATCCTCAAGGCTTTCCCTGGTGAGGAAAACCTCTCTGTTGTTGTAGGTCACGACTGCCGCAACAACTCACGTCTCTTCGCTGAGACTGTAGCAGCTATCTTCTCTGCCAATGGCATCAAGGCTTACTTGTTTGAAAGCCTTCGTCCGACACCTGAGATTTCATTTGCTATCCGCGAGTTGGGAGCTAAGGCTGGTGTTAATGTTACAGCTTCGCACAATCCTAAGGAATACAACGGCTATAAGGCTTACTGGAGCGACGGCGCACAGGTGCTTGCTCCGCACGATACCGGCATCATCGATGAGGTGAACAAGGTTTGTATCGACGACGTTAAGTTCGAGGCTAACTGGGATAATATTCAGATTATCGGTGGCGAGATGGACTACGACTATATGGAGGCTGTTCGCTCGGCAATGGTCGACCAGGACGTTATCAACCGTCAGAAGGATCTCAACATCGTTTATACTCCGATGCACGGAACAGGTCGTGTTATCGTGCCTCTCTGCTTGCGTTCTTGGGGATTCCAGAACATCAACGTTGTGCCAGAGCAGATGATAATCGACGGCAACTTCCCGACAGTAGTATCGCCTAACCCAGAGAACTCTGAGGCTATGACTCTCGGTATGAAGCTCGGTACAAAGCTCAATGCTGACCTTGTAGTTGCTACTGACCCTGACGCTGACCGTCTTGCTATTGTATGTCGTGACGACAAGGGCGAGTGGGTGATCATCAACGGCAATCAGACTGCTATGATGTTCTGCTACTACATCATTGAGAACAAGAAGAAGCTTGGCAAGCTTAAGCCGACTGACTTCCTCGTTAAGACTATTGTTACAACTGAGGTTATTGCTGAGATTGCCAAGAAGAATAACGTAGAACTGCGCGACTGCTACACAGGCTTCAAGTGGATTGCACGCGAGATAGCTATCTCTGAGGGCAAGCAGCAGTATATTGGTGGTGGTGAGGAGAGCTTCGGCTTCTTGCCATACGACAAGGTTCGTGATAAGGACGCTCCTGCTTCTATCTGCCTCATCTGCGAAATCGCAGCCTGGGCTAAGGACCAGGGCAAGACTCTCTACGACCTTCTCATGCAGATTTATGCTGACTATGGATTCTCTAAGGAGTTTACAGTTAACGTAGTACGTCCGGGTAAGACAGGTGCTGACGAAATCAAGCAGATGATGGCAGACTTCCGTGCTAATCCTCCTAAGGAGCTTGGCGGAAGCAACATTTGCCTCTGGAAGGACTATCAGACCCTGACAGCAACACGCGAGGACGGTTCTGTAGAGAAGCTCGAAATGCCTACTACAAGCAACGTTCTGCAGTGGTTCTGCACAGACGGTACTAAGGTGAGCGTACGTCCGTCGGGTACTGAGCCTAAAATTAAGTTCTATATTGAGGTGAAGGATCCTTCGTTCAAGTGTGCCGGATGCTACCAGCGTTGCAATAAGGCTGCTGAGGAGAAGATTGAGGCCATCAAGAAGAGCCTTAACCTCGACTAATCTGTCTTTAACCTAAGTAAGATAATCAGATAAAATAATGTGGGAGACTTCGGCTAAAAGTATTTTTGCCTAAGTCTCCCTTTTTGGTTTTTAGGAAAATGAACAATAAACTCTTCATTACTGCAGCAATTGCATTCGGACTGGCGCATACGGCTGTCAGTATGGCTGCTGCTGATAACGCCTCGAAGGCTAATTTTTCCACGAAGGTGAACACGCTCATTGGGACCGACTATACAGGTAATACTTATCCAGGAGCCCAAACCCCGTTTGGAATGGTGCAACTCAGTCCTGACAACGGATTGCCTGGTTGGGACCGTATTGCGGGCTACTTCTATCCCGATAGCACAATCGCCGGATTTTCGCATACACATCTTTCGGGAACGGGTGCTGGCGACTTGTATGACATTTCTTTCTTGCCAGTAACGTTGCCCCTTAATGATGCGCCCGCTCCACTCGGCATTCATTCCAAGTTCAGTCACGATGATGAGACTGCACATGCCGGATATTATCAGGTTCGTCTCACCGACTATGACATTAATGTAGAGCTTACAGCAACACCAAGATGTGGAGTGCAGCGTTACACATTTCCTAATAAAGGACGCCAGCGTATGGTAATCCTTAACCTTACGAAGGCTATGAACTGGGACGCCACCAAAGACACCAAGATAACGCAAATAGACAAGTGTACTATTGAGGGCTATCGCTTTTCTGACGGTTGGGCGCGTAATCAGCGTGTGTGGTTCCGTACACGATTCTCGCAACCTATAGATAACATCCAGTTCGAACGTACCGAACTGAAGACTGAGGATGGACATGTTACAGGCTATGGTTATGTGGCACGTATCATGTTTGCTGCTGACGGACCATCGCAGCTGACGCTTGTCACGGCTTTGTCGGCAACGGGTCAGGATGGTGCAGCAAAGAACCTGGCTGCTGAGGCCCCTAATGATGATTTCGATTATTATCGTAGTCTGGCAGAAGGACAATGGAACCAGGAATTGGGAAGAATAGAGGTGGAAGGTGGCACAGCGTCTCAGCAGACAACATTCTATACTGCTTTATATCATGCCATGATAGCCCCCACATTACTTAATGATGTAGACGGAACCTATATGGGAGCCGACCGTAAGATACACCATGCAAGCGGATGGAATAATTATGAGACTTGTTCGTTGTGGGATACCTATCGTGCCGCTCATCCTTTGTATACCATTGTCGACCCCAAGCGTGCCGGCGATATGGTAAATTCGCTTGTCGCATTCAGTAAGGAGAATGGCAGGCTGCCCGTGTGGAATATGTGGGCATCGGAAACGGATATGATGATAGGTTATCATGCCGCATCGGTTATTGCTGAAGCGGTATTGAAGGGTGTTCCGGGAATAAATGCGGGTGAGGCCCTTGCTGAATGTGTGAAGACAGCCAATCTTGATGATTATCGCGGCATAGGACTGTATAAACGTCTTGGCTATGTGCCATATGATGTGAAGGAACCTACATTGGGTGATGACTGGTCGCTGTCGCGTACTTTGGAGTATGCATACGATGACGCTTGTATTGCTGCCCTTGCAAAGCATTTGGGCAAGAAGGACATAAACAAGACGTTTGCAAAGCGTGCCCAAAACTATCGTAATGTATATTGTCCGGGTTCTACGTTCATGCAGCCGCGTGACTCCAAGGGCAACTTCCAGCCCAATTATTCGCCCGACGATTATACGTCGCACATCTGTGAGTCGAACGGATGGCACTATATGTGGTCTGTACAGCACGACATAAAGGGACTTGAGGCGCTTGTGGGAGAGCAACGCTTTGCTGACAAACTCGACAGCCTGTTCACGTATACACCTGCTGCCAATGCCGAATTGCCTCTCTTCAGTACGGGAATGATAGGGCAGTATGCTCACGGCAATGAGCCGAGTCATCATGCAGCCTATATATTCAACAAGATAGGACAGTCCGAGAAGACCCAGCGCTATGTTCACGAGATTCTGACAAAACTCTACAACGACTCTCCGGCTGGCTTGTGTGGCAACGAAGATTGCGGACAGACGTCGGCATGGTATGTCTTCTCAGCCATGGGTTTCTATCCGATGAACCCGATAAGCTGCGAGTATGAGATGGGTACGCCACTCTTCGATCGTGTAACGTTGCACTTGGATAACGGCAAGACTTTTGTCGTTGAGGCTATAGGCAAGACTCCTGACGGTTATAAAGTTAAGGACGTAGAACTTAACGGCCGACGATTGAAGGCGACTTACATTACCCACAAGGACATAGTAAGAGGCGGCAAACTGAAGTTCATTATGAAATAAAAAGTAGCGTATGAATGATTTCTGGAATAAAAGACTTGGTAGCGACGATGACTATAGGCGCGACGAGTTGATAAAGAAAATTGTTGATGTGATAGAACATATGAGTATAGAAGAGCTTGAAGCTTTGGCTTACGGAATGTCTACCAAGACGGCTGCTTCGGAACTATAACCTGATTGGTACTGGAGTTTATTATTAATATACTTTGCGGTTTATTATTAATATACTTCACGTTTTATTATTAATATACTTTGCGGATTAAATAAAAATAGGGGTGTGTCACTATTCAGACGCACCCCTATTTATGTTTTATATATTATGTGTTTATCCGCAGCAGAACAGCACGATGAGCTGTGCTGTGAAGATACGCAAGAACATTGACAGCGGATATACTGTAGAGTAGCCGATGGCAGGGGCCTCACGCGAGCAGATAGAGTTGGCGTAAGCCAATGCTGGAGGGTCGGTACATGTACCGGCAAGCATACCCATAATGGTGAAGTAGTTGAACTTGAACTTCAATCGGGCTATCGTACCGATTATAAGAATAGGTATGATAGTGATGAGGAAGCCTGTGAACACATACATCAATCCGTCGCCTTCTACTACTGTATCCCAGAAGTGTGCGCCTGCCTTTACGCCTACGCTGGCAAGGAAGAGTACAAGACCCATTTCACGGAGCATCATATTGGCTGATGTGGTGGTATAGGTGTTGAGCTTCATACGATGGCCGAAACGACCGATGAGGATAGCGATGATAAGCGGACCACCTGCGATACCGAGCTTCATAGGAACTGGCATACCAGGGATGGCGAAAGGTATGCTTCCGAAGAGAATACCTATAATGATACCGATGAAGATAGTGGCGATGTTAGGAGTGTCAAGACGCTTGACAGAGTTGCCCATAAGGTCGGCAATGCGGTTGACATTGTCTGTAGGACCAACTACAAGAATCTTATCGCCTACCTGGAAACGGTAGTTGCGCGATGCGAAGAGGTCCATACCCTGACGTGAGATACGTGTCACAGTCACACCATAAACGCTTGAGAAGTGCATCTTGCCGAGTTCCTTGCCGTTCATTGACGGGTTGGTGATGACGATACGCTTAGATATAAGCGGCTGGTTGCTTTGGTCTTCCTCCCAAGGCTTTTCTATCTCCGGGCCGATAAAAGCCTGGATAGCCTCTGCGTCAGCTGCAGCACATACTACGAGTACTTCGTCGCCCATATGGAATACGTCTCGTGAACTTGGTATAGACACATTGCCATCATGCAGAAGACGTGAGAAAACAACATCGCGGTTCAGAAACTCGTTAATCTGCTTGACTGTGCGTCCTGCAAGATAGGTGTTGTCTACCTTAAGGTGCATCTGCAAAGGCTTGGTGTGAGCGTTGTCGCCTGCTTCTTCTTTGAGTTCTTCTTCTTCCTCTTCGAGCTTAGTACGTGTGAGGAAGCGTACGGCAATTGTAGCTCCGATAATGCCAAGCACGCCGAGCGGATAGGCGCAGGCATAACCGGCTGCAATCTGAGGTACAGCACCGTCTACAGCCTTCCATACTGATTCGAGAGCCTCATTGGCAGCACCAAGACCCGGGGTATTGGTCACGGCACCATAAAGAGTGCCCACCATCATAGGCAAGTTGGTCTTGTCGTTGGTGTCGAAGAAGATGAAGTAGCATGCGAACATTACGCCGACGTTCAGCAATACAAGTGTTGTAGAGAGCAAGTTGAGCGTAACGCCACCCTTTTTGAAACTCTCGAAGAAGCCCGGACCAACCTGAAGACCGATACAGAATACGAACAGAATAAGTCCGAAGTCCTGAATAAAGCTCAAGATGTTGGTAGGGCCGGTAAAACCGATGTGTCCTGCCACGATACCGGCAAAGAGCACAAACGTCACTCCGAGTGAGATGCCGCCAATCTTAATTTTTCCCAACAGAATACCAACGGCAATTACCACGGCATAGAGCAGGGCGATGTGGGCAATGGACTCGGTGTTTGTGAATAAGTTGATTATCCAATCCATTGTTTTGAGTGATGTTTAAATTAGTATATTAATAATGTCTCTGTTTTTTTCTTAGGCAACTTTATTAATGAGAGGATATGGTGTTTGAAGCCATAGCCTCTCATTGTGTGTGTAATTAGTAGCTGCGAGCTATGATGACGCGTTGTGTAGCGGGCTTGCCCGATACCATATCCACGCCTGGTGTTTGTTCGAACATGAACGGCACGCAGCGTATTGTTGCCTGTGTGTCTTCTTTGATCTTGGCCTCAGTCTCGGCTGTGCCGTCCCAGTGGCAGAGGAAGAAACCGCCATCCTTGACGCGCTCCTTGAACTCCTCGTAGTTGTCGCACTCGTAGATGTGTGCGTTGCGATAGTCGAGAGCCTTCTTGAATATGTTGTCCTGAATGTTGTCTAGCAGTTTCTCAACATATTCGGCAATGCCTTCGATAGGACGTGACTCCTTCTCAAGTGTATCACGACGCATAACTTCAATAGTGCCTTCCTCCAGATCGCGTGCTCCGAGTACAAGACGTACTGGTACACCCTTCAGTTCGTAATCGGCAAACTTGAAGCCCGGACGCTTGTTGTCGGCATCGTCGTATTTAACGCTAATGCCCTTAGAGCGCAGTTCGTTGATAATAGGTGTGAGCTTTTCGGTTACGGCGTTGAGCTGCTCTGCATTCTTTGTTACGGGGATGATAACAACCTGTATCGGGGCGAGCTTCGGAGGCAATACCAGTCCGTTGTCGTCAGAGTGAGTCATGATAAGAGCGCCGATGAGTCGTGTAGACACGCCCCATGAAGTAGCCCATACATACTCAGGCTTGTTGTCCTTGTTGAGGAATGTTACGTCGAAAGCCTTGGCAAAGTTCTGTCCGAGGAAGTGTGATGTACCACTCTGCAGAGCCTTGCCGTCCTGCATCATAGCCTCGATAGTATAGGTGTTCAAGGCACCTGCGAAACGCTCGGTCTCGCTCTTTACGCCCTGGACTACAGGTACAGCCATCCACTTCTCTGCGAAGTCTGCGTAAACATGCAGCATCTTCTGTGCTTCTGCCTCAGCCTCCTCGCGTGTAGCATGAGCTGTATGGCCTTCCTGCCAGAGGAATTCTGATGTGCGCAAGAAAGGACGTGTACGCATCTCCCAACGCATCACGTTGCACCATTGGTTGCACATTAATGGGAGGTCGCGGTAGGAGTGTATCCAGTTCTTATATGTGTTCCATATGATAGTCTCGGATGTCGGACGTACGATGAGTTCCTCCTCAAGCTTGGCGCTCGGATCGACCTCAATACCCGACTTGTCGTCATTGACGCGCAGACGATAGTGAGTTACTACGGCGCACTCTTTGGCGAAACCTTCTACGTGCTCAGCCTCGCGGCTGAAGAAAGATTTCGGGATGAGCAATGGGAAATAAGCGTTCTGTGCACCAGTCTCCTTGAACATAAGGTCGAGCTGATGCTGCATTTTCTCCCAAATAGCGTAGCCGTAAGGCTTGATGACCATACATCCGCGTACGGCTGACTGCTCTGCGAGGTCAGCCTTGGCAACGATATCGTTGTACCACTGGCTGTAGTTCTCTGAGCGTTTTGTCAGATGTTTTAATTCTTTTGCCATTGTTTGTGTGATATAATTTTAAATTCTAATTCAATTCTTAATTTGCTCTGCAAAAATACAAAAAAATGTTGTAATATTGCTACACTATCGAAAAAACAACTATCTTTGCATTTATAAAATGCGTCGTGTGGCGCAGAATTCATATTTTTAACACATTAATATAGAAGAAAATGAATAAGTTAAAAGGAGCAACATTAGCAATGGGTATGCTTGCTGTAGTAAGTTGCAACACAAAACAGGGTACAGGCTCACTTATAGGTGCCGGCGGTGGTGCCCTTATTGGTGGTATTATTGGAAAGCTTGCAGGCAATACTGCAGTTGGTGCTGCAATTGGTGGCGCTGTAGGTGCTGGTACTGGAGCTTTGATAGGTCGTCATATGGACAAGGTGGCTGAGCAGGCTAAGCAGATAGAGAACGCCAAGGTAGAGAAGGTTACAGACAGCAATGGTCTTGAGGCTGTTAAGGTGACATTCGACTCTGGTATCCTTTTCGCAACTAACAAGGCTGACCTCAACGCCTCTTCAAAGAGCGCTTTAGCCAAGTTCTCTAATACTCTGAAGGAGAACAACTTGCTCTCGGTTGACATCTATGGTCATACCGATAGTACTGGCAACGACGGCATCAACATTCCTCTTAGCAACAAGCGTGCTCAGAGTGTGGCTAATTATCTGCAGAGCTGTGGCGTTTCTAATTCACAGTTCAAGAACATCTCTGGTAAGGGTAGCTCAGAGCCTGTTGCCGACAACTCAACTCAGGCTGGTCGTACTCAGAACCGCCGTGTAGAGGTTTATCTCTATGCAAGCAAGGCTATGGTAGATGCTGCCAATGCTGGAACACTTAAGTAAATCGTTATAAACATCTGATAGACAATCGTCTGTGTGTAAGTTCAAGCTTCACTCAGACGATTGTTGCGTGTATAAGAATATATGAAATTTGGTATTATTTCCAAGGTCGTACGTTGGGCTGCGGCTCTTTTCTTCGGTTCTACCATTCTGGCTGTAGTAGCTTATCGTTTTTTGCCCGTTTATGTTACTCCATTGATGGTAATACGTTGTGTGCAGCAGGTAGGCGAGGGCAAGTCGATAACCTTGCATCATAGCTGGAAGTCGCTTGACGAGATCTCGTGCCATCTGCCCGTGGCTGTAATGGCGAGCGAAGACCAGCGCTTTCTCATACATCACGGCTTCGACTTCGGGGCAATACAGAAGGCAGCCCGTAATAATGCTCGTGGTTCCGGACGCAAGCTTGGAGCCAGCACTATATCGCAGCAGACAGCAAAGAATGTGTTTCTTTGGCCCGGACGCAGCTGGACGCGTAAGGGTTTTGAGGTGTATTTCACGGCTCTTATTGAGATGCTCTGGAGCAAGCAACGCATTATGGAGGTCTATCTGAATTCTATCGAGATGGGTGATGGAATATATGGTGCCGAGGCTGTGGCTAAGTATCATTTCGGCAAGGCGGCATCCGAGCTCACCCGTTCGGAATGTGCCCTTGTTGCAGCAACCTTGCCCAATCCCCGCAAGTTTGACAGTAGCAATCCGAGTGCCTATATGCGTGCTCGTCGTGGCAGTATAGAGTATCAGATGAAGTTCATCCCGTCATTTCCGCGCGAAGGCGAGGATTACGACCCGAACACCACTTCGGGAGGGGTCTATCATCGTCGCAGATAATCTGGCTGAATATTCTCCTCCCCCTTGACAAGCAACTTCAGTTTGCTCGACAGGCAATTTCATTTCTCTCGGGAGGCAACTTTATTTTCCCGGCAAGAAAATTTTGCAACTACGCGAGGAAACAATAAAACTATAACAAAATAACAAATACGAAAACAAGTGGAAAATCTTCTTTCATCGCTCAATCCCAACCAACGGGCTGCCGTAGAATATGTTGACGGCGCCCAACTTGTTATTGCTGGTGCAGGATCAGGCAAGACGCGTGTGCTTACCTATAAGATTGCTTATCTGTTGAGCCGTGGCATGAATCCGTGGAACATTCTTGCCTTGACATTTACCAACAAGGCTGCACGGGAGATGAAAGACCGTATCGCCCAATTGGTAGGCCATGACCAGGCACGCTACTTGAATATGGGCACTTTCCACTCCATCTTCTTGCGCATATTGCGTGTCGAAGCCGAGACGATAGGCTTGAGCTCAAACTTCACTATTTATGACGATTCTGACTCGCGTGGTCTTGTCGGTTCAATCATCAAGGAGATGCAGCTCGACGACAAAGCGTATAAGCCCTCGGCAGTACTCTCGCGTATAGGGATGGCAAAGAACAATCTCATCACTCCCGACGCCTATCTGTCAGATGCCCAGCTGCGTGACCGCGACATACGCTCCAAGATGCCACGTATTGGCGACATCTATCGCATCTACGCCCAACGTTGTCTGGCTGCCAATGCTGTCGATTTTGACGATATGCTTCTCTTTACCTACATCCTTTTCCGAAACCATCCCGAAGTGTGCCGCAAGTATGCCGAGAGGTTTGCTTATGTCCTTGTTGACGAGTATCAGGACACCAACTACGCTCAGCAATGTATTGTCACTCTGCTTACGCATGAACATAACAGAATCTGCGTAGTGGGCGATGACGCTCAGAGTATCTACGCCTTCCGCGGAGCCAATATTGACAATATACTCAACTTCCAGCGTATGTATCAAGGCGCCAAGCTGTTCAAACTCGAGCAGAACTACCGCAGCACACAAAACATCGTAGGAGCAGCCAATTGTCTTATACGTCACAACCGCCGCCAGATAGAGAAGACTGTATTCAGCGAGAATCCTGAGGGCGACAAGATTACGCTCAATATTGCCTATAGTGATAAGGAGGAGGCTGCTATTGTGGCTAACGAGATTCGCCGCTTGCACAATCGTGAACATGTGCCTTATGGAGGATTTGCCATCCTGTATCGCACTAACGCCCAGAGCCGTATCTTCGAGGATGAATTGCGCAGGCAGGGCACACCTTATCGTATTTATGGCGGAATGAGCTTCTATCAACGTAAGGAAATAAAGGACATAATAGCTTATTTCCGACTCGTGGCCAATCCTAACGACGAGGAGGCTTTGAAGCGCATCATCAATTATCCCAAACGTGGAATCGGAGCTACGTCGGTAGACAAGCTTATAGCGGCAGCACGTCGCTATGACAAGAGCTTGTGGACTGTCGTTTCCAGCCCAACCGCTTTTGCTCCGGAAGTAAGTGCTGCAGCCGCACGCCGTATAGTGGCGTTCCGCGACATGATGCAGACCTATATCGACCAGCGCAAGCAGACTGACGCTTATGCTCTCGGCAAGTTGATAATAGAGCAGACCGGACTTGCAGCCGAGATTTTTTCCGGTGGCGACGATGATGCTTTGGACAGACGTGAGAATGTGGAGGAATTCCTCTCCGGACTCCATGACTTTGTTGACAGCAAGCGTGAGGAAGACCATGCCGATGAGGTCTATATCGACCGCTTCTTGCAGGAGGTGGCTCTTATAACTGATGCCGACCGCGATGCGGATAAGGACGAGAATTCATTGGTGTCGCTTATGACAATACATGCTTCTAAGGGACTTGAGTTTGATACGGTCTTCGTGGTTGGTGTTGAGGAAAATCTGTTCCCGAGTCCGAGAGCATGCGAGTTCCCTCGTGAACTTGAGGAGGAGCGTCGTCTGTTCTATGTGGCAATCACCCGAGCTGAGAAACGATGCTTGCTGTCTTGTGCCAAGAGCCGTTACCAATACGGCAACATGCTGTTTAATGAACCGAGCCGTTTCTTGCGTGAGATTGACCCGCAATGGATGAATGTAAATGGAAGGCTCTCGTCAAATCGCAGCAGATCTGAAGAGAACGCCTTCGATAGCCAGCCGTTTGGAAAGAACGGTTACATCCGTAGCCACTTTGGCGATACGAATAATGTCCGTAATAGACATGAGGATAGTACAAAACCTTCAGGCACGTTCTCAAAGTCAAGCGTTTCGGTTGGTGCTCGTATCGAGCATCAACGCTTCGGGCTTGGTAGTGTGATTCGTGTCGAAGGAAGTGGCGAGAACGAGAAGGCCACGGTCGAATTTGATAATGCAGGAGTCAAGACGTTGCTGCTTAAGTTTGCAAGATTTAATATAGTAGGGTAGAGCAGCTCTTGGCTTCGGGATGCGTTCGGGATGCGTTCGGGATGCGTTCGGGACAGACTGCTTTGGAAACTGTCCGACATTAGGCCGTAAATATACAAAAAACAACATTGTCAACACTACTATTGAAGTGAGACAATGTTGTTTTTGGTATCTATGATGATCTTTCGAATGTTCAGCCGTTATTGGTTAGCGTACTCTCAGACGGTCGCCCACCTGAATCTGGTAGTCGGGCTGCAGATGGTTCATCTTGTAAAGACTCTTCAGTCGGATGCCATACAACTGGGCTATAGAGTACATGCTCTCGCCAGCTCTTACAACGTGCGGAGTACGACGGTACTGTTTCTCGGCACGCTTCTGCTTCTTTTTCAGATACACCACGTCGCCTTGGGCAAGCATATCCTTCTTGTTGCGCTCGTTATAGCGTGCCAGCTTGCGAGCCGAAATGCCCGTTTCGCGAGCCAGTTCCTTAAATGTGTCGCCCGTCTTGGCTATTACATAATAGTTCTTGTTGTAGAACTTCACGACATGTAAAGAGCCGTCAGGAGCAGGCTTGTCGGTAGATACATGACGCGCCATAAAGCGGTCGTACGAAGTGGCACGGTCGTAGCAGCTGAGGTTGTACAGCTCGATTATCTGTATCAGTTTTGTTGCATACTGAGGGTTGGTAGCATATCCGCAGGCCTTCAGTCCACGTGCCCATGAGCGGTAGTCGGTACGCTTGTAGTCAAACAGTCTGGCGTATCGCGACTGAGTGGCCAGAAAACGGCTATGGTCCTCGTAGCTCTGTCGTGCGTTGTCGTAGGCACGGAAGCATTCGCCTCGTGCGTCGTCATCATGATACACGCGTCGTCCGGTCCATCCGTGACACTTTATGCCGAAATGGTTGTTGCCTGCACGTGTCAGGTCACTACGTCCGGCAGCACTCTCAAGCAGTCCTTGTGCGAGCGTGATGCTGGCAGGTATATTATAACGTAGCATCTGCTCTATGGCCAAATCCTTGTATTGGTCGACGTATGCCTTGTAAGCCGAGTTCCACTTCATTTGTGCCAAGGCTGCCGAAGAGCCGATAGTTATGCATAATATGAGCAGACAGGCTGTTTTCTTCAGAATATTCATGTTGTTTTGGATTGTTATTTGCTTGATTTTGTACTTTACGCACTTATTTTGCTATGTAAATGCAAAGTTACTGCTTTTCAGCAATAAAACATCAAAGAGTTTTAGGTTTTGACAAAAATTGTTGTACCTTTGCATTTGTGTTGTTGCGTAGCCTGTAGGCTATGCAGTAATGGATGAAATACACAAATATAAACAAAGAAAAATAATATAAGATTATGAAAGCATTTGTTTTCCCCGGACAGGGATCGCAGTTTGTAGGTATGGGCAAGGACCTCTACGACAACAATGAGACAGCTAAGGAACTCTTCGAGAAGGCCAACGAAATCCTCGGATTCCGTATTACAGACGTCATGTTTGCCGGTACTGACGACGAGCTGAAGCAGACCAAGGTGACACAGCCTGCAGTATTCCTGCATAGTGTAATCTCGGCAATCTGTCTTGGCGACGACTTCGCTCCTGCAATGGTGGCTGGCCACTCTTTGGGCGAATTCTCGGCACTTGTTGCAGCAGGCGCACTCTCATTTGAGGATGGCGTCAAGCTCGTAGCTGCCCGTGCTATGGCTATGCAGAAGGCATGCGAGGCTGCTCCTGGCACTATGGCTGCTGTTATCGGTCTGCCCGATGAGAAGATAGAAGAAATATGCAAGGAGTCGAGCACAGACGGCAACATCGTTGTGGCAGCCAACTACAACTGCCCGGGCCAGCTCGTAATAAGCGGCAATATCGACGCTATCAATGCCGCTTGCGAGAAGCTCAAGGCAGCAGGTGCCAAGCGTGCCCTTCCTCTCAAGGTGGGCGGAGCATTCCACTCGCCCCTGATGCAGCCTGCCAAGGAAGAGCTTGAGGAGGCAATCAAGGCTGTAGAGGTTAAGGCTCCCAAGTGCCCCGTATACCAGAATGTAGACGGAATGCCTCACACCGACCCTGCCGAAATCAAGGCCAACCTTATCGCGCAGCTTACAAGTAGCGTTCGCTGGACAGCAAGTGTGCAGAACATGATAAAGGACGGAGCCGACGACTTTACCGAGTGCGGACCGGGCAAGGCTCTGCAGGGTATGATAGGACGTATCGACAAGAATGTCAGCGCTCACGGTATCGCCTAATATATTTATGGGACGACAGAAGATAATAATCTATCAGATATTCACCCGCCTTTTCGGCAACCGCTCCAATGGTTGCAAGCCTGGAGGCACGATTGCCGAAAACGGCTCGGGCAAGATGAGCTTTTTTACTGACGAACTGCTGCATGGCTTGCGTGCCAAGGGCTACTCGCACGTGTGGTATACAGGCTTGATACGCCATGCTACCACAACCGACTATACCCGGTACGGCATCCCCAGCCAGCATCCAGCCATCGTCAAGGGCAAGGCTGGCTCACCCTATGCCATCGTCGATTATTACGACATCGACCCCGACCTGGCCGACGATGTCGACAATCGTATGCAGGAATTTGAACAGCTTCTTGACCGAAGCCATCGTGCCGGATTGAAGGTGATCATCGATTTTGTGCCAAACCACGTAGCACGCCAATATCATTCTACGGCCAAGCCCGAAGGGGTGCGCGACCTTGGCGAGGACGACAATACATCGATGGGTTTTTCTGCTGCCAATAATTTTTACTATTGTCCTGGCACAGCATTCCAGCCATATATCGACACCTATGCAGGTGAGGCTGAACCATACGCCGAATTCCCAGCCAAGGCTACAGGCAACGACCACTTCGATGCCTCGCCTTGCGTAAACGACTGGTACGAGACGGTAAAGCTCAACTATGGTGTCGACTATCTTGATGCAGGCGGACGTTCCGACCACTTCGAACCAATGCCCGACACATGGGTCAAGATGACCGATATATTGATGTATTGGGCAGCCAAGGGCGTTGACGGATTCCGTTGCGACATGGCTGAGATGGTGCCTTCCGCATTCTGGCATTGGGCCATAGCCAAGGTAAAGAAGGCTTATCCCGAGATGATTTTCGTGGCTGAGGTGTACAATCCGCTCGATTATAACCGATATGTTGAAGCCGGTATGGACTACCTGTATGATAAGGTGGGAATGTACGACACGATGCGCTCGGTAGTGTGCGGCAATTGCCCCACATCGCAGATTACCACAGCATGGCAATGGGTGGACGGCATAAGCAGCCACATGCTCTATTTCCTTGAGAACCATGATGAGCAACGCATAGCGAGCGACTTCTTTGCAGGCGACCCGTTCAGAGCCTATCCTGCACTTGTGGTCAACGCCTTGATGCGTAGCAATCCGTTCATGGTGTACGCCGGACAGGAGTATGGCGAGCGAGGAATGGACCAGGAGGGATATAGCGGACGCGACGGACGTACTACAATATTCGACTATTGGACCGTACCTTCGCTCTATCGTGCACACGTCAGCCATTCGCTCCGAGACGACGAAAAAGCCTTGGCGTCACTATACGACAAGGTGCTCAACATAGCTGCTACAGAAAAGGCGGTAGGCGAGGGCGACTTCTTTGACCTCATGTATGTCAACGAGCATCTGGCACAACGGCAGTACGCTTTCTTGCGCAAGGCAGGTAATGAAATGCTGTTCGTAGTGGCAAACTTTGGCGATGAGCGTATGGCGTGTATGGTAAACATCCCGGCACACGCTTTCGACTTCCTCAATATCCCGCATGCCGACATTACGGCCGATGATATGCTTGGAGGCGCTCCGCTCAAAGCACAGCTCAAAAGCCAGAACTTCATCGACGTTGATGTTGAGGCGCACAACTGCAGAATATTCAAATTCAATCTGGTTATGGACAAAGAACCGATATTCAACGAGCACAATAAGGAGGAATTTCCCCCGGCACACACAGCCGAGCATCTGCTCAATCAGACCATGATAAGACTGTTCGGATGCGAGCGCTCGTCAAACACACACATCGAGCGCAAGAAGAGCAAGATGACGTTCGTCCTCGATCATAAGCCCTCACGTAAGGAGGAGAAACAGATTGAGGACTGTATGAACGAGCTTATTGCCGAAGACCTCCACGTAACCTACGAGGTAGTCGACCGCGACCACATCCCGGCTGACGTGCAGATCGACCGTTTGCCCGAAGACGCATCCGAGCAAATCCGACTCGTACGCATAGGCAACTACGACGTGTGTCCGTGTATAGGCAAGCATGTCCGTTCTACTGCTCAGATTGGCAAGTTCGTAATGTTGGGCACCAACTGGGACGAGATGAAGAAGGCCTTCCGTGTAAGGTTCAAGATTGTGCAGTAGTACAATCGGAGTAATCACAGAGAATAAGAAATAAAAAACAGTAATATACAACAATAAAAGCAATTACCGTAAGGAAGATCTTTTATTAAAAATAAAATTTAAATCATGACAGAAAACAGACAAACACTAAACCGCAACCTTGCTCAGATGCTTAAGGGCGGTGTAATCATGGACGTTACAACTCCCGAGCAGGCTCGTATTGCACAGGAAGCTGGAGCATGTGCCGTAATGGCATTGGAGCGTATTCCTGCAGACATCCGCGCTGCTGGTGGTGTTTCACGCATGAGCGACCCCAAGATGATCAAGGGCATTCAGGAAGCTGTCTCAATCCCGGTAATGGCAAAGTGTCGTATCGGTCATTTTGCTGAGGCACAGATTCTGCAGGCCATTGAGATTGATTATATTGACGAGAGCGAAGTACTCTCACCAGCCGATGATGTTTACCACATCGACAAGAACAAGTTTGACGTGCCTTTCGTTTGTGGCGCAAGAAATCTTGGCGAGGCTTTGCGTCGTATTGCCGAGGGTGCTACTATGATTCGTACAAAGGGCGAGCCAGGCACAGGCGACATCGTTCAGGCTGTACGTCACATGCGCATGATGCAGAGCGAGATCCGTCGTCTCGTCTCAATGTCAGAGGACGAGCTTTACGAGGCAGCCAAGCAGTTGCAGGTTCCTTACGACCTCGTTAAGTATGTACACGAGAACGGCAAGTTGCCAGTTGTCAATTTCGCAGCTGGTGGCGTAGCTACTCCTGCCGACGCAGCTCTTATGATGCAGCTTGGTGCCGAGGGTGTATTCGTAGGTTCTGGTATCTTCAAGAGCGGCGATCCTGCCAAGCGTGCCAAGGCTATCGTTCAGGCCGTTACCAACTTCAACGATGCAAAGAAGCTTGCTGAACTCTCAGAGGACTTAGGTGAGGCCATGGTAGGCATCAACGAGCAGGAGATTCAGGTTCTTATGGCCGAAAGAGGCAAATAATCCGGCATTATGAGAGTAGCCATTTTAGCTCTCCAGGGCGCGTTCATCGAGCATGAGAAAATGCTCGCGCGCCTTGGCGTTGAGACTTTCGAAGTGCGCCAGCTGCGCGATTGGGAGCAGCATAAGGACGGACTCATCATTCCTGGAGGCGAGAGTACTGTACAGATCAAGCTCTTGCGCGACCTCGGACTCTACGCTCCTGTGGCAGAAGCCATCAAGAACGGACTGCCCGTATTCGGAACATGTGCCGGACTTATCATGCTTGCCAAGACACAGGATGGCGAGCCTGCCAACCGTCTCTCGACAATGGATATTGACGTGCGTCGTAACGCTTACGGACGTCAGCTCGGCAGCTTCTATACCGAGGCTCATTTTGAGGGTGTTGGCGACGATGTGCCGATGACGTTCATTCGTGCGCCTTACATCAACGGAGTGTCTGCCGATGCCAAGACACTTGCCACAGTTGGTGGACATATTGTAGCCGCCCGTCAGGGCGCACAACTCGTTACAGCGTTTCACCCCGAGCTGAATGACGACACACGCATACATGAATACTTCATCGATATGATCAGACAGTCGAAGTCTGAAATATAAAAAAGTTGAGGGTTGAGAGTTGAGAATTGAAAGTTATGATTTGTTCTTATGATAACATTTTATTTATATGTTTATCAAAGTAATCATAAATCTCAATTCTCAACTCTCAACCCTCAATTCTCTTTTTTTTTTATAATCTCACTACCGACTTTACGCCTCTTACCGTGCGCAGCTTCTTAAGAAGCGATTCAAGTTTGCCCGTATCTTCTACAAGCACGTCGAGGTTGCCGCTGAACAGACCGTCGTGGCTGTCGATATTGATAGATTTCATTACAATCTTCTCCTCCTTGGATATGATGCTTGTAATGTTGTTGACAATACCCAAGTCGTCGTTGCCTACAATACGGAGTGTGATGTTGTATTGTGACGCACCCTTGCCGCTCCAACGTGCCTTCACTATACGGTAGCCGAAACGTTTGCGTAGCTCAGGCGCATTAGGACACCCCTTGCTATGGATTTTTATACCGCCGTTTACCGTAACAAATCCGAATATCGGGTCGCCGTAAATAGGACGGCAGCACTTAGCCAGCGAGTAGTCCAGACCTTTTAGGTTTTGGTCGATTACCAGCTCGTCGTCGTTGCCCGCAAGACGCTTCATCTGCAAGTCCTGCTGGCTTTCGAAATTGTATTCGCCTGCCGAGCGTACCACGCCAGATGTCTTCAACCCTGCCTCATGGTCGCGGTATTCCACATATTGGTCAATCACGTCGTTGGCATCAATTTTCTCTTCAACAAGCTGGCGGTAGAAGTCAGACATCTCCTTGAATCCCATCTTCTTTATCAGATGCGACATCAAGGCGTCCTCCATCTCTATCTTGCGGTTTCTGAACTTGCGCTCCAGTATCTCCTTGGCATACAGACCGTTCTTCACCTGCAGTTCCTTTATTGCCTGTCTTATCTTGGCTTTAGCCTTGCCCGTCTGCACAATGTTGAGCCAGTCTTGTTTAGGCGACTGGTTGTTTTGCGTCTGGATCTCAACCGTGTCGCCCGAGTGCAGCTGCTCGCGTATCGGGACGTTACGTCCGTTGATTCTGCCGCCCACACATTTGTTGCCTATACCAGAGTGTATGCGGTAGGCAAAGTCGAGAATCGTGGCACCCTTGGGGAATTTTATCAAGTCGCCCTTCGGAGTGAACACAAACACCTCGTCCTCATACAGATCCATCTTGAACTGGTCCATCAGTTGCAGGTTGTCGTTGCTCTCAAGCGCCGAGCGTATGTTGCCCAGCCACTCGTCCAGTCCCGATTCGCCCTTAATGCCCTTGTATCGCCAATGGGCAGCCAGACCTCTCTCGGCAATCTCGTCCATGCGTTCGGTTCTGATCTGCACTTCCACCCACTTGTTCTCCGGACCAAGTACCGTGATGTGCAGACTCTCGTAGCCGTTCGATTTAGGCACAGAAAGCCAGTCGCGCAGACGTTTGGGGTTAGGCTGATACATATCAGTAATGAGCGAGTAGGTCTGCCAGCACAGCATCTTCTCCTGGTCGATAGGCGAGTCGATTATGATGCGTATGGCGAATAGGTCGTAAATGCCCTCAAAACCACATTGCTGCTTCTTCATCTTCTGCCATATTGAGTGTATGCTCTTGGTGCGGCCCTTGATGTGGCATTTGATGCCCATCTGCTTCAGTTTGTCGTCGATAGGCTGTATGAACTTCTCTATATATGCATCGCGCGAACGCTTTGTGGCGTTCAGCTTGTCCTTGATCATATAGTAGGCATCGTGCTCCAGATATTTCAGACTCAGGTCCTCCAGTTCGCTCTTCAGCTTGTAGAGTCCCAGTTTGTGAGCCAAAGGAGCGTACAGATAGCTTGCCTCCTCTGCCACCCGGCTTTGTGCCTCCTTGTTGGATGTGTCGCGTATCTGTCGCATCAGATTGACGCGGTCGGTAATCATAATCAGAATAACGCGCATGTCTTCGGCAAATGACAGCAGCAGATTGCGGAAGTTCTCGTTCTCGATGATAGGTGTGCGTTGGTAGAGTTCGTGAATGCGCACCAATCCGTGAATGATTTGCGCCACGCTGTGTCCGAACTTGCGCTCCACCTCCTCTGGTGTCAGAATGCCGTTGATTATGCTGTTGTATAGAAGTATAGCCAGTACACACTCGCGCTTCATGCCGATTTCGGCAAGTTCCAGTTCAGCCGTCTGAAAACTCAGCAGAATAGGATTAAGTCCGAATACGTCTCTTTTTATCTTGTTGTCGCTGATTTCTTTTTCCAGTTGCTGGCGCAGATAATTCTCGTCGTCAGGTTCAAGCGTGTCTCCCACAGTAGTCTTCAAGTGAGCGGCTATTCTTTGCAGTTCAGCCAGCTCTTCAGTCGTAAACTTGAATTTTTCTTCCATAATTCACCCCTTTTGATGTTAATTACAAGGCAAAGATACAAAAAAATGGTAGAAAATTTCCTATTTAGCAAAAAAGTATTTACATTTGTACATAGTAAGATGTCGCCACGAACAACACTTACTAACCTTACATGACATTTTCAAAACCTAAAAGTCAAAATATTATGTTATCTACAAACGATTTAAACCAGATCCAGCAACGTGGAATTACACAACAGCAAGTGGAGCATCAGCTCGAACAGATAAAGGCTGGTTTCCCATTCTTGCGTATTGAGGCAGCAGCTGCTATCGGCCATGGCATCATGGCTCCCGATGAAGTCCAGCGTGACAAGTACGTTACCGACTGGAAACAGTATCTTGAGGAAGGCCACAAGGTTGTGAAGTTTGTGCCCGCCAGTGGTGCAGCCAGCCGTATGTTCAAGAATCTCTTCGCTTTCCTTTCTGCCGACTACGACGTTCCGACAACCGACTTTGAGAAGCACTTCTTCGACAATATCAACAAGTTTGCTTTCAAGAAGGAGCTTTGTGCCAAGTGCAAGGCCAATACCGGACTTAGCGTATGCAAGCTGATTGAGGCTGGACGCTACAAGGACGTGGTTGCCAATCTGCTTGAAGCCAAGGGTCTTAACTATGGTCAGCTGCCCAAGGGATTGCTGCTCTTCCATAAATACGAGCAGGGTCCGCGCACTCCTATGGAGGAGCACCTTGTGGAGGCTGCACTCTATGCCAGCTCTGACGGCGAGGCCAATATCCACTTTACCGTTTCGCACGAGCATCTTGAGCTGTTTAAGGGCAAAGTGGCTGAGAAACTTGAGTCGTTTGAGAAACTCTATAACATCCGTCTCAATGTAAGCTTCTCTGAGCAGAAGCCCAGTACCGACACCATCGCAGCCAATCCCGACAACACTCCGTTCCGCAACGAAGACGGCACTCTGCTGTTCCGTCCAGGCGGTCATGGTGCTCTCATCGAGAACCTCAACGACATCGATGCCGACGTAGTGTTCATCAAGAACATCGACAACGTAGTGCCCGACCGTATCAAGGCCGATACCGTATTGTATAAGAAGGTGCTGGCTGGTATCCTCGTTGACGCCCAGAAGAAGGCATTCGAATATCTGCGCATACTTGAGTCGGGTTCTTACACCCACGCCCAGATAGAGGAGATGATTCGCTTCGTACAGCAAGACCTCTACTGCCGCAAGCACGACATCAAGGATCTGGAGGATGCCGAACTCGTAATCTATCTTAAGAACAAGCTCAACCGTCCGATGCGCGTATGCGGAGTCGTAAAGAATGTGGGCGAGCCTGGTGGCGGTCCGTTCGTATGCTATAATGCTGACGGAACCGTGAGCCTTCAGATTTTAGAGTCGAGCCAGATAGATACTAATAATGCCGAGTATGTAGCCATGTTCAAGAACGGCACCCACTTCAATCCCGTTGACCTCGTTTGCGCTACAAAGGACTATAAGGGCAATCGCTTCGACCTCCTCAAGCATGTCGACCACAACACAGGCTTCATCAGCTCTAAAAGCAAGAACGGCAAGGAGCTCAAGGCTCTTGAATTGCCGGGCTTGTGGAATGGAGCTATGAGCGACTGGAGCACTATATTCGTAGAAGTGCCCGTAAGCACTTTCAATCCCGTCAAGACTGTTAACGACCTGCTCAGAGAGCAGCACCAGTAAGCGGCACTCACAGGTTGAATATCTATAAATAACAAGAACTCGTTGCGTATCCCCAGAGTAGGAGAGATGTAACGAGTTCTTTTATTATACAAATTAGTATTTATAATAAACAAGACAATATGCAGATATGATTAGCAAATGCCAAAAAAATGCTTGACAAGGCAGACTGGCAACCGCATAAATAAAAAATACATGAAATACGTAGAGTTGAATTTATTTCCAGAGGAAGAGGACATCGCAAGGCATTCTGCCCCGAATGGCTGCCAAGAGCAAGCTTCGTCTGCAAGCAAGGATTACGACCTTACAGATTTGTTTGTGAGGCTTTCCAGGTCCTCCTTCCGCAGTCGTTTCCGCCTTTCTGCGAAGGACAAGGAATACGTAGCCTCAAAAGGATTGACCACTATACGCCAGCATGCTGAGGACTTCGTAGCCCGAAGGCTCGCTCCTGCTGATATTCCAAATGACGGCAAGCAGACTCCCATGCGAGGCCATCCCGTATTCATAGCCCAGCATGCCACGGGCTGTTGTTGCCGCGGCTGCTTCAGCAAGTGGCACCATATACCCGCAGGCAGACAATTGACAATAGCCGAACAGCAGTATGCTGTAGCCGTACTTATGGCATGGATTGAACGACAAATATGAAGAACGACAGATATAAGATAAATCTCCAGTATTACCACTCGCCATGTGGGGAGCTGGTATTGGCTTCGGTTGGCGAAGAGTTGTGTCTTTGCGATTGGACCGATAATCCATGTGCCGAACGCAACATGCACCGACTTACAAGGTATTTGAATGCCGAACTCAAGATAGAGACCTCTCTCGTCTCGAACGAAACCCGAAGGCAACTCGAAGAATACTTTGCAGGAAATCGTAAGGCGTTCAGCATCCCTTTGCATCCCGTGGGCACAGACTTCCAGCTACAGGTGTGGAAAGCCTTGCTCAATATCCCATATGGAGCTACACGGAGTTACAAGCAAATAGCTACAGGCATAGGTCATCCTGATGCTGTAAGAGCTGTGGCAGGAGCCATAGGAGCCAACGGCATCAGCATCCTCATCCCTTGCCATCGCGTCATAGGCAACAACAGCTCTTTGACCGGTTATGCAGGAGGACTGGAGGCAAAGAAAATGCTGTTGGAGATTGAGAAAAAATGAATAATTGTAATTTTTTCTCTCTCATAGATTATTACTACCTTTGAATTATTAACAACAGAAAATTCTTGAACAAGAACAATACCGATAAAATGAAGATAGATAAAGAATTTAACAGACAAAAACCGACTGACCTTAGGCTTGATGCTTAATGTCAGTCGGTAGCTTTTCCTTCGTTAGTGGATTAAAGCAAATCATACAACATTGAATTGATTTGGCGCTCAAGCTGACGGCCTGACCAGCCCTCGTTTACAGTCTCCAGTTCGTAATACTCTCGTTTGTCTGGGTCGGGAATCTGAATAAGCATTCTATATTGTGACCAGTTCAATTGGGAACGCAGTGCGTTCCCAATTGGATATGTATTGTAAAATTGGCGGCAAAACTTTAGTTGACGCTCACCAAATCCGCTACCATATTCTGGCTCGATCTCCTTGGCAAGGTTCTTTTTGTTCCTTTATATGTATTACAATAAGCTTGATACACGTTCTCAGTACCACTTTTAGTACCACCTAACTGGTACTGGAGTTTCATATAGGTGGTACTGGAGTTTCACTTATGTGGTACTGGAGTGTTACTTATGTGCTACTGTCAAAGAACTTATATACATAAAATCAGGCATTCCAATTGATGTGCTCCTCGTAGTTATCAAACGCCATCTTGGAGTCTGCTCCTACCTTTTCGAGCATATGGCGTATCTCCTCTTGCTCCTCAGGAGATATAAGAATGTCACCACGTCTGCGCTTGAAATATTGGTTGCGTCCGAAGTGGAAACAGAGTGTAGTCATGAACTGGTCATACTGCTGTGGGAACATATGCTTTTGGAAGTTGGTGAATCCTCGGGCGAATATCACCGGCTTTTTGTCATGATAGTATGTACAAGTCTTGTCTTTGCTGCATCTGGTTGGATTGATCAGACGAAGATACTCTTCATTCTGCTCCAGCATCATGGTGTAAGCAATATGATGCAAGCAAGTAGCAGCCATAGGGCAACTGCTATGCTCACATACAGGATAGTTTGTCGGTAAAGACGTAGTTGCTTTCTTTGGCATAATTTACTTGGTTATTGATACATTTAATATGTTGTGTTATTTTCTGTTATGCAAATTTACAATTATTATGACTAATTCAGTTCTAACGTGAAAGGAAAAAACTGTGGAGAAGCAAAAATAACTAACGATTTCGTTGTTTTGTTCCCTAAAGTATAGTAATAAACTGAACTTTCGCAAGTTCAGAGACTTAAGAAGTTAAAGGAGTTTTTCGCAAAGCTCAAGGAAACTTCACTCCCTTCGGTCGTTAGAAATTCTTGCTAAGGCAAGCGGCAAAGCCGAGCGATAGCCATTACTCTTCTTGCTGAATATTCAGCTGTAAGGTATACGGTTTTTAAATTCTATAACTTCCGAACTTGCGAAAGTTCAATTATTTTTAGTTTGTTCTACACTTCCTTGTAGTACAAAGCTGCTGTTTCTCTAAGTTTTATTTCAGTTAAAGATTCACAATTTCGGTCGGCTAAAACCATAAGATTATAACAAAATCGATATCTTTGTATCGATAAATGATATATCGATTGGTCAAACATCATAAAGCCCCTCGTTGGGAGGGAATCATATATATGAATATATATCAAATAACTTTCAGCCCTACTGGCGGAACTCGTCGTGTGAGCGAATCAATATGCAAGGCTTTCGATGTAGAGAGCTATATTACAGAACTTTGTACAAAGCAGGAGAATTTGAAATATCCAGACATTAATGTTGATGACTTGGTAGTGATTTCCATGCCCGTATATGCTGGTCGTGTGCCTGCCCTTGCTGTTGAAAGACTGAAAGGCGTTAAGGCGAATGGAGCGAAGTGTGTTATTGTTGCAGTATATGGCAATAGGGCATACGAGGATGCCTTGATTGAAATGCAGGATGTGGCAACAGAAATTGGCTTTCAGGTGATAGCTGCTGTAGCAGCCATTTCCGAGCATAGTATTTGCAGAATGTATGGTGCTGGCAGACCTGACGATGGGGATGCAAAGGTTTTGGCGTAGTTCGGTTTGGATATAATTAACAAGCTAAACGATACACGGTCTTTCGAACCTCTCGCTTTGCCAGGAAACAGACCATACAAACAAGGTTGCTCTGGCCCTTATCCTACAGCTAATGAAGGGTGTGCTGAATGTGGAGTTTGCGCGAGCGAATGTCCTACGGGAGCTGTTTCTCCTGACAATCTCAAAGCTGTCAATCAGGAACTATGCATCGGCTGTATGCGATGTGTTTCTGTTTGTCCTACTCAAGCAAGAGGCATAGGTGAACGCTTGAACTTCCTTAACGCACACCTCAAGCCACTATGTAGCGAGAGGAAAGAAAATGAGCTATTCATATAGCTGTTGTACTTTTGCTTCGTAATTACATAAGTAAATACATCTTTTTTATAAATAAAGATATGATGACAGATATGACAACAACAATAGTCGTAGGACTTCTGATACCGCTATTAGGTACGATGCTTGGTTCTGCTTTCGTTTTCTTGATGAAAGGCGAGATGTCGGCACGCTTGCAGAAGTCTTTGTTAGGTTTTGCCTCAGGCGTAATGGTGGCAGCGTCCGTATGGTCGTTGCTCATTCCTGCCATGGAGATGAAGGCCGAAAGTGGAGTGTGGTCGGTAGTGCCGGCAGCAGTAGGCTTCTTGATGGGTATAGGCTTCCTGCTGCTTATAGACGAACTGACTCCTCATCTCCATATAGGTACAGACAAGCCCGAAGGCATAAAGTCGCACTTGTCGAAGACAGCCATGCTTGCCCTTGCCGTCACCATACACAATCTGCCCGAAGGCATGGCGGTAGGAGTGGTGTTTGCCGGAGCAGAAAATACAGCAGCCCACATCTCTTTAGCTGGAGCCATATCTGTATCTTTAGGCATAGCTATTCAGAACATTCCCGAGGGAGCCATAATCTCTATGCCCATGCGGGCTGCAGGCAACAGCCGTTGGAAATCCTTCATGTTAGGGTCGCTAAGTGGAGTCGTAGAGCCTATCGGAGCTGTAGCCGTCCTGCTGCTTGCCACATTTATTATGCCCGCACTTCCCTATATGCTTGCCTTCGCAGCAGGAGCCATGTTTTACGTGGTAGTGGAAGAACTCATCCCCGAAGCCTCCAGCGGACAGCACAGCAACCTAAGTACAGTAGGCTTCGCCTTAGGTTTCGTTCTGATGATGGTGCTCGACGTGGTGATGGGATGAAATCAGCTATTTGGATTTAAGGTGATGTGGCACAGATGATAGCCGTAGTGTTCACAATCCTCGTCCATGTGTGGAGAAGAAACCTGATGTGGTCGATAGTGGTAGGTACGGTCTGCTATATGGCACTCATCAGAGTGCCAGGCTTATTAGCAAACACAACATAAAACAATGTTTTTAGTTAAAAAATTGCAATATCTGACAGCTAAAACTGTAAGATTATAACAAAATCGATATCTTTGTGTCGAATATGAAATATCGACTATTCGTACATCACAAAGCCCTTCGTTTATAGTAGGTTGTCTAAGCACCCCTTATTCAGACAACTTATTATAAACGAATTATATATTTAATGGGCTTAATAATTTTATATTTTTTAGGTGCTCTGTCACTTTCCTTTTTATGTTCCGTCCTTGAGGCGGTACTCCTTTCAACCCCTATGTCATATATCTCGATGAGGGAGAGTCAAGGCAACAGGACTGCCTCTTTGATGAAACAGTATAAGAACAACGTAGACCGTCCTGTAGGCGCAATCCTTTCGCTCAATACCATTGCTCACACTATCGGTTCGGCAGGCGTGGGTGCGGAGTCGATGAAGCTGTTTGGCGAAGAATATTTTGGAGTGATTTCTGCAATATTGACGCTTCTGATACTTGTGCTTTCCGAAATCATCCCAAAGACAATCGGCGCTTCTTACTGGCGTTCGCTTGCCATGCCGTCCGCCAGGATTATCCGTGTGCTTATCTTCGTCACCTATCCGCTGGTATTGCTCTCCGAGCTCATCACCAGAGTGTTCACGCCGAAGAACCACCAGGCATCGGTAAGTCGCGAGGAGGTGTCGGCCATGGTTGATGTGGGTACGACCGAGGGCGTCTTCCGCGAGTCAGAAAGCAAGATTATCAAAAACTGCATACGTCTGGCTGGAGTCAAGGCGCGCGAGGTGATGACGCCATCTATAGTGGTAGAGTCAGCCAATGTGAACCTTACCATAAAGGAGTTCTACGAACAGCAGACCTGGAATTTCTCGCGCATACCGGTATACGACAAGAGCAAGGAATACATCATAGGCTATGTGCTGAAGGACGTGGTGCTGAAGCAATTGTCGGATGACAAGTTCGCTACAAAGCTGTCCGACATTATGCGCCCGATTCTTTCGTTCAACGAGGACGACTCGGTATATCAGATATGGGAGAAGATGCTGGAGAAGCGCGAGCATATCTCTATAATCGTTGACGAATATGGCTGCCTGCGTGGCGTAGTCTCGATGGAAGACGTTATAGAAACCATGACTGGTGTGGAGATAGTAGACGAAGACGATGTGGCTGTAGACATGCAGGCTTTTGCCAAGGAAAAGTCGCGTAGGATGTTGAAGAAGTAAAAAGAATAAAGAGATAGTAGCGTATAATGTATATCTATACTTTTCGACTACAAAATTTCTAATCTTCTTTTAATAAACGAACAATAATCTATGATGGCAGGCTGTATTTGTTCTGCGTTTTTGTATCTTTGTACCGTCTTCTATGAAAAACATACATATAAACAGAAAAATGGAAAAAGAAACAAAGGCAATTCATACCCCTTTTCAGAAGCGCGACGCTTATGGCGCATTATCGTTCCCGGTCTACAACACGGTAGCCTACGAGTTCGATTCGGCTCAGGTCATGACTGAGGCATTCGCAGGCCGTGTGCCCGAACCCGACTACTAGCGCGTAATGAACCCGACCGTGACCTACTTCGAGAACCGTGTAAAGGCTCTCTCCGATGCCGACAACGTGTTTGCCCTGACCACGGGCATGGCTGCCATATTCCACACTCTGCTCGTGTTTGCTGAGGCTGGAAAGACCATTGTCATGTCCAACCACCTTTTCGGCAACACCTTCTCGCTCATAACAACTACTTTGGTGCGATTGGGCGAAAAGGCACAGATAGCCGATTTCTCCGACCTCGCACGACTCCTCCTGCAGGTTCCGCAGGTGAAGCGAGTCAACTATCCCGGACTCCAACTCCAGAAACCTTTCGGTGCCATGCTCACCATCGACCTCGAACCGAGCAGAAGTGCTACGACTTCCTCAACAGCCTGCGCCTAATCCCCAGAGCTACAAATCTGTTTGACAGCAAGTCGTTGGCAATACATCCTTACTCCACGATTTTTGTCAACTTCACTCCTGAGGAAAAGAAGAAGATGGATGTGTCTGACACAACTGTACGTCTCTCTATGGGTCTGGAAGATGTCAACGACCTCTATGAGGATATCGTACAGGAGCTTGGACAATAAATTTATATTCGTAATCTATTATTATTGAAAAACATTTATGAAATACGATTTTGACAAGATAATCGACCGCTCCTGGTCGGGCGACCTTAAGCACGAGGTGCTCAAGGCACGTTATGGACGCGACGACCTGATTGCGTTATGGGTGGCAGACATGGATTTTGAAACACCCTCATTAGTCCTTGATGCCGTAAAGAACCGTCTGCAGCATCCCTTTGTTAACAAGGCACGACTGGCGCTCAACGATGGCGAAATATTCGATACCGCACTCAATCCTTACGCCACGCCTCTACACCAGAAGAAATGCGTGTCAAGAGGCTTCATGCGGCTTAACGTGGGCACCCCACGCTCTGTTCTCCGCCAGGCCTTGAGCAGTTGGCAGAAGCGCTGGCTTAATTCGGGGGACGGTAATGTTGAGTTGACGGATCATGAACATCGAACGGCTTGCCGAGAGAGTGAAGAACGAAATACGCATGGCTGCAAGATGCTGCGCGGATAAGGGCCTCAGAGAGGTGAAGTGGATGCTGGGCAACAATTCCAGCTATATCAATTCTGGTTTCTGATGGACCAATCTTCCAATATTCCAGTTCTTCCAAATTCCAATAAGGGTACATTAGGGCAATACCCCCTTTCTATAGACTATATAACTAATTGATTATTAAGTAGTTATATATAAGGAAGCAAAACGCAACCCACCACCACCTCAACATCACAACACAACAACTTTTTTCGAAGAAAAAATCTGCATCGTACGCCAACGTATGATTGCCATCCGCAAATGTTGTAACTTTGCAATATAAACAAAAGGACTCGTCAGCCGAACGCATCCCGAACGCATCCCGAACGCATCCCGAAGTCATATCAATAACTTTAATAATCAAAAAAACATGAAAAACTCAAACAAAGAAACCCTCAAGACCGTGCTTCAGTTTATCGTGAGTGTACTCACCGCACTCCTCGCCACTCTCGGCGTACAAAACTGCGTCTGCATTTAGAATGTTGAATTAAGAATGTTGAATTCGAGGAGGTGAATTTAATGTTTAATTCTAGGGGAACGAAGTAAACTATAGAAGGGTATGGCGTGGACACCATACCCTTAGAAACTTTCATTTACAAGTCCTTCACTCAGCCTTATTGATAGTCGGTTGACTTCGGTTTGACTAGTAGCTTACCTTCACCCCTACATAATAGCTTCTTGGCAGAGACGGACCGTAGATGTAGCCGGAGTCGCGGTTCCATCCCTTGTCGAAGTCGTTCTGATAGGCGTTGGTGATGTTCTGTATGCCGGCGTTAAGCTGGAGCGTGAGGCTGTTGTAGACGGGGAAGTCGTAGTCCAACTTCATGTTCACTTCCATAAACTTAGGAGTGTTCACAGCCACGGGATTATCAACGCCCGAACCGGCAGAGTGACCAACGAGCATAGTGCCCGTATAGTTGCCAGTAACCGAAGCCGTGAAGCGCTTCACGGGGGTAAAGCTTGCCGTGAAATAACCATAGGTGTTAGGAGTACGCATCATCTTCTTGTACTTCTGCTCAGGCACCTCGTCGTTCCACGCTATTGCTTCGTCGTAAAGGCTCTTCTGTAGGGTTAGTCCTGCCTGGAGCGTAAACCATCTTGTGAACATCGCCTTGCCCTCAAGGTTCAGTCCGAACACCTTGGCTCCATAGGCGTTGTAGCGTTCCTGCACGCTATTGCCCTGGGCATCGGGCTGGTCGAGCTTGCGAAGGGCAAACACATTGTTAAGGTCGGTATAGAATCCCTCTATGAGGAGATTGGTCTGAACAGAACCGAACTTATGGTACAAGTCGGCAGAAAGGCTGAAGCTGTTTGAACGCTCCTCCTTCAGATTGTCGGCCAATACCGTAACCAGTCGCTCGCCTCCTACTACGCCCACATGCAAATCCTCGTCGAATGCCTGAGGAGCACGGAATCCGTCAGCATAGGTGAGGCGCAGGTTAATGTTCTCGGTAGGGTTGAAACGCAGGTTGGCACGTGGCGAGAAGATGATGTGGTCCATAAGGTTGTGCTTGTCCAAACGGCCTCCAAGGAGAAAGCTCAATTGCTTGTTCTTCCACTCGTTCTGGAAAAAGAAACTTCCGATGTGCACATCCTGCTTGAAGTGGCGGCCGTAGCCGAGGATTACATCCTTCAGTCCATCGTGGTTGTACTCAGCACCGATGGTGAGGTCTGACGGCATAAAGAGCAGTTTGTCGAACGAGTGCACATACTGCGTTCCTGCCACGTAAGTAAAATTATGAGTAGTGCCGTATGCCTTCTCTGCCGTTTCCTTGTCTTCTTCCGTTCCCTCTCCAATACCGCCATAATAACTCTTGCGGGCTGTGGTCTGGAATGAGAAATAGGCCGACAGACGGTTCTTCTCGTCAGGAGAGTAGAAGTCGTAGGTGAGTCCGCCACCCTGGATGTCGTGTTCTACCTGCTCGGCGATATTAGCCTCATGGGCTATCTGGTCGAGTTTGTTGCCACCACGGCGGAATTCGTGAATGCCGTGATACTGAAGGTTCAGCTTAGAATAAGGACTGAGGCGTAGATAGGAATTGAGTCCGAATGTCTGGTTGTTCAGTTCCGGCAACTCCGTGTAGCCATCTCCGTCATAATCGTAACCCTGTCGGGTGCGAGTCTGTCCGTAGGCATACACACCAGCCTTGTTGTCGTCAGTCACCAGCGAGACATTACCCGTAGTCACATTGTCAAAGCTATTTGAACCGCCATGCGACATGAATGTATGACCGAAGGAAGCCGAATTGCGAGTTGGCTCCTTGGTGATGATATTGATGGTGCCGCCTATGGCAGATGCGCCGAAGAGGGCTGAGCCTCCACCACGTACCACTTCTACACGGTCAATCATATTGGCAGGAATCTGCTCCAGACCATACACACCATTCAGAGACGAGAATACCGGGCGCGAATCCACCAGTATCTGCGAGTAGTGGCCGTCAAGTCCGTTGATGCGCACCTGGGTGAATCCGCAGTTCTGGCAGTCGTCCTCGGTGCGCACATCCGGCTGGAAGTTGAGCCCCTGCGCCAGGCAGGTCGACTGTGTAATGTCGAAGAGTTTGCCGCCAATCACGCTCACCAAGTTGGGAGCCAGTCGGCGCTTGGTCTCGTTACGATTGGCAGAAACCACCACCTCGTCAAGACTAAGATCGCTCGGGCTGAGAGTGAAGTTCAGCTCCTTGCTGGTGTCTTGCTTGATGGTTATGCTCTGGCTTTGGGTGGAATACCCCATATATTTCGCCTCGATGACAAACGAACCCTCGGGCAGGTTCTTTAGAAAGAAGTGGCCGGTCTTGTCGGTTGTCGTGCCTATGGTAGTGCCCTTAATCTGGATTACTACGTAAGGCAGGTGTTCGCCCGTCTTGGCATCCTTCACGTGTCCGTAAACGTTAGCGTCCGTATTCTTTACAGGTTCGTTCGTAACGGCGCTTTTATTGACAGAGGAAGTAGCGACTCTGTTGTCGTCCGTTACAATACTCTTGTTGCTTACTCCGGCTGCATGAGCCGCAAATGAGACTGTCAATGCGCCCGAAAGGAGCATCAACTGACAATTATTTGATTTCATTCTTTGTCTTTATAACTGATGATAATAATGATTATAATGAAGGGACATGTCGCCCCGTATCATACGCATTGGTGTGAGCGCATGACTAAAGTTGATGAAAAACAGAATTCTTCATCATCTTGAAAAAACTACAAAGAAAGAAGTACGGGTGGTGCACGAGTGGAATGAATGTCGCCCTGGCGGGTCTTGACAAATGGACAAGACGTGACTAAAGCGACGTGAACCATAGCTATGAATACAGCTATGCGTACGATAGTAGGTACCACGTATGGCAGGCTGTGCAGCTGGCAGAGCACGCAATCGTGAGCGAAATTCTGACTGGCTGTAAGATGTCCGTCGTGGTGGATATGATGCTCACACTCGTAACAATGAGACACAGCGACAACTCCCTCCGCCTCCGAGTGGTGGTGGAAGGTAATGGCTATCATCATTGGCAGATACACCAACATCAGCAGCCATGCAAACCTCATACGTCTATTGTCGAATTTGGGCATTATTCTGAAAAACCTCTATTAGAAACCTCTTACAAAATTAATACTTTACTTTATATCTTCAAAACAAACATTTTTTAAGTTAACTAATTCCAACTTTTCAGGTCAACAGATTCTAATTGAAATATTACAGTTGTTTGGATTTTGTAGATTGACAAAAATACCGTATATTTGCCGTGAAATCCAAAATGCAGTATTATGATAGACAAATATATAAATCCACATACCGACTTCGGCTTCAAGCGGCTCTTTGGCTCAGAGTTCAACAAGGAGCTGCTCATCAGCTTCCTTAACGCCATGTTCCACGGTGAGCAGAATGTGCAGGATGTCACTTATCTCAACTCCGAGCAGCTTGGCGACCGTGCCGACGCTCGACGTGCTATATTCGACGTGTATTGTGAGAACGATAAGGGTGAGAAGTTCATCGTCGAGATGCAGAACGTATATCAGGAGTTCTTCAAGTACCGCACCATCTACTATTCCACTTTCCCTATACGCGAGCAGGCACAACGTGGCGGAGAGTGGGACTTCCGTCTCAACCCGGTCTACACCATCGGTCTGCTCAACTTCAACTTTGCCGACGGACTCGAAAATGCCAAGCGCTGGCACCACGAAGTGAAGTTAATGGAGGTGGAGACGCACGAGGTGTTCTACGACAAATTGACGTACATATACGTCGAGATACCCAAGTTCGACAAGATGGAGTCGGAACTCGTGACCATGTACGATAAGTGGATGTACGTGCTGAAAAATCTATCACGACTCATGCAACGTCCTGCAGCCCTTCAGGAACGTGTCTTCACCCGACTCTTCGAGCAGGCCGAGATAGCCAAGTTCAATAACGAGGAACTTAAGCTGTACGAGGACAGCATGAACGCCTACCGTGATATAGTCAACGCCATACGGACTGCCGAGAAGACGAAATATGCCGAAGGTGAAGCCGATAGTATGGCAAAGGGACTGGCAGAAGGACTTGAAAAGGGACGTGCCGAGGGTCTTGAAAAGGGTCGTACAGAAGGCATAACTAAAGTTGCCATTAATATGCTTGGCAAAGGAATGCCTGCCGAACTTGTAGCCGAAATGACTGGACTGCCAATAGATGAAGTACAACGCATTCAGAATTTTTGATATAGAATTTTTATTAAACCAATACATTAAAGCATTACAATTATGAATATCGGAGATAAAATTCCTGAGGTTCTTGGCGTCGACCAAGACGGACGTGAGATTAAGGCAAGCGACTATCGTGGCAAGAAAATTGTGCTCTACAGCTATCCTAAGGCCAATACAAGCGGATGTACAGCTGAGGCATGCTCGTTGCAGGCGCATAAGGACGAGCTGGCTGCAGCTGGCTACGAGATAATTGGCGTGAGCAAGGATAAGCAGGCTCTTCAGAAGAAGTTTGCCGATGCCAAAGGGTTGCAGTTCCCCCTTATAGCCGATACCGAAACCACTCTGTTGCAGGAGCTGGGATGCTGGGGCGAGAAGGTGACCTGCGGTAGAAAAACCATCGGAATACTTCGCACTACTTATCTTGTCGATGAGAATGGCATCATACAGAAAATCTTCACTCCCAAGGAAATCAAGACCAAGATACATGCCGAGCAGATACTCGACTATATCAACAAGTAAGGTTCGGACGATTAAGGTTCGGACGATTAATGCTTAGGCTATGAAAAAGGTTGTGTTGGCCTTCGACTCCTTCAAAGGCTGCATCTCGGCACGGGAGGCTTGTGAGGCGTGCGCCCAAGGTGTGTGTGAAGCTTGGCAGGATGCCGTGATTGTGCAGATTCCCTTGAGCGATGGGGGCGAAGGACAGGTGGAGTGTGTGAGGCGGATGTTGCCCACACGGAGCGTGACTGTAGAAGTACACGGTCCTCTAATGGATAGGGTAGAGGCTGAATACGCAATTTCTGCAGACGGCAAGACCGCCTATATGGAAATGGCGGCAGCAAGCGGATTGACGCTCGTGCCGCAGGAACAACGCAACCCCATGACTGCCACCACTTATGGTGTGGGCGAAATGATAGCCGATGCCGTGAAGCGCGGTTGCCAGACAATCGTTATGGGCATTGGAGGTAGCGCTACCTGCGATGGGGGACGTGGCATGATTGAGGCTCTGGGCGACTGCCGATGTATCGATATGGACTGTCGGGTGATTGTAGCTTGCGACGTCAACAATCCCTTGTTTGGCAAGAACGGGGCTGCTTATGTCTTTGCTCCGCAAAAGGGTGCCACGCCCGAGCAGGTGGAGCTGCTTGACGGGCGGTTGCGCGCTTTTGCAAAGGAGACCGAGCAGACAGGACGTGCCACTCCCGAGCTTGCCCTTAGTCCGGGTGCCGGAGCAGCTGGCGGACTTGGCTACGCCCTCCTTGCTTATCTGAATGCCGAGCTGCATTCGGGCATAGACATTATGCTTGATATTGCCGACTTTGATGCTGTGATCAAGGATGCCGACCTTGTCATTACGGGCGAAGGGAAGTCGGATGGGCAGACCTTGATGGGTAAGGTGCCGCATGGCGTGCTGAAGCGTTGCCAGGAAGCTAATGTGCCCGTATGGCTGCTCTCGGGAATGGTAGACGATGCTACGGGCAGGCTGGCTGAAAACTTTGATGTGGTAAGGAGTATCAACGAAGGCGAGACGCGTCCGCTCTCGGTACTTATGCAGCCGAATGTGGCTAAACAGAATCTTAAAGAGAGCGTGTCTTTCTTAGTCACGAATTACCACGAATTATCCATGAATTAAAGCCTTAGGCAATGTTAAATATTGAGTTGTTTCGCATCCCAACAATTTAACACTTAACATTTAACATGCAATATTTGCATTGAAAATCATTCCTTGTTCTTTTGCTTTCTTGCTGCCACGACGATATATACCAGCAGCATCAGGAAAACCACGAGGATGCAGATCATTTGTGTGGCATATTCTTGTGGCTCAACCCAGAACTCACGGAAGAAGTCGAGTCGGCCGAGCACCTCTACCGGCACCCAGAACACCACTACTGTAGCTATAGCCATACGTATGTTGGCACCCCACGACGACAGGCGCAGCTGCTTTTTGAAGATGAATATGCTGCCAAGCAGACAGCCTGCCGCTACTATGCTGGTGACGGGATGGCGGTCGCCAAGGAAGTTGCTGTCGTAGCAAAACATCAGCAGCAGATAGCTTGCCCAGAGTATCATGTTCAGTTCCATGAACGTCACTAAGCTTGTGTGGCGGGTCATGGGGCGTGCCGCAATCTCATTCTTGCGCGAACCGAGTAAGCGGCGTTGCCACCAGTTGATGAAGTTGCAGCCGTTCTTCGTGGAGAATATGTAGAGTGTCATCATCATCATCCACATGCCGAACGAGGCAGGCAGAATAAGATATTCGGGCTTGGTCACCACCTCTCCATTGACAATCTCGGGCTGCGTGCCCCATCGTGTAGCGTAGTACTGGAAGAGGAACTCCACCCAACCGGTCCAGAACAGCAGGCCTCCGATCAGTCCGAAGACGGTCTGCTTGGTGTCGCCCTTGACAAACACACCCGTTATTACTATGAAGAGTCCTACCAGTCCCATCAGAAAGGCTGAGTAGTGTAGCGCCACGGGCGTTATGGTCTTCTCCATTATCATCATCAGGGCATGTCCCAAAGGCATGGTAAAGAGTACTACGAGAAACGATGCTATTGCTTTCCACCAATTAGTTTTCATAATCATTTTTTAGTGTTATTGTATTCAATAATAATTTGTATGTATCTATTTCGTCTGTATCTTATTTAAAGAATTTGTCTATATCTATCGACATTCCTATCTGAAACGTCGCTCCGTCTGTTGTCGGACTGTTCAGATAGTAATATTTGGGCTTGTATCCGAAGATGTTGTCGATGTCTGCCGTCAGCTTTACGGCTTTGCCGAAACGTTGTACAAGCGATAGCTTCCATAAAGTATAGGCAGGATATTCCACGTCGATGGTTCCCTTGCCCATGTCGTAATAGTCCTTGTATTCCACGTTCTTCACGCCCGAAAGCACACGTCCCTGCAATCCGATGTTCAGTCCGTAATGCTTGCCGAACTGGTGGTCGTAGTCCACACGTGCGTTAAGGGCATGCTCGCGAGCTGGAATATACTGGTTGTTGATGGTGTGGCCTTCCTTGTCCTTGGCAAGCTGCTCCTTGGAGTAGGCGTATGTGATGCGGGCGCCCAGACCGTTGTTCCACTTTGCCTGCGCCCCAATCTCGCCTCCGCACACACTATAGTCGTCGAGGTTAGCGTAGGGCAGATAGGGCAGGCGGTCTGTAGCTGACTTGAAGTAGGGTGCCGAGGTGGCAAGCTTGTTCTTCACCTTGTTGTAGTAGACCGAAACCGTGAAGTTGTAATGGCTCTTGGTGTATTCAGCAGAGAGGTTGAAGTTGTGGCTCACCTCCGACTTGAGGTTGCTATTGCCCTCGACAATCCATATTCCCGACATGTCGAAGTTGTAGTATTTCTCCTTGAGCGTAGGCGCACGGAATCCCATGACGTAGCCAGCACGTATCGAAAGATTGCGTAGGGGCTTGTAGCAGAGGTTGAGCTTGGGCGTAACGTGCGACTCATCTCCGTCGGAGAAGTAGTCGTAGCGGAGTACTCCTACTATCTCCAGCTTCTCGTTCACGCGCCAGTCGTACTGGGCGAAGAGGTCTCAGCTGTCCTGCTTGCGTGTATTGCCCTCAGGACTTGTGTTGTACAGATAGTCGTGCATGAGGTCGGAGCCTATGGTAAGGATGTCGCCACGCACGAAAGTGTGGTTGTTGGGCAGGCGTAGGAGTTCTGCACATTACTGTAGTCGCGTATGTCGAGGCGTGTGATGTGTTGGTAGTCCGACTTGTCGTACTGGTCGAAGGCGTAGCTTGCCTGCAAGTGGTCTTGCGCGTTAATGCTCCAGTTCATGCGGAGTCCGCCCGTGAAGTCGCGATAGCGCTCGGGCTGTTCGGCAGAGCGTACTGTCTCGCGAAAGAAGTAGCCTGCACGTCCTGTAAGGTTGAAGCTTGTTGCCGGGCTCCACGTAAGCTGCTCCTTGAGGTTTATGGTTTTGTCGCCATATACGGTTGATATGATGCGCGTCACGGGATTGGAGGTGCTATGCACGTCGTAATTGTCGCGACTGTTGTAGTTGGCTGTGAGCATGTTGCTCCAATGTTTGCCGCTCAGGCCGAACGCGCCTCCGTAACGTTGCTCGTTATGCTTGGCGTAGCGTGCGTTAAGGTTGAGCGTCCAAGGCTGGATGTTGCGCTTGGTTATAATGTTGATGACGCCGCCCGTAGCGTTGCTGCCATATAGAGCTGAGACTGCCCCCTTTACTATCTCTATGCGCTCTACATTATCCATATTGAGTCGGGTGAAGTCCACGTCGTCCATCGTCTCACCAGCCAGACGCTCGCTATCCACAAGAAACAGAACGCCTTGGCCGCCAAAGCCCGAGAAGTTGAGGTGAGTCTGCTGGTTTATGGCATACGAGAACTCCACTCCGGGCAACTCCTGCTGCAGGAGGTCCTGCACGTTGGTAGCGTCGAGACGTGCTATTTCCTTCATATAATCCTAAAATATTAATGTGCGTATTGCTTTTAGTTTGTACGGGCGGCTTGCAGCAAGCCACCTTACTTTTCGGAGTGCAAAGTTAGTAAGCTTCCAAAGGGTGCGCAATACTCAAAAATAGGTAAATGGTATGACCGACATTTGAAGATTTTTAGCTAATTTTGCAGCATTATTTCACAATAAGCACAACAAACAGATATGATCACAGTAGATGGACTGACCGTTGAATTCGGCGGCACCACCCTTTTCAGGGATATTTCCTTTCAGATAAACGATAAAGACCGTATAGCCCTTATGGGCAAGAATGGCGCAGGCAAGAGCACTCTGCTCAAGATAATTGCCGGGGTGCGCAAGCCGATGCGTGGCTCCGTATCGGCTCCTAAGGATTGCGTAGTGGCCTATCTGCCACAGCACCTGATGACCGAAGACGGACGTACCGTTTTTGACGAGACGTGCCAGGCATTTGCCCATCTGCACGAGATTCAGGCCGAGATAGACCGTATCAACAATGAGCTTACCGTGCGTACCGACTACGAGAGCGAAGAATATATGCAGCTCATTGAGAAGGTGTCGACTCTCTCGGAGAAGTTCTATGCCATTGACATGACCCACTTTGAGGAGGACGTAGAGAAGACGCTGCTTGGACTGGGATTCGAGCGTGAGGATTTCAACCGCCCTATGAGCGAATTCTCGGGTGGCTGGCGCATGCGCATCGAGCTTGCAAAGCTGTTGCTCAAGTCGCCCGACGTGTTGCTGCTCGACGAGCCTACCAACCATCTTGACATCGAGTCGATAGGATGGCTCGAGGACTTCATCATCAACAGCTCGAAGGCTGTGGTAGTGATCAGCCACGACCGCAAGTTTGTCGACAACATCACAACCCGTACCATTGAAGTCACCATGGGGCGCATCTACGACTACAAGACCACATACAGCCAGTATCTCGAGCTGCGCAAGGAGCGTCGCGAACAGCAGATGAAGAAGTATGAGGAGCAGCAGAAGATGATAGCCGAGACCAAGGACTTCATCGAACGATTCAAGGGCACTTACTCAAAGACCTTCCAGGTGCAGAGCCGTGTGAAGATGCTCGAGAAGCTGGAACTTGTCGAAGTGGACGAGGAGGATACAAGCCACCTGCGCCTTAAGTTCCCGCCAAGTCCGCGCAGCGGTGCCTATCCTGTACAGATGAGCGATGTGGCTATGTCGTTCGACGACAAGACGGTGTTCAGCGGTGTTAACCTCACAGTAGAGCGTGGTGACAAGATAGCCTTTGTGGGCAGAAACGGCGAGGGTAAGTCGACGCTCGTAAAGTGCATCATGGGACAGCTGCAGAATCAGGGCAAACTCGAACTCGGTCACAACGTGCAGATAGGCTACTTCGCACAGAACCAGGCCTCGCTTCTGGATGGCGAACTCACGGTGTTCCAGACCATCGACGATGTGGCAAAGGGCGAGATACGCAACAAGATACGCGACCTGCTGGGCGCATTCATGTTCGGAGGTGAGGAGTCGACCAAGAAGGTGAAGGTGCTTTCGGGAGGCGAGCGCACACGTCTTGCCATACTCAAGCTCTTGCTCGAACCCGTCAATCTGCTCATCCTCGACGAGCCTACCAACCACCTCGACCTCAAGACAAAGGACGTGCTCAAGCAGGCTCTTCAGGACTTCGACGGCACGCTCATTGTAGTTAGCCACGACCGCGACTTCCTCGACGGACTCGTTAGCAAGGTCTACGAATTCGGTCATGGACGGGTGCGCGAACACTTGTGCGGCATCTACGAGTTCCTGGAGTCGAAGAAGATGGAGAGCTTGCAGGAACTGGAAAGAAAATAAAAAAGGCTTAATGATGGTTCGTGACCGATACTCACATGATATTTGTCACGAATTATTACACGAATTCAGATAATGTACGCAACATTCGTTACTTATAAAGAAGATAGTATTAGCATTCGACTCCTTCAAGGGGAGCATTTCTGCCAACGAAGCATGCGAGGCGTGTGCCCAAGGCATCCGTTCGGTATTGCCCGAAGCCATAGTCGTGCAGGTTCCGTTGAGCGACGGGGGAGAAGGACAGGTGGAATGCGTGCGACAGATGTTGCCCACACGTAGCGTTAGCGTCGGGCTGCACGGCCCCCTCATGAAGCCGATAGAGGCACAATACGCCCTTTCTGCCGACGGCACGACAGCTTATATGGAAATGGCTGCTGCAAGCGGACTGACACTCGTGCCCTCCTCCCTACGCAATCCTCTCAACACCACAACTTATGTGTGGTTGAGATGATGGCAGATGCCGTGAAGCGAGGCTGCCAGACGATAGTGATGGGCATAGGCGGAAGTGCCACATGCGATGGCGGACGCGGCATGATAGAAGCCATGAGAGCCAAAGGATGCCTTGACATGAAATGCAGGGTAATAGTAGCTTGCAACGTTAACAATCCGCTGTATGGCGAGAATGGCGCAGCCTATGTCTTTGCTCCGCAGAAGGGCGCCTCCTCCGAGCAGGTAGCGACGCTCGACCGTCAGTTGCGTGCCTTTGCCAGGCAGACCGAACAGGCTGGCTATGCCACTCCCGAGTTGGCTTTTCGTCCCGGAGCAGGCGCAGCAGGCGGACTGGGTTACGCCCTCCTTGTCTATCTTGATGCACAGCTTCATTCGGGCATAGACATAATGCTCGAACTTGCCAACTTCGACACTCTCATTCATGATGCCGACCTTGTCATCACGGGCGAGGGCAAATCCGACGAACAGACCCTTATGGGCAAGGTGCCTCAAGGCGTGCTCAACCGATGTGCCAGAGCTAATGTACCGGTATGGCTGCTCTCGGGCATGATAGACGATACCACGGGCAGACTGTCGGAAGAGTTTGATATAGTAAGTAGCATCAACGATGCCGACAACCGTCCCCTTCATGTTCTGATGCAACCGGAAGTGGCAATACAGAATCTGAAACAAAAAGTGATGCAGCTCATCACAAACGCATGAAGTCACTCCCCACGCAGCATTCTCTATATATTTAAACGTTTATCATAACACAAAAAAGTAGAGGGAACTTCACAGCCCCCTCCACTACTACTAATATGAAAAATTAAATCATTTTGCTTATTCTTCTTCTGGGGTGATAAGCTTGTACCCCTTTCCGTGTATATTGATTATCTCAATCTGATCGTCGTCCTTAAGATGCTTGCGCAACTTGGTGATGTACACGTCCATAGAACGGGCGTTGAAGTAGTTGTCGTCAATCCAGATGGTCTTCAAGGCGAAGTCGCGTTGCAGAATCTCGTTGGCGTGGCTGCAGAGCAAGGCGAGCAGCTCGTTCTCCTTAGTGGTGAGCTTAGTCTGCTTGTCGCCAATACTGAGCAGCTGCTTCTGGGTGTCGAAAGTGAAGCGGCCGATGTGGTAGACCGTACTCTCCTTGGTCTTCTTGCCACGTACGCGACGCAGGATGGCCTCAATACGGAATACAAGCTCTTCCATAGAGAAAGGCTTGGTGATGTAGTCGTCGGCACCAATCTTGAAGCCTTCGAGAATGTCCTCCTTCAGCGTCTTGGCTGTGAGGAATATGATAGGTATCTCGGCGTTGGCCTGACGTATTTCCTGGGCGAGTGTGAATCCGTCTTTCTTGGGCATCATCACGTCGAGAACACATATATCAAACTTTGTCTTCATGAAGGCGCGGTAGCCGGCTTCGCCGTCTGGGCACAATTCGGCTGTATAGCCCTTGGCCTGCAGGTATTCACGTAGAAGCATACCGAGGTTTTCATCGTCCTCGCAAAGCAGAATTTTCAAATTTTCGTCCATAGTCGTATTGTTTTAAATTGTTTTTTTACTGTTTATTTTTACCAAATGTCCACTCTCGTTTTATTAGACGAGGCAGACATCAGAAAGTTTAATCCTTGATGACGGGTAATTTTATTGTGAACTTGGTTCCCTTGCCCAGCTCGCTGTCTATAGTGATGTCGCCGTTGTGGAGCATTATGATTTTCTTGACGTAAGCCAGTCCGAGTCCGAATCCCTTCACGTCGTGCACGTTGCCCGTGTGTACGCGGTAGAACTTGTCGAACACCTTCTTCAGGTTTTCCTTCTTTATGCCCAGTCCCGTGTCGCGTACCGAGAGGTAGAGGTGGTTGTCGTCGTTCCATGTGCGCAGGTAGATGTTAATCGGCTGGTCGGGCTTGCGATACTTCACGGCGTTGTCGAGCAGATTGTTTATCACGTTCTGGAAGTGTACCTCGTCGACGTAGAGAGCCGACTCGATGGCTTCTATCTCGGTGTATATCTTGCCTCCGGTATGCTCTACGCGCAACGTGAACGAGTTGGCTATGTTCTCCACCATTTCGTTCAGGTCGAGACGCTTCTTCTTGAACACGGCCTTCTTGCGGTCGAACATCGACATCTGCAGCACTTTCTCCACGAGGAATCTAAGGCGTTTTGATTCGTCGTTGATCACCTTGCCGAGATGCTTGGTCATGACAGGACTCTTGGTGACACTCTCGTCGTTCATCATCTGTGCTGCCAACGAGATGCTGGCTATCGGCGTCTTCAACTCGTGTGTCATATTGTTGATGAAGTCGTTCTTTATCTCGGTATAGCGCTTCTGACGGAATATCACCACGATGGTGAATATGAACGTTATGAGCAGCACCATAGTGAACGCTACCGACGGTATCATGAAGCGTACCGACGAGTAGATGTACGAGCCCATATCGGGGAAGTGGATGCGTACTACGCCCATCTTCGACTGCGGGTCGTTGCGGAACAGCACCTGCGAATATGTGAACTCTTCGCCCTCGTCGGTATAGTCGGGACAACGGTACACTTCGCGTCCGTCCTGGGTGCTGACGGTAAAGTGATAGGTGATGTTGATGCCGTTGTTCATCAGCTCTGCCTTCAGGTCCTGGTCGAGCAGCTTGAAGTTGATGCGCTCCTTGAGCGGCTTCTCCGAGGCTGAATAGAGTATGGAGTATACCACTTCGTCAAGCAGGGCTTTCTGGTAGACATAGCGGTTTTTCACTATCTGCTGCATCGACTTGGCCGCCTCGCTGAACGAGTTCTTGTCCGTATGGAGTATCATGGCCTTGGGCATCTGTGAGGGGCGTGTGGTTATGGTCTTCAGTTCGAACGACGAGTATATGGTGCCGTCCTTGCCTATTACCGAGTACTGGTGCGACTGCTGTATGCTGCCGTCGAGCTTGCCCGTGAGCGTGCCTATGGAGTCTTTCTTGAATGAGCGGCGTTCGGTTTCGTTGACATCCTTCTCAAGATAGCGCAGGGTTTCGTTAAGCTCCAGATTGCGCGAGGCCTGATAGAGTGCGCGGTTTACCGACTCGTCAAATTGCTCCTTCTTCATGTCCACCATCTCCTGGATGTATCTGAGCTGCAGATACAGCAGGGCGAGAAACGAGAATCCCATGATGATGGCTATTGTCCATATTGTTCTTTTCTTCATGCCTGATGTTGTGTTACGGATGATGTGCATCGAGCGCGCCACTTGCTGTATGGAGTGGTGCTGGGGGTGTCGGCACTTTTATTGATTGCAAAGATAGATTAAAATGTGTAATGTCAAAACGTTTTGTACGACTATTACTGACGGATTGCGATTTATTAACTAAAAACGGCGTCTATAATTGCCGTATGCTAATTATAGACGCCTTGCGGTTTTGCTTTCTGTTTTTTGAAGTTTTATCGGGTGGAGGTAAATCCCTCCAGATTGTCGTATTTGCGCTTCATCATGCGGTTGTATATGTTGCGCAGCCACAGGCGGTTGGTCAGCACGAACGCGAGTCCGATGGCAAGCATTATGCCATATGTCGTCTCGGGGCTGAACATGGTCTGTAGCGTGGTGACGATGATGTTGGGTATGATGAATACCACGCCCGTGATAATCATCTGTACGTAATTGCCGTCTAGTCCGCCCTTCGACGTTATCTTCTCGTTCATGGGTATGGTCTGGTGCGTGTATACTGCCGACTGGAATATCACGAAATACTGGAATCCCATGGTGTAGACGGCATAGCTGGCAAGCATCATAAGCGGCATCTTGCCGGCTATGACCATAGGCTGCATCAGCACGAACGGCAGCAGGAGCATGGCCGAATAGAATATGTATTTGGCGTGCAGCAGGGCGAGTATGTTCTCGCGCCTTACGAACAGCAGGTCCACGTAGTTGCCTTCGTATCCCATCACCTTGACGAGTATTGTGGCTCCAGGCAGTATGAATATGTATAGTGCCCAGAAGTTGGTCATTACGTCCGAATCGTATATGTCGGTAGTGATGATGAGCATGCTTAGTATGATGGTGAACACTATGCTCATGATTATCGCCTTGCGTGGGTTGCGGTTGCGCATGAGCTGCTTTATCTCCAGCTGGAGGAATGTGCCAAGCTCGCCGTAACGTTCGAGGAAGCTGAACCTAATGACGTGCTTCAAGCTCTTGGGCTTGCTGGCGCCCATGGTCTCCATGCATACTGCTGCATATTGCACATGGCGGTTGGCGAGGACGAGTATTGCCGTCAGTGCCATCATGGCAAGTAGCGGCCACATGCTGTGTCCGCCTATGGCGTCGCCCGGCAACGAGTAGACGCGCAAGTATTGCTGTAGCCCGGCATCATGGCCCAGATAGAGCGGAGACGCTTCGAGTGCGTAGAAGCCCACGGGCAGGAGCCACCACAGAAAAGAGCGGTTGGCGAGGGTGCGTGTCAGACTGTACCATTGGCTGTTGGCGACAGCTGCCAGTAGCGTCACAATCACAAGATAAACCATCGTGAGCATGCCGTAGCTGAACGCTACCGACATGATGGAGTAGGGGATGACGAGGATGAGCCACGTAAGATTGCCCCACGATGTGAGCGACGAGAATATGAATGCGTCGACGCAGGCGTGTCGGGGTAGCGGCAGCAGCATGTAGGGCCGTGCTATCTGCGAGGGAGTCTGCTGCACGGCTAACCTCATTAGGAAGTCAATGCACATGACGGCTGGCAGAAGGGCGCACATCAACTCTACGCTTGTCATGGAGCGCATGTCGTTGGCTATCAAGGCAAACAATACCGCCAGCATTATAAGGTAGCCTACAATAAAGAGCGAGGCTATGCTAACCATTACCTTGGCAAAGCGGTTGCTCTCGTAGTCGAATGCGCGTCGGTCGGCAAGCCGGCGATGGCTTAGCAGCAGGCGTATTGTCTGCCATATTGTAAGGCGTGTCTGCATAGTATGTGTCATGGGGATAAGGTGTGTAATGTGCTACTATCTGAGGTCGATTACTTCGGCCGACGGATAGTCCTTGGAGTTGAACGTGAAGAGGCTGTCGGGCTGCTTCTTGGCTGAGAAGTTGCTTATCGTGACGGTATACCAGCGTCCGTTGTGCTTCATCTTGACGCGCGACGGCACGTATGTCTTGCTGTTTACCGTGACGTACATCTCCTGGATGCTGCGCTTCTGGTTCTGCGCTACAAGGTGAACCTCGTAGCTGGCACCAGCCTTGGCAGACGACATCTTGTATCCTGTCTTGTACACATTAATAAATGTATATGGGTTCATCATCTGCTGCTGCGCCTGAGTTGGGGTGCTTATGTTCACCTCGTTGTTCTTCTTCATGTAGGTCCATTGTGTCTTGCCGTTGAACCATACTATGGCCTGCGGAGTGCGGGCGTTGAACTTGCCGCCCTTGACGGCTATCGTGCCCGACACGTTGCCCGTGGTGGGATTGTTGAGGGTGAACGATGCGCTTACGCCACTCTTATGTCCTATTACCTTCGATGTCTTGTCGAGTATGGCACGAGCCTGCGCTGTGTTTGACTGTGCCATTGACTGAACGCTTGATACTACCGCCATGGCGGCTACAAGCAGAATACTTAACAATGTGTGTTTCATAATCGTTTACATTCGTTTCAGTTGTCCTATAATGTTATCCAGTTGGTTCTCGTCGGCTATGAGCACGTCGCGTGGCTTGCCTCCGTGTGCCGCTCCTACTATGCCTGCCTTCTCGAGCTGGTCCATGAGTCGTCCGGCACGGTTGTAGCCTATGGAGAATCTGCGTTGTATCATACTTGTGCTGCCTTGCTGGCTGATGATTACCGAGCGTGCTGCCTCTTCGAAGAGGGGGTCGATGGCTCCTATGTCGCTTGACGAGCCTGATGCTCCGTCGCCAGCCTCGTCGTTCTTGGGCTCGGGCAGCTGCATGGGGCTTGTCGGTCCCGACTGCTTGGCTATGTACTCGTTTATCTGTATTATCTCGGGAGTGTTGATGAATGCACATTGTACACGTGTAGGCTCGTTGCCGTTGAGATAGAGCATGTCGCCCATACCGATGAGCTGGTTGGCTCCCGGACGGTCGAGGATGATGCGCGAGTCCATCATCGAGCTTACCTTGAACGCTATGCGTCCGGGGAAGTTGGCCTTGATGTTGCCCGTGATGATTGATGTAGTAGGGCGTTGGGTGGCTATAATCATGTGTATTCCCACGGCACGTGCCAGCTGGGCGATACGTGCTATAGGCATCTCCACCTCCTTGCCGGCTGTCATGATGAGGTCGCCAAACTCGTCGATGATTACTACGATGTATGGCATGAACTCGTGGCCGTGCTCGGGATTGAGCTTGTGGCGCAGATACTTGTCGTTATATTCCTTGATGTTGCGCGCTCCTGCCAGTTTCAGCAGGTCGTAGCGATGGTCCATGAGTGTGCAGAGGCTCTTGAGCGTGCGCACCACCTTGGTCACGTCGGTAATGATAGGCTCGTCGTCGTCGTCCACCTGCGCCATGAAGTGGTCGGCTATGGGGGCATAGACGCTGAACTCAACCTTCTTCGGGTCGATGAGCACAAGCTTCAGCTCGTTGGGATGCTTCTTGTACAATAGCGACGTGATGATAACGTTCAGACCTACCGACTTACCCTGGCCCGTGGCACCTGCTACGAGCAGATGCGGAATCTTGGTGAGGTCGGCCATGAACACCTCGTTGGTGATGGTCTTGCCGAGCGCTATAGGCAGGTCGAACTTGGTCTCCTGGAACTTGCGCGAGTTCAATATGCTCTCCATCGACACGTTGTGGCGCTTCTTGTTCGGCACCTCTATGCCTATGGTTCCCTTGCCAGGTATCGGGGCTATAATACGCACGCCAAGAGCCGAGAGTCGCAGGGCTATGTCGTCCTCAAGGTTGCGTATCTTGGTGATGCGTATTCCCTCGGCAGGAGTTATCTCGTATAGGGTGATTGTAGGACCTACAGTAGCCTTGATCTCACGTATGTCGATGCCGAAGCTCTTGAGCACCTTCACAATCTCCTCGTTGTGCGCCTTTACCTCCTCCATGTCTACGTATGGCTTGCCGTCGTTGGAGTCTTTGTTTAGCAGGTCGAGTCCCGGATAGCGGTATCTCGTGAATGGTTCGAGCGGATTGATTGGGGTGTCTATGTCGTGATTTTGTGTGCTTATGTTGCCGTTGGCCTTGTCTTCCTTGCCCACCTCAACCGTAAGCTGGCTGTCGGCTCCGTCAGGATTACCCTTGATGTTGTTGTCGGAGAGTTTGGCAGCTGACTTTGCCGGCTTGGTGTCGGGCTGCGCACCGCTCATGTCTGTAAGGTCGATTACCGACGTTAGCTCTGGCTCGTCGTCGCCCTTGCCGGCATTCTTGCCGTTATTGTCTTTGTTGCCGTTCTTGCCGATATTGTCGTTATTGTCGGCGGCAACGGTCTTGCCGGTGATGTTGTCGACAGGCTCTTCGTCGTCATAGTCGGCATCGGCCTGGTCGGTTTCCCCGTCTTTGCCGGTCTTCTCCACTATGCTCGATACGGCCGACGACACAGCCCGTCCTGCGTTGGCTGTACCCTTGGCAAGAGGATTGAGCATACGGCGGAAGCATGTGATGGTCTGAGTGCTGATGAATGTGAGTAGCGCTATGGCTGTGAAGAAGAGTATGGCTGCAAGTCCAGGAGGACCTATCACGTTCTCGGCATACTCTACACACAAGGCTCCGTGTCGGCCGCCAGGATTGAATGTCAGTTCGCCCGTAAATGGAGCCACCACCTTGGCGAGGAATACCGACAGCCAATACATAGCTATTGCCATTCCGAAGAACCATTTCCACATGTTGACCATGCAGATGCGCATCAGCCTTACTCCGGCAAGCACCAGGAACGAGGGAATCATGAATGCTGCAAATCCGAAGTTCTCGGTCATGAAGAAGTAGGACAGCATGGCTCCTACCGAGCTGCAATAGTTCTGGAATATACGTTCGGTATTGAACCACTCGCCAGGACGCATGCTCTCGAGTATGCTTTGGTCGGCTGCGCCCGTGGTCAGAAATGACGACATCGCCACAAACAGATATATAGCGAACAATATGATAATCAATCCTAAGAGAAAATCGGTTCTCTCGCTTCTCAGAAAACTCGAAAGTCCGAGCGCTTCCTTAATGTTAGCGGGTTTGCGTTCCGCCTTTTTCTTTGCCATTTTATTTAGTTTAGATTTTATTACACATTTGTGCCTTCTCTGCAGAAAATCTCTTTCGCAACAGAATATTCATCACAAAATTAGTGGAAAAAACTCGTAAAGCACCATAATTTCATAACTTTTTTCTAATTTTGCAGTATCTTTAAATGTTCGGAATGAAAAAGACAATATACAACAAGTTTGACAAAGCTACCATTAATGCCCTTCCATTAGTGGAGTATCCATATAAAATCAACGTCATCTTGAACGAATACGAGGCTGAGCGTGCCGTCGACTATCTGCTCACGTGTGACATCCTTGGTGTAGACACGGAGACGAAACCTGCCTTCCGCCGTGGACAGAACCATAAGGTGGCGTTGCTGCAGGTGGCCACACGCGAACAATGTTTCCTTTTCCGCCTCAATCATCTGGGACTCCCTCAGTCGATAATCAGACTACTCTCCAATCGCATGGTGCCAATGGTGGGGCTCTCGTGGCACGACGACATAATGTCGCTTCATAGACGTGCCGAGTTCACACCCGGATGGTTTATCGACATTCAAGACATAATAGGCAATATCGGTATTGAGGACAAGAGCCTGCAGAAGCTGTATGCCAACCTCTTCGGTGAGAAGATAAGCAAGCGCCAGCGACTCACCAACTGGGAGGCAGACGTGCTCTCCGACAAGCAGAAGGAGTATGCCGCCATCGACGCTTGGGCGTGCATCAACCTCTATGACGAAATAATGAGGCTTATGGCTACGGGCGATTATGAATTGAAGAAGGTTGAACTTTGATTCCAGAATTCTCAAAAACTCAAAACTCTAAAAGATTCTAAAAGACTATGTATAAGAAACTATATCTGAAAAAAGGCAAGGAAGAGAGTCTGAAGCGCTTTCATCCTTGGATATTCTCTGGAGCCGTAGCCAATGTGGACGAGGGCGTGGAGGAAGGCGAACTGGTGCGTGTCATTACCGCGTCGGGCGATTTTATTGCTGTCGGCATGTTCCAGATAGGCAGCATAGCCGTGCGTGTGCTCTCGTTTCGTGACGTGGAAATCGATGCCGAGTTCTGGGAGTCGCGACTGGAGTCGGCTTGGCAGATGCGCAAGGCTATCGGACTCATCGGACGTGACAATAATAACACGTTCCGACTGGTACATGGCGAGGGCGACAACCTGCCAGGACTCATTATCGACTGCTATGGCGATACTGCCGTAATGCAGGCTCATTCGGTTGGTATGCACGTCTATCGTAATGAAATCTGCGAAGCTCTCGTCAAGGTGGCTGGAGGCGAAATCGCCAACGTCTACTACAAGAGCGAGACAACCCTGCCGTTTAAGGCTGATATTGAGCACGAGAACGGATTTATATACGGCTCGATGGGAAGCGACGTCGCCATGGAGAACGGACTTAATTTCCATATCGACTGGCTCAAGGGCCAGAAGACAGGGTTCTTCGTTGACCAGCGCGAAAACCGACACTTGCTCGAAACTTACTCGAAAGGACGCTCGGTTCTGAACATGTTCTGCTATACCGGTGGCTTCTCGGTATACGCCATGCGTGGTGGAGCCAAACTTGTACACTCGGTAGACAGTAGCGCCAAGGCCATCGAACTCACCAACAAGAATATTGCCATGAACTTCCCTGGCGACGAGCGTCATGCCGCATTCTGCGAAGACGCATTCAAGTATCTTGATGCCAACGACAAGATGTACGACCTCATCGTGCTCGACCCGCCTGCTTTTGCCAAGCATCGCGCAGCTTTGCGCAACGCGCTCAAGGGCTACACGCGCCTTAATGTGAAGGGTCTGCAACGCATCAAGCCGGGAGGCATCCTCTTCACGTTCAGCTGCTCGCAGATTGTGTCGAAGGAGAACTTCCGTAATGCGGTATTTACTGCTGCAGTCCAGGCCAACCGCAAGGTGCGCATCCTGCATCAGATTCATCAGCCTGCCGATCATCCCATCAATATCTATCACCCGGAGGGCGAATATCTGAAGGGACTGGTACTCTACGTGGAGTAAGAGAAGGTCATTCTATATATGTATAATGAACAATAACGTACTGAATAATTTCATCAATAGGGTGGGGGCGTTCGCCTCTGCCCATCGTTTGTTTGTGACGGGTGGCAAATATATCGTCGCCCTTTCGGGAGGTGCCGATAGCGTGGCGTTGCTGCTTGCTATGCGGAGTATGGCTGCCAAGTGGCAAATGCAGGTTGAGGCTGCCCATTGCAATTTCCGTCTGCGTGGCGACGAGTCCGACCGCGACGAGCGCTTCTGCCAGACTCTGTGTGCCGATTGCAACATCCCGTTGCATCTCGTTCATTTCGACACACGCGAGTATGCCTCGCTACATCATGTCAGCATCGAGATGGCTGCCCGACGCCTGCGCTATGACTATTTCGAGCGTCTGCGCCATGACATCGCAGCCGACGGCATCTGTGTGGCTCATCATCGTGACGATAGCGTTGAGACGGTTCTGCTGAATCTTGTGCGTGGTACGGGCATTCGCGGTCTGCGTGGCATTCAGCCTCGTAACGGCTATATTCTGCGTCCTATGCTCTCTGTCAGCCGTAATGACATAGTCGGCTATCTCAATAGCCAGGACCAGTCGTACGTTACCGATAGCACCAATCTCGTGCCCGACGTAAAGCGCAACAAGATACGCCTTGAGCTTATGCCTCTATTGCAACAGCTCAATCCTAATGTGGCGCAGTCGATATTCGAAACGTCCTTGCGTGTAGGCGAGGCCGTGAATGTCTACGACGATGCCATAGGCAGGGCTATGGCTGATGTTGTCGAAGGCTGCAGCCAAAGTGTCTTTACAGTAGACATCGCTCGCCTGCTTGCACAAGTGTCGCCCGAAAGCGTGTTGTTTCATGTCCTCAGTCCGTGTGGCTTCACTTCGTCGCAGGTCGAAATGCTGTATTCGGTTCTCGCACGTCAGTCGGACCGCACCCGTGTATTCGCCTCCAATACACACGAATTGTGTTTCAATCGCGACAGCCTTCTCGTTCAGCCTCTTAACTATGGTGTCCATACCCTTGACAAGAAGGTTCCCGAATGCGGACTCTATTCGTTTGCAGACAATCTGAAGTTCGACTTCCACATCGCTCCCGTTGACGACAACTTCAAGCCAAGTGTCGCCCCCCTCTGCGTAACGCTCGATGCTGAGATGGTAGCATGGCCGCTTACCGTCCGTAATACTTCCGATGGCGACCGCTTTACACCATTCGGAATGAAGCATTCCAAACTCGTAAGCGATTATCTTACCGACCGCAAACGCTCTATATTTGACAAGCGTCGCCAGCTCGTAGTAGCTGACGCTAACGGTAGAATAGTATGGCTGGTGGGCGAACGTACCGACAACCGCTTCCGCACAACTGCTAACACAACTCAGGTGCTGACGATTTCCGTAGAGAATCAGGAGCATACAACCCCCTATCGCAAGTGAAGCCGATTTCGCCCGAACACATCCCGAAGGCATCCCGAACACATCCCGAAGACCCACATGACTTCTATTAAACAAAAAAATGGTTCATCCGACATTTGTCAATATACTTTCAAGCATCCCCACTTCTATCATCATTACTCCAAATGTCAGATGAACCATATTTATGCTCTTTTGAGTTTTACAGGACAGCAATAAATTTTGATGTACAGTTAATATTGGTTAAATGTTTCGTAAGTTGTTTTTCTACCTTGTGCCACTTTACGAAAAAAACTGTAACTTTGCATTATAATTCAACTCAAGATTACATCGACTTCTGTTCTGAAGCGTAATCTTTCATTTTTTTTTAGAAAATCCATGTATAGTAAAGAAGAATTGTCAGCCAAGGATATGGCTGAATTGCAAGATATTGCGCACGAAATGGGCATTGAACCTCCGGCAGAAGGCAATCCTGAAGAGCTGGTGTATGCAATACTCGACAGGCAAGCCGAGATTGAAGGCAACAAGAACCCGCTCGGAACAAAACGTCGTCGCACCAGAATTACCAAGAAAGATACCGACCGCGTGTATACTGTGAATGGCAAGGAAGGCGAAAACTTTGACGTTAAGAAAAACAAGGCCGACGATGCTGAGCCTAAAGCACAGACAAAGGCTGATGCCGAAGCTGCAACGATGACTCCCGAAGAAATGCTCTCGGCAATACCCAAGCATAGAGGACGCAAGTCGAAGAAGGAACTTGAACTGCTCTCGGCAATACAGGAACGTAAACGCCAGGACGAGTTGGCTGCGCAAGAGGCTATGGAGGTACAGGCTGCACAGCCTGATGCCATACAGACTATGCAGCAGCCTGAACCCGAAATGATTCCGGCTGAACCACTGACAGAAGACGGAATGAACGACGGCGACATACCAGAAGCGTCATTTGCACACCAAGAGCAGACTGCCGAAGATGGTGTGAATGAAGACATGCTGGCACAACTGCAGGCAAAGATAAAGTCGCACAACGAAAATGCCGACACCAACGCATCTACACCCGACGGAGTGTGGGCAGGCGACCCAGGCGACGGTACCGACTTTATCACAGTTGTCGACCTGCCTATCGAAGACCAGGGTGCCGTACCGACATACGACATGTTCGACAATCCTACTACAAACGTACAGCATACAGCCCAGCCGTACCAACAGCAGCCACAACCCCAGCCCGAAGAGCCTCTGTATGACTTTACCGATCTTGTTAAGGCCAACGGAGTGCTTGAAGTTATGCCCGACGGATATGGATTCCTCCGCTCAAGCGACTACAACTATCTCTCGTCGCCCGACGATATATATGTATCCACACAGCAGGTTAAGAGCTACGGTCTCAAGACAGGTGACGTTGTCGACTGTCACGTACGTCCGCCACACGACGGCGAAAAATACTTCCCGCTCACAAGTATCGACATGATAAACGGACGCAACCCCAACGAGATACGCGACCGTGTGGCATTCGAACATCTTACTCCTCTGTTCCCCGACGAGAAATTCAACCTTTGTGGCGATAGAGCCACGACAAATCTCAGTACACGTATTGTCGACCTCTTCTCGCCTATAGGCAAGGGACAACGCGCGCTAATCGTGGCACAGCCCAAAACCGGCAAGACAATCCTTATGAAGGATATTGCCAACGCTATTGCTGCCAATCATCCGGAGGCTTACCTTATGATGCTGCTCATCGACGAGCGCCCCGAGGAGGTTACAGATATGGCACGTACCGTAAATGCTGAGGTGATTGCCTCTACATTCGACGAGCCTGCCGAACGCCACGTCAAGATTGCTGGAATAGTACTCGAGAAAGCCAAACGTATGGTAGAGTGTGGACACGACGTCGTGATATTCCTCGACTCGATAACACGTCTGGCACGCGCATACAATACCGTTTCGCCTGCATCGGGCAAGGTGCTTACCGGTGGTGTCGACGCAAACGCTTTGCAGAAGCCCAAGCGATTCTTTGGCGCAGCACGTAATATCGAGAATGGAGGTTCGCTCACAATCGTAGCAACAGCCCTCATCGATACCGGCTCGAAGATGGACGAAGTGATATTCGAGGAATTCAAGGGAACTGGCAATATGGAGTTGCAGCTCGACCGCTCATTGTCGAACAAGCGTATCTTCCCAGCTGTCAATCTTGTGGCTTCAAGTACGCGTCGTGACGATCTGCTGCAGGACAAGACCACACTCGACAGAATGTGGATTCTGCGCAAGTACATTTCGGATATGAACCCTATAGAGGCGATGAATACCATACACGACCGTATGCATCGTACTCGCGACAACGAGGAGTTCCTCTTGTCCATGAACGACTGATATGGAAAAATTCATAGAAGTAAAAGGAGCGCGGGTAAACAATCTGAAGGACATCAGTCTGAGGATACCGCGCGACAAGCTTATTGTAATAACCGGAATCTCTGGTTCCGGTAAATCATCGCTGGCTTTCGACACCTTGTATGCCGAAGGCCAGCGACGTTATGTAGAGTCGCTTTCTTCGTACGCCAGACAGTATCTTGGCAGAATGAGCAAACCCGAATGCGACTATATAAAGGGTCTGCCACCAGCTATTGCCGTAGAACAGAAGGTAATATCGCGAAATCCAAGAAGTACAGTTGGTACTTCTACCGAAATTTACGAATATCTCCGTTTGCTTTTCGCACGTATAGGTCGTACCTACTCGCCCATAAGTGGCAAGGAGGTGAAGACGCATACCGTAGACGATGTGCTGGAGTGTACGCGTCAATACTCCGAGGGCACCAAATTTGCTGTCCTGGCACCTCTTAATGTTGTCAAGGGACGCACGCTACACGAACAGCTGACAGCCGAATTGCAACAAGGCTATTCGCGCATTTTGTATAAAGGAGATTTTCTGCGCATAGACGATTTCCTGGCTGGTGATAAGAATGATGCGATTGCCGAACCGCTTTATGTATTGATAGATAGAATGAGCGTAAGCTCTTCAGAATCAAGCGTCTCACGATTGACAGAATCGGTCGAGACTGCTTTCTATGAGGGCTACGGTACATGCCGACTTGTATTCCCGCCATCAAATATATGCTACGACTTCTCTACATCGTTTGAGGAGGATGGCATAACATTCGAGAAGCCTACCGACAATATGTTTGCATTCAACTCTCCCGCAGGAGCTTGTCCTGAGTGTGAGGGATTTGGCAAGGTGATAGGTATTGACGAGAAACTGGTTGTCCCCAACACGTCGCTTAGCGTGTATGACGGATGTGTACAATGTTGGCATGGCGAGAAGCTGGGAGCGTGGAAGACAGAATTCTGTCGCAGGGCTGCCAACGACAAGTTCCCTATTTTTGAACCTTACTTCAATCTTACAAGGGCTCAGAAGGACATGCTGTGGCATGGTCTTCCGTCCGATCGCAACCGGGATGTACGAGATAGGGTGTGCATCGACTCCTTCTTCCAGATGGTGAAGGAAAACCAGTATAAGATACAATACCGTGTCCTGCAAAGCCGTTATCGTGGAAAGACTATCTGTCCCGTATGTCATGGCACCCGACTCAAGAAGGAGGCTACATGGGTTAAGATAGGCGGAATGAGCATAACCGAATTGGTGGAGATGTCGGTAGTAAACTTGAAGGCTTGGTTTGAAAATCTACAGCTCAGCGAACATGAGGCTAAGATTGGCAAGCGCCTGCTTACGGAGATAAACAAACGTCTGCAGTTCTTGCTCGATGTAGGCCTGGGGTATCTTACACTCAATCGCCCGTCTGATTCGCTTAGTGGTGGCGAGAGCCAGCGCATCAATCTTACTACAAACCTCGGAAGCTCGCTTGTGGGTTCGGTCTATATTCTCGACGAGCCAAGCATAGGATTGCATAGCCGAGATACTGATAGACTGATACATGTGTTGCGTGAACTGCAACAGCTTCACAATACGGTTATTGTCGTAGAGCATGACGAGGATATAATGCGTGCTGCCGATTATATTATTGATGTGGGTCCGGATGCAGGCCGACTCGGAGGCGAGATAGTGTTTGAGGGTACGCTCGATGACATAAATCATACCGACCCCAATGCCACACGTAGCTATACCGTACGCTATCTTTCAGGAATGGAGAGCATACCCGTGCCGCAGTCGCGACGTCAATGGAATCATGCCATAAAGATAAATGGTGCACGAATGAACAATCTTCGTGGTATAGACGTCACTCTGCCGCTTAATGTTCTGACGGTAGTAACAGGTGTGAGCGGCTCGGGTAAGTCGTCGCTTATTAAGGGAATTCTGTATCCGGCATTAAAGCGGCATCTTAACGAGGTGGCTGATGCTCCTGGCGAATACTCGTCATTGGGAGGCGACTGGCAGATGGTGAAGCATGTGGAATTTGTCGACCAAAACCCTATAGGCAAGAGCACACGTTCTAATCCTGCTACTTACATCAAGGCCTATGACACCATACGTCAGCTCTTTGCAAGTCAGCCCCTGGCAAAACAAGAGGGATATACAGCCCAATACTTCTCGTTTAATGCCGAAGGTGGACGTTGTGAGGAGTGTAAGGGTGCAGGAGTGATAACGGTAGAGATGCAGTTTATGGCCGACCTTGTACTGGAGTGTGACGCATGCCATGGCAAACGATTCAAGAAGGAAATTCTCGACGTACGCTTCCATGACAAGAACATCTATGACGTTCTGAACATGACTGTTTCGGAAGCTATCGATTTCTTTGAGAAGTATGGCGAAAAGCAGATTGCCGACAAGCTGCAGCCGCTTGATGCTGTAGGACTTGGATACATCAAGTTGGGTCAAAGTTCGTCAACCCTATCGGGGGGTGAGAACCAGCGCGTCAAACTTGCCTATTTTATAGGACAAGAACGTCAGGAACCTACACTCTTCATATTCGACGAGCCAACAACAGGACTGCACTTTCATGACATCCATCGATTGCTCAAGTCGTTCAATACGCTCATCGAGAAAGGGCATTCAATCATCGTGATTGAACACAATATGGACGTTATAAAATGTGGCGACTATGTGATTGATCTCGGTCCGGATGGAGGCAATAAGGGTGGTAATATTGTGTGTTGTGGCACTCCAGAGGAAGTGGCAAAATGTAAGGCGAGCGCAACAGGACGATATTTAAGCGAGAAGTTAAGGTGAGTATAAAACGATAATACAACAAGAACAATATTGTTAACTTTTTATTGGATTTAACGATATTGTTCTTGTTGTTTTTTTTTGTTCAGGTGTTGTTCTTTGTCTTACGTTCTGATATTGTTGGATTATCTACGTCAAACTGAATATGCCTGTAGGTAGTGTGCGACGTAGAACCTCTACTTTCACGTCTTCGCCAACCCTTATGCCTGTCATTTCAAGCGTTTGGCTGATTGTGTTGAGTGCCAGCTCTGGCTTGTTGTTCTCTTGGCTGAGATGACACAGCCATACGTGCTTGAGGGTGTGGGTGAAGTTCTCGGCCAAGGCTTGGGCACATTGTGTGTTGCTCAGATGGCCGTGTCCGTTCTTGATGCGGTCCTTCAGATAGCGGGGGTAAGGTCCGGTCTCAAGCATCTGCGGGTCGTAGTTGGCCTCGATTACCAGATAGTTGGCGCGGCTGATTATGCTTTTCATCTCATCGGTTATGGTACCCACATCTGTTAGCAGACAGAATACAACGCCGTCAGCCTCAATCAAATATCCCACGTTGTCCGAACTGTCGTGGGGCACGTTAAAGGGAGTGATGCTGAAATCACCTACATTGAAGCTCTGTCCCTTGACTACCTTCATGCGGTTGGAGTGGGCGAGTTTGCAACGCATGCAGTAGTTGCGGTCCATACCTGCATGAACAGTCTCGGTAGCATATACCGGCAGATTGAACTTCTTGCTCAAGCTGCCTACCGACTTGATGTGGTCAGCATGGTCGTGAGTGACAAGTATGCCATCGAAACCATCGACAAATCGCAATCCGTAATCATGAAAAGCCTTCTTGAGCGATCTTGTACCAACGCCTACATCAATAAGTAGACCCGAATTTTGCGTGTATAAATAATAGCAGTTGCCACTACTTCCGCTTCCAAAAGATATAAAGTTCAGCATTTTTTTCTTCTATAAACATTAAAACGCCGGCAATGGTAAAGCGTCATAACTTGACTGTTTTACCTTTGTCGGCTTCAATTTTAATACAAAATTAAGCAAAAGGGGTGAATATGCCAAAGAAAATAAGTAATTTTGTACTTGTTATAAAACAAAGAAGCAATTGGATATGTCGGTAAAACATATATTATTGGTCACTTTTGCCTGTGTTATGGCAATGTGCCTTGCAAGTGCATGCTCGCTAAAAGATGATGCTGCTGTAGAAATTTGTGCCAAAAACTTTGGACAGAATTACTTCAACCTCCGTCTGTGTCAAGCTTCCATTTTGTGTACTGAACGCTCGCATAAGTGGATGGCTTTCTATGCGTCGAACATCAGCCAGGAAGATGTCAATGTGGTTAATGCACAGGCTGATAGCGCATTGTGCGACATAAGCGATATTGATATAGACAGCGATAGCGCACGAGTGAAAATGACGGTACAGAACTTTCTGATGTGCGACTCGATAGGACGTCATGGCAGAATGTGTAAGAAAGGCAAGTGTGAGCTGATTCTAAGAAAAGAAGTAGAAACGTGGAAGGTCGACCTCAACGGCCCAATCACAATAACAGAAGAATAAGAAACGAAAATATGATATCAATAGAAGGACTCTCAGTAGAGTTCAGCGCAAAGCCATTGTTCAGAAATGTGAGCTTTGTAGTGAACGACCGCGACCGTATAGCACTTGTTGGCAAGAATGGAGCAGGCAAGTCGACTATGCTGAAGATTATATGCGGAATGCAGAAACCTACAGACGGTAAGGTTGCCATACCTAACGACACAACAATAGGCTATCTGCCACAGGTGATGATTCTGCAGGACAACACTACTGTCAAGGAGGAGGCACTCAAGGCTTTCTCGGACGTGACAAAGATGAAGGCCCGTATTGACGACCTGAACCATCAGCTGACAGAGCGTACCGATTATGAAAGCGAATCATATGCCGCACTTGTGGAGAAATTCACACAAGAACACGACCGCTACATGATGCTCGGTGGTGACAACTATGAGGCGGAAATAGAGCGCACGCTTACCGGCCTTGGCTTTTTGCGTACAGACTTCGACCGCCTTACAAGCGAATTCTCGGGCGGATGGCGAATGCGTATAGAGTTGGCTAAGATATTGTTGCGTCGTCCAGACATCTTATTGCTCGACGAGCCTACCAACCATCTTGATATTGAAAGTATAGGATGGCTTGAGAGATTTCTGCAACAAAGCGCCAAGGCTGTGGTACTGGTTAGTCACGACCGTGCATTCATCAACAATGTTACCAATCGCACAATCGAAATCACCTGTGGACAGGTTAACGACTATCGTGTGAAGTACGACGAATACATAAAGCTGCGCGACGAACGCCACGAACAGCAGCTGCGTGCTTATGAAAACCAGCAGAAGGAGATAGCCGACATAAAGGACTTCATAGAGCGTTTCCGATACAAGCCGACCAAGGCTGTGCAGGTACAAAGCCGCATAAAGCAGCTGGAGAAGATAGTACCAATTGAGGTGGACGAGGTGGACAATGCCACGATGCACTTGAAATTTCCTCCATGTCTGCGCTCGGGCGATTACCCCGTGATATGCAACGGGGTGGGTAAGACTTATGGCGACCACAACGTGTTTGCGAATGTAGACCTTACCATTAAGCGAGGCGAGAAGGTGGCATTTGTAGGCAAGAACGGCGAGGGTAAGTCGACGCTTGTGAAATGTATCATGGGCGAGATACCATTCGACGGCAACCTTAAGGTTGGACACAACGTGCAGATAGGCTACTTTGCGCAAAATCAGGCGCAGCTGCTTGACGGCGAACTTACCGTGTTTGAAACCATAGACAATGTGGCAAAGGGCGACATTCGACTGAAGATAAAGAACATTCTGGGTTCGTTCATGTTCTGTGGCGAGGATGTAGACAAACAGGTGAAGGTGTTGTCGGGTGGCGAACGCAGTCGATTGGCAATGATAAAACTGCTGCTCGAACCCGTTAATCTGCTAATCCTCGACGAGCCTACCAACCATCTTGACATCGCCTCGAAAGAGGTGCTGAAGGAAGCTATCCTCGCCTTTGACGGCACGGCTATCATAGTCAGCCACGACCGTGAATTTCTTGACGGTCTCGTAAGCAAGGTCTACGAATTTGGTGGCGGCAAGGTGAGAGAGCACATAGGTGGCATATACGACTATCTGAGGGCACATAATGCCGAAGACATGACTGCGCTCAATACGTCGGGCACGTTTGCTGCTAATACGGCTAATGCCGAGTCGGCAAAAAAGGCAGACGATGCCGAGAAGTCGCAAGCTAAGGAAAGCTATGCCGAGCACAAGGAGAAGCAGAAGAAAATACGCAAGATAGAAAAACTCGTGAAGGAATCGGAGGCAAAGATAGAGTCTATGGAAAACCGACTGAAGGAACTCGACGAGAAACTCTGTACGCCAGAAGGTGCTTCAGACATGAAACTTGTCAACGAATACACATCCGTGAAGATGCGTATGGACGAAGAAGAGGAACGCTGGACCCAACTGTCGGAAGAACTTGAGGCTTTGGCGTGACAAATCGTAAAATGAGGTGCGTATATTTGTATAAAATTGACATATATAAGTCATTATACGAGTCAAACGTGTTATAATGAGCTGACAGGACATTAAAAAACGGCAAAATCATATTCTAAACACAGAAAAATTTGTAACTTTGCCGAGGATAGCACCCCTAATATGTCAAATTTTCATGCTTAATGGGCATGAAGCCTTATGTATCTCAACAAAACACAAAGCTTATGCAGATAGCTATAGTCAAGTATAATGCTGGTAATATCAGGTCGGTAGTGAACGCCTTGCAACGCATCGGGTGCAATCCTGTTATAACAGATTCTCCAGAAGTCTTGCAATCGGCCGACAAGATAATATTCCCTGGACAGGGGGCTGCCGGCGAGACAATGAAGTATCTGAAAGAACACAAGCTCGACAGACTGATATGCGACTTGCGGCAGCCTGTACTTGGAATATGTATAGGGCAACAGCTTATGTGCCGACATTCGGAAGAGGACAATACCGATTGTCTTGGAATATTTCCTGTAGATGTGAAGCGGTTTATACCGACTGACAATTCGGAAAAAGTGCCGGCTATGGGGTGGAACAATATATATAGCCTGAAAACAGAGCTGTTTGAACATATTAGCGAAGACGATTTCGTGTATTTCGTACATAGCTTTTATGTGCCGGTTTGCGAATATACTGTTGCTGTGGCTGACTATACTCTGCCATTCAGCGCAGCTCTGAGAAAGGATAATTTCTACGCAACACAGTTTCATCCGGAGAAAAGCGGTGGTGTGGGCGAAAAGATATTAAGAAACTTCATTGAACGCGTATGATAGAACTGATACCTGCCATCGACATTATCAATGGTGAATGCGTGAGACTGACAAAAGGCGACTATTCGCAGAAGAAAGTGTATGGCAAGCCAATAGATATGGCTGCCGAACTGGAACGGACCGGATTCAAGCGACTGCATATGGTAGACTTGGACGGAGCGAAATCGAAACATGTGGTAAATGCTAACGTACTAAACGAAGTATGTAAAGCTACAAACCTTACGGTAGACTTCGGCGGAGGCATTAAGACACAGGACGACATGGATACGGCATTCGATAATGGAGCCTCGATGGTGACAATAGGAAGCATCTCATATACCAATCCGCAGATGTTTTCCGAATGGCTGAAACGATACGGACCGGAACGTATAATTCTGGGTGCTGACGTTCTTGACGGCAGGATTGCCATAAACGGATGGCTGGAACATACCGAACGTGACATTTTCGATTTTATTGGTTTCTACAAAGCCAAAGGTGTTAGCAAGGTGTTGTGTACCGATATCTCAAAGGACGGCGCACTTGCAGGTACATCTATAGAACTGTACCGGAAGATAATGAAGCACTTCCCCGATCTGCATCTCATAGCAAGTGGCGGTGTGTCGTCGGCTGATGACATTATCGCTCTCGATGAGGCAGGTATTCCTGCTGTAGTATTCGGAAAGGCATACTACGAAGGCCGCATAGACATTAACCGTATAAGTCACCTCATAAAATAATGAACGATTATGGGACTTGCCAAAAGAATCATACCATGCCTTGATGTGAAAGACGGAGAAACCGTTAAGGGTGTCAATTTCGAGAATCTGCGTAATGCTGGCGACCCTGTGGAGCTTGCCAAACGATATAGTGCAGAAGGAGCCGACGAACTTGTGTTTCTTGACATTACAGCAAGTGTAGAAGGACGCAATACATTCACCGAGATGGTGGAAAAGGTAGCTAAAGTAATAAACATACCCTTTACTGTGGGTGGTGGTATTAATGCTTTCGCGGATGTCGAACGACTGCTGTATGCAGGAGCCGACAAGGTCAGTGTCAATTCTGCAGCTATACGCAACCCGCAACTGATAAACGAAATATCGTCAAAGTTCGGCTCGCAAGTGTGTGTCTGTGCTATTGACGCACGTCAGGAGGCCAATGGCGAATGGTATTGCTATGTGAAGGGTGGACGAGAGCGTACCGAACACCGCCTTTTTGATTGGGCTGCTGAAGTAGCCGATCGTGGAGCTGGCGAAATACTCTTTACGAGTATGAATCACGACGGAGTGAAGACTGGCTATGCCAACGAGGCATTGGCACAACTATCAACGTTGCCAATACCAATCATAGCTAGTGGTGGAGCAGGCAGTATGCAGCACTTCTACGATGCTTTCACTATAGGTAAGGCAGATGCTGCTCTTGCTGCAAGTGTATTCCACTTCGGCGAGATAAACATAAAGAAACTCAAACGGTTTCTGAATGAAAAGGGTGTAAAAACAAGAATATAAAACAACCTCATTAAAATATTGGTTATGAATATAGATTTCGAAAAAACGGACGGACTCGTTCCTGCTATTATACAAGACAATACAACTCGTAATGTGTTGATGCTTGGATACATGAATCGCGAAGCCTACGAGAAGACAATGGCTACGGGCAAGGTGACTTTCTGGAGTCGCTCACGCAATTGCTTGTGGACTAAGGGCGAGACATCCGGAAATTTTCTCAATCTTGTAGACATTAAAGTTGATTGCGACAACGACACGCTTCTGGTAAGGGTTAATCCTACCGGACCGGCTTGCCACCTCGGTACTGACACTTGTTGGGGTGAGACCAATGATGCCAACCCTCTGTTGTTCCTGACTGAGCTGCAGGACTTCATCAACAAGCGACACGAGGAGATGCCCGAAGGCTCATACACTACATCGCTATTCAAGGATGGATTGAACCGTATGGCACAGAAAGTAGGCGAGGAGGCTCTTGAGGCTGTAATCGAGGCTACCAACGGCACTAACGACCGACTCATATATGAGGCTTCTGACATGTTCTATCACCTGATAGTATTGCTTACAAGCAAGGGACTGCGAATAGAAGACATTGCCAAGGAACTTAAGGAGCGACATGCTCCAAGTTGGCACAAACATTAAAATATAAGAATTCAAAAAACATATTATGTTGATAGAATATAACAAGGTCAATATCTATCAGGCTGACGAAATGATTCTCGAAGGCGTTGACTTTCATGTGGATGCTGACCAGTTTATTTATATAATAGGAAAAGTGGGGTCTGGAAAGTCGACTCTGCTTAAAACCCTATATTGTGAGGTGGACATCGACAAGAACGATGCCGAGACAGCCAATGTGCTCGGTCGCGACCTGACAACGTTGAAGCGCAAGGACGTACCGGCTCTACGCCGTGATATGGGCATCATCTTTCAGGACTTCCAATTGCTTCACGACCGTAACATCTACAAGAATCTGGAGTTTGTGCTCCATTCTACAGGATGGAAGAACAAGAAGGAGATTGACGACCGTATAGACAACGTTCTGGCGGCTGTAGGCATGGAGGACAAGAAGATGAAATGTCCGCACGAACTGTCTGGTGGTGAGCAACAGCGCATAGCCATAGCACGAGCTCTGCTCAACCATCCTAAGGTGATTATCGCAGATGAGCCTACCGGCAATCTTGACCCGGATACAGCAGAGAAGATAGTCGGACTGCTATATGAAATAAGCCATACCGGCACTCCGGTTGTAATCTCAACTCACAACCACGGATTGATTGAACGTTTTCCTGGACACGTGTACAAATGCGAGAATGGAAAACTGATAGAGATGACAGATAAAACAAATAAGGAAAATAACAAATAAAAATACACACACTATGAAAGTAATGAAGTTTGGAGGAACCTCCGTAGGAACACCGGAACGCATGAAGGCGGTAGCGTCAATGGTGTCAGAATCGGGCGAACAGGTTTTTATTGTCCTCTCGGCAATGTCGGGAACAACCAACTCGCTTGTCGAGATTTCAAACTATCTCTACAAGAAGAATTCGGATGGAGCTAATGATGTAATCAACAATCTCGAAAGAAAATATATGGAACATGTGGAGGAACTATACTCCACAGACGAATATAAGCAGCGTACAAAGGAATTCCTCGCTTCGGAATTCAACTATCTGCGTTCTTTCACTAAGGACTTGTTCACAAGCTTTGAGGAGAAGAACATCGTTGCTCAGGGTGAGATAATGAGCACCAATATGGTGGCAAACTATCTTGAGGAGCAGGGTGTGAAAGTGTGCCTGCTCTCGGCTCTCGACTTTATGAGGACCGACAAGAACGCCGAACCTGACTCACAGTATATTAAGGAGAAGCTGGGTGCCATTATGAAGGAGAATGAGGGCTACCAGATATATATTACACAGGGCTTCATCTGTCGCAACGCTTATGGCGAGGTCGACAATCTGCTGCGTGGCGGAAGCGACTTTACAGCTTCGCTCATAGGTGCAGCACTTCCTGCCGAGGAGATTCAGATATGGACCGACATCGACGGTATGCACAACAACGACCCGCGTGTTGTAGACAATACCGAGGCAATACGTCAGCTCAACTTCGAGGAGGCTGCCGAGTTGGCTTACTTTGGTGCAAAGATTCTGCATCCTACATGTGTACAGCCTGCTAAGTTTGCCGGCATTCCCGTACGCCTTAAGAACACTCTCGATCCTAAGGCTGAAGGCACCATTATCGATAATGTGCTTCTGAAGGGTAAGATTAAGGCTGTTGCCGCTAAGGACAACATTACAGCCATCAAGATTAAGTCATCGCGCATGCTTTTCGCTACAGGCTTCCTGCGTAAGGTATTCGAGATTTTTGAGTGCTATCAGACTCCTATCGATATGATTACCACAAGTGAGGTAGGCGTTTCGATGAGTATCGACAACACTACACATCTCAATGAGATTGTCGACGAGTTGAAGAAGTATGGTACTGTTACTGTCGATTCTGATATGTGTATTGTATGTGTGGTAGGCGATCTTGACTGGAGCAACCTGGGCTTTGAGACTATCGTTCTCGATGCCATGAAGACTGTTCCGGTACGTATGATATCATACGGAGGAAGCAACTACAACATTTCCTTCTTAATAAGAGAAGCTGACAAGGCTCGTGCTCTGCAGAACCTTTCAGACCTTCTGTTCAACAAAAAGTAAAAGATATAAATCAGTAAGAAATGTTCCCCGTAGATAAATTTCAGGATATACGTACGCCGTTCTACTATTACGACACACAACTTCTGCGTCAGACACTTCAGACCATAAAGGAAGAAAGTGGCAAACATGCCAACTATCATGTCCACTATGCAGTTAAGGCTAATGCCAATCAGAAGATTCTGCAAATAATAAAACAATATGGTCTGGGAGCAGATTGTGTGAGTGGCGGCGAAATAAAGGCGGCACTTGAGGCAGGATTTCCTGCCGACAGTATTGTGTATGCAGGTGTAGGCAAGAGTGATTGGGAGATAGAACTCGGACTCCAGAACGACATCGCCTGCTTCAATGTGGAGTCGATAGCCGAACTTGAGGTAATAAACAGTCTTGCACAGAAACTTGGCAAGACGGCTCGTGTAGCGTTCCGTATCAATCCTAATATTGGTGCGCACACCCATGCCAACATCACTACCGGACTTGCCGAGAACAAGTTTGGTATTGCTATGCAAGACATGGACAAGGTGATTGATGAGGCTATGTCAATGGACAATGTCGATGTTATCGGACTCCATTTTCATATTGGCTCTCAGATACTTGACATGGGCGACTTCAAGGCCTTGTGCAATCGTATCAACGAACTGCAGAGTCTGTTGGCCAAGCGTAATGTGTTTCTTAAGAACATAAATGTGGGTGGTGGATTAGGCATAAGCTACGACAATCCCGACCGTGAGCCTATACCCGATTTCAAGGACTACTTCAATACCTATGCTTCGCATTTGCATCTGCGTGAAGACCAGCACTTGCACTTCGAGCTTGGACGTTCGGTAGTGGCACAATGCGGTACGCTTATCACACGCTTGCTCTATGTCAAGCAGGGCTCGTACAAGCAGTTTGCTATTGTTGATGCAGGAATGACCGACTTGATACGTCCGGCTCTGTATCAGGCTCTGCACAAGATTCAGAACATCAGCAGCGATGAGCCAAAGCAGACATACGATGTAGTAGGTCCTATATGCGAGTCGAGCGACGTGTTTGCCAAAGCTATCGACCTCAACACGTGTCATCGTGGCGATTTGCTTGCAATACGTTCTGCGGGAGCCTATGGCGAGATAATGGCAAGTGGTTACAATTGCCGTCCTTTGCCAGTAGGATACATTTCTGAAGAATTCAGATAAGATATGATTATTGATACATTATCAATTATTTCATGCATTATTATCACCATATTTATGGTGGTGTCGGTCGTAGCCAATCCGTTCTTTCGCAAGACGGATAAGGCTGACGACTCGGACGCTTCTCACTCTGTCGACGATAGCGACATGCCACAGCTTACGGTGCTTGTGCTTGCCAATAACAACGCACAGGCTCTGGACGCTAATCTGCCACTCATACTGACACAAGACTATGCTCCAGGCTATGAAGTCATCGTAGTAGGTGAGAAAGGCGATTTGCCAACAGAAACTGTTGTTGAACAATATGCGTCGAAAGGCCATTTGTATGCTACATACATTCCACACCGCTCGCTCTTTATGAGCAAGTCGAAGCTTGCTGTAGCATTAGGCGTAAAGGCAGCACACAACGAATGGATAGTAATGGTCAATGCCGATTGTCGTCCTCAGTCCGACCTGTGGCTCAAGACACTTGCTTCACGTATGGACAGCGATGCCAATCTTGTTATAGGCTACAGCAACTACGATTCAGCCTCACGAGGCTATTATCGATTTGCCCGTCTGCGTACGTCGTGCTATATGTTGCGTCGTGCTTTACGTTCTACGGCATATCGCGTCAATGGTACAAACATAGCGTTCCGTCGCTCTGAATTCATATCGCAGGAAGGCTATCGTGGCAATCTTCAGCTTGTGAATGGCGAGTACGACTTCATCATCAACAAGTATGCCCAACGTGGGCAGACACGTGTTGTTACTGATGAGAATGTATGGATACGCGAAGACAGTCCTACATCCAAGCAATGGCACTATCGTGATGTATGTTATGCTCATATACGCAAGTTTCTGAGCCGTTCGGCAGCCCCACGCATTCTGTTCAACTTCGATATGACTATGATGTATGCCAATTATGCTGTTCTGATAGCATCCATAATTGTGGCAGCAATGACCCAACGATGGATATTGCTTGCTACAGCATCTTTGTATATCGTCCTGACAATCGTGTTGCGTTCGCTCATAGCTCGCAAGGTGTACATAAAGTATGGTGAGGATATTCCTGCATGGCGTACAGTCTTCTACGAGCTTTCAATAGTGTGGCGTCAGTTGTCTACCAACATTCGTTATTCACGTGCCGACCAATACGATTTCACTACTCATAAATTATAATATGAGAATAAAATACGTCATACCATCCAAGCCAAGCCCTTCTTGCATCAATATGGAGATGTGGCAGATGTTGGTTCACGGACTTACAGTTTGTGATCAGATAGATATTGTGGACATGTCACCCGACATCGTCCACATTTTTGGCATTTGGAATATACATAATGTACGGCTGGTGGAGCAATATCGAAGCAAGGATATTCCCGTTGTCTTTACCTCAATAAATGGTATGCTTGGTATAGTAAATCGTAATGGTCGACAGGTCTATACCCCTAATGTTTTATATGCCATACGTCGTATTGTCCGTTTAGGTGCAGTAGTACATGCTTGCGGACAGACAGAACAGAATTTTTTGACAGGCATAGTCAAGTCTTCCGCCATACATGTCATCACGAATGCGGCATTTACTTCTACAATCTCGGTTGACGATATGGTAGCGTCGTTCCGTTCTCTTTATGTCGATACGATACAGTCAAACGACACATCCGTTCGCAATCGTATAAGTCGTCAGTTATCAAAATACAATATCCAGGACAAGTCTATACATGACGTATGTACACGTCTGATGTACATACGTCAGAGATTCAAGATGCTCAACATTCCTCAGTCATTACTTGATGAGACATCACAAGTGCTGACAGAAAGCGATTACGACGAGAAATCCATGCGTAATACACTTGATGAAATGCATCTGTCCAAATTTGCCTCTTACACAATGGCGTTGCTCGAATCCAACAGTAGTCTTACAGAAGGCTTTATGCCTATCGACAGCATTGATGGAAAAGTGGTGAGTGAAATGAAAAAACAAATCATTAACTAATATAAAAGCAGGTTATACTAAAATGGCACACATACATCCCCCTAAACAGCAGGACATGAAGTATCTTCATCTGTTGTCTCAGTCGTTTCCCAATATCTCTGAGGCAAGCATGGAGATAATCAACCTTCAGGCTATTCTGCACCTCCCCAAGGGTACAGAACACTTTCTTGCAGACATTCATGGCGAGTACGAGGCATTCCAGCATATCTTGAAGAATGCTTCGGGTAACATCCAGCGTAAGGTTGACGAACTCTTCGGCAACACTATGCGCGAGTCAGACATGAAGGAACTTTGCACGCTCATCTACTATCCCGATCAGAAGCTTGAGTTAATCAAGGCGGTAGAACCCAATATCATCGATTGGTATCGCATCACGCTTCACCAACTTGTTTCTGTGTGTCGTCTCGTTGCGAGCAAGTACACCCATTCCAAGGTTCGCAAGTCGTTGCCTCATGACTTCTCTTATATTATTCAGGAACTCCTGCATGAGCGTACCGACGATGCCAACAAGGCCGACTACGTCAACGTCATCATCGACACCATTATATCTACAGGTCGTGCCGACGACTTCATAGTGGCTATATCCAACGTAATCCAGCGCCTTTCTATCGACCAGCTTCATATACTTGGCGACATTTACGATCGTGGTCCTGGTGCACACATCATATTAGACACTCTTGCGTCATATCATTCATGGGACATCCAATGGGGCAATCACGACATATTGTGGATGGGAGCCTTGGCAGGCAATCGTGCTTGTCAATGCAATGTCATTCGTCTGTCGTTGCGTTATGCCAATCTTGCCACACTCGAAGAGGGTTATGGCATAAACCTTGTGCCCCTTGCCACATTCGCTATGGAGACCTATGGCGACGACCCTTGCGAGGAGTTCGTTCCCAAGATAGCCTCAGCCGATTCGGCACGTATCGACCAGAAGACCACCCGTCTGGCAGCCCTTATGCACAAGGCTATTACCATCATACAGTTTAAGGAGGAGGCAGCCATCATCAAGCGCAATCCGGCTTGGAATATGTCCGACCGTCTGCTGTTCAATAATATTGACTATCAGAAGGGCACTATACTTCTTGATGGCAAGGAGTATGAGCTTAAGAGCAACTCCTTCCCAACCATCGACCCTCGTCATCCCGACCGCCTTACACCTGAGGAGAAGCAGCTTATGGACAAGCTCAACCATTCGTTCCAGGTGTCAGAGAAGCTGCACAAGCATATCCGTATGCTTCTTCAGCACGGTTGTATGTATGCTATATACAACAACAATCTGCTTTTCCATGCCTCTATTCCTCTTAATGCCGACGGCACATTGAAGGAAGTCGAAATTGCAAAGGACATGAAGTGTTCGGGCAAGGATTTGCTATACAATATCGGTATGATGATACGTACAGCATTCCAGTCCGACTCAAGTATTGAAGAACGCAACTATGCCACCGACTATTTCCTATATCTGTGGTGTGGTCCTGACAGCCCGCTCTTCGACAAGTCGAAGATGGCCACCTTCGAGCGCTACTTCATAGCCGACAAGGCAACGCACAATGAAGAGAAAGGCAACTACTTCAAGTTGCGCGACAACGAGCAGATTGTCGACAACATTATGGATGCATTCGGAGTGACAGGCGAGAACCGCCATATCATCAATGGTCACGTCCCCGTGCATGTATGCAATGGCGAGAACCCTATCAAGGCCAATGGCAAGCTTATGGTCATAGATGGAGGTTTTTCACAGGCTTACCATAAGGAGACTGGTATTGCAGGATACACGCTTGTCTACCACAGCCGTGGATTTGTACTCGTACAGCATGAGCCTTTCACCTCAACCCTCGATGCCATACAGAAATGTACCGACATTAAGTCAACCACCCAGATTGTGGAGATGTCAGCTCATCGTATGCGTGTAGCCGATACCGACATAGGTCGCGAACTGTCCAAGCAGATCAACGACTTGCAGCAGTTGCTCTATGCCTACCGCCATGGATACGTCAAAGAGGCTATGTCCAATAAATAAGTTAGAAATTGAACTTTCGCAAGTTAATACCGAAATGATTAGAAAAGTCAGGATACAGGATGCTGCTGATATTGTGGCAATATATAATAGGTATATAGTCGACACGACCATCACGTTCGATACCGAACCTGTTTCAGTCGACGAGATGCGCAATCGTATCCACGACATAGCCTCCTGTTTTCCCTACTTCGTTTATGAGCATCAGGGTAGGGTAGCAGGCTATGCCTATGTACATCAGTGGAAGGAGCGTGCCGCCTATGCACGCACACTTGAGACAACCGTCTATCTCAGTCCCGACGCATTTCATTCTGGTATTGGCACCACTCTGATGCAGCACGTCATTGATGAGTGTCGCAGTTTGGGTTACAGGGTTCTTATAGCTTGCATTACAGCCGAAAACACAGGAAGCCTTGAGTTTCACAAGAGTTTGGGATTCACTCAAGTATCGTTTTTCCACAATGTCGGCGAGAAGTTTGGACGACTTCTTGATGTAATCGATATGGAACTTCAGTTATAAAGCAAACACAACCCCTAAAATAATATTTTCAAGAATAGTAACAAATTAACATTAATTATGAACAGAACCATCATTACAGTAGTAGGCAAGGACACCAAGGGTATCATTGCTAAAGTGTGTACTTATCTTGCTGACAACAATGTCAACATTCTTGACATCTCGCAGACCATCGTGCAGGAGTATTTCAACATGATGATGATTGTTGATATGGCAAAAATGGAGAAACCATTCGTTCAGGCTGCCGACGAACTTACCAAGCTTGGCGAGAGTGTAGGCGTGCAGGTGAAATGCCAGCGCGAGGAGATATTTGATGTAATGCACAGAATCTAATCACACACAAAAAATCACGTCATGATAAATATCAATGAGGTTATCGAAACCAACAAGATGATAGAGCAGGAGAACTTCGACGTGCGCACCATCACCATGGGCATCAGTCTCATGGATTGTGTGAGCGACAGTCTTCCTACGCTCTGCCAGAACATCTACAACAAGATAACACGTCTCGCCAAGAACCTTGTCAGTACGGGCGAGCAGATTTCCAAGGAGCTTGGAGTTCCTATCGTAAACAAGCGCATCGCCATCACTCCTATAGCTCTTGTGGGTGGCAATGCCTGCAAGACATCCGACGACTATGTAGAACTTGCACGTACACTCGACCGTGCAGCCAAGGCTGTAGGTGTCAACTTCCTCGGAGGCTATTCTGCCATAGTTTCCAAGGGTATGACTCATAGCGACGAGCTTATGATACGTTCCATACCTAAGGCTCTCGCCGAGACCGACCTCATTTGCAGCTCGGTAAATATAGGTTCTACCAAGACAGGTATCAATATGGATGCCGTGCGTCTTATGGGCGACATTGTGCGTCAGACAGCCGAGGCTACCAAAGAACGTATGTCAATCGGTTGTGCCAAGCTTGTTGTCTTGTGCAATGCTCCTGACGACAATCCCTTTATGGCAGGAGCCTTCCTTGGTGTTAGCGAACCCGATGCTGTCATAAGCGTAGGTGTAAGCGGACCTGGTGTAGTCAAGTATGCTTTGGAACAGGTGCGTGGCGAGAGCTTCGAAGTGCTATGCGAAACCATCAAGCGCACAGCTTTCAAGATAACACGTGTAGGTCAGCTTGTAGCCAAGGAGGCATCACGTCGCCTTGGCATTCCGTTCGGCATCATCGACCTTTCACTTGCTCCAACTCCTGCAGTAGGCGATTCAGTTGCCGACATTCTTCGTGAGATAGGTCTCGAGCATCCTGGTGCTCCTGGTACAACGGCAGCCCTTGCCTTGCTCAACGACCAGGTGAAGAAGGGAGGCATCATGGCTTCTTCTTATGTAGGAGGTCTTAGTGGTGCGTTTATCCCCGTAAGCGAGGATCAGGGCATGATTGATGCAGTAGAGGCAGGTGCCCTCACCATCGAGAAGCTTGAGGCTATGACATGTGTCTGCTCTGTAGGTCTCGACATGATAGCCATCCCCGGCGACACACCCTCTACAACTATTGCTGGTATCATTGCCGATGAGGCAGCCATCGGTATGATTAATCAGAAGACCACAGCCGTGCGCGTCATTCCTGCCATTGGCAAGAAGGTTGGCGACAAGGTCGACTTTGGCGGACTCTTGGGTTATGCTCCCATCATGCCAGTCAACACCTTCTCATGCCAGCCGTTCGTAGACCGTGGTGGACGCATTCCGGCTCCAATTCACAGTTTTAAGAACTAACGTATTTAAGTAAATATCTAAATGCTCAACAACAATACCATTTGCGCCATCGCTACCGCCCCTGGTGGTGCTATTGGCATTATTCGTATCTCAGGCTCCGAAGCCATAAGTATAGCCGATAGGATATTCCGTCCTATCGGCTCCAGTCTTTCTTTGTCCGAGCGCAAGGCTTACACCCTCGCATTCGGCAATATCGTCAACTCTGATGGCGATGTTGTCGACGAGGTACTCGTGTCCATATTCCGCGCGCCTCATTCTTATACAGGTGAGGACTCTGTCGAGATTTCGTGCCATGGTTCTGCCTATGTGCTTCAGCAGGTTATGCTTCTGCTTACAGAGAATGGATGCGTACCTGCCGGACCAGGCGAGTTTACCCAGCGTGCTTTCCTAAATGGCAAGATGGACCTCTCGCAGGCAGAGGCGGTAGCCGACCTTATCAGCTCTACCAACAAGGCAACACACGACATGGCTATGAGTCAGCTCAAGGGTCACTTCAGCAACGAGTTGGCTGATCTTCGTGCCCATCTGCTTAAGCTCACATCGCTATTGGAATTGGAACTCGACTTCTCCGACCATGAAGAGTTGGAGTTTGCCGACCGTTCCGAACTCTACACCCTTGCCAATGACATCCATAAGCGCCTCCTTGCGCTTGCCCGTTCCTTTGAGGTGGGCAATGCTCTTAAGAATGGCATTCCCGTGGCTATCGTTGGCAACACCAATGTGGGTAAGAGCACGCTCCTCAATCATTTGTTGCATGAGGAGAAGGCTATTGTGAGCGACGTACATGGTACGACAAGAGATTTCATCGAGGATTCCACTGTCATCAATGGCATACAGTTCCGCTTCGTCGATACAGCTGGCATCCGCGATACAGATGATGTTGTTGAGAATATAGGCATAGAGCGCACCTACCAGAAGATGCAGGAAGCCAAGATTGTACTCTGGCTTGTCGACAGGCAACCTGAAGCTTCAGAGATAGAGGATATAAAGAAGCGTGTTGCAGGCAAGAAACTCATCATTGTGCGCAACAAGATGGATCTCACCAATTCATCATGGAACAATTCCTCATCGGCGAAGCCGACAATTCAACATTCAACATTCAATATTCAAAACTCCTCATCGGTCGACATTAGCGCAAAGTATGGCACAAATATATCCAAGCTTGAGCAGCTAATAGTTGAGGCAGCCAATATTCCTCAACTCTCCGAGAGCGACATCGTCATAACATCCGTTAGGCATTATTCCGCTTTGCTCCATGCCGACGAAAGCCTACAACGTGTCATCGATTCAATGAACCTTGGACTTAGCGGCGACTTGCTTGCCGAAGACCTCCGAATGGTTATTGAGCACTTGGGCGAAATTACCGGCGAAGCAAAAATTACCCCGCAAGAAACGCTCAATTCCATATTTAGCTCATACTGCATCGGAAAGTAGATTCTGCGTGGGAAAGTGATTTTTTGCAAAGAAAAGCATATTATCTGCAAATATTGCTCATAATTTGCTTTGTTCAAGCAATTAATTTTTTGTCTGTTTTTGCAGATTTTTGATTTTTAACTTCGATATTTGCAGATTATCACCCATTTTGTCCCCCAGCTGTCCCCCGAGATAGTCGAAAATAGCCGAGGGACAAAAATATCTCATAGGTGGTGATTTACGTTTTCACATGTTATTTTGGAAGATATACATTCCAACTTATACAATGTAAAGCGCCACATTCTTTTGCAATTTCTACCATTTCTATTTGACTATTACAGCAATCTATTGTTCATATCCATAAAGCCTATCTTTGAAATTCTTGAAATCTTGATATAACGTTTCATTATCAGGTCGTACATTGTCATGATATTGGTAAAGGATATTGTTGACTTTAGCTTCAACTGACTGATTTGATCTAATTAACCTGAGTTCGGGATAAGAAAGTCTTTGTAAAAGTTGGTAATCTCAATAATTTTTAGTACCTTTATGATT
>NZ_JADYUF010000059.1 GCF_021531655.1 Leyella stercorea | reverse complement strand
GCGCATCATTCTCGGCACGAAGTGACTTGTTCTCCTCTATCTGCTTATTGAGATTCTGCATATAGTAAGTGTATGTCTTGTTGACAGACTTGCGTACACCTTCATTCTGTTTGTCACGTTCTGCATTGATGGCTACGACAAGAGCTTTGATAGCTGCGTTGATGTTGTTTACACGCTCCTCACGCCATGCCTTTTGTCCGATAAGAGTAGGAATAGGGATGGCAAGTTCTTTCTTTACGGCATTCATCGCTTCTTGAACAGGAACCTTGATGTTGAGAAAAGGAATGGTCAGCTCCTTCTTGTCGATTGTGGCAAGCACAGCATATTTCTCCACTTTGTCAAGAGCAACTTTCGCCTGACGTTCCGCCTCAAGTACCACCTTGTTTTTGTGCTTGCGTCCCCGTTTCTCTTCCTCTGAAAGTTCATCATAGGAGAAACCTCTTGCCAAGCCATACTTATGACCTACCTTGTTGTAATAGTCGGTATGAAGTTGTGATAAATACTGTGACTTATCCTTTGCTCGCTCTCCCCACACTTTGGCATAAGAGACCCTTTCAACAACACCCTTTGCAACTTCCGATTTTGTGAAGTTGTCACGTTCTTCTTTTGGAAGTGCTCTCCATTCCTTTGTAGAGAGAACCTTTTCTGGATTATCCTTGTGGATATACTTGCTTCCGACGCGCCCACGTTGTTTTACTTGTTCAACAGGCACGGTCTGCACATGGGCATGGATGCTTGTCTCATCACAATGCACATCAAAGCTGATGACATTCTCTTCTCCCCATTTCTCACATGCAAAGCGGTAGGTGTCCAATGCCCAGTCATAGATGCCTTTTTGTAATGTCACCTTGCTGTGGTCAGCATTTGGATCTGACGTGTTGAGTTTCTTTTCACCAAAGGCAAGCCTGTTAAGCACATCATGGTCACCACTGAAGATGATGCCGACAGTGCAGTTCGGACTGTTCCTTGAAACTTGGTCGGGACGCTTGGCATCCATATATGGCTTGAAGCCAAGTTCATCAAGTCTGTGCTGCAAGCGTTCATGCAACGGCACAGACTGGGAACCAAGAGGCACAATCTTTCCACCCTTGACTATCTCAAAGTTGAGTCTCTTGCGTGAGTAGTTATAATGGTTGTTCTTGTCTATGTCTGCGTTTTTTAGTTGGTAACGCTTCTCGTCCCAACCTCTGCGTTCCGCCTCGTTGCCCACTTGGGAAGAGAACGATTTCTTGTCTGTGCCTACATGGATGGCGGCACGTGGTATGTTTCTTTCCATAAGAATCTTGTTTGAGTTTGTAACATTGTTATAGTATGACTGGTGACAGGTCTCGGGCGGAGCTTGAGCATAATAGAAGGACTTTTTAAGTGAACAGCGTCAGCAGGTGAATCTAAAAGTCCCTATTATGTTTAGGACTTTTGTGAAAGTCCGTCACGCAAGCGTGCCCGCAGATCCTTACCCACTCTGCTATGACTCTTCCACCAACACCAACCCAAGACTGTCTATCAGATGTTGGAGTGGCGGATGTTGCTTTATCAGCCTTTGTAGCGCCATCTGCGGTGTTTCCGTCATCAGCAGGAAGTCGGCAATGTCAAGACCATTGGCTTTCTGTTCCTCGGTGGCATTGTCTTCCAAGATACTGCTGACAAGAACTTGCTTGCATTTTGATTGTAGCAATGGAAGTTTGCTTTTCCACTTATCCGTTGCCCCAAGGTCTGGAACCAAAACAACCTCCCGACCGCTTAGGACTTCGACTGCATCTTTATTGAAACATCCGTTCATGCCTCCAGTAGCCAACCATACGAAATCAGATATGAAGTGGGTGGCAATGATGGCTGTCTTTTCGCTCTCCACGATGGCTATTGTCTTGGTCGTGGTTTTATCTGTCAACAGATGTTCGCCAAAGAAGCACTGCCGAAGTGTAAAGTCAGGCAGTTTCAGTTCCGAGTGTACCCAAGTCACCAGGCTGTGGGGTTCCTTGATGCGGTGTCCTGTCTTGTCATCATACTTCATTATCTTGCCAGTGCGCACATTCCCATTGACATCTATCTGCCAAAAGATAGTTGAACCGCCCCATTTCTTTGAAGTGCCGACCTTGTACAAGGCAAACAGCCGTTCTGTCTCCTCTTTGCCAAAGACCGTTGAAATGTATCGGTACAAAGGATTGACATAATAGCCATGCAGTGTTTGCTCCACCAGCTTGCTATCAATGAAAGTTGGAAGAGTTTTCTCTTTCCTGCACTCTTTGATTGGTGTTTTATATCTCCAATCATCATTGCAGTTGGCATCGGGATTGTCCTTGAAATAATCAGATGGAGAATAATGGTAGCCACAACTCTGTTCATGGTCACAACGCCCCACATTGTCAGGGAATACAATCTGTCCTTCCTCGTCAATATATCTTGCAAAGCAACGCTTACGTCCACATTGAGGGCAAGCATATCGGTTGCCCTGCTTGTATTTCTGTAGATGGAATCTATACTCACTCATAAGGCTATGCACTTGTTGCACCTTGCACTTTCTGCACTTTTGCACTTGTTTGGCATAAAATGCAGCATCTTTTGTGCAAGAGTGCAAGAAGTGCAAAGTGCAAACGGTGCAAGGTGGTGGTTCTACTTCTGTACTTTCTCATAATTGCCTTGCTTGTCTTTGATGATAAAGTTTCTCTGACAGAAGTCTTTGAGCATATACATGACAGTACGTCTTGCAAAACCGAAATCCGCTCCAGCCTTTACTGCTTCAGCAGTTACGAACTTATTTCCCAACGAGTCAAGTACCTGTTTCTTCACAGGGTCGGTAGCCTCGGTTAAAACGAGGTCATCCATCCTTTTGTATGACTTCTCAAAGTAATCGCTCATCCGTATGGCTGCATTCACGGACTCCGCATCAACAAAATCCTTGTGAGACTCATCACAAGCCCAACGGAACAGTTGGAATATCAAGGCAAGCCGAGCCGTGTTCAAAGGAACTTTTGCAGCACGTGAGTCTATCATTTTTTCATCCGTAATGGCATTCTGCCGTTCAATGTCCTCATTCTGCCAATCATAGAATATATCAATGGCTTCATCAGAGAAGTCAAGAACATTGAAGATGCCTTCCGTAAAAGGAAGAGCCACAGCCTTGTCTATGATCTCTTTCCATACGCGGAATGGTCTTTCAATGATTGCAGCATCTTGTTTTGGAACCTTAACCCAAGGAGCAATCTTCAAACCTTTTGGGTATGTGATCAGGAAACGGTCAAGAAAACCATTCTTCTTGAATCCCATATCATAAAGTTCATGCACAATACCAGTCTGGATAGTTCCTACAATCTGTATGCAAGGATAGTCAATACGTAAAGGACAATCAAGATTACAACGAGATACATCTACTGGCAAGCCATTGTGAGCCGACAGCATCTGTTGTACAAAAGAACTGTTGTTGTATCGGTTGATGGTGTTGAACAGCCCCATTATCTCATCCACCACAACTGCCACACCTCTGAGGTTGGCATCGTGATTGCGCATCAGAATCTCTGGCGTGAAGTCATTCATGATATTCTTATGCAGGACTGGTACTGGAGGTAACGATTCCCATTCCGTCCGTTTTTTGCCCTTGTTTCTCTCCACAATGGCTGCATACTCATTCTTTAGAGCCTTGAACTTATGGTGCTCCTCAGTATCAATGTCGTGCAACGGCTTGTAGGCAAAGTTCAAAGGTGGAGTCTTGCCGACTCCTGGTCTGCCAACAAGAATGACATATAGGATAGGTGAAGTAATCCAATTGCCTTTAATCCGGATATAGCAGGAGTTGCCGACGGCTGCTGCCATAGCGGATATAAGGGAAGTAGCGGTAAACTCAATGGAATAGTTCTCCGTCCTTGCCAAATCAAGAATCATCTGCTGCATCTTCTGGGGGAATACGTCAAGCGGAATTCCAGAAGTGGCTACGCCCGAAGCCTCCGAGCGTAGCTTGTTACAAATTTCAAGCGCATCCATGACATTACCAGTTTAAGGGTTTCGGCTTGCGCTTGTTTCCTGCAAGAATGGCTGCGTTCTCCTCCTCTGCCGTGAGAGGTACAGGATTCTTGCGGTTAGTCTCCAGCCACTTGTCAAGTTCATCTTGATAAAGGCAGTAACGCTTGCCTGGCTTGGTGGCGGGAATGCTGCCGTTTCCAAGTTTCATGTAGAGAGTAGCCATCGGCATTTTGAGATATGCCGATGCTTCCTCTACACTCATGGGTATGTGCGTGTTCGCCTTGTGTGGCTTGTTCTGTGATTGCAGACTGACGATCATCTGCTTCATGCCCACCACTTCATCCCGAAGCTGGGCAACGACCATTGGAAGGTCGTTGAAAGTTAATTCCTTATTCATTCTGATACTTTGTTAATAACTGGTGCAAAGGAACAGAATGATGCTTCCGTTACTGAGGTTCGTGACAGTCATTTGTCATTCACGAAGGAATAACTCTAACAATGGGGATTATTCGGGAGTTTCCTCCTTCACATCATGGAAATCATATCCACCATTGATAGGCTCATCAATAGGAATGACATCATTGGAGCATGGTGCTTTCAGGTTCTTCAATGTGCTGTAGTCCAAACCTTCAAACGGCTTGGGAAATAAAGCCTTGACAAAGGCTATTCGCATTGCCATTGTGTAATCACGTTTACCCAAACGTTCTGCGATATTCCACACGAAGTGCCTTAAAGGGATATTTTCTACATTCTCTTTGAAACGGTTTATTGCTGTCGGGGTATAGTTGGTGTCGTTGCTCCATTCCTTGACAGCCTCTATCACCTTATTCAAATCTTCCTCATACAGAAACCTTGACATGGTACGGTGCACATAGTCAAGTACAGCTCTCGTTCGTTTTTCCTTTTCCTCCTGCGCTTCTTTTTCTTGTGCCTCTACACACTTGGCATAGTCCTCATGACTGTATTTTACAGACTCGGTTTGTGGTAATGTTTGCTTTGGCTGTTCTTGTTCTATTGCTGGCTCTGCTTCTACAACGTTTTTCTTTGTCTTGCTGTTGTTACCAATGGTCATCAGTTCATAGGGATAATTCACCATGGAAATGAATATCGCCCAAAGCAGGATATTGCTTCCTACAAAGATGATTGACTCGACAAACAGACTTTGGTGAAAGTCATTGCCTACATACATAGCCACGACAAGAGAGATGGCGAGAATTGCTGTACCAACAAAAGCGTAGAGGGTACAATCTGAAGTTGTCTTGTTTACTGTCATTATTGTATTCGTTTTATTGTTATTCATTCAAAAACTTCCACAAAGTTAGATGCAGAAGCATGTAAAAACCGCATTTACGTTCTCTGGCACTCTTTCTTTTACGCTTTATTAGCGTTCTAATATGATATCATACTCTGAATCATACTTTAAACTGCTCGTTAGTGTCAGTTGCTGCTAATTGCTGACTACAAAGGTAAGGGCAAAGAAAAGGGATATTTGCAGTTCCTCTTTAATATCAACAGAAATTGGAATGTATTTGTTGAATTGGTTCTATCCACAATCATAAATAGAACCAACAAAATGAGAAAAGGACTATTGGAACACTATCATTCCAACAGTCCTTTTCTGTGTGTTATTGTCAAATGGTTACTTCTTCAAGGTGATACAGCCAACCGAAGCACGTTTCTGAGCATCCGAAATCTTGGCATACACTTCTGTCGTTGCCACATTCTTGTGACCGAGATAACGCTGCACTACGGCAATACTGGTTCCTGCATCCAACTGGAGACAGGCAAAGCTGTGGCGTGAGCAATGATAGGAGATATGCTTGGTAATCCCTGCATCTTTCAACCAATTCTTCAGCGGTGCCTGTGTCATGGAGTCTTTGAAATCGGGGAACACCTTGCCTCGTTTATCCGGTGAATAGCCTATCAGTTCCAAGGCTTCCTCACTGATTGGGTTATGCACGATGTCCTTTGTCTTCTGCATTCGTGTGGTGACATACATCACACCATCGCTGCCGTATGGCTGTATCTCCTCCCAAGTGAGTTTCTTGATGTCGCTCTTTCTCAATGCCGTAAGACAAGAGAACAGGAAGGCTCGCTTCAAGGCAGGAGCAGAGCATGGTGTGGATGCCAAGCGGATAACCTCGTCCTGTGAAAGATGCTCCTTGTCAGTCGGGATTGTCTCGATACGTTCCAAGAAACCATTTGGATTCTCCTTTATCTTGCGGTCACGATAGGCTGTGTGGATTGAAGCACGGAAAGTTGACCAGTAGTTGGCTGCCGAGTTGATATGCAGCTTTCTGTTCTTATGCAGTCCCTGTGGTGCTGTCAGCAGATACTCACGAAATCTGTTGCACAAGTCCACGTTTATCTCCCCGAAGGTACACTTGCCTTGCGTGAAGGTACGAAAGTGCATATAGACGTGCTGCCACTTGGAGTTCTTCTTGTCTGCCAGTTTCTTGAAGTAGGCGAGGAAATCTCCTTTCATCTTCTCCTTGTCGAAGAAATCATAACGCTCGTTGACGATAGCCTCAAAGCGACGGCAGCGTATCGCCTCGGCTCTTGCCGTAAGGTTGAGGTTGTACTTCTGTTCTGTCTGGTTCTTCGGCTTGGCATAGATGTAGATGCCAAGCGACTCATGGCGGATGACTTTCATCGTGCTCTCGTCACGATAGCCTGGATAATAGTCAAGATAATAGGACAGCATGTGTCCGTCCTTGATTTTGCGTGTACGCAATGATACGGTCTTGCAAATGTTGCTCATAACTGATATGTATTATTGATGATTATTCGTGGTGAAGTGTCTCTTCACGGCTGCAAAGAAATAAAATGATGCATCCGTGACTCCAATTATTCATAGTAACTGATGGATAATGCTGAAATCATTTGCTTTCACAGTCCTTTAGCAGCTCTTTCTGCCATTGCACGCTCCACATCCGTCTTCAAAAGCAGGTTCTTTACACCCACTTTTACCTTGCTGATATGATGCACTCTTACGATATGGCAAATGTTGGCACTCGTCAGACCATACAACTGTTGCACCTGTTCGGTGGTATAATAGTTGTCATCGTTCATGAGGTCAGTCCTGCGCAGTTCTTCAAGATGTTCCTTGGAATAATAGGTACGACCATACTCACGTTTGGTCGGTATCTTATGGCGGTAGGTGTATGCCCTGAGTGCCGACTTGCTCATGCTAAAGGCTTCCTCTACATCATCAGCGGTCACCCATTCCGTGATGCTGTTGATGTCAACGGCAGTACCGAAGAACTCATCAATATGCCGTTTGCTGTAATAGTTCTTGCCAGCGATACGGCACATCGGTATCTGGTTGCGCTTGGCAGAGGTGTAGAGTCAAGACTTCTTGACCTTATAAATGGACATCACTTCCTCGCCCGAATAATAGTCAAGCACCTCATTCTCCTCTTTCCCTTTTGTTGATTCCAGGTTTTGTGTTGGCTTTTCTGCTTTTGCCTTTTTACTGGGCTTGCTCTTGCTGGCAGGAATCACACGCTTGTAGGGATTACCCTCAAACATCTTCTCTATATCAGTCTTTCTTACGAATGCCATTCGGCTGCTCAATCTTGATGCCTTCAACTTGCCGTTAGCCACAAGTTTGTAGATATACTGTCGGGTGCATCCCATCAGCACAGCTGCCTTTGAGAATGTAAGATACTCCTGATGTTGCAGATCCATGATTGGCTCAATACCGTTAATCAAGTCCTGCTGTCTTTTCTTCCTAAGACGTTTTGCCTCTGCCTGACATTCCTCGGAACAGTATTTCTGCATACCGCTTCTTGGCACGAATGTCTTGCCACAAAATTCACATTTTCTTGTCGGTCTCATACTCTTTGATATTGCATTGTTCAAATTCATTTGAGTATTCCACTGATGGAGTAAACGGAAGTGAACCATTGACAACCTTTGTCAACCCTGTCCACGATATTACGCTTTTTGCCTATCAGCTTCAAATCTGTCCTTCATCGTAACCACTTGTAAACCCTTGTCAACTACGTTCACGATATGACAAAATAAAAGCTCCGCAAATTCTCCACGGTAGAAATACGCTGCAAAAATATGTGGAAAATCGGGAACTGCCAAAAAGCACTCAGAAAGTGTTAAAAATCAAAGAGTATTGAAAATCAAGACTTTATGGTTAGTTAGTCATAGTAAGTTATGGTTAGTTATAAGGCTCTAAATACAGTACTCAAAGCAACTGTTACCCAAAGAAGTTACAGAAGAAGGGATTATGATGCTCTTCAATCCGTCGCAATCCTTAAATGCATTACTTCCAAAAGCAGTAACGGGATATTCCACTCCATCGCTTGCCTTTATCTTTTCCGGCACAACGATATTGCCTGAATACTTTTCGTCACCATTGTTTGCTGCGAGTGTTGCTGTCTTGACATCGGAATCTATCAGATAGCGTAAACCGTCGATAGTCTCGAAGCCGGATTGGGCATAGGTATTACTTGTGGCTAAGATAGCGATAACCACCAAAAGAACAAGGCTCTTAAGTGAGCCGAAACGTTCCTTATTCAATAAAGACGAGGAAAACGATCTGTTGATAATCATATAGTGAAAAAGTTAGTATTTATAAACGTTCTATTACACGATGCAAAAGTAAATAAAATAAAACAGAACAGGCAGACAAACCTATAATAAAATTTGCACGGGACATCTTTTCTGCAAATTAAGAGGGTGTGCAAAACCCTCGTCAGTCTCGCTTCTTTTTCTTCTTTGGGTAAGGTATCGCAGGCAAAAGAGTTTCAATAATCTCAATAATCTCAATTGCCTTGTCACTATGCTCTATATCAAGAATATAGTGTTCTTTGGCACCATCCAAAATCAAATGTGCCCTTTCGCTATCATCCTAATGTTTCTTTGTTCCAATATGCCTGTAGGTTCTCTTTGATGCACTTCATCACAACTGAAAAGTCTATCTGCTCTTTCCAACGTATCTTTTTCAAGAATGCTTTCCACCAAATATTGCGTGTGGCATCCGTTGCAAACTTGTCTGTGAAAAGGGCAAGGTTCTCTCGGTAAGGAGTATTCCTGTTCTTAAACGTACCGACAATGGCTTCCGCAAGAAGTTCCTTGTCTATCTCATGGTTGGTGAACAACTGATACACATCAAAGAAATCTTTCATGCGGCTATTGCTTTCGTCACGGTCAACCATTGCATGAAACTTCTCTGCTATCAAAGTTTCCAATGAATAGGCATACAGTTCCACGGCAGGAACATCTGGTAACAACAACGGATAGTCTAATGACAGAGGATAAGGTGTTACAACATCACCGAAGCCTATGTCAACTGACACTTGTTGCACTATTGTGTCTAAGTGTGCTACCACTTTTACACAAGTGCCTGGGTATTTCTTTTCAACGGCTATTGGCTCCAATTCAAGTGAAGTTGCATCGAATGTAACTCCATCGTCCTCACATTCAATGGCGCACACTTTTTGAAAAACCTCTTTTAGGTTATCTCTGTCATTGTTGATGCGTTCTCCCAACAGATCAATGTCAATGGTTGGACGAGCCTTGAACCCATCCAAGGCAAACAATAGCGAACTGCCTTTCAGAAGAAAGTGGCTCTTGTAAGGACTTGCAGAGATACGGAACAACAAGCGTTCATGCAAGTATCTAACCAACACTTTCATATACTCTTGCTTCTCCTCTTTGGCGAGGTTCAACAAACGTGTCCTAATGGACTTCCCTATATTCTTTGTCATAGTCTTGTCTCCAAATATGTAGTCATTATATTTTTCACTCTTAGTTTCTGTGCGTATTCATGGAGTAGAGATATATTGCGGTTCTCCTTTTTGAGATAGTTGTCTATCACCTCACCGCACACATCAAACCCTATCTTGTTTCGGTACTTAACAGCATCACAGACCGTTCGCTCCATATCTGTAATGAGTACATCATAACCAGATATACTCTTTTTGATTATACCAAACTCCAAATTCTCCTTTTTCCAATAATAGAGATCAATAGGAGGATAGTCTGGCAAACGCACCTTTCGCTTGGCTTCAATGGCTATGCAAGTAGCGGAAGGCACTTGTGTGGAAAGTCCATAATGAGCAAAAGCACTATACAAGCAAAGCACCCCATGCGGAACTATACGTTCCACATCTATCATGTTGTTTGCCAACGCAGACATTTCCACATAGACACCATTACGAAGTCGCATAAGCGTTCCATCTTCTATTGCACGGCGAAGCTGCTCATATTCACCACGGCTTTTCACTTCACCTGTGGTTATGAACCCACCTCGCTGTTTTAGCGTGTCAAAGACTGTATTTCTATCCATGTTATTCTTATTTGCGTTCAAAGATACAACTACTTGTTGAGAATAAAGAATGTTTCGTGTTAAAAGTTACGGAGAATACGAATAATATCCGTAACATTTTACGTTTTCATCAAACTTTGACCGTTTGCCTTACAAGTCACCTTACATTCATATGGCTATGTTCTACATACTTTGAGTATTCCACCTATGGAGTAAAAGGAAGTGAACCTTTGATTTGTACGGAACATCTTTTCTGCTAATTAAGCAAGCTTTCACCCTCGCCACTATCCTATATTTGCATTTTCAACCGCTCAAAACTGCGAGTTGAACGCACAAGGAAATCTTTGGTTCGAAATTCTTGAGTTTTGAGCGGTTTGAGTTATAACGTTAATACACAGCAAGTTACATAAGAATCAGTTTCAATACGCATAAAGCTGTTGCGCTGAAACGACTCTATTTTGCAGCAAAAGGAGTACAATTGCACTCCATTTACTGTACTATTGCGCTTCAAATGCAGCACTATTGGAATGTAAAAGGGGTACATTTGAAGAGCAAAAGGGGTACATTGGCAGGGCAAAAGGGGTAAGATTGAAGAAAGGAATGGCTTCCGGCGACAAACAAAGCATAAAAAACCACTCAGCAAAACTCTAGAATCACTTTTCATTTTGTAACAATTTCTTACCGTCTGTATTATATTTGTATAGCATCCCGAACGCATCCCGAACGAACTATATCAACAAAAATGGGCGGCACTAAGCAAATTGACATTCAGCAAATTGCGGATGTGAAGTATTTTGTATAATTTTGTATTTTAAAAGATTATACATACTGGATGAAAGAATTTGTAATATCAGAAGTTAAGGCGGAAACCGCCATACTCGTTGGACTTATCACTAAGGACCAGGACGAGGCAAAGACCAAAGAATATCTCGACGAACTGGAATTCCTCGCCGACACAGCAGGTGCCGTTACCGTGAAGCGGTTTACGCAGCGCGTGGGCGGACCGAGCCAGGTTACTTACGTGGGTTCGGGCAAGCTGGAGGAGATAGCCCAGTATATAAAGGACGAAGAGGATGCCGAACGCCCCGTGGGAATGGTTATCTTTGACGACGAACTCTCTGCCAAACAGATACGCAACATTGAGAAGGAGCTGGGCGTGAAGATTCTCGACCGCACATCGCTCATTCTTGACATATTCGCCATGCGTGCTCAGACGGCTGCCGCCAAGACTCAGGTGGAGCTGGCTCAATACCGCTATATGCTTCCGCGATTGCAACGTCTGTGGACTCACCTTGAGCGACAAGGAGGCGGCTCTGGTTCGGGTGGCGGCAAGGGTAGTGTGGGATTGCGTGGACCGGGTGAGACGCAGCTCGAAATGGACCGCCGTATCATCCTCAACCGCATCACCCTGCTAAAGCAACGACTGCTGGAAATAGACAAGCAGAAGACTACACAACGCAAGAACCGCGGACGCATGATACGTGTGGCTCTTGTGGGATATACCAACGTGGGCAAGTCGACCATCATGAACCTGCTGTCGAAGAGCGAGGTGTTTGCAGAAAACAAGCTGTTCGCTACGCTCGATACTACCGTGCGCAAGGTGGTGATTGACAATCTGCCCTTCCTGCTGGCTGATACAGTAGGATTCATACGCAAGTTGCCTACCGACCTTGTAGACTCGTTCAAGTCGACTCTTGACGAGGTGCGCGAAGCCGACCTGCTGCTGCACGTAGTAGACATTTCACATCCCGACTTTGAGGAGCAGATAAATGTAGTGGAGAATACTCTGAAGGACTTGGGCTGCGCCGACAAGCCGTCGATGATTGTGTTCAACAAGATTGACAACTATTCGTGGACCGAAAAGGAGGAGGACGACCTTACTCCTGCCACCAAGGAGAACATCACACTCGACGAACTGAAGCGCACATGGATGGCACGCCTCAACGAAAACTGCATGTTCATATCGGCAAAGGAAAAGGAGAATATAGACGAGTTCCGCGAAACAATATACAAGAAGGTGCGCGAACTGCACGTACAGAAATATCCGTACAACGACTTCCTGTATGAGGTGGAATAAAAGGAGGCAACACCACACCATAATAATCTTTTAGAACAAAACGACATGGGAAAAAGAAACTTAACCGACAACGAAATTTCAGCTCTCCAAGCCAATAGCTGCTGGGCAGAGGACTGGCAACGAATTGAAGTGAGCGACGATTTCAAGCCAAACTTCTTCCACCGTGTAATGTTCTACGGCAACATAAGCCTCGGAGCATTCAACAACAACGTGGAGGTAAGCCGCGGCTTCATGAAACACTCAGGCGTGAACAACGCCACATTGCGTAATGTGACCATTGGCGACAACTGCCTCATCGAGAACATCTCGGGATTTATCAACAACTACGTCATTGGCAACGACTGCATCATTTCAAACGTATGCACCATGGAGACTACCGACGGAGCCACTTATGGCGAAGGCAACCTCATTTCGGTACTCAACGAGGTGGGCGAAGGCAACTTGATACTCTATCACGGACTGACAAGTCAGGTGGCTGCGCTAATGGTGAAGCATTTCCACAACCGTGCTTTGAAGGATGCCATACGCCGACTGATACGTGAGGAGATAGAACGTACATCGCCCGAAATGGCTACGATAGGCAATAGGGTGAAGATAGTAAACACCAAGGAGATAACCAATACAGTAATATACGACGACTGCGAGATTTCGGGAGCTTCGCGACTGAGCGACTGCACCATAATGAGCAACAGCAACGCTTCTGTCTACATCGGCACGGGCGTGATTTGCGAGAACTCTATCATCAGCGACGGATCGTCTATCATCAATAGCGTGAAGATGCAGGACTGCTTCGTGGGCGAGGCGTGCAAGCTGAGCAACGGATTTACGGCTGCCGGAAGCGTGTTCTTCGCCAACTCGTATATGTCGAACGGCGAGGCGTGCGCAGCATTCTGCGGTCCGTTCACAGCATCACATCACAAGAGCTCGCTGCTCATTGGCGGACAGTTCTCGTTCTACAACGCAGGCTCAGCCACCAACTTCTCCAACCATGCCTATAAGATGGGACCCATGCACTACGGCACCCTGGAGCGCGGAACCAAGACTGCCAGCGGTGCCTACATACTGATGCCGGCACACATAGGAGCCTTCTCGGTGTGCTTCGGCAAACTGATGTATCATCCCGACACACGCTCGCTGCCCTTCTCTTATCTCATTGCCTACAACGACACCATGTATCTTGTGCCGGGACGCAACCTCACTACAGTTGGCCTATACCGCGACATACGCAAATGGCCCAAGCGCGACATGCGACCCGACGGCGCACGCAAGAGCATAGTCAACTTCGACTGGCTGTCGCCTTTTACCGTAGGCGAGATTCTGCGTGGCAAGAAAATACTGGAAGATCTGCGCGAAGCTTCGGGCGAAGACGTTTCGACATACAACTATCACGAATATGTCATCAAGAACTCGTCGCTGCGCAAGGGCATCAAATACTACGACATTGCTCTGCGTATATACATGGGTGCCGTGCTAAAACGCCACGCTCCCGTAGAACCAACCACAACTGTGGGCACAGGATCGTGGACCGACATCTCAGGTCTGCTGCTGCCCGAATCGGAAGAACAACGCATTATTGACGACATCATATCGGGCGACATAGACACGACTGAGGCTCTGACCGAACGTTTCGAACAGATTAATGCTATGTACTCTGAGTATCGTTGGGCATGGTCGTATCGCATGATTATGGACTACTATGGTTTTACATCGCTTACAGAGGAGAATGTGGAGCGCGTCAAGAGCGACTACATCACAGCCCGCCGGGCATGGATAGCCGAAATAAAGAAGGACGCAGCAAAGGAATACAAGTTGGGCGACGTTGAAGAGGAAGTATTACGCAACTTCAACGAACAGCTTGACAAGGAAGTGGACTTCGAAAACCAAAAGCTATATATGTAATAATTCGTATATAATAATGTATATATAACAAATTTCACAACAATAAAATGAAATTCAAATCTCTAATTGTTGCCTCATTCCTGCTGTTGGGATTTGGCAGCCAGGCATCAGCCTACAACTACGAGACCGTTAAGGGCGACCCGATGCAGACCCGCATCTACACCCTGCCCAACGGACTTAAGATTTATCTGTCGGTAAATAAGGAGCAGCCGCGCATACAGACGTACATAGCCGTGCGTACGGGTTCGCGCAACGACCCTGCCGAGACTACCGGTCTTGCCCACTATCTGGAGCACCTGATGTTTAAGGGTACCCACCAGTTCGGCACATCCGACTATGCCAAGGAAAAGCCTTATCTCGACGACATTGAGCGCCGATATGAGCACTACCGCACAGTAACCGACCCTGCCCAGCGCCGAGTGCTGTATCACGAGATTGACTCGGTATCGCAGATTGCAGCCAAATACTTCATCCCTAACGAGTACGACAAGCTGATGTCGTCAATAGGAGCCAACGGCACCAATGCCTATACCTCTACCGACGTGACTTGCTATGTGGAGAACATTCCGTCGAACGAGGTGGAAAACTGGGCACGCATTCAGGGCGACCGCTTCCAGAATATGGTCATCCGTGGTTTTCATACTGAGCTTGAGGCTGTGTACGAGGAGTTCAACATCTCGCTGACCAACGACACACGCAAGGAGTTTGCTGCCATAGGCAAGCTGCTCTTCCCTACCCACCCCTACGGCACACAGACCACTATCGGAACCCAGGAGCATCTGAAGAACCCGTCAATCACCAATATCAAGAACTATTTCCACCACTACTATGTGCCCAACAACGTGGCAATATGTATGGCTGGCGACTTCGACCCCGACAAGGTAGTGGCTACTATCGACAAGTATTTCGGTTCGTGGAAGAAGAGCGACAACGTTGTCTATCCACAGTTCCCCATGCAGAAGAATCTTACATCGCCTGCCAGTTCAACCGTTATAGGCAAAGAGGCTGATAACATCATGATGGCATGGAAGATGGATGGCGCAGCAACTCTGCAGAACGATACGCTTGAGGTGATTTCGTCTATTCTGAACAACGGCAAGGCAGGACTGCTCGACCTTAACATCAATCAGCCCATGCGTTGCCAGGCTGCCCAGGCTTTCAACTATGCCATGCGCGACTACTCGCAGTTCATCATAGCCGGAATGCCTAACGAGGGTCAGAGTCTTGACGAAGTGAAGAACCTCATCCTTGCCGAAATAGAGAAGCTGAAGAAGGGAGAATTCAGCGACAAGCTGCTGCCTGCTATCGTCAACAACATGAAACTCGAATTCCTGCAATCGCTTGACGACAACGAGAAGCGTGCCGACGCTTATGTCAACACATTCGTCAACGGACGCGACTGGCAGACTGAGGTAAAGAAGTTCGACCGCATTGCCGCTATGACCAAGCAGCAGATTGTAGACTTCGCACGCCGCCACTTCACCGACGGATATGCCATCGTGTACAAGAAGCAGGGCGAAGACGCCTCGCAGAAGAAGATTGACAAGCCTTCAATCACAGCCATTCCTACCAACCGCGACATGCAGAGCGCATTTGTCAAGGAGATAAAGGACTCGAAGGTGGAGCCTATCCAGCCGCGATTCCTCGACTTCAAGACCGACTTCACACAGACCAAGACCAAACGTGCGCTGCCCGTTTACTACATTCAGAACAAGCAGAACCAGCTGTTCAATCTGGCTTACTACTTCGAGATGGGCGAAGAAGCCAACAAGTGGCTGCCTTATGCCAAGAACTACTTCGACTATCTCGGCACCGACAAGATGTCGGCTAAGCAGGTGCAGGAGCGTTTCTATCAGCTGGCATGCAAGTACAACATAAGCGTAAGCAATAGCAATATGGTCATCTCGCTCCGTGGATTGGGCGAAAACATGCAGGAGGCTATGACCCTTATGGAGAACGTCATCAACCACGCCAAGGTCGACCGCAACGCTTACCGCAAGTTTGTTGAGCAGGAACTCAAGTCGCGTCGCGACAACAAGCTCAGCCAGAAGGCCAACTTCCGTGCTCTGCAGCAGTATGGCGAATTCGGTGCTTACAACTCATTCCGCAACATACCCGACAGTGCCGAACTCGTGAACGCCAATCCGCAGACTCTCGTCGACATGATTGGCAATCTGAAGAACTACAAGCACAGCATCGTCTACTACGGTCCGCTGAGCGAGAAGCAGCTCGTAGCCACTATCGACAAGAATCATGCTGTGGCTAAGTCGCCGGCTGATGTTCCTGCAGGCCGTCCATACACAATGCAACAGACCCCTGCCAACGAGATATGGATTGCACCCTACGAGGCAAAGAACATATATATGGTGCAGTATCACAACGAGGGACAGAAGTGGAACCCGGAGGATGAAGCCAAGATTGAAGTGTTCAACGAGTACTTCGGTGGTGGCATGAACGGAGTGGTATTCCAGGAGTTGCGCGAAAGCCGCGGACTTGCTTATAGCGCATTTGCCAACTACGCCACACCACGTCGCAAGGGCAATCCTAACTACGCTTTCACCTACATCATCTCACAAAACGACAAGATGATGGACTGCATCCGCGTGTTCAGCAACATCCTCGACACTCTGCCGCAGACTCCAGCTGCCTTCGAACTGGCAAAGCAGGCTACAATAAAGCGCATCGCTTCAGAGCGTATCACCAAGGACGACATCATCTACTCGTATCTCGCAGCCAAGCAGCGTGGCATCGACTACGACTTGCGTCGCAAGGTATACGAGCAGCTGCCTACATTGACTCTCGAAGACATCGTGAAGTTTGAAAACGAAAACATGGCTCGCAAGCCGTGGCGCTACCTCATCCTCGGCGATGAGAAGAACCTCGACATCAAGTCTCTTGAGAAAATAGCTCCAATCAAGCGTATTTCTACTGAAGAGATTTTCGGATATTAAATAAAAAAGAGGGAGCCTCAAAAGTCACAGCAACACGCCCCGAAGAGGGCAGAAGCACATAGCCCAGGGCACCGCCCTACCCTTTATACACATCTTTTGTTCTTTGAAATCATTGGAATTCTGTATATTTGTCAGATGAAAAGTTC
>NZ_JADYUF010000058.1 GCF_021531655.1 Leyella stercorea | reverse complement strand
AGTTTGCCCAGCATACCGCTCCCCTCCCTACGGGGGAGGGGCAGGGGGTGGGGCTTTTTCCTTATTACTTCCTACCGAAATCGGCAGGCACTTCGCCCCACTTGCGCGTCTCCCACTTCACCAGATAGTTCTTTATCTGATGCGTGCGGAGCCATGTCTCGGCGCGGGCGATTATCTGATAGAGTGGTTCGGTTTGCGGAGTGCGCTCCAGTTTGGTCTTGCACTGTCGCTTCTGAACCCACAATATTGCGTTGTGCGAGTCGGAATAGATGGTTTTGCCCGTAATGCCTTGGCGGTCGAGCAATGCAAGCGCGTGTACAATGGCGAGAAATTCGCCTATGTTGTTGGTGCCGTGCATCGGACCGAAGTGGAACACCTGCGCTCCGGTGGCAAGGTCGATGGCCTGATATTCCATCGGACCCGGATTGCCGGAGCACGCTGCGTCCACCGCCCAGGCGTTGGCCGTCACCTCCATGGGCAGCGGCAACACCGTGTCGTGGCGGTAGTCGGGAGGATTGAGTGTGTCCATAAGGCTACATTACATGCGCTCAGGCACCTCAATACCCAGCAATGCCATGCCGTTCTTCAGCGTCTTGCCAACGTTCTGAGCCAGTACCAGACGTACTATCTTCTCGTCATCGGTGTCGGCACCCAGGATTGAGTAGTCGTGATAGAACTGGTTGAATGCCTTGGTCAGCTCGTAGCAATAGTTGGCAATGCCGCTCGGTGAGTAGTCCTTGCCAGCCTGCTCTACGGCAGCGCCAAACTCGTTGAGCTTCTGTATTAGCTCTATCTCCTTCTCGTTGAGAGGCATGTTCTCGCCCAGCTGTGCCGGAATGGCGATGCCCTCAGCCTGAGCCTTGCGCAGGATTGAACGTATACGGGCGTATGTGTACTGAATGAACGGACCTGTGTTGCCGTTGAAGTCGATTGACTCTTCAGGATTGAACAGCATGTTCTTGCGTGCGTCTACCTTCAGGATGAAGTACTTCAGCGCACCCAGACCTACGATGCGGGCAATCTCGTTGCGCTCCTCTTCGGTCATATCCTTAAACTTGCCCAGCTCCTCGCTTGTCTGCTTGGCGTCGCCAATCATTGCTGCAATGAGGTCGTCGGCGTCAACTACGGTTCCCTCGCGGCTCTTCATCTTGCCGTTGGGCAGCTCAACCATTCCGTAAGAGAAGTGTACAAGCTCCTTGCCCCACTTGAATCCGAGACGGTCGAGGAGTATAGAGAGCACCTGGAAGTGATAGTTCTGCTCGTTGCCAACGACGTATATCATCTTGTCGATGGGGAAGTCGTTGAAGCGCATTTCGGCTGTTCCGATGTCCTGAGTCATGTATACGCTGGTGCCGTCAGAACGCAGCAACAGCTTCTGGTCGAGTCCTTCGCCGGTGAGGTCGGCCCAAACAGAGTTGTCGTCCTTGCGGAAGAAGAGTCCCTTGGCAAGTCCTTCCTCCACCTTCTTCTTACCAACGAGATAGGTGTTCGACTCGTAGTATATCTTGTCGAAGCCTACGCCGAGAGCCTTGTAGGTCTCGTCGAATCCGGCGTAAACCCAGTCGTTCATCTTCTTCCACAATGCGCGAACCTCAGGATCGTTCTGCTCCCACTTAACGAGCATCTCGTGAGCCTCCTTGATGAGCGGCGATTCTTCCTTAGCTTTCTTCTCGGCAGCTTCCTCGTCCATTCCTTCAGCCATGTACTGAGCCTTCAGAGTCTTCACTTCCTCGCGATAGTGCTTGTCGAAGGCTACGTAGTAGTCGCCGATAAGGTGGTCGCCCTTCTTGCCGGAAGTCTCAGGTGTCTCGCCGTTGCCGTACTTCAGCCATGCGAGCATCGACTTGCAGATGTGTATACCACGGTCGTTTACGATGTTGGTCTTCACCACCTTGTTGCCGTTAGCCTCCATAATCTGTGCCAACGACCATCCGAGCAGGTTGTTACGAACGTGTCCGAGGTGGAGCGGCTTGTTGGTGTTGGGCGATGAATATTCAATCATCACGAGCGGAGAGTTCTCAGTTACGGGCTTCTCGCCGAACTTCTCGTTGGCGTTCATCTCGTTGAGCAGTCCGAGCCAAGCCTTCTTGTCAATGACGAGATTGAGGAATCCCTTCACAACATTGTAGTCGGCGATGGCCTGGCAGTTGTCCTTGATATACTTGCCGAGGTCCTGTGCTGTGTCCTCAGGCTTCTTGTGCGAAATCTTGAGGAATGGGAACACTACGAGAGTGAGGTTGCCCTCAAACTCGCTTCTGGTCTTCTGCAGCTGCACCATCTTCTCAGGCACGTCCTGACCGTAAAGTTCTTTCACCGCAGCTATTGCGGTAGCGACGATTTGCTGTTCTATTGTCATGATTTTATTCTGTTTTTATTCAATTATAAATAATGTGCGGGCGTTTTGTTTGCAAAGTTACGCTTTTTCTTTGACATGACTCTTGTGTAAGAGTATGATTTTAGCACACAATCACTTTACAACAACCTTTCGCACGCTTCCGTCGGAGTATCTTACGATGTTGATACCGCGTTCGGGCTTCAGCAGTCGTCGGCCGTCGATGCTCATGCGCATGGTCTCGCGCGCAGCGTTGGCGCTTGTGCCTGCAATGCCGGTGGGACGCTGTCGCGGAGTGATGATGATGGGGTTGTCGTCGTAGCCCTCCGTGAGGTGCAGATTGGTGATGCGTCCCACCTCGGTTGATGTCTCGCCCGTCCATCCACACTGCTGTAGCACGCCGGACTGAATGCGTATGAAGTCGGCATGGTCAAGATGCTTGGGATTGCCGTCACTGTCTACCGCCCAGTCGAGGTCGAATGTGGTGTACACATCGTCACTGTTGGGGGCTGCATCAACATATCCGTATGAGTCGGCTGCATAACGATAGCTCACCCAATTTTGCGGATTATCGGGGCCGGAACCGTCACCACCGTAGTTGACAGCATTGTCGGGCAGTCGAGCTCCACGAAATGTTATCTGGTCGTTCTCTTCCCATGCGGGCCAGTACGACTGTTTGTGAAATTGATTCTTTGGTTGCCAGCCTTCTGCAGTCTGCTTGCTGCCGTCGGGATTGGTCCACGATGCAGTCCAACGGATGTAGTTGTCGATGGTGATATGTGGCGTTGTGCTTTCGCCAGCTTCTACAGTCGGCTTGTAATAGGTTATCTCGAAACGGTGCATCTCGGTGGTATAGTATTCCGAACCAGCCAGTTCGTACCACTCAGCCGTCTCGGGTGACGAGCCTACTCCAACGTACACGATGCCCGGTTCAATCGAACCTCCTATTGTGGCATCGCCATACTTGGGGTCGTTTAAAGAATAAAAAGCATTGCCAAGGATGCGTATGTCAGAGCCTTTGCCGTTCTTTATTGGTTGGTCGAGAGCCACGGTGATGTAGCCTCCGGCTGCGCCGAGACACACGAGGTAGCCATCCTCCAACTGTTGTTCGCATGCCTTCAGTCGCTCTTCTGCCGACATTGTGTTGTTGATTTCGGGGAGTATATTGGTAAACTGACCCGGTGCGGGGCAATATTCGAGCACCTTAACTGTCTGTTTGGCTTGCGCCGATGCCGTCACTACAACCATAATGAGTGCGGCAAGAAGTATTGTCAATCGTTTCATATTCTGTTTTTACATTGCTAATATCCTGTATTTATATTGCTAACATATTGCTTTACATTGCTATTATTCTGCCCGGATTGACTCCGCGCAGCAAATATCGTTTGAGTTGCACGCCCTGGCGGTCGAACTCATAGACATATCCGTTGGTGGCATACGACCGTGCGTCGCTGACATACATGTGGCCCGACAGTGGCGAAATGTATATAGCGTAGGGCGACTGCATGTTCATTATCGTCTCATTGGCAGCGTTGTAGTCGGCAAGTCCTTCGCTGGCTTCGAGCGAGGGCAGGCTTATGGTGTGCGCCGAATAGGTGTATGTGCTGGTGATGTATGAGTAGCTGGAACCTATCATGTAGAACCTATTGTGATAAGCGCAGTTGTATGTGGCTGGAAAATCGTACACGCGAAACTCGTCGTTAGCCATGTTGAGCACGATGCAATGGGGCGGAATGTGGTACATATCGCCTGCCGAATTGATGCAGATGTACTGTCCCGACTGCGACATTGTGCCGTATAGATTCTTGCATCCGGTGTCGATGCGACGTAGTTCGCGCATGGTCGGTGCGTCAACCACACTTACTGTCTGCTCGTAGCCGTGGTCTTTGGTCTGCGTGCTGTATCCTCCCGTATTGGCAATGTACAGACGGCCGTCGTAGTAGGCGATGCCCTCAGGCTCGTAGCCCACATGACAGGTGTCTACTATATGCTTTGTGCGCAGGTCGATTTTAGCCACATAGCCCTTGTCGGCATACGATGTTACGTAGAGAAATCCCTTGCCGTCGGTAGCCAAACGGCGGTTGTTGGGGATGTTTTCGGTAGCGGCTATCGCCGTGCCGTCAGGTCTGATATACTGTATTATGTTCGACCAGTTGACGCTTATGGCTATCAACGTGTCGTTAATGTGCAGTATGTCGTTGCCGGTGTCGCCCAGATGTCGTCCCGGATTCTGCTGTTGGAACCATCGGTTGGTCAATACTCCGTGGTCAATCAGCGACAACGACGAGTTGTCCATGCCCCACAATCCCTCGCACAGAACAATAAGGCGGTCGGAATCGGTGGTAGGCTCATCGGGTGTGGGATAGTCGGCAGGCTGTAATGAGCACGAAGCAAGGAGCAGGAGTGTCATTAATGTACACAAAAAGCCTGCTATGCCACAATCCGTAGATGTCGTGCGCGACATGCTTTTGTGGCGTAGTGTATTCAATATAGTCATAAGTATAATACGTAGCTGTTAGCCAAGTAGATTATCTGCCTTGGCACTCCAACATAAATTCATCGGCAATATACAGATTGCCATAAAGATAAAGTCCGGTCTTACGGTTGTGCAAGTCGGCGCAAGTCTGGCTGCGATAGAAGAGGTCGAGAGCACGGGCTGGCGAGACGTTCAGCCTTTTGGACAGCTCGTAAGCCACGCCTCCTATCTGATGACTGAGTATCATTTCTTGAATTTCAGGCGACTTCATCCGCTTCTCAAATTCTTTCTGATCCATAAAAATGCAAGTATTTATCAGTTAGACTTTGATTTAAGAGACATATTTGGTTGTTAGGTTTATAGAAAGCCAACTGCTGCAACGCCGTTGCTGAATCGATAAGCCCTTGTATATAAAGATTCACCGTGTCAATAACACGGTCGTTTGCTATACCGCCTTCTATATAATCGTACTCGGCTGCAACGTTTTCGCCACGTCGGTTTGCCACAATAAAGTCAAGCCAATCAGCATTATAAGAAGTGAAAATCTTGCATCTGCCCTCCGATAAAATCTGTTCACGGTCGAGATGATATATATTCAGAACTGGTTCTGTATCGCGTTTGCCAGCTATAGCTTTCGCCCAACGTTCAGCCTGTTCCTTTATATCAGTCACATAAAAACCCTGTCCGAAGTCCAACCTCGGACGACCGAAAGCACATACGGGTGCATCTACTGTTTGGGTGGAGCCATGATATACTGTCAGCATTTTGTGTCCCTTTCCTTATTCTCTATATATTCCATAACGTCGTCAATGACATATTCGCGACTTTCAGTATGCAGTGTGTCGTAATATGGAATAATGTAATTCTCTATAGCCCCTGCTTTGCTCATTCTTTCATACACCTCGTAGTAGGGCTTGCCCGTTTTTCGTGCAATACCTTCTACGCAAGATGCAGCAAAAGCCAGCTTCAGCTCATCAAGTGGCAAACGTATTTGTTTCTCAAGTACTCGTTTTTCCATATTCATTGTTGTTTTGACTGATATGTTTTTGCAAACGCTGCTATGGTGAATTATAGAATCTTTATGAGTGCGAATATAGTCAAAAAAGATGTATTTTCAAAATTTTTTCACTGTCAATCTTCTTCTATATCTTCCACTGCAGAGTGAATTTCCAGTTGCGACCGGGCATAGGGTAGCGCTTCACTACTTCGTGTTGCGAGTCGGTCAGGTTGTTGCACTCTATGGTGGCTTGTACGTTGTGCTTGCCAATGTGGAACTGCTTGTTGAGTTTCAGGTCGACAGTATACCAGTCGCCGAGCATATCCTCACGATTGTTGGATATCAATGCGAAGCGATCGCCAGTGTATAACCACGACGTACAGAGCGAGTAGCCGTCGTATCCGAAGTCGAGTATGAGCGAAGCGGAGTGTAACGGCGAGTAAGGTATGGTGTTCTTGTACTCCGGATCGGCTGGCGACGAGTAGTCACGGTCGCGCTGACAGGTGTAGTTGGCGTTGGTTGAGAGCGAGAATTTGCCCCACTGGCGGTCGTAACCGGCTGTAGCGCTCAGTCCCAACGACTTAACCAATCCGAAATTGACCATCGACCAGCGGAACTGGCACTTCATCGGGATAGCCACAATCTTGTCTTCGATGCGGTTGTAGTACATGTCGAGGGCGAGGTGCAGATACTTGTCCTTATAGTCTACGCCCATATCCCATTGCGAGGTGTACTCCGGTCGAAGCTGCACATTGCCCACCAGCGTATAGTAGAGGTCGTTGAGCGTAGGCGCACGGAATATGCGCTTGTGGAAAGCACGCACTGTCCATGGTCCGCCGTGCCATGACGCCAGATACATAGGAGCCAGACGGCTCAATGGCGAGGCAGCCGAACGCGTGTGGTCGGATATGTGTGTGTAGAGAAGAGCCACGTTTGCCTCGAAGCCCCGATAAGAAGCTATTGCCGACAGCAGCGACTTTGAGTCAATGCGATATACGTAATCAAACTTATACACGTCGGCATTGAGGTCGGTCCAGCGCAGGTCGGTGCTTGCCGTGAGCGACAAGTAGCGTGTGTTCCAAGCTCCGGCTATGGAACCGTAGACGTCCTGCTGGGTGTAGTGATTGTCGCAGAACATAGTAGAAGCGTTGGTATTGGGGTCTTGCAGATAGTGCAGATAGTCGAAGGCATACTTGATGTTAGCCTTCAGTCCGAAGTGTTCCCAAGCGTGTTTGTATGACGACTGCACGAAGAAGTTCTGGTCCCACTGGCGGTCGGTAGAATCCCACTGGTCGGAAAGTCGTCGGATGACGGGTCCGGGGAGTCCGCGCTCAGAGTTGTAGTAGTACACGTGTGTGGAAAGTCCGCGATAGAATCCGGCAGCTTCGACACGATAGAATGTTATGTCGGAGTTGTTGCGACGGCCCACCGTGTCCTCCTGCTCCGAGCGGAAGCGGAAACCGTAGTTGCCTTTGGTGTGCTGATATTCGGCATCGACAAACATCAGGTTCTTCAACGAGAAATAACCCTTCACCTTGTTCAGTCCGAACGAGCCGCATCCATACTCCAGCGAGTATGCAGTCTCAGTAGGACGTCGGGTCTGCATATATACCGTTGCAGCCGAGGCATACTCCGATGCCGACTGCAGGCGTTCGTTGCGGTTGGCGTTGTAGAGCGATACCGACTCCATATTGCTCAACGAGTAGCGTCCGAGGTCAATCTGTCCGTTCTGCGCATTGTTGATGCGTATGCCGTCGAGATACACTCCCACGTGCTGCGAACCTAATGAACGCACGTTGACAGTCTTCAGTCCGCCCAGTCCGCCGTAGTCCTTTATCTGCACGCCCGAGAAATACTTCAAGGCATCGGCAACGCTGGTTGTGGACAGATTCTGCAGCATTGCCCCCTGCAATGTCTGCGACGGTGTGAGATAATGAGGGCGCACGCCTACCACAGCCACATCCCGCAGGGTGTGGATGGAGTCGAGTCGCGAGGTCTGAGCCATCGACTGCATGCCCAGCAACAGCATTATAAGTAGTATATTGAATTTGTACATCGGTGCAAAGTTACTCAAAAAAAAGCAAAAAGGCGGCAGTACGCTCTCGCGCTCTGACCGCCTCATGTCTAACCTAATTATCTTGGATTGGATAAAAACTATTATTTCACAATCACCTTCTTCACCGTTCCGTCAGAGTACTTCACGATGTTGATGCCTCGCTGAGGCTGGTTGATGCGCTTGCCGTCGATAGTGAAGCGTGCAATCTCACGAATGTCAGCAGAGGTCTGGGTGCCGGTGATGCCAGTAGCCTGAGTTACTGTTACGTTGACAGTAGCTGTAGTGCTGATGCCGTTAGAGCAGAAGTTAAGCGTAACTGTTGTATTGCCAGCCTTAACACCCGTAACGACGAGCTTGCCGTTCTTAACGGTTGCTGTTGCAACATTGTTGTCTGCTACGCTCTTTACTGTCTTTACGATAGCAGCCTGGAAGTTGTCGGCATCGCTGCAAACCTTAGCAAGGTCAACCTTAACTTCCTTGTTCTCCTCGACATTTACAGCTTCTATTTTGCCTGCAATCGGGTCTTCTACGTCGGGGAAGACAAACATGCCAGGGAACCAGTAGTTTTTCTGTGTGAGTTCGTACTCATTGAGCTGCGTGCCCTTGTTGTCGTAGATGCGCACAGCGTAGTCCTGAGATCCCCAATCCTTAAACAGACTAACATACAGATTGTCGGTCACGGGGTCGACACGCAAGTTGCTTGCGCTGTACATCTTCCATTTGTCAGCATCGTTAGTGGTGAGGTCTACAACCTTAGCAAACTCATTGTTGTCGATGTCGTACTTAAACACCTTTAATATGTTCCAAGTGACAGATGTCCAATAGATAACGTTGTTCTGCATACTTGCGCACAATCCGTCCGGACACCAAGCGCCATTCGAGTTGGCAGGAACATTTATACCCTTAGGCAAGCTGATAGTTTCAAGCTTATTGGTCTCGGTATTAACACGGCTAATGCCCTTGTCGGTGCTCACCCACAGCTGTCCGTCCTTCGACATAGTGATAGAATAGACATTAGCAGAGGAGATTGTAGCAACGATGCGGTCGGTATTGCAGTCGATAATGCGGAGACTCTTGCCATACTCTGTAGCGTATACGTAATCGCCAAGGCGCACCATATTGCCACACTCTCCGAGTTTGGCGTCGCCACCATCAGCGTTTTTCACGGCAGCACCTACAGTCAGTTCGTCGAGATCAAGAGTGTATATACCTCCTGCAGTACTTACATAAGCCTTGTGTTCATCAACACCGCAGAACGAACGTCCATCCTTTCCATCGATATCCTTTATCTGCTTGATTACGCGTGTAGAGTTTGCGTCGCATACAGAGATACGTCCGTAACCACCATCCTGCTTTGAGATGGCATAGAAACGATTGCCGAAGAATGTACCATAACAAGCCGTAACGCCTAAATTCTCTACATGGTCGTAAACGAAAGTGCCGTCCTTAGAGAGGAAGTTAACGGTTGAATTGCGATGCCCATACCAATCTTCGTTCACTATATATACACCCTTTGTATAGTCTACTGTTGCAGGCAGATACTTGATATTACCATCATATTCGTTAGGCTCGCCACCTGATAAAAAAATCCAAGCATCCACGCAACCATCGGTTAGTACACGACCCGATGCTCCAGTACTAGACCAGCCCAAAGCATCTTCTGCCTTGTCAGCCACATTATAACTCCAGAAGCCTTTATTCCACCCCGAATTCCATGCATCGTTGGTGATATCGGTGGCACTGCAATTGTCAAATACGTATGAACTTACATATACAATGCCATTACGCGGATAAACCTCGTTGTTTTTAGGAGTGGTAACGATGATATTGCGATTGCCATCAATGTCATAGCCAAAGCCACCAAAGGTAGTACCAAAGGAAGTACCAGATAGGGCAAGTACATAGAATGCCGGGTCGGCTTTTGCCACGGCACGTACAAGGTCTTCGCCAGTTTTCTTTTCAGACGATTTCCAACGATAGCCCCAAACGAGAGTCTTGCCATCGTTCTGTCCGTCAGCCCACTTTATGGCAAGAGCTGCCTTACAGTCGCCTTCACCAGCCCAACGCTCTATTTTAGAGAAGTCGATGCCAGTTGACGCAACGGCTTTGGCAGCCTTCTGTATGCGCGCAGCTACAGCGGCATTCACCTTGCGTGGTTGTCCCTGAACATTAATGGTTGTGGTTTGTGCAAGTACAGACACGCTGATGCACAAAACCAACACAATAGAAGTAAAGATTTTCTTCATACGCTTATTGATATAATTAAAGTATATGCCCATAGCATCACGCCATGAACTATGTAAACATTCTTTTCCAGTGATGTTAGTCTGTCGTTCGTGCCCAATCCACGGGGCATCATGAACAACCTTACGGCAAATACGGCAGGTCTTCTGACTTACCGCCCAGACGCGAACGCCTTCCCGAGAATTCAACATTCAACACTTAACATTCGACATTGAAAAAAGTCTCAGTGGCATCGTTGTTCGCGCCCGATATAAGGGCGGCTCACAGCTGCGGGACAGTCGGGGACTCTCACCCCATTCCCTTTTAATCGTCTCCTTCAATAATAAGAGAGGCGAACCGTTGCGGTTGCAAAATTATATAAAAATCCTGAATTACAACTCTACTTGCATTTTTTTTGCAATATACATCTGCGAATATCGCATAATGCATCGGCTGAGTAGACAATATTTGCATTTTTCATCGCTCAAAACTGCGAGTTGAACGCACAAAGAAATCTTTTGCTCGAAATTCGTGAGTTTTGCGCGTGCAGCGTTATGCTGTTTGTACACAATAAGTTAGGCTGGTGTGCGCTGGATTGTGCAAGTTTGGCAATCGCAAAAGGGCTCCTTTTATATTGCAAAAGGAGTCCTTTTGCTATGCAATTAAGCCTCCGTTGCATTGCAATTGTACTAATATTGCATACTAAAAAGCCCCCTTTTGCATTGCAATGGGGGCTGAATGGATGAAATATATGGTTGCGGACGCTATAAAAACGAATGAATTCGCCTGACGAATTCTCCAGAATCATTTTTTTGTTTGTAACACTTTTTTACTGCCTGGACAATATTTCGCGAAGCGAATTTTGAATTTTGAGTTTTGAATTTTGAGTTGTTCTCGGCTACGCCTGCGATTTTGAATTGTACAATTTTGAAATGGTTGCCTGCGGCAATTTTGAATTTCGAGTTTTGAATTTTGAATTGTTCTCGGCTACGCCTGCGATTTTGAATTGTACAATTTTGAGTTGTTATAAGCGAGGACGGGCTGAAAGCCCAAAAAGCACATAGCCCAAGGCAGCGCCTTGGGTGTACGGATTGAAAATAGCAAAACGCCCTGCAAGGGCAAAAGCATTGATAATTAACGCTTTTGCCCCTACAGGGCGCATTGGTATTTGCGATACTTTTACCCAGGGCGGTGCCCTGGGCTATGGGCTTCTGCCCCTTCGGGGCGTGCTGCTTTGACTTTTGACACATCCTCAGCAATCAATGATTGCAAACTCTATTCTTAGTAATGATGATTTGTACTCGACTTGGTACTGCGGAGTCCGGAGACCTCCGCTACTTATATGTTCATAATTGAATCACTCCAAATTCCGGATGAACCTATATTATAGAAATTGAGTCAAATACACGGGTAAGAACAGGGTTTGTTCGTCTTTTTGTAAATCTTTTGTGTATATGATATAACGTTGCAGTATTCTATTTGAAAACTTTTGGCAGAAAGCATCGAGTGATGTATGTCGTTTATATCCCGATGATTTTACTTCTATTGGGCAAATCTTGTTGCCTCGTGATAGAAGAAAATCAATCTCGTAGTTATGCTTTCCCGTTTCTGTAGGGAAAGTATAGTAGAAGAGTCGGTTGCCCGTTGCTGTCAACATTTGTGCCACCATATTTTCGTACACATATCCAAGGTTGGTATCCAATTTGTCGCTCATCAATTTCTGATATATAATGTTTTCGGTGAAGTCCTTGTCTTTGAAGGCTAATGTTATGAACAATCCCGTATCTCCAATATACATTTTATATTTGTTAAGGTTCATAACCAATGACATACCCACACCAGGGTCGTTAGCGTGATATGCCATGTTTATGGTCATAGATTCGCGAAGCTCTGATATTAGTTGAAGTACTTTTTCAGAATCGGTATTGTTGCCTATAGCACTTGCAACTTGGTATCGAGAGGCGTTGCTGTTGAGCTGGGCTGGGATTGCATCGAAAAGCATAGATAGTCTGCCTGAAGAGTCTATTTTGTAGAAGTCGTCTTCATAGAGTTGTATGATATTGCGTTTCACTCTATCTACTTCCATTAGATTGTTTGTATCTATATATGTGTCTACAGCTTGTGGCATTCCTCCGACAACCATGTATATTCTGAAGTCTCTCATTAGCTTTCGGGTGACGGCATCGCCTATTGATAGTTTTTTGTCAAAGAGCATTCTCTGCTGTGGAATAGCAGTATTGTCGCCTAATGCCCATTTGAATTCCTCGTAGTCCATAGGGTATAGGAATAGTTTTTCTTCTTCGCTTGGAATGAGTATGTCTTTCACTTTCTTTTTGATAGAAATCAGTGAACCTGTCTCTATATAGTCATATCGTCCATCAGCTACAAGATGTTTGATAGCTTGTCGGGCTTTCGGGCATTTCTGTACTTCGTCAAAAATAACCAATGACTTACGCTCTTTGAGCGACACTCCAAGTCGGAATTGTAGTTGCAAGAAGAAGTAATCCAGATCGTCGATATGATTGAAGAGTTCTAATACGTCATCTCTAACGATTGAAAAATCAATCATGACATACGATTCGTATTCGTTCTCAGCAAACTGTTTTGTCAGGGTTGATTTGCCAACACGTCGGGCACCCTCTATCAAGACTGCTGTTTTTCCGTGTCGGTTGTTTTTCCATTCAAGCAACTTGTCGTATAGTTTTCTTTTGAATATCCTCATAATCTTTATTGTTTTGATGACTTTACTGATGCGAATTTACTCAAAAATATGGTTTCCTCAAAATCTTTTCATGCAAAATCCCGAAGATTCTCAAAATCTTTTCATGTAAAATCCCGAAGATTCTCAAAATCTTTTATCTTTTCACTCGTTCTGACAGTATTGTTTGATATGCAAATTTAATCAAAAATATGGTTACTAAAGATAAAAGATTTTGAGAAGAACGTAATTTTGATTAATTTCGCACCCCCAAAATATTACAAATTGAAAGACAAATAGAACAAATGTTGACAACAGAATTACTTTTCTTGGTTGGCTTTGTGGTGTTCATAGCAGCCATATTGGTATTGGACATGCTGGTGATTGACCGCAAGGCGCACGTTGTATCCATCAAGGAAGCCGGAACATGGACGGCAGTATGGATAGGATTGGCACTCGTATTTGCCATATTCCTGTATTTCCATGGCGACATGGTGCATGGCATACAGAACTTCAACGACCTACAGGCGGTTTCGACACGCTATGCTTCGCATCTGAAGCTCAATCCCGACGACTTTGAGGCGAGTCTGCAGCAGTATCGCCACTACATGACCATATCGTATATATCGGGCTATCTGATAGAGAAGACGCTGTCGGTAGACAACCTCTTCGTGATGATGATGATATTCGCATCGTTCGGTATCGACAAGAAGGAGTATCAGCATGCGCTCAACTGGGGCATTCTGGGAGCTATCGTGCTGCGCTTCGTCTTCATCTTTGCAGGTGCAGCCCTCATCAGCCGCTTCGAATGGATATTGCTCGTGTTCGGTGTTTTCCTGCTGTACAGCGGCGTGAAGATGTTCTTGGACCGCAACAAGAAGGAGGAGATAAACGCCATGAACCATCCCGTGGTGCGATTTCTCAACAAGCACTTCCACCTTACTCCGCTTGTGCTCACCGTAATCTTCATCGAGTTCTGCGACCTGATATTCGCATTCGACAGCATCCCTGCCGTCTTCTCTGTGACGCTCGACCCCTACGTAGTGTTCTTCTCCAACATCTTCGCCATTCTCGGATTGCGTGCCCTCTTCTTCCTGCTGGCTGCCATAGCCGACAAGTTCCGCTATCTGAAGGTAGGCGTGAGCGTGTTGCTGGTGTTCATCGGTGTGAAGATGCTCATACACAAATATATCGAGATTGGAGCCATCAGCTCGCTCGTATTCATACTCCTGGTGCTGGCAGTAAGTATATGTGCTTCGATATTCATAGCACCGGCAAAGGCTAAATAGTTGACAATGCAAACAACATATATAAGGGAATATCGATAATGCCTTCTTCCTCGTTCTTGTTATATGGCAGCAGACTTGTGCGCAAAGACCATTTTGGCATATACTTCTGTCTGTAGACCTTAAGACTTTTGGCATTCATCGTTATTCCTGCCTTACATTCTAAGGGATACACCTCCATACCGTCAGAGACAAGAAAGTCTACCTCGGCTGATGATGATGAGGTCCAGTAGAAATTAGTTTGAAGACGCTTAAACAATTGCAGCTCTTGACAAACATATTGTTCGGTCAACGCACCCTTGAATTCTTCAAATATCTTACTGCCTTCGAGTATCACCTTAGGCGAAACTCCACTCAAGCACCTCAACAAACCTACATCCAGCAGAAAAACCTTGAAGCTTTTCAGGTCGGCATAGACTTTGAGCGGAACGTCAGGCTTACTGATATTGTATGTACGTATAATCTCACCGGCATCGCTAAGCCACATCAGAGAGTCTTCATACTCTCTTGCTCGGGCACCATCGCGAACAAGACCATAAACAAACTTCTTGTTTTCCTTTGCAAGTTGCGAGGGAATACTATCCCACACATACCTTATCTTTTCAATCATTTGCCGTGGAGCGTGTTTGGAAAAGTCGTTCTCGTAAGCTGCCAATAATTGTTTCTGCACATCATCAACCTCGAAGAAGTCGTGAGTGTCCAACCACTTCAGCACAGCAGACGGCATACCTCCGATAACGAAGTATTTCTTTAGATAATCCGTAAGCTTTTCGGTGAATGCAGCAAGGTCGCGATGTCCGTCATTCAAGATATAATCCAGCAGCATTTCTTCTCCATTGGCAAGCAAGAACTCGCGAAAAGAAAGGGGATACAGGTCGAGAAATTCCACCTTTCCGACTGGAAACGATGTGCCCTCGTGCAACGCCACTCCCAACAACGAACCAGCACAGCATATTGCATACTCAGGTGCTTCTTCGGCGAAGTACTTTAATGAGGTTAGGGCACGTGGCATCTCCTGCACCTCGTCAAATATAAGCAGAGTATCTGCTGGCTGTATTTTTTTTCCTGAATAAACCGACAACTGTTCGATAATGCGTTGTGGCGACAGCGTACCTTCGAATATAGCACCTAACACATCTTTCTGCTCAAAGTTGATATAGCAGACATCCTTAAAGAATTTCTTGCCGAAATCTTTAAGCAACCACGTCTTTCCTACCTGTCTTGCACCTCTTAAGATAAGTGGTTTACGGTCGGATTTATTCTTCCATTTATGTAATTCGTCTATCAGTACTCTTTCCATATATGTTCAGTTTTTGCAAATTTACTAATTATCAATGTATTAACAAAGTGTCATCACATTTTCGGGACGACTTTTAACTACTCTTATCACATTTTAGGCACGACTTTTCTTGGTGTTCATCACATTTTCGGGACGACTTTTTGTGGTGTTCATCACATTTTCGGGACGACTTTGCAGAAATGTATGCCAATTCTTGAATACTCTCCCCTTTTACTTTTTTACTCTTTTACTTTTTTACCCTTTTATTACTCTTAAAATAAGTAAAAACCCCACTCCTCTCGCTTGTTTTAGGTAATTTTGCAATTTACAAAAATATAGAAAAAACGAAATACAAATGAGCTTAACAGGCATCATACGCAATGCGTTCATTCCCCGACAGCACAAGCTGGAACGTCATTTCACCGAACCAGAGGCATTGCAGCACGAGGTGTTGCAGCATCTGCTGCATACAGCGGCAGGTACAGAATACGGCCGAAACCACCTTTTCGGCAACACACGCTCGTACGACGACTTCGTGCGCAACGTGCCAGTGAACACATACGAAGAACTCAAGGGCGACATCGACCGCATGCGCCACGGCGAATCGAGCATCTTATGGCCAGGCACCGTTAAATGGTATGCCAAGTCGTCGGGCACTACCAACGACAAGAGTAAGTTTATACCAGTGTCGAGCGAGGGACTGCATCGCATACACTATCAAGGAGGCACCGACGTTGTGGCCCTTTATCTGCAGAACAATCCCAAGAGCCGCATGTTTGACGGCAAAGGACTCATTCTCGGCGGATCGCACTCGCCCAACTACAATCTCTCCGACTCGCTCGTGGGCGACCTCAGCGCCATTCTTATCGAGAACATCAATCCGCTCGTCAACCTCATACGTGTGCCCAAGAAGCAGACAGCGCTGCTCAGCGACTTCGAAGTGAAGCGCGACCGCATAGCCCATGAATGTCTCAACAAGAATGTCACTAACCTTTCGGGCGTTCCGTCGTGGATGCTCAGCGTGCTGGTGCGTGTGCTTGAGATAACGGGCAAGGAGCATATTGATGAGGTCTGGCCCAATCTGGAGGTGTTCTTCCATGGCGGCATTGCCTTCACTCCGTATCGTCCGCAGTATGAGCACATCATCACCAGCGACAAGATGCACTATATGGAGACCTACAACGCATCGGAGGGATTCTTCGGCATACAGAACGACCCTGCCGACAAGTCGATGCTGCTGATGCTCGACTATGGCGTGTTCTACGAATTTCTGCCTATGGACGAGTTTGACAGCGACTCGCCCAACATCGTTCCGCTTGAAGGAGTGGAGATAGGCAAGAACTATGCCATGCTCATCTCTACATCGTGCGGACTGTGGCGTTACATGATTGGCGACACCGTGAAGTTCACGTCAGTACGCCCCTACAAGTTTGTCATCACCGGACGCACCAAGTACTTCATCAATGCCTTCGGCGAGGAGCTTATACAGGACAACGCCGAGAAGGGACTGGCTTACGCCTGCCAGAAGACGGGTGCCGAGGTGAAGGAATACACGGCAGCACCTGTATTTATGGATCAGAACGCCAAGTGCCGCCACCAGTGGCTCATAGAGTTTGCCAAGCAGCCTGCCGATCTTGGTGAGTTTGCCGACATTCTCGACCGCAGTCTGCAGGACATCAACTCCGACTACGAGGCTAAGCGATTCCACGACATCACCCTGCAGCATCTGGAGATAGTAGTGGCACGCCCCGGACAGTTTGACGACTGGTTGCGCTCTAAGGGCAAGCTGGGCGGACAGCACAAGATACCGCGCCTCTCGAACAACCGACAGTATATCGAAGAGATTATGAATACTCCCGCCTCAGGTATTTAAGCGGTCAATACATTCAAATCCTTACATTATTATATATATGAACATATTCAAAAATCTTTTATATAGAACAATCACATCACTCCCCTCCCTACGGGGGAGGGGCAAGGGGG
>NZ_JADYUF010000057.1 GCF_021531655.1 Leyella stercorea | reverse complement strand
TAAACAGAATCCACATAGCCACTTTTCTACCGTTTAGAGCGTATAATACTGATAATCAACTAATAATAGATACTTTGTTTGTACTTTAAGGTTTGATTTAAATTTTCCAAATTTAGGTATTTTCGATTAAATAACAAATATGCGAAATTAAAAAAAATAACAAATGTTAATCGTGTCGATTTTCTTCATCTTTGTGACAAAATAATATTAATAAAAAGCCGGATATCCAACGGTACATTACTTATTAATAGGTATTATTCACTTAATATTTGCAGGTTGCGTAAAAAACGCGTAATTTTGTTGTCATAAGAAAGCTATTTGCATATAAACAAGACATGGAAAATTACAAGATTTTTTATCCGAAAGACAGACAGTCGTTTGCGGTGCGCATAGAAGAACTCGAAGCTACGGTAGGCGAATATATCAATGAAGAGAAGCAGAATGGTCGCCGTATAGTTTACTCGAAAGTATTCCTCAGCGACATACGCAATCAGAACACAATGTTCAGCGAATCGGCATTGTATACCGACATGCTCAGCAAGGCCCCGTGCAGCATAGTAGGGCAAGCCCCATTGTGCGGTTCGAAGATTGCTGTACTCGTGAAGACATCCGATCTTGACGAATGCTTCCGTCTGCACAGCCTCCGCCTTAGCGAAGAAGAGGCAGAGGGCCATCGCTCGTATATGCAGACTATGATGCTCTTTGAGAAATACATTAACTATATGGAGGCGCATGGGCTTGACATGAGCACCCATCTGGTGCGCACATGGATATACATAGCCGATATAGACGTCAACTATGCGGGCGTGGTGAAGGCGCGCAACGACATATTCGAGCGTTACGGGCTTACCGCCGACAACCATTATATAGCGTCTACGGGTATTGGTGGCGACAGCCAGTCGCGTCATGCATGTGTAGCCATCGACTTTCTGACTTATCCCGAAATAGCCGAAGAGCAGAAGACATACCTAAAGGCTCCCGAATATCTTAATCCTACGCATGAGTATGGAGTGGCTTTCGAACGTGCCACACGACTCACCGTAGACAATGTCAGCCACTACTATGTTTCGGGTACAGCAAGTATAGACAATCATGGCGACGTGCTGTATCTGGGCGATGTGGAACGCCAGACGTACAGACTGCTTGAAAATGTGGAGGCTCTGCTTGCCGAAGGCGAAGCCAAGATGTCCGACATACGTTATTTCATAGTATATCTGCGCGACATAAGCGACTATGAGGTGGTGGATGCCGTATTCAGCAGTCGCTTCCCAAGTGTGCCATACATCATAGTACACGGCAAAGTGTGCCGTCCGGAATGGCTTGTTGAGGCAGAGTGCATTGCAGAAAAATAATGTTTTTTTTGACTATAATTGACAAATCATTGTAAATGTATTTCTTGTTTCTCATTATTTTTATCTAATTTTGTACCTCATATAAAGATTGAAACACATAAAAACAGAAAAGGAAAGAAAATGAGAACTGTTTATGAATTCTCTGTAAAGGACAGAAAAGGAAAGGAAGTATCTCTGAAGGAGTATGCCAACGAAGTGCTTCTCATTGTCAATACCGCCACTAAATGCGGATTTACACCGCAGTACGAAGAGTTGGAGAAACTCTATGAAAAATACCACGCACAGGGATTTGAGGTCTTGGATTTCCCCTGCAATCAGTTTGGAGCACAGGCACCAGGCACCGACGAGTCGATACATCAGTTCTGCAAGCTGACATACGGCACAGAGTTTCCACGGTTTAAGAAGATAAAGGTGAACGGCGACGATGCCGATCCGCTCTATAAGTTCCTTAAGGAGCAGAAGTCGTTTGCAGGTTTCGACCCCGCACACAAGCTCACACCGGTACTCGAGGAAATCCTCTCAAAGGAGAATCCCGACTATAAGGAGACAAGCGACATCAAATGGAACTTCACCAAATTCCTCGTCAACAAGCGCGGACAGGTGATGGCTCGCTTCGAACCTACAGAAAGCATCGACAACATAGCAAAACAAATTGAAGAACTACTATAAACAATATAAGTAATGGAAAACAGAGAACACGTACGCTGCCTCATCGTTGGTAGCGGCCCTGCTGGTTACACAGCCGCAATATATGCAGGTCGTGCAAACCTCAGTCCGGTAGAATACTGTGGCATACAGACTGGCGGACAGCTGACACAGACAACCGTAGTAGAAAACTTCCCCGGCTATCCCGAGGGCGTTGACGGCAACCAGATGATGCTCGACCTGCGCAAACAGGCAGAGCGCTTCGGTGTTGACATGCGCGAGGGTTCAATCGTAAAGGCCGACTTTGCATCGCAGCCATACGTGCTCACTACAGATACTGGAGTGGAGATTGAGGCTGACACAGTAATCATAGCAACCGGTGCCAGCGCCAAGTATCTTGGTCTGGACGACGAGAAGAAGTATAACGGTCAGGGCGTGAGCGCCTGCGCCACATGCGACGGATTCTTCTATCGCAAGCGTACGGTTGCCGTTGTAGGCGGTGGTGATACAGCTTGCGAGGAGGCTCTCTACCTGGCAGGTCTGTGCAAGAAGGTGTACATGATTGTACGCAAGCCTTATCTGCGTGCTTCTGACGTTATGCGCAAGCGCGTTGAGGACAACGACAAAATTGAGATACTCTACGAGCACAACACCGAAGGTCTCTTTGGTGAGGACGGCGTTGAGGGTGCACACCTCGTTAAGCGCAAGGGCGAGGCAGACGAGACTCATTACGACATAGCTATAGACGGATTCTTCCTCGCTATCGGCCACAAGCCCAACACCGACGTGTTCCGCCCGGCTGTAGAATGCGACGAGACTGGATACATCAAGACCATCGGTAGCACACCGCGCACCAATGTCGACGGAGTTTTTGCAGCAGGCGACTGCGCCGACCCGACTTATCGTCAGGCCATTGTGGCTGCCGGTTCGGGCTGCAAGGCTGCTCTTGAGGCTGAGCGCTGGCTCACCGAGCACAACAAATAAACAACAAATGACACGACTATTGCTTGTCCGTCACGGTGAGACCGTGGACAATGTAAACAGAATAATGCAGGGTCAGACACCGGGTTGTCTGACCCTGCATGGTATAGAGCAGGCTGAAGCCGTAGCCCGACAGATGACATCGACACCTATCGACGCCTTTGTGTCGAGCGACCTTAAGCGTGCCTACGACACATGCCGAATCATAGCGCAGCCCCATTTCGATGGAGCCGAGCCGCAGATTGAGCAGACCCAGTTGCTGCGTGAGCGTGATTGGGGAGGGTTTACGGGCCGTTATATCCCCGACCTTAAGGATGCCGTGTGGCCCGACGACATTGAGACGCTTGAGGCCATGAAGCTTCGAGGCAGCCGGTTCCTTGACTTCATACGCACTAAATACGCTGGAAAGACCGTGTTGGCAGTAGGCCACGGCATAATAAACAAGGCGATACAGAGCGTGTATTACAATCGGCCTATGAAGGACATCGCCCCCATGCAGAATGCTGAGATGCGCACATTGGAACTGTAATGAGGCACGTAAGCCCTTATTTTAGGGTTTTTTATTCCTAAAAGTATATTGCTTTAGAATAATCTTTGTATTTTTGCATCACGACAATAGTATACACCTATTTATATATTATTACTCAACGACACATATATGAATAATAGCGACAGCATAGTTATCATTCCCACATATAATGAGAAGGAGAACATAGAGAATATCATACGTGCGGTGTTTGCACTCGGCAAGTGTTTCCACATCCTTGTCATCGACGATGGAAGTCCCGACGGCACGGCAGCCATTGTACACCGACTCATAGACACCGAGTTTGCCGACCGGCTCTTCATCAAGGAACGTTCGGGCAAGCTGGGACTTGGTACGGCATACATTGCCGGATTCAAGTGGGCGCTTGAGCACAACTACGACTATATATTCGAGATGGATGCCGACTTCTCGCACGACCCCAACGACCTTCCCCGTCTCTATGCAGCATGTCATGACGAGGGCTACGATGTGGCTATCGGCTCGCGCTATGTGAGTGGTGTCAACGTGGTGAACTGGCCTATCGGCCGTGTGCTTATGAGCTACTTCGCATCCAAGTACGTGCGCTTTGTCACCGGATTCAACGTCCATGACACTACAGCCGGATTCAAGTGCTACCGTCGTTGTGTGCTCGAGTCGATACCATTGGATCAGGTGCGCTTCAAGGGCTATGCCTTCCAGATTGAGATGAAGTACACCGCCTACAAGATGGGATATAAGATTAAGGAAGTGCCCGTAATCTTTGTGAATCGTCGTGAGGGTGTGAGCAAGATGAACGGAGGTATCTTCGGTGAGGCATTCTTCGGAGTCATGCGCCTCAGATGGGACGGATGGTTCAGAAAATATCCCGTAGCCAAGCACTAATTATGGAAATCAAAGAAATAAGTAGCATATATTCAGCCCTGCCGCAGTGTGGGGCTTTTTTGAATATAATATCTGACAAGTCGATGAGGCATGTATATCTGAAAGGATTACTTGCCTCATCGGCTTCTGTGTTTTTTGCCGCCGTAGGAAAGGAGAGTGAAAAGAGAAAAGAGAAAAGTGAAAAGGTAAAAGGGAAAAGTGAAAAATCAGGCGAGAAGAGTACGCTTACTTCTGTCTTTATCCTTCAGGACAACGACGAGGCTGGATACTTCTATCACGACCTGACACAGATACTCGGTACTGACAACGTGCTGTTCTTTCCGTCGTCCTATCGGCGTGCCGTGAAGTACGCACAGCGCGATGCTGCCAACGAGATATTGCGTACTGAGACGCTCAGCAGGCTTGCTGCCGTGAGTGGCAATGCCAAGAAGCGTGCCGACAATAGCAATGTCGCCCCCTTTCTGTATGTTGTGACGTGTCCAGAGGCACTCAGCGAACTTGTCGTTTCAAAGCGTCGGCTCGACGAACGCACCATTAACATAGCCGTAGGCGACATTGTCAACCTTGCCGACTTGGGTCGTAAGTTGCGCGAATTCGGTATTGCCGAGGTGGACTATGTCTACGAGCCGGGCCAGTTTGCCATGCGTGGCAGTATTGTCGACGTATATAGTTATTCGTCGGAATTGCCATTCCGTATCGACTTCTTTGGCGATGAGGTGGACACTATACGTACGTTTGAAGTGGCCGACCAGTTGTCGAAGGACTCAAAGCAAAGCGTAAGCATTGTGCCCGAGCTGGCCCGTACAGCCGAACAGAAGCAGCCTTTCACCACAATGTTGCCCGACGACACCATGCTCGTGATGAAAGACCGGCTGTATCTGTGCTCGTCGATAGAGCAGATATACAACGACGGATTTTCCAGTCAAGCCCTTACCGAACGCCTTGAGGTTGCCACAGAGGTGGAACAGCAGCAGATAATACGCGACATGCGTAAGGAGAACAACCTCGTTTCGCTGAAAGTTTTCCGCGAGGAGATATGCCGTTTTCGCACGGTGGAGTTCGGTGCGCAGCCTACGGGCACTCCGCAGACCACCATAACGTTCAACGTTTCGCCCCAACCGCTGTTCCACAAGAATTTCCAACTGCTTGCACAGTCGCTCGAAGACTATCTGCTTCAGGGCTACAAGCTGTATATACTCGCCGACTCGGAGAAGCAGACCCGACGTCTGCGCGACATATTCGACAGCGATGAGATGAAGGCTTTGCGCAACACGCATGCCAGCGGGTCGGCCAATTCGGAAGCGTTGAGTGTAGCCGACCGACTCGATTTCACACCCGTCGACCACACCCTGCACGAGGGATTTGCCGATAACGACCTGCGCCTGTGCTTCTTCACCGACCATCAGATATTCGACCGATTCCACAAGTACAACCTCAAGAGTGACGCTGCGCGTACGGGCAAGATGGCGCTTACGATGAAGGAGTTGCAGGAAATGGAGCCGGGCGACTTCATTGTGCATGTCGATTACGGTATAGGCAAGTTTGGCGGACTGGTACGTGTGCCCGTCGGCGACACCTATCAGGAAGCCATTCGCATATACTTCCAGCGTGGCGACATAGTCGACGTATCTATACACTCGCTCTATAAGATATCGAAGTATCGCCGTCAGGACACTGGTGAGCCGCCACGACTGAGCACATTGGGCACAGGAGCGTGGGACCGACTGAAGGAACGCACCAAGAAGCGCATCAAGGACATTGCCCGCGACCTGATAAAGCTGTACTCAAAGCGTCGTCGCGAGAAGGGATTCGCTTTCTCGGCCGACTCCTACTTGCAGCACGAACTTGAAGCCTCGTTCCTATATGAGGACACGCCCGACCAGTCGAAGGCTACACAGGACGTAAAGGCGGATATGGAACGTGCCCGCCCAATGGATCGTCTGGTATGCGGCGACGTGGGCTTCGGCAAGACCGAGGTGGCCATACGTGCCGCCTTCAAGGCCGCTACCGATGGCAAGCAGGTGGCTGTGCTGGTGCCTACTACGGTGCTGGCATTCCAGCATTACAACACATTCTGCGACCGACTGAAGGACATGCCCGTGCGTGTAGACTATCTGTCGCGTGCCCGAACTGCCAAGCAGACGCGTCAGGTGCTCGCCGATTTGAAGGAAGGCAAGATTGACATACTCATCGGAACGCACAAGCTCATAGGCAAAACCGTGGAGTGGCACGACCTCGGACTGCTCATCATCGACGAGGAACAGAAGTTCGGAGTGTCTACCAAGGAGCGCCTGCGCAAGCTGAAGACCAATGTCGACACGCTCACCATGTCGGCTACACCTATACCACGCACCCTGCAATTCTCGCTGATGGGTGCCCGCGACATGAGTATCATACGCACTCCGCCACCCAACCGTTATCCGGTGCAGACCGAATTGGGCGTATATGGTCATGAGATAATAGCCGATGCCATCAACTTCGAGATGTCGCGCAACGGACAGGTATACTTCGTCAACGACCGCATATCGACTCTGCCCGAGATAGCATCGCTCATACACAAGTATGTGCCCGACGCACGTGTGGCTATCGGACACGGCCAGATGAATCCCGAGGAGTTGGAGAAGATACTCATAGGATTTATGAATTACGACTACGACGTGTTGCTCTCCACCTCGATTGTGGAGAACGGCATCGACATAAGCAATGCCAACACCATAATCATAAACGACGCCCACCGCTTCGGACTGAGCGACCTGCATCAGATGCGCGGACGTGTGGGACGCTCCAACCGCAAGGCTTTCTGCTATCTGCTGGCTCCGCCCAAGTCGGTGCTCACACCCGAAGCACGCCGCCGATTGGAGGCTCTTGAGAACTTCTCCGAACTGGGCAGCGGATTCAATCTTGCCATGCAGGATCTTGACATACGTGGTGCTGGCAACCTGCTGGGTGCCGAACAGAGCGGATTCATGGAAGACCTGGGCTACGAAACCTATCAGAAGATATTGAATCAGGCGGTCACCGAGCTTAAGAACGATGAATTCCAGGATATGTACGCAGCCGAGATTGCTCAGGGAAGACAGATTTCGGGCGATGAGTTTGTGGAGGATTGTGCCATCGAGAGCGACCTTGAGATGTACTTCCCCGAGACTTATGTGCCGGGCAGTTCGGAGCGTATGCTGCTGTATCGCGAACTCGACAACATAGCCGACGACGCACAGTTGGAGGCTTACCGCCAGCGACTGATCGACCGTTTCGGTCCTGTTCCGCCGCAAGGCGAGGAGTTGTTGCAGGTGGTTGCGCTGCGTAGATATGGCAAACGTCTTGGATGTGAGAAGATAATACTCAAGCAGGGCCGCATGCAGATGCAGTTTGTGAGCAATGCCGAGTCGGCTTATTACAAGAGTCAGGCGTTCGGCAAGATGCTTGCCTACATAGCATCGCACACCCGTCGCTGCAATCTTAAGGAGGTGAAGGGCAAGCGCTCGATGGTGGTGACGGGAGTTCCAACCGTAGTCGAAGCCGTTGCAATATTGAAGGATATAGAGGGCGAAGAGTGATAAAAACACGTACAAACGCCCGTATATACGAAAATAAATAGGTAATTTTGCATTGTATGAGAAAATTTTCAGCAAGACACGCCGCTATGTCGGCTGTGGTCATAACAGTATTGATGTGGTTCTCTCGGGCTGCTGTGGCTTGTGCAGCCCCGGTAGAAGAACTTGCCGACGGCGAGAGCGCAGGCTTTCACCAGGTGTTGAAGGAGAAATTCATTGAGGGCGACGCTTCGTTCATGTCGCTTGTAGCCCTGGCGCTTGTGCTGGGACTGGCTTTCTGTATTGAGCGCATACTCTATCTGAGCCTGTCGGAGATTAACGCCAAACGCTTCATGCGCGACATTGACGCCAAGATAGAGGCTGGCGACATAGAAGGAGCTAAGACTCAGTGTCGCAATACACGCGGCCCCGTTGCGTCAATATGCTATCAGGGACTGCTTCGCATCAATTCGCCGATAGAGGACATTGAGCGTTCGGTGGCTGCATACGGCACCGTTCAGGCAGCCAATCTTGAAAAGGGATGTTCGTGGATAACTCTGTTTATAGCCATGGCACCGTCGCTCGGCTTCTTGGGAACGGTTATCGGTATGGTTATGGCGTTCGAACAGATACAGCTGGCGGGCGACATCAACCCGACAATTGTGGCTGCCGGTATGAAGGTGGCACTCATCACTACAATCTTCGGTATAATCGTAGCCTTGATATTGCAGCTGTTCTATAACTATGTGCTGTCGAAAATCGACCATCTGACAGCGCAGATGGAAGAGAGTGCCATAACGCTGCTCGACGCGATACTGAAGTATAAGGGTTGACAAGCACTCGCATTATGAAGAAGATAGATTTAAGACACTGTGCCACCGAGCGCCTTTCGGGCTTTGTATTCTATGTGCTCATAGGCTTGATAGTGGTGTTGGGCTTGCTGTTCAGGCTTATAGGCTATGACATGCCCTACGAATACAACTTCGACTATAACGCACCGCTGCTTACGGGTGCTGTAGTGACGTTCATGCTGTTGCTCACGGGCGGCACGCTGGCGCTTATGGTGTGGACCATGATAAGGGGAATGCGCATTAACGGCGACGAAAACCGTGTCGTAAACAACATTCCGGCACGCTGCATTTCGGTGTGTGTGGCGTTGGGCACGTTGCTCTTGCTGGTGCTGACGTTCGCCTTGTCGTCAACCGATGCACTTAAAGTCAATGGCGCAGCCTATACCGACACATTCTGGTTGCGTGCTTCGGGCATGTTTGTCGGCACATCGCTGTTGATGATTGTAGCCGCCATTGCAGCTGTGGTGTATGGTGCCACACGATACATACGTAAATCTCACTGACCATGTTAATAAAACGCAGACAACACAGAGTGCCGGTACTCAACACCACCGCCACTGCCGACATATCGTTCATGTTGCTCACATTCTTCCTCGTCACAACGTCGATGGATGTGGACCGTGGACTCGTGCGCCAGCTTCCGCCGCTCGACAACGAGCAGGAACAGAATGCTGAGGTGGTGGAGGTGGAACGTGCGAACACCATGGCGTTTGCTATTGATGCCAACGGAAAGCTCACGCTCGATGCCCAGCCTATCAATATGAGTCAGGTGCGCAGCCGTGTAGCCGAGTTTGTGGGCAAGCGTGGCGAGCATCACGTTATAAGCATCGACACCGATCCGGCTGCCGACTACAACACTTACTTTGCTCTTGAGAATGCTATAGTGGGAGCTTATGCCGACGTGCGCGACCGCATTGCCCGCAAAAAGTACCACCGAGGCTATGCCCAGTTGTCAGATGACGAGCGTCAGAAGGTGCGCAAGGCCTGTCCGCAGCACATATTGGAGACATACAAGACCTCGGATATGGCTGCCGGCAATACAGCAGAGACAAACGTAGAAGCCAAGATTCAGAAAGGAGGCTGGCAATGATATTCGGCAATCGTAATAGCAGACAGATGCCGCAGTTGAACACTGCGTCGCTGCCCGACTTGATATTCACCGTGCTTTTCTTCTTTATGGTGGTGACGCACATGCGTACCGTTACGCCGAAGGTAAGCTTCCGTGTGCCTCAAGGCACCGAACTGACACGCCTGACGAAGAAGACGGCTGTGTCGTATATATACATCGGACGTCCGACGGCAGCGCCTGGGCTGGGCAAGGCTGCATCGGCACGGAGCCAAGCAGCGTCAGACGGCGGTAATAACGGATTTCAGATGCAGATAAACGACCGCATTGCCACACCCTCGGACATTGCCGGATTCATGTCGGCAGAGCGCCGTCGTATGTCGGACGAAGACCGTGCGCGCCAGACAGTATCCGTCAAGGCCGACCAACAGACACCAATGGGAATGATAACCGATGTGAAGCAAGCACTGCGCAGGGCACATGTAGAACGCATCAATTATTCGGCTGAGCAGCGCAAATAAATCTTTTATTCTTATTGTCAGGTTATAAATTGTTAGTTTTTGGGCTAATAATTGTGTATATCGTAATTTTATACTACCTTTGCGATGTATTAAAAACAACATTTTATAAATGGCACATCACAATTTAGATTTACTTGACAAGAAAATACTCCGACTCATTGCAGGAGATGCCCGCATCCCGTTCTTGGAGGTGGCACGTTCTTGCAATGTAAGTGGCGCTGCTATTCACCAGCGCATTCAGAAACTTACTAATCTCGGAATATTGAAAGGTTCGCAGTTCATAGTCGACCCGGAGAAGGTGGGATATGAAACGTGCGCCTACATAGGTTTGTACTTGCAGAACCCGGCTAAGTTTGATGACGTAGTTGAGGAACTGAAGAAGATTCCTGAAGTAGTGGAATGTCACTACACGACAGGTGGTTTCGACATGTTCATAAAGATATATGCCCGCAACAACCATCATCTGCTCAACATTATCCACGACAAGTTGCAGCCCCTCGGTCTGTCGCGTTCGGAGACGGTGATTTCGTTCAATGCCGCCATCAATCGTCAGATTCCTATCAGCGAATTGCCCGTTGAGGAAGATTTTGATGACGAGCAGGAAGAAGTAGTAGAGGAGTAATAGATACTCAAAAGTCAAGGCAGCGCGCCCCGAAGGGGGCAGAAGCTCATAGCCCAGGGCAACACCCTGGGAAAAAAGTATCGTAAATACCAATGCGCCCTGTACACCCAGGGCGCTGCCATGGGTTATGAGCTTATTGGGCTTTCAGCCCGAATAATTGACTTTTGATACACCCTCCTTCTACAATTTACATTGTCAATTTACTCACAAAACTTGAATTTTACATCATTGTCACTCGAATTGTCGGATGAACAACAATTGACGATCAAACACTAATAATCAAACCCCTAAAAAATGTAGTCCTTTTGGCTTTCAAAAGGAGTCCTTTTACTATACAAAAGTAGTCCTTTTGCAAGGCAAAACGAATACATTTGCAATGCAAAAGGACTACATTTGAAAACGGAATGTATTTTCAGCTGTTTTCAGGCGTGTTTTTATCCGTTTTCAAGTGCTTTTTTATCCGTTTATTATTTCTTTACGTAGTCAACGAAAGCATAGTTTTGATGATGCTTCTCGTCGGTGGTATGCTCCTCGCGCATAGCTTCTTTCCATCCGTTGTATTCGGGGAAGAAGGCGTCGGCTTCGGCTGGTGTGTCGTGTACCTCGGTCAGACAGAGGCGGTCGGCAAGGCTGAGTGCCTGCTCATAGACGCTCGCTCCACCTATTATATATATATCCTCATCTTTAGAGCAGTGTGCCAATGCTTCGTCGAGTGAGCGATAGGTGTCGCAGCCCGGAAACTCGGTTTCTGTGCGGCTCAATACTACATTGCGACGATTGGGCAATGCTCCCTTGGGCAACGACTCAAATGTGCGGCGTCCCATGATTATTGTGTGCCCCGTGGTAAGTGCCTTGAAGCGCTTGAGGTCGTTGGGCAACCAGTACAGCAATTTGTTGTTAAGACCGATGGCGCGGTTGGCGGCAACGGCAGCGATTATTGTTATCATTTTGAGTTTTGAATTTTGAGTTTTGAGTTTTGAATTGTTGCCTTCGGCAATTTTGAATTTTGAGTTTTGAGTTTTGAATTGTTGCTTTTGGCAATTTTGAATTTTGAGTTTTGAGTTTTGAATTGTTGCCTTTGGCAATTTTGAATTTTGAGTTTTGAGTTTTGAATTGTTGCCTTTGGCAATTTTGAGTTTTTAATTCAAAATTGAATAATTCCTAATCGGCGTAGCCGACAATTCAAAAATCAAAAATCAAAAATCAAAACTCTTAATCGGCGTAGCCGACTAATTCAAAATTCAAAACTCAAAATTCAAAATTCTCTCGTGCCAAGCACGAGAGCTAAACGCTAACTGTTGCAGCGATATGCGGCCATGGATCGTAACCTTCGAGCTGGAAGTCTTCGTAGTGGAAATCGAAGAGGTTCTTCACGTCGGGGTTGATCTTCATTGTCGGCAATGGGCGCGGAGTGCGTGTCAGTTGCAGACGTGCCTGGTCGAGATGGTTGAGATAGAGGTGTGTATCGCCAGTGGTATGTATGAATTCGCCCGGCTGCAATCCGGTCACCTGAGCCATCATCTGCAAAAGCAGAGCGTACGAAGCGATGTTGAACGGCATGCCAAGGAAGGTGTCGGCAGAGCGCTGATAGAGTTGCAGCGAGAGTCGGCCGTCGGCAACGTAGAACTGGAAGAGGCAGTGACATGGAGGCAGTGCCATCTGTTCCACCTCAGCAGGGTTCCATGCTGTCACCATCATACGGCGCGAGTCGGGATGGTTCTTTATCATATCCACAACGTTCTGTATCTGGTCGATAGTGCCACCGTTGTAGTCGGGCCACGAACGCCACTGATGACCGTACACCGGACCGAGTTCGCCATTCTCGTCAGCCCACTCGTTCCATATACGCACACCGTGCTCCTGCAGATAGTGTACGTTTGTGTCGCCACGCAAGAACCACAGCAATTCGTAGATAATCGACTTGAGGTGCAGTTTTTTGGTTGTCAGCAACGGAAATCCGTCTGCCATGTCAAATCGCATTTGGTTGCCGAATACGCTCTTAGTGCCGGTTCCGGTGCGGTCGGTCTTGGTTGCACCCTCGGTAAGGATGCGGTCAAGAAGCTTTAAGTATTGTTGCATTGCTTGTTTTTATTGTTAAGTGTTAAGTGTTAAATGTTATATTTTGGCTATCACGTGGCATTCCGATTCGGGCATGTGTGTGCTCTTGATGCGCCATTCGGTAGGGTAGAGGTTGTTGGCGCGGTTGCCTATGTTCTTTTCCATACCGAGCGGATAGCCCAGGTATGTCACTACGACAAATCCGCGCGGCGTTCCTTCGGGCAGCGTTACGGCTTCCTTGCGCAGGAAGTTGATGGCTTCTGCATAGCTGAGTTCCACTTGTGGATAGGCATCGATGTTGAGTTGTCGCGACATGGCGAGCGATTGGTCGGGTATGAGGTCGCGTCCCTTCTCGGTGCCGAGTGTCACGCCTGCGTGCATAATCTTAAGCGTTGAGGCTGCCGCATCGTAGGTGTCAGCCCATCGTTTGGGTATAGCTATTATTGCATCGCCGTTGCGTCGGGCTGTGAAGTTGTCGGGTGTGCGCAGCGCCTGCATCGTGTCTGCCGACTGCTGCTTGCCGCCTTGTGCAGTCTGCTTGCGCTGGTTCTTGCGGTCTTTCTTCGGTTTGGAGTTGGCGGCAGAGGCATTGAGAGCTGTCGTTTCGCTCTCGCCGTGTTTGCGCAGAACGGCTACAAACAGACCCTCGCTACGGCTTATGCCCGGCAGGAAGCGGCATACAGGAACATTGCCTACTACAGCAGGCGTTATGTCCCACGACTCTTTGACGGGCAACTTTATTATGTCGGCACCCAATTCGCTTGCTATCCACTCTACGTTCTCCTCGTCTTCGTGCGCATTGAACGTGCATGTAGAGTAGATGAGCAGTCCTCCGGGTTGCAGGCATTTCCATATATCGCTCACAATCTCGCGTTGCAGCTGCCAGCAGTTGTCCACATTCTGCTGGCTCCATTCCGCTCTTGCACCGTCGTCCTTGCGAAACATTCCCTCGCCCGAGCACGGCACGTCGGCAAGTATTGCGTCGAACATGATGCCAGCCTTGCGATAGTCGCGCGGATAGTTGTTGGTTACGATGACGTCTTCGTGTCCGAACTTCTGCAGGTTTTCGCTCAGTATCTGTGCACGGGTGCGCATAGGTTCGTTCGAGAAGAGCACCGATCCTTCGGGAAGGGCTGCACGCAGGGCTGTCGACTTGCCTCCCGGTGCTGCACAGAGGTCGAGCATGCGCACGGGTTGGTTGATGAATGTGCGCACAATGTGGTCTACTATCATCGAAGCGGCTTCCTGCACATAATACAATCCGGCATGCAGCAGAGGGTCGAAGGTGAAGTTGGGGCGTTCGCGCAGATAGCGTCCGGTGGCGCTGCACCATGGTACGGTGCAGTCGTATAGTCCTTCGGTCACGTCAAGCGACTGCGCCTTGAACGGATTGAGGCGAATGCTTACGGGCGACTCTTGTGAATCAAGTCCTTCCTCAAGGTGGCTGTACAGTTCGTCACCCATGAGTTGACGGGTGTATGAGATGAAGTCAGATGGCAAGTTCATGTCTTATTGTCTATATATAATAAAGTGGGGTGGGTTGTTGACTGCAAAATTAGGCAAAATAATTGATAAATATGGATGTATAGAAACAAATGTAGCTTATCTTTGTATGCGAATTTGTGACTTTCAGTTCTTTTCGTTAAATTTGTAGCTCATTCAGCCTTGTGCAGATAATTGTGTGCTATGAAGAAATTAAAGTTCGGCCTACTGCCTAAAATCATCGTTGCCATCATCCTTGGCATCTGTCTTGGCATCGTCTCACCCGACATGCCAGTGCGCGTGTTCGTTACGTTCAACGCGCTGTTCAGTGAGTTCCTCGGATTCTTGATTCCACTCATCATCGTCGGACTCGTCACCCCTGCCATTGCCGATATAGGCAAGGGTGCGGGCAAGCTGTTACTTGTCACGGCACTGTTGGCTTATGGAGCAACGATATTCTCCGGCTTCCTCTCGTATGGAGTGGGGCAGACCTTCTTCCCGTCGCTCATCTCCGACAATCTGAAGATAGCCCAGATCAGTCAGGCTGAGGGCATCCAGCCCTATTTCACCGTTGCCATACCGGCACCGCTCAATGTCATGACTTCGTTGGTGATGGCGTTCACGCTCGGACTGGGCATTGCCCATCTGGACGGCAAGGCGCTGAAGAACGTGTTCGGCGAGTTCCGCGATATCATCACCAAGACCATACAGGTGGTGGTGCTGCCGTTGCTGCCAATCTACATCTTCGGCATATTCTTCAACATGACCCATTCGGGCGAGGTGTTCAAGGTGCTCAGCGTATTTGTAAAGATTATCGGCGTGATATTCGTCATGCACATATTCCTGCTCATATTCCAGTATGTGGTGGCGTCGTTCTTCGTACATAAGAATCCGTTCAGGATGCTTGGCAATATGATGCCGGCTTATTTCACGGCACTCGGCACGCAGTCGTCGGCAGCTACTATTCCCGTCACGATGCGCCAGACCATTCTTAACGGTGTCGACAAGGACATAGCCGGATTTGTGATTCCGCTGTGTGCCACTATCCATCTGTCGGGCAGTACGATGAAGATTGTGGCTTGCTCGCTTGCACTCATGATGATGCAGGGCATAGCTTACGACTTCCAGATGATGGCGGGATTCATATTGATGCTCGGTGTGACGATGGTTGCAGCGCCGGGTGTGCCCGGTGGAGCCATCATGGCTGCCCTCGGCATCCTCTCGTCAATGCTCGGTTTCGACCAGCAGTCGCTCGCGCTGATGATAGCGCTTTACATTGCTATGGACAGCTTCGGCACGGCGTGCAACGTGACCGGCGATGGTGCGCTGGCACTTATAGTAGACAAGTGTTTCGGTAGAAAATGAATACAAAACTCATATTGGCGGCTCTCTTCTCGTTTTCGGCTCTTATGGGGCAGGCGCAGGACGATTTCCGCAAAACTCACAACATCGGAGTCGGCATCAATCATCATGGTGCCGACTCTACATTATACAGCAGTGGCAATGTGGCGTTGTTTGGCGACGTTGACACTTTGCGCGGTGTGCAGATAGGAAGTTTCTCGGCTACGGTGCGCAGACAGTTGCGTGGTGTCAACATTGCTGGCGTTGTCAATGCAGTAGGCAGCGACATGCGTGGCGTGCAGATTTCTGGCGTGTCCAATCTGTTGCAAAGTGGCAATGGTGTTCAGGTGGCTATATTTAATAATGTGGCTGGCGAGGGATTTCGCGGCATACAGTTGAGTGCCCTGTCCAATATCTCGCTGGGCATGAAGCGTGGCATGCAGATAGGTGGCACCAATATCTGTTCGTCGTATATGCGAGGCGCTCAGACCGGATTTTATAACTATGCCGATACGCTCAACGGTTCGCAGATAGGACTGCTTAACGTGTGTGTCGCACATCCGCGAGGCGTGCAGATTGGATTTATCAACTACAGTCGCGACACGCTCGCTCATAAGATTGGACTCGTCAATGTCAATCCTAATACCCGTATCGACATCATGACTTACGGCGGAACGGCTACCAAGACCAACTTGGCTATACGTTTCCGCAACCGAAGCACCTATAATATAATAGGTGTAGGCACCCATTACTTCGGACTCGACAAGCATTTCTCGGGCGCTTTGTTCTATCGTATAGGCCAATACTTCAACATCACTCCGCGTTTTTCGCTCAGTGGCGACCTCGGATATTATCATATCGAGTCGTTTGAGGAGAATTCCAACAGCAAGCCCGAACGTCTGTTCTCGCTTCAGGCTCGTCTTAATGCTGACCTGATACTGGGCAATTACACGAGCCTGTTTGCTACTGTGGGCTATGGCGACACACGATACTACAACCACGCACGACGCTACAGGCAACGTGCCATATTCGAGGCTGGTCTGGCATGGCGACTCTCGCGCAACAGGCATTTCTATACTGCTGCTGACGATGAGTATGGTCTGAAGGGCTATGGGGCTGATACTACAGCATTTGCTTTCGATGATCCGATGCGACAGAAGAAACATCCGTGGCGTGCTGCACTCGAAGCATTCGGCATCAATGTCGGTGTGCAGTTCTTCGACCGATATGTCATGAACGAGGAGTTTGCCAAGATTTCATGGAGCAGTATCAAGAACAATATCAAGACGGGATTCGTTTGGGACAACGACCAGTTCTCGACCAATCTTTTTGCTCATCCTTATCATGGCGGACTCTATTTCAATGCTGCCCGTTCGCATGGCATGTCGTTCTGGAAATCAGTGCCTTACTCGTTCTGTGGAAGCCTGATGTGGGAGACGACGTGCGAGATTGAGCCGCCTGCCATCAACGACCTCATGGCTACTACGTTCGGTGGAGTGTGCATAGGTGAGGTGACCAATCGTATTAGCAATCTTGTCTACGACGACCGCTTGCGTGGTTTTCCTCGCTTCATGCGTGAGTTTATCGGCACTTTGATTTGTCCTATCAAGGGACTTAATCGTATTCTGTATGGCGATGCTTGGCGTGTGCGCAACAGCTATTACAAGTATCACGACTATGAGAGCATTCCGGTTCACTTTGCTGCGTCGGTTAGCTATCGCTATCTTGCAGATAATGGTGCGCTGTTTCGTGGTGAGGGCAATCCGTATATACAGTTCAACCTTGCCTATGGCGACCCGTTCGACCGTGAACAAACTAAGCCTTACGACTATTTTACAGCCGACTTGCAGTTTGGACTTAGTGGAAACCAACCGCTCATCACGGGCGTTCATCTTCTGGGACGATTGTGGAGCATGCCCGTAACCATCTCGAATGGTGCTGATATGGTGTTCGGATTGTTCCAGCACTTCAACTATTACGACTCCGAACCCGTGAAGAACGGTTCGGACATTGTGCCTTATCGCATCTCGGAGGCAGCTTCTATAGGTCCGGGCTTTATCTGCCGTTTCCCCAAGGTGGGCAATCTTACTAAGCTCGAGCAGCGTATCTTCGTTGACGGCATACTGCTTGGCGGAAGCCTTAGCGACTACTATCATGTAATCGACCGCGACTACAATATGGGTAGCGGATACAGCGTTAAGGCAAGTTGCTTGATGGAATTCGGCAAAGTTGGCAGCATGTCGTTTGGTGCTGACTACTATCGTATATTCACATGGAAGGGTTATGAGAACAAGGATGTGGCAAATACCAACCCAATTTATCTCAATGCCCAGGGCGATAAGGGTAACTCTTCGCTGCTCGTGCTCAATGCCCGCTTCTGTCTGGCATTGTCTAAGCGCATCAATCTCGACATGAAAGTGTCCAATTATTGGCGCGACACGCATTATAAATATCACGACAAGGTGTTGTCTGACACTTTCGATTGTAGCATAGGGTTGCAGTATGTGCTCTGATATGGGGCCCTAAATATATAATAAGGTGTCGTTGTTTACGCAAACAGGGAATCGTTGATATGAATCAATTTGCAATAAAAATACAGCAAAAATGCTGATTTTTCTCAGCAAAAGTTTTGGAGATACGGAAAAAAGTCATACCTTTGCATCCGCTTTCGAGAACGAACGAAACCTCAAGCAAAACTAGATGGAGAAGAGTTCTGGAAAAGCGAATGAAGAAAGAGTTCTTTGAAAAGATTTACATAAGACAGATAAAGTAGTACAAGAAGC
>NZ_JADYUF010000056.1 GCF_021531655.1 Leyella stercorea | reverse complement strand
GAATGACAAGAGATTGGCTGCACTTAGAGAGTATGCTCAAACGGCTTGAATTCTAAATCCGAAACTTGAGTAATTTATTATTTATGTCACAAATTTACAAGATATTTCTGACAAATCAAATTTATTTATTAGTTTTGCGATGTTAATAATAACCCAAAACCTATTAAACTAATTATTCATTATATGAGACCATACCATGTCCTCATTGCGGGTTTACTCTGCATGGCAACTCCATCGATTGCCGACAACGATTTCAAGCCCAGTGTCAACATCGACCTTCAGACACGCGTCAGCTATCTCAACGACCGCGTCGACCACCAGATACGTCACGACGCTTCGGGATTTAAGGGCGACTACTTCTTTTTCAGGGTGAGCGGACAATTGACCGACCGACTCACATATTCATGGCGACAGCGCATCAATCAAAAGAAGAACGAGAACGACCGGTTTGACGGCACCGACTGGGTATATCTCGACTATAAGCTGAACGACCACTGGAGCGTGGCTGCCGGAAAGCAGGTGGCTCTTGTTGGCGGATACGAGTACGACCGCTGCCCTATCGACATATACGTCTCGTCTGAATTCTGGAACAACATCGATCCGTTCCAGTTTGGCGCCAGCGCTACCTATACCACCACCAACGGCAAGAGCCGTTTCAGCGGCCAGGTGACCCAAAGCCTCTTCAATACGCCTGCCAACCGCGACATGCTCGCCTATCATCTGCACTGGGCTGGCAACTACGGATGGCTCAACACGCTCTATTCGGCAAATATGATTGAGTATATGCCGGGCAAATTCATTTCGTACATAGCCCTCGGCAACAAATTCAACGCTGGCAATGCATCACTCGAGCTCGACTTTATGAACCGTGCGGCAAGCCATCAGACCTACTTCTTCAAGGACTGTTCGGTGATGGCGCGCCTCGACTATCGTCTTATTCCGCATCTCGGACTGTACGGCAAGTTCACATACGACGTTAACCGTACCGACACCAATGCCGACTTGTGCGTATTGCCGGGCACAGAGATGACGGCGTATGGCGGCGGTGTGGAGTTCTTCCCTACCAAAGGCAAGCCCGACGTGCGCGTAAGTCTGGGCGTGTCGCACTCTGCCGGCACCAACAGCAACCCCTCAGGAACACTCAATGACAACCATACTACTGTGCGACTGGCGTTCATTGCCAAGCTGCATCTGCTGTCGTGGAAAAGCAAATAGGCTTATTATTAATGTTAAGTGTTAAATGTTAAGTGTTAAATGTTGAGTGTTAGATGTTGAATGTTTAATTATTAATGAGCAATGAGTAAGATAAATCAAAAAAGCAAGAAGCTCATTCCGAGCGGAGTGTGGTGCATCGCGTCAGTAACAGTCTTGTTCGGCTATCTGGGCATAATAATGGGCGTACCCAACATGCTCAACACAATCATGAAGACAGCCCACGACCTTCTGCTCAACACCGTGTTCTATCTGATGAGTATATGTGTGATAACGGGTGCCCTGGGCAGAGTGTTTGTGGAGTTTGGCGTGGTGGCTTTGCTTGAGCGTACGCTGCGTCCGCTGATGCGCCCCATATTCAATCTGCCTGGCGTAACGTCGTTGGGCGCCGTGATGACATTCCTCTCGGACAATCCCGCCATCATATCGCTTGCCAACGACAAGCGCTTTGCAAGCTACTTCAAGAAGTACCAATTCATATCGCTCACCAACTTCGGCACGGCATTCGGAATGGGACTGCTCGTCATAGTGTTCATGGCAAGCCAGGGATATTACGTGGCTCCGCTCATAGGACTTGTAGGAGCGTGCTGCGGATGCGTATGCTCCACACGGCTGATGCAGCGCTTCGTGCTTAAGGCCTATCCGCAATATGCCGTTGAGGATGCCGTATCGAAGGAAGATATAGAGGAAGAAGAGGAGGAAGACAAGAAGACCGAGAAGACAGTATTCATCCGTCTGCTCAACGCTATGCTCGACGGCGGACGCAGCGGTGTAGAAGTGGGCATAGCCATCATCCCCGGCGTGCTCATCATCTCTACCTTTGTGATGATATTTACGTTCGGTCCGGCTGTGGACGGAACGTACAACGGCGCTGCCTATCAGGGCGTAGAACTGCTGCCTTGGCTCGCCAATAAGATTGACTTCGTGTTCGAGTGGCTGTTCGGATTCCACGACCCGCACCTCGTAGCCTTCCCGATTACTGCTCTCGGAGCGGTAGGTGCAGCCCTCAGTCTGATTCCGGGATTCATCACTCACGGATGGATTGACGGCAATGCCATAGCTGTATTCACTGCCATCGGTATGTGCTGGAGCGGATTCCTCAGCACCCATACCGCCATGCTCGACTCCATCGGCTATCGCGACCTTACACCGAAGGCCATCATGGCGCACTTCTGCGGCGGACTCGTTGCTGCCATCAGTGCCCACTGGATGTTCTGGTTGTATACGTGTATTGCAGGGTAGAAAAAAGCAGCGGAGGTCTCCAGCCTCCGCTACTTATGCCAACTGCTACATCATTTCTCTTTTAAACCATAGTTCAAACACACAATCAGCAAGATATACGCCATCCTTCTCAATGGTAATAATCTCTTTGTCTATCAGACTTTTCTTTATGCGGTCGACATTCGACTTGCTACCCAAGGGATATGACTCAGCGACCGATTGAGTGGTGAATCCAGAATGAATGCCATTGCACAAAAGGCGAATAAAGTTGAGTTGATAAGTGGTAAGCCCCTCCGTCTGTTGTATAAAGAGACTGCTGTTTTGCTCCAACAAAGCCTTCAGACCTTCTGTAAAACTCTCCTCATCAACCTCATTCTCCGTTTCAGCCATCACGTTCCACGCAAGTTGCTGCACATAAGAGGAATAGTTCCTGACTTCTTGACAGATTCTGCAGGCATACTCTTCGCTTATCTTCTTGCCAAACTTCTCAAATCGAGAACAAATAAAAGGCACCCAATATTCCGTAGGAATGCACTTGAGATGTAGCATTTCGCCAAACTGATAGAAAGGCATGCGACGACTTTGGAAAATATTCTCCATCAGATGCTTCTTGCTGCCAAAGAAACAATAAGACACATTCTGATGGTGCTGCCAAACACCACGCAGGCGTTTTTGTATACTCAGCGAATCGGGGAACTCCCCTATCTGCTGAAACTCATCAATGCATACTACAAGTCTGACACCAAGTTCCTTAGCTATACGCTCTGGAAGATTCAGAATTTCTTCTGGAGAATAATCCTTTGGCGTTATTCCCAATGAAACAGAAAATTCAGAATTAGGTTCAGGACTAAATGACAGCTTTGGCGAAATTCTAACCAGGAAACGCTTAATATTCTCCATCACTTGCTCCAAATGACTGCCAGTGGATTTCATTATGGTTTCGGCAAATCGATTATAGAAATCGTATTCACTACGGCAGTCATATATATCCATATATACGATTTTAAGCATCGGATTGTTAATCTCTGAAATCACTTTTTTTATAAGCGAAGTCTTTCCCATGCGTCGTGGAGAAATGAGAATAACATTGATGCCATTTTCAAAATCAAGCCTGATACGCTTGGTTTCTTCAATTCGGTCGGTAAAGTTGTTGCCACCTACTGACATACCGTATATAAAAGCTTTTTCCATAACCTTCAGTCATTATTACTTTTTGCAAAGTTAATGAAAAAAAAACAAAGTTCACAAAGTTGTGGACCACAACTTTGTGAACTTTCACTGAAATCTCTGCGCTACATTCCTGGTCTTGAAATCCTCATTATCTCTCCTGCCTTCGACTTCTCGCTGTCGAAAGTCAATACGTCGTATATGGCGATGGCATTCTCGGGGTCGACAATGTGGGGTGCCATGAGTCGCAAAACCTTGAGTTGCTTGTCGCTGAATGTGAACATCTTCATCATGCGGGCAGTCTGGCTGCATGAGTAGAAGCATCCGAGGCTTGCCACTTCAATGAGATCGAACTTATTGTCGTCGAAGCTTGCATTCTTCACCTTGTTGTACAGTCGGCTGAAGGATGCGTCGTCGAGACAGTAGCCGTAATAAGCCGGACCGTCAGGACCTGCCCCTGCACCGTATGGAGGAGCTGGTCGCTGATTGCAGTTTCCGATTTCGCTATTAGTGTTGTTATCCCAATATTTAGTTTCATAAGCCACTACCCTACCGTTAAGGTCAAAGCCTACGACAATGCGCTTGCTCTCGCCCGTCAAGGCATTCATCTTGTAGTACTCCCATCTGTCGCCGTAAGCGTCGAAGTTCGTGAGCTTGGGCTGTCCCAGTATGGCCACTACCTCCTGCTTGGTCATTCCGCGTTCCACAGTCTTCTTCACCTTTGCCTGTGCCGAAAGGCACACTGCCATCATCATAAAGCTTGTGACTATAAGAGCCATCCATTCGTTTCTCTTCATAAACTGTGCTATTTATTGAGGGTTGTTGTATGTTTCTTATCCGGTTGCAAAAGTAGTAAGTTATGCTGAAAGGAGAATGGTGTAATTCCCTATGGGTTTATAGGAAAATCCCTAAAAGCAAAATCGGGCGCAGCAACAATTTGTTTTTGCGGGCAAATACGCATATTTCAAAATATAATTTATAACTTTGTACCAAAAGTTCAAAATGATAATTTGAAAAATAAAGATATATGATAAGCAAAGACATACTTAAACAGGTTTTAGCTACCAACCAAAATGATATCAAAAACTACAAGATAGTGCCTCGTGAATTGCCTTCAGATGACTTCACGTGTCGTGTATTTGTAGGTGTACGTCGTGCAGGCAAGTCTTTTATGCTATACCAAAAGATACAGCAGCTGTTGGCTTTGGGGCATAGTTGGGACGAAATGCTCTATCTGAACTTTGAAGACGACCGTCTCACTCAGTTCGACAGTAGCGATTTTGAACTGATATTGGAGGCTCATGCAGAAATGTACGGAAAACGCCCGATGCTGTTCTTGGATGAAATTCAGAATATAGAAGGTTGGGAAAAGTTTGCCCGTCGACTGGCCGATGCAAAGTATTACGTATGGGTAACGGGCAGTAACGCAAAGATGCTATCATCAGAAGTTATGACAACATTAGGAGGACGATACCTGGCAACAGAAGTTTACCCATACGATTTCCGTGAATTTTTAAAGATACAAGACATTGCTTATGATGAAATATCGCTATTGGCAACCGAGTCAAGGGCAATGGTACTACGAGCCTGGAACGAATATCTATTGTGGGGAGGATTGCCTGAGTCGGTAGGCCTTGCTGTGAAACGCGACTATCTGAGCAGTACATTCCAAAAAATATATCTCGGTGATATTGCAAGCCGTAACAAAATAGCCAACCCAAACATTCTACGCTTGATGTTAAAAAAATTGGCAGAGAATGTCGGGCAACCCGTATCATACAATCGCCTGGCCAATATCCTTTCCTCTGTAATTGGAAAAATCACGATGCCAACTGTCAGTAAATACATAGAATACAGCGAGGCAGCCTGGCTATTATTACGCCTGAGAAATGTTTCTGCACCTTTCGCTGAAAAAGAAACTTCTTGTAAATACTATTTTATAGACAATGGTGTGCTCGATTTGTTCCTTCTTGACGGAGAGACTATGCTGCTTGAAAACATCGTTGCCCTCGCACTCTTCCGTAAATACGGACATGATTCTGACAACGAAAGGGTTTTCTTCTATAATAATAAAGTAGAAGTTGACTTTTATGTTCCCTATGAACGGCTTGCCATACAAGTTTCTTATAGTATCACACAGTCTCCTGCTACTTACGAGCGTGAGGTCAATGCTTTGAAGAGAATACCTGGTGTGCTCTCTTGTAAGCGTCGTTTGATCTTGACAAACGACGAATCCGACAGAATAGAAGACAGTTTTGGAACAATAGAAGTGATGCCAGTGTGGAAATGGCTTTTACAATAAACTTGTTGAAATTAATAGCCCCTTTCCATATAGCATAACACCTAACATTCAACATTTAACACTTGACATTAAAAAAAAGGAGTCCTTTTGCCTTCCAAATGTAGCCCTTTTGCTCTCCAAAAGGACTCCTTTTACACACCAAAAGGACCCCTTTTGCAAGCCAAAAGGAGTCCTTTTTATTTTTACTATTGTTTGTACCATCCGCAAAGGGGGCAAAAGGGGTACTTTCATGTGATTTTGCCGGCTTCATATCAGGTGTCCTTGCGCTGCTTCATACTGTGATAGCCGAAGCGGCAGCGCAGGCAGTCCTTGCGCTCGCAGTAGCGTGTGTGCAGCTGGATGAGCGACTGCGAGTCGGCTGCATTGTCGGCTGTTATGCCGCACTCGTGCCACAGGCGTATATGGGTGTTGTCCTCGGGGGGCAGCGAAATGAGCAGATCGTTGGCGCGAGCCATGAGGAGTTCGTCCTTGCGGTGGTTGCCGTAGGCGTGCAGCATGGGCACTACGGCGTTGATAATGAGCAGGTCGATGGATGCCGGCGAGAGATGCTTGGCATTGCTGCGCGATGCGTTGCCGAAGGTGTAGTGGGTCTGCCAGTAGGGGCTGACGGCGGTCTGCAGCGCCTGGCGCACCTCTGCGAGCGTGCTGCATGTGGTGATACGGCTCAGGTCGGCATTGCGCGAGCAGTATAGCTGGGCAAGCTGCGAGAGGCGTATGTAGGGGAAGTTCTGCGGACGCAGGCGCAGAAACCGCCACGTCTGGCGCTGCATGGCTGTGAGCGAGAACTTGTGGGCGAGATATTCCCACTCGTTTCTGAGCCGCACGAAGTAAGGGTCGGCTGTGGCAGCGGCTCGCTGGCGCTCGTTCATCTGGCTGGTGTCGAGCAGTCCGGCAGAGCCTATGAACAGCGCCTCGACCTGAAACGGGTCGTCGCGGTGGTGTGCCACCTGCATGAAGGGCAACTGTGCCGCCCACTGCTCGAACGCCTCGCTGTTGACGCCGAAGCCGAAGCTGCGCGCTATGGTGGCGAAGAAAGCCTGCTCCCACGATCCGCCTGCCGCCCGGACACGTTGCTCTATGGCTGCACACTTGTCGGCAAGGCGTTCGGCTCCGAGCGCGCTCATCCACGAATGTACGGTTAGCCGCGGCAGCTGCATCACCGTTTCGCGGCACGGCGGATAGTGGTCGGCAGCCAGCAGACGGCGGTAGTTCTGCATGACATAAGGCGGTACGTGCAGCTCCATTTGCGGCGGACGCGAGCCGTCGGCGGTCACTACGTCGGCATCTATCACCGATGCCACGTGCAGCACTACATTGTTATACGCCGGATTCTGGTCGTGCGAGTGCATGAACCAGTCGGCTGAGCGCTCGTGTATCTCCACGTTGCCCACCCACATGGTGCCGTCGATGCGCAGCTTGGCGTTGAAGAAGTCGGGCCCCGAATGCGTGTTGTGCAGTCCGGGATCGATGATTTCCACCGCTCTTCCGTCGGTGGTGCGCAGTTCATGCAGCGGCATTATGCGGTGCTTCCATATATAGTGCAGTAGTTGTTCCATAGATTTGGTTTAGGATATTAGTCGAACAGCGACGGTTCTGCGGCGTTGCTGCCCGTCATTGGGCGTCCGAGATGCTGGTAAGCGAGCGGTGTAACCATGCGTCCGCGCTGCGTTCGCTTGATGAATCCCTCCATGATGAGATACGGCTCGTACACTTCCTCGACGGTGCCGGTGTCCTCGCCGATGGCGGTGGCTATGGTGCTGACGCCGACAGGACCTCCGTGGAACTTGTCGATGATGGTCAGCAGTATCTTGTTGTCAATCTCGTCGAGACCATACTGGTCGATGTTGAGCGCCGAGAGCGACAGCCGTGCTATGTCGCGGTCGATGCGTCCGTTGCCCTTCACCTGCGCAAAGTCGCGCACACGGCGCAGCAGGGCGTTGGCTATACGGGGCGTTCCGCGTGAGCGGCGTGCTATCTCTATGGCGGCATCGTCGTCGATTGGTACCCGCATTATGGCTGCCGAGCGCTTTATAATCTTCTGAAGCATCTCGGGGCCGTAATATTCCAGGTGCAGATTGATGCCGAATCGGGCGCGCAACGGGGCTGTAAGCAGACCGCTACGGGTGGTAGCTCCGACGAGCGTAAAGGGATTCAAATCTATCTGGATGGAGCGTGCCGACGGACCTTTGTCTATCATTATGTCGATGCGATAGTCTTCCATTGCCGAGTATAGATACTCCTCGACGACGGGCGACAGACGATGTATCTCGTCGATGAAGAGCACGTCGCGCGGCTCAAGCGATGTGAGTATGCCGGCAAGGTCGCCCGGCTTGTCGAGCACGGGTCCGCTTGTTATCTTGAATCCCACGCCGAGTTCGTTGGCAATGATGTTGCTCAGTGTGGTCTTGCCCAATCCCGGAGGACCGTGCAAGAGAGTGTGGTCGAGCGGTTCGCCACGATACTTGGCAGCCTCAACGAACACTTCCAGGTTCTCCACCACCTTCTGCTGTCCGCTGAAGTCGCCGAATCGCAACGGTCTAAGGGCGTTCTCAAAGTCCTTCTCGCCCTTACGCGCCTGCTCCTCGCGTATATCGAAATCTTCTTCCATTATACTTTATTAAAACGATTATGTTCTGCAAAGATAACGATTTTTATTAAGAAAGGCTTTGCAGACCCAAACTAAACCGTTATATTTGTACACAAATTGCAATCAATACACTATGATACAATTACAAGACAGTATATCTTTGTTGAAGAATTTCAAACAGAAGTTTGGTGATACTTACGGCATTACCAAACTCGGAATTTTCGGTTCTGTTGCAAGAGGAGAAAATACTGAAGACAGCGATATTGATATTGTTGTAGAAGTAAAATCACCGTCATTTGTATTAATGCACGATTTGCGTGAGGCTTTGTCTTCTTTATTCAATTGTAAGGTTGATTTAGTGCGCCTTCGCAAATCATTGCGACCGTTGTTTTTGTCAAACATTAATAATGATGTAGTGTATGTATAACATAAAATTCATGATAAATTAGAAGAGATAAAGGAATCTATTGAGCTGATACAGGAATGGAGTAAGAATGTTGTATCAGCTGATGATTTTATGCTTTCTCCTGATTAGTATATGGCGTTTAACGCTTGTGTAATGCGATTGCAAGTTATCGGTGAACATGTAGGAAAATTATTGAAGGTTCCAGAAAAACCATTATCGACTTATTCATCCATTCCGTGGGAAGCAATATATGATATGCGTAATCTTATTTCTCATGAGTATGCCAATATAGACGAAGAAATAGTGTACGACACTATACGAAATGGGTTGCCCCAACTACTTGAAGTAGTGGAGTAACTATTGAAACAGTATTAAGCTATTCTGGAGATAACATTAAATTAACGCAACTTCAATTCACCTCAACCTCAGCATTCTGCCTATTATCAACCGCTTGTATTGTCGCTTGAAATCGTCGGGCAGAAACGATATGTCGATAAGGTCGAGCCACTTGATGAGCGCCTTGCGAAACTTCTTGGCAATGTTGTCGAGCACCTTTTCGTTCACTCCCGACGCTATTATCGACTTCTCGAAGTCGCTGCGCTTTATCCTTGCCTTCTTGCCATTGAGCGTAAGCGCAAGTTCTTCCTTGTCCTCGGGCATAACGATGGCTGTCGAAAGGAGGTCGTAGGCGGGCGTTAGCGTGTAGCCGAGGGGTGTCTTGTATAGCGAGAAGTTCTTGAGGTGCATGTCCGAATTGCCCGTTATCCACGAGAACACTACCACTTCCCAGTAGTTCACGAGGTCGAGTTGGGGCGTGGCTGAATACTTCTTTATCTGCTTTGCTATCTGCTCGTACGACCCTTTGTACTTGTATTCCGTCAGACGTTCGGACAGTTGGCACATGTCTTCCATTGCTATCTTCATTCCATTGCGCTCGCGGTCGATGCGACGGGTGATGTAACACAGCTCGCCGTCGGCAAAACGGATGAGCGAATGGGGCACTACGGCTATCTTTGCAGCCTCAGCCATGTGCATGGTGAGGTCTTCGAGCTCCGGCAAAGCACGATAAGCGTCGGTCTGTGGTTTCAGAATGTAGCGTCCCCACAGTCCTACGATGGTGAAACGGTCGGGCTCGTTGCGTCCGCCGGGATTTACATCGAGCGACAGTTTGGCCTGAACACCGGTCAGCGTTGTCTGCGCCCGCACTACTCTTTTTGCCAATTCAGCAATCTGACTGCGACGATAAGGCAGGGCAGGAGCCTCCTTCACGCCGAACAATTTGCGTGCGCAGGCTGGATGGAAGTCGGTTTGCCCGTCCTTCAGAGGCTTATAGCAGTATAGACATCTGTTCATAGTCAATGGAGTGTTAATGTGGTTAGGTGGGTTTGTTGGGTTAGACATCTTCTACGGGCACTACGCTGACCGCCCCGATGCAGTCCTTGCAGCATGCAAGCAAGAGCGACATGCGGTCGCGCTGGTTGATTTTCCAGCTGCGTTCGGCAATGTTGAGCAGCCATCCTTCGGGAATTAGTCCGTCGAAGAATGGGAACAGCACCTTGTCTTCGTATGGTTCGCTGCGCAGGGGCATTGTAAGGCTAATCGGTTCGACGTCCGACCGCTGCAGATAATCAGCATCGTAGACAAACGAAAATCCGTTCTCGTCCTCGGTAAGCAGTCCGGCATACCGGTCGTACATGTAAATCTTGGCACTCTTCATTATTCCTCGTATTTTATAACATTTCTACTTGTCGACTCGTTACTTGTGTACTTGTCAACTCGTCTACTTGTCAATTCGTCTACTCGTCACCCATTCTACTTGCTGTCGGCACCGCCCCCAACTCGTGTCCGAACAATGCCAGCACTTGATTTACTTTGTCGAGACGCAGCGTTGGTTTGCCTTGCTCAAGCTCGCGAACGAACCTCAGCCCTACTCCCGACTTCTCTGCTAGGTCTACCTGGGTGAGATTGAACATCTTGCGACGCTCCTTTACGAATGTTGATATTGGTGTATCCATATCGAATAGTTATGTTGAATTATACCCTTTCGGGTGCAAATATAACGAATTTATTTTATATTGCACCCGAAAGGGTATAAAATTATGATGCCAATATTATTAAAATAAAAAAAACCGTACTGTTTCTTTGTAAAATCCATGCAAAACCGCTACTTTTGTTTTTATATATTAACCTTTCAATCCAACTTACTATTATGCTCGTAAAGACTTATTCTGCTGCTGTGAACGGCCTTGATGTGACCACTGTGACTGTTGAAGTGAACATTGTACCCGGTGTGATGTATCGCATGACGGGACTGGGCGACATGGCTGTAAGAGAAGGTCGCGACCGCATAGCATCTGCCGTTCAGTTCAACGGATATAAGTTTCCGCACGGCGACATTACCATAAACCTTGCTCCAGCCGACCTCAGAAAGGAGGGAAGCTCGTTCGATCTGCCGCTTGCCATCGGCATTTTGGCGGCAAGCGGAGCAATAACAAGCGATGTGCTCAACCAGTTTATGATGGTGGGAGAATTGGGCCTTGACGGAAAACTGCAACCTATAAAGGGCGCATTGCCTATTGCCATAAAGGCGAGGAAGGAGAAACTCAGGGGACTGATTGTGCCGAAGCAGAACGAACGCGAAGCTGCTGTGGTCAACAACCTCGAAGTTTACGGCATGGAAAACATCCTTGACGTAATAAAACTGCTTACCGGTGCCTCGGTGTTTGAGCCTACTATCGTTGACACACGACGCGAATTTTACGAGCAGCAATACAAATACGACCTCGACTTTGCCGACGTTCGCGGCCAGGAGAACGTGAAGCGTGCCCTGGAAGTAGCTGCGGCGGGCGGTCACAATCTGATAATGGTGGGCCCACCGGGCTCGGGCAAGTCGATGATGGCAAAGCGTCTGCCCTCCATACTGCCTCCGTTGTCACTCGCCGAGAGTCTGGAGACAACGCAGATACACAGCGTTGCGGGCAAGTTGAGGCGTGGCACGTCGCTCATTTCGCAACGTCCGTTCCGCTCGCCACATCATACCATCAGCGAAGTGGCGCTTGTCGGCGGTGGCACGAACCCCCAGCCGGGCGAGATTTCGTTGGCTCACAACGGCGTTCTTTTTGCCGACGAGCTGCCGGAATTCAACAAGCAGACCCTCGAAGTGCTGCGCCAGCCGCTCGAAGACCATAAGATAACCATCTCACGATCAAAATATACTGTTGAATTTCCATGTTCCTTTATGTTCATCGCTTCGATGAACCCATGCCCTTGTGGCTACTACAACGACCCAACGCACAAATGTTGCTGCACACCGGGACAAATACAGCGCTACATGAACAAGATTTCGGGCCCGCTGCTCGACCGCATTGACATACAGTGCGAGATAAGCCCCGTGCCGTTCAAAGACATATCAAAGGCGGCGCCAGGCGAGGCGAGTGCCACCATACGCCAGCGCGTCATCAAAGCACGCGACATACAGGCGGAGCGATATCGCACACACAAAGGCATACACTGCAACGCGCAGATGACGGAGCGCATGATTCACCAATACGCCGAACCCGACAACACCGGGATGGACCTCCTACGCATGGCGATGGAGCGCTTCTCACTGTCGGCACGCGCCTACAGTCGCATACTGAAGGTGGCGCGCACCATCGCCGACCTTGACGCCAGCGACAGCGTGCAGCAACACCACCTCGCCGAGGCTATAGGCTACCGCAACCTCGACCGTGGCGATTGGGCGGAGAGGTAGTCAGCTGAACCTTAAGGACCTCACGAACGTGCGTCCCCCCCAGTCCGTCCGAAAACATTAGTTTGGAGAATATCACAGAGGGCAGAGTCGCTATCGCAACTTCACCTAAACCCATCTAAGGGCATACAAGTTTTCATATTAAAATTTCAGTTTATGTTAAACAAATTGTCATAAGGGCCAAGAAAAGCCGATATGAGTAATAATTATGCGTGTTTTTCGATGGTAATAGTCTTTATATAAGAGATGCTATAAGTGCTGGCACCCCTTTGAGGAATATGGCACGACGAAGGTTGTAAGATAGGCAGAATAGACCCATCTCAGCCATTACTTTCAGTTTGCCTTTCAGTAAAAAATAGTATTGTCCAAGTGTCCGCTTCATGGTTCCAAAAGGATGTTCGGAGAGACACTTACGATTATCCATCTTGTTCTGATCGAGATGCAAAATGTAACAAACAACTTTCTTTATAACCTTCGTTCTTGGAGGTTTCGGTTTGTCATCGTTCTCATCTTTAAGTTGCTTACGCTTTGCTTTGGTTGTTCTAATCAAGGTATCCTTACCAAAGTCAGCCTCCTTGAATTTCTGTACGGTACACTTACACTTGCATTTCTTGCAAGCGAGCTTGTTGCAGTATCGTATCATGCCGTTTCTCTTGGTTGACTTCTGTCTCAGTATTTCCCCTTGAGGACAATAGACAAGGTTACGTTCGGCATCCCTTACAAAGTATCCATCAAGAGCCTTAGCACGCATTTGTTCTGGTGTCATCTGAAGTACTGCAGAATCAGCCACATCAGATGAGTATTCCTTGATTTCTGCGATATGGACATCGGTTAGGATATCCTTGTATGTATCTGGGATAACACCTGCTTCAAGGCAAGCCTTCATATCTTCGGGCTTTGTGCTTGCCTTCTGTGCGTCAGTTATAGTCGCCTCATTGTAGTTAAACTGAACTTGCTCTGTGCATCCGCCATCACGCTGTATAACATTTGGTATAATACCATTAGCCAATGCATCAGCATGATCCTCAGGACATTCATATCCCTTATCTGCTGTAGTTTCAAGAACCTCTACGCCATAATCGGCTTTCACCTCTGATGCAACGCTTGTAATTAGACCATGGTCGGTAGGACTGTCTGTTACTTGAAAGCCGGCTATCATGTGGCTTCCTGCATCAACGGCGGTCTGCACATTATAGCCGACACAAAAGCCTTCGTTAGCTTTCATTAGTCGGGAGTCTGGGTCGGTTAGGGAAATCTGACTTTCGCCACTCTTTTCAAGAGTATCACGATAGCCCTCATAACGTTCCTTGCGCTCCTTACAAACATCGAGTTTACGTTGCAACTCGTCTTTTGAGAGCTTGCGCCCTTCTTCATGGTCGTATGCATCAAGCTCTTCCATGTAGATTGAAATATGCTCATCAAGACGCTTGATTCGATCATCGAGTTTGTTAAGAGTTAGGTTGTTGTCCTTGGCATTTACAGCCTTGAACTTGCTTCCGTCAATGGAGATATATGACTTGGAGAAGAGCTTCAGTCCCATGCAGAACTTGTTGAACTCCTTATATACTTTAGTTATAGCCTTTTTGTTATCCTTGCGGAAATCAGAGATTGTACGAAAGTCGGGAGTCAGCTTGTTAAGCAGCCACATAACCTCTACGTTACACTTGCATTCACGGGCTAGTTTACGAGAGGAACGTACCTGATAGAAGTAACCATAAATATAGAGTTTGAGCAGATCGCGAGGATCATATCCAGGAGTGCCAGTCTCAGCCGGAGTACTGCGAATAAATTCAAGTTCATCCATTTTGAGGCTGTCAACGAAAGCATCAAACAAGCGAACCGGGGCGTCTGACTCTACATACTCGTCAATGCAATCTGGGAAAAGAACCCTCTGACGTCTATCTTGACCTTTTTTATATGCCATATTTTAGTGAATTATATACTATAAATATAAGCAAAATAATTGATTTTCAAGAATATACAAAGTTAAAACAAATATAACAAGCATAATGAATAGTAACCATTATCAGCTGTTCACTATCCTAATAGGTTTTCGGACAGCCTCCCCCCAAAAAACTTTGTGATGCCACGATGCTTCCCTTAGCAAGGATAAAGAATAATCACTATAAAACAGTAAAATTTACAAATTAAACGAGAATGATAGCCTCTCTATAATTAGTCGAGCCTTAAAAACTTCGCACATGCGCGCATGTGAATGCATTATATGTGATAACCGACCATTGTCCCTCTGTCATGAGCCTCCTAATGACCCATTTGAAAAGGCACAAAAAGAGCCTCATGGCTCTTTTGAGGTTATATGCGGCAGCAGCGAGCATGACATTTATAGAGTCTCCGAAAAGACCCTTGTAGAAGTTCCGTCCCAGACGATGGTCGCTCTTGCGTCCACGACCGTCCTTTCCCTTATTCCTGTCATCCTCCTCCTTCTTCTTGTCCTCCATGGCAAGATTGATGTGGATGCTTTCCTTGAGGATAAGCTCCACGCCCTCCTCTCCGATACGGTGACGGAAATGTACAAGCTCGGATGAGGCGTAAGGTGCAGATATACTGAAAGCCTCAAGACCGCAAAAGTACTGATAGTAGGCAGACAGGTAATAATCCCTCTAAACCCATCGGCTTTGCATTGGTTACCTGAGCGAAACGGATGCAAGCCGAGCCAAAAGGTGTTTGAACTGACTATATTGGGAGTATGTAACAGGTATCTTAAAAAAATGACTGCGGATGCAGAGATTACGAAAAATGTCAGTTTCCATACGAGCCGTCACACATTTGCCGTGCTGACACTGGCTGCTGGAAGTGACTTGTACACAGTAGGCAAGTTGCTCGGACATACGAGCATAAATTCAACACAGGTGTATGCCGATGTGGTTATGGAAACAAAGGTTGAAGCCATTAGCCGAATTTCAAATTATTTTTCTAACTTGTAAAATACGGGGCTGCGCCGTAAACCTTAATTACGACACAGCCCCATATTTTCATCATCACTTTATTTTATATGCAGCTTTACGTGGATTATTTTTTCCGATAACCACATTTTGGGCATACTCCATCCGCGTTGAGGGCGACACCGCAAAGAGGACAGCGGTCGATGTTATTCTTTGTGGTAAACTCGGCAGACGCGGCATTCACACCGCTTGTGAAAGTGATCTTAGCGATGTTCAGTTTGTCTTTCAACAAGTCATATACAATCTTAATCATACCTTCCACTGTCATGGTTTCTTTGGTAACAACCAGACGGGCATCGGGGTAAGCCGTTGCCAATTCGGTCTTGAAGGCCTCTCCTTTCATTTTGTTTTGCGGATGGCCGTTTTTGATGCCTTGCTTTTCATACACATCAAGAATGGCAGGAAGCAAAGGGTCATCTTCGCGGAGCACCAAGGCATGGTCAAAATTCTTCAACAGGCTCCATGCCACCTTTTGGATTTCATTACAAGGGTACACCATGTTTACACCTTCTTCAACCGTATCTTCCACCTCAATGGTCAGTGTGCCAGTGTGACCGTGAAGATACTGGGCTTCGCCTTGGAAGCCATAGAACCGATGTGCATACTGCAAATCGAAAGTCGTGATACTTCTCATACTTTTTACTTTTTAGAGTTTAACTTTGGGTTATTTATCGTTATCTGCACCTGTATTCGGCTAATGTCAACCGATGCAAAATTCTTTTCTTTCAAATACTGTCGTATCAATTCCGTAAGCCCTTCATCCATATAATCCAAGATGCTCTCTCCCTCGAATATGTGGTGATGCTCTGTCACGGTAATGTCATAATAGCTTTTCCCCACTTCGGGATGGAACACAAGTGATAACAGATTAGCCTTGCAAAACGAATCAAGAATGCGATAGATGGTTGAGATGGTTATCTCATTATTTTTGGATTGCACACACTTGATTATTTCATCAATGGCAGCATGACGCAATTCCATCATAACCTCATAAACCACTTTACGTTGCGGAGTGATTTTTAGGCCTGCGTTCTTTATAATCTCCGTACTTTCCATTCTTCTCGTATTTTGATGCAACAAAGTTAATGATAATATTTCGCATTTGCAAATTTTTTATCAACAAAATTGCTGCTTTTTGAAGAATAAAACCGCATCACCTATTTATCTGTTCGAAGATAGTGGCATACTGGTGGGGTTCACATATAATGATGTGGTTCCCGAGTGTTATATTATCACTATGGATGGTCCTGAATCGGAACCTTTCGCCGACGTTGCGCCCTACATTTTTGAGGATCTGGGACGCGCCTATGCTGTCGTAAAGAAGCAATACCGCAATACAGACCTCAAAAACATGTTATCGGACTCAACCTCGTCGAAATACATTCCTTAGATTCTGTCTATCAGAAATTCACCTGGCCCATGTGGGAATGTATAGAGTCTATGCACAATGGAGCAATTCTAATCAAAAAGGCTCGACTAATTAAACAAAAAGTGTTATCTTTACATCGTGAACATAAACAATGGCCATTCACCTATGTCCTTGATAAATCATCGTAGGCGTAGTGCTAGATGGCATGGAGCGAGCCAAAAAGTGGGACAATCAGCGGCCCCTCTTTTCTTAGACCGAACAGACATTCAATGCGAGATCACTCCCGTGCCGTTCAAGGACATATCGAAGGCCGAACCGGGCGAACCCAGCTCGGCAATACGCGAGCGTGTGATCAAGGAGCGCGACATTCAGACTGCACGCTTCAAAGAATACCGTGGCATTCATTGCAATGCTCAGATGACAGAGCGCATGATTCACGAGTTTGCCGAGCCCGATGACGCTTCCATCGCTCTTCTGCGCACAGCCATGGAGAAGTTCTCGCTGTCGGCACGCGCCTACAATCGTATTCTGAAAGTAGCACGTAGTATTGCCGATCTTGACGGTTCGGAGCGTGTAGAGGTGCAGCACATCAGCGAAGCCATTGGTTATAGAAATCTCGACAGAGGCGATTGGGCAGAGCGAAGGTTGTATTAGAAAGGTAAAAGAGTTGAAAAGTAAAAAAGTAAAAAAGTAAAAGGGTTAAAAAGTAAAAAGGACTTTTTGATCTTAATTTGATAAAAGAAAACAAATATGAACAATTCAATAGAAATATACCGTTCGCAAGACGGCAGCGTACAACTTAACGTTAAGTTGGAGAATGAGACAGTGTGGCTTACACAAAGTCAAATGGCAGAGTTGTTTGGACGCGACCGAACAGTTATCACACGTCATATAAACAATTGCTACAAAGAGGGCGAACTCGATAAAAATATCACATGTGCAAAATTTGCACATATGGGTAAAGACCAAGATCAAACGTATGAGACAACAATGTACAATCTCGATGTTATCATCTCCGTAGGTTATCGCGTAAAATCCATACAAGGCACTCGTTTCCGTCAGTGGGCAACCTCCGTTCTCAAGCAATACCTCATCAAAGGCTACGTCATCAACCAGCAGCTCAAGCTCGACCGATACAACGAGCTTAAGAACGTGGTGCGGCTGATGGGGCGTGCCATAGGTATGCAGGAGAAGGTCACAACGGATGAATATAGCGGACTGTTCAATGTTATCTGCAATTAATAACGAACAACAACTTCTATGGATAATCGCCAAAACATAATAATATATCGTACGACTGACGGTAAAGCGTCAGTTGCTCTGTACGCTAAAGATGGTAAGGTTTGGCTTAACCAACAGCAGATGGCAGAACTTTTTGCCACCTCCAAACAAACCATAAGTCATCATGTCATTAACATATTGAAGGAGAGAGAACTAGAAGAATCAGCAGTTGTCAAACAATATTTGACAACTGCCAGTGATGGCAAGACTTATAATGCTTGAAGACATTGAGAATATGATTAAATCTAAATAGTGATATTTGATTTCCTGGTTTCATTCCTGCATTGGAATGATAACCAGGATTTTTTTGTAACTTTGCCGACGAAAAGCGCAATTGTGACATTGCGGTCTTTTCGGGGAAATTATTTGAAGGGATATTATAATTCTTATTTACTCAAGTTTCGGATTTAGAATTCAAGCCGTTTGAGCATACTCTCTAAGTGCAGCCAATCTCTTGTCA
>NZ_JADYUF010000055.1 GCF_021531655.1 Leyella stercorea | reverse complement strand
ACATACGGAAATACTCAAAGCCTTTTTTATACAATAAATTCAACCTCAAAGTCTAAATCCGAAACTTGAGTTATTTACATATAAAAACAATGTCAAATTCCTCTGAGAATCTCTACCGACTTGACGGTAGAGTGCCGTTGGGAAAAGCTCTCCCGTTCGGTCTACAGCACGTGCTGGCCATGTTTGTCAGCAACATCACTCCAATCATGATTCTTGCCGCTGCCGTCGGACTCGACAGCGCAGTCAGTGCCGCGCTCATACAGAACTGTATGGTGATTGCCGGTATCGGTACTCTGGTGCAGCTCTTCCCCGTATGGCGCATAGGTTCGCGTCTGCCTATCGTGATGGGCATATCGTTCACGTTCCTCTCGCTTGCCATCGGCATTGCCGGAACATACGGTATGGGCACGCTTATAGGTGCCGTCATCGTCGGCGGTCTTGTTGAGGGACTGCTCGGACTCTTCGTCAAGTACTGGATCAAGCTCATCCCGCATGTCGTTTCGGCTACCGTCGTTACGGCTATCGGCTTCTCGCTCCTGCCCATCGGAGCCAACTCGTTTGCAGGAGGTATGGGTGCGCCCGACTTCGGCAGCATGAACAACTGGATTGTGGGCACCGTAACGCTTCTTGCCTGCCTGCTTTGCCAGGTGTTTGCCAAGGGTTTCCTGCGCTCGCTTTCGGTTCTTGTGGGCCTCATCGTGGGCTATGTGCTCGCCTGCTTCATGGGAATGGTCAACTTCGACAGCCTCAGCGGACATTCCATCATTGCCCTGCCGCGCTTAATTCCCTTCACTCCCGAGTTCAACATCGGCGCCATCCTCTCTGTAGTAGCCGTATATCTTGTGTCGGCAACTGAGACTATCGGCGACACTTCAGCACTCTGCAACAGCGCCTTGAAGCGCGACCCTGAGACCAAGGAGATGGGTTCTGCCATCTGCTGCGACGGTTTTGTCAGCTCTGTATCGGGTCTGTTCGGCTGTACTCCAATCACATCGTTCAGCCAGAACGTAGGTCTGGCAGCCATATCGGGTGTCGTCAACCGCTTCACTATCGGCGTAGGTGCTGTGGTGATGATTATCGGCGGCGTGTTCCCCGCTATCGGTGCCGCCCTTACCACAATCCCGCAGGCTGTGCTCGGCGGCTGTACTATCATGATGTTCGGAAGCATTCTGTTTGCCGGATTCGGCATGATGGCACGCGCAGGTTTCTCACAGCGCAACATGGTCATTGTCAGTCTGTCGCTCAGTGTAGGCCTTGGCTTCACCCAAGCCACCGGAATGTTTGCCATATTCCCCGAAATCGTGCGCACCGTATTTGCCGAAAACTGCGTGGCTGTAGTGTTCCTGCTTGCCGTTATACTCAATCTTGTATTGCCGAAAAAGGTGATGGGCGAGTAGAACAAAAAACCTACTATTTTAGTGATATTGCCATAGGCATAAAAAAAAGGAGTCCTTTTGCTTTCCAAAAGGGCTCCTTTTGTGTTGTAAAAGGACTCCTTTTGGCATGCAAAAGGACTACATTTGAAGGGCAAAAGGACTCCTTTTGAAAACGCCTCAAATAATGGCTGTAATGCAATAGTTTTAGGACGGCTCATCCTAAAACTTCATTAAACCGAGAAGTTTTAGGACAAATCATCCTAAAACTTTCAAATACGGGGCGGTTTTAGGACGATTTATCCTAAAAAAAGTGTAAATTAGCGGCAGATAAAACCAAACCGCCACATGAAACGAATAGAACGTACAGCTTATCTCAACAAACTCATAGCCTTTAAAGACAAGAACATCATAAAGGTGATAACGGGAATACGCCGTTGTGGAAAATCAACTATTATGGAGATTTTCCGCGACTGGCTCTTGGGCAATGGAGTCAAGGACAACCAGATTATATACCTTAACTTTGAGGATTACGACAACTACGAGCTTCGCAATCCTCACAATCTGAATGCCTACATAAAGCCGCTTATCCTGCAAGACCGCATGACGTATATATTCTTTGACGAAATTCAGCACGTCAGCGATTTCCCCGACATTATCAACAGTCTGAATCTGAAACCTACGGTCGACCTCTACGTCACGGGCTCGAACGCCTATATGCTGTCGAGCGAGATTGCCACACTGCTGTCGGGAAGATATATCGAGATTGCCATGTTGCCTCTGTCGTTCAAGGAATATGTCGAAGGCACCGACAGCAGCAACAATCTGCCGCAGGCATATACTGACTACATAACAAGAAGCAGTTTCCCATACACCATTGAGCTTGGTACGTACAGCGAAATCATCGACTACCTTACCGGTGTGTACAACACCATTGTGGTGAAGGATATTATGGCCCGCAAGAGACTGCCCGACGTCATGATGCTTGAAAGCGTTATACGATTTACTGCCGACAATATCGGCAACATACTTTCAACCAAACGTATTGCCGACATAATGACAGCCGATGGAAGGAAAATTGACCAAAAAACAGTAGAGCGTTATCTGTCGGCTCTGTGCGAAACTTTCTTCGTCTACGAAACCAAACGCTACAATATCAAGGGCAAACAACTGCTCAAGACGCTTGGCAAGTACTATCTCGTTGACATCGGTCTGAGACGTATGCTTCTCGGCTCGCGCTCGTTCGATGCCGGCAGAATACTCGAGAACATTGTCTATCTGGAACTGCTGCACCGCCAGAAAAAAGTGTATGTGGGAAAGATGGACAGCCTTGAGGTTGACTTTGTGGCTATCGACGAGAACAATATCAGTTACTATCAAGTGGCAGCAACCGTTAGAGACGAAACAACACTGCAACGAGAACTGGCCTCACTACAGCAGATTAACGACCAATATCCCAAATACATTCTCACGCTCGATGAAGATCCTACCGCCGACTACGACGGCATTAAGCGTGTGAATGCATTGAGATGGATGATGGGCGATGTCAGCCTGTAACCCCTACTCTATTCCGTACATCTTCAGGGGCACTGCATGGTTATGGTCGTTGAGATAGAGGCGCGTGCCCATACGGTAACGTGGATTGGTGAGCGAGAGGCTGTCTACACGTGCCTTGGTGCTTATGCCGCCTATGCTGAGCATCGTCGGGAATACCGAAGCGCTGGTCTGCACACCCTTGTTGAGGTTCGACTTCAATGCGTCTACTGTCGTAGCGTGCTCACGGCCGTAAGCCTCCGAGGTCCACACGAGCAGCGGCACGTCGGTGTCGTACTCCGACGGACGTGGCGCAGCGTGCAGGAACAAGCGGCGCGAGTCGTCGAATATGTTCTCGCCATGGTCGGACGTGTACATCATTGCGGCAACGGCTCGGGTAGAGCGCAGCTTCTCGATGATGCTGTGCAGGATGTAGTCGGTCTGCAGAATGGTGTTGTCGTAGGCGTTGACGAGCTGCGGACGGTTGTCGGGTTTTGCATCGGTGGGCGTGTCGGGCATAAAGCGGGCACGTGATTGTGGATAGCGGTCGCGATAGTTGAAGTGCGAACCGTACATGTGCAGCACCACAAACAGCTTCTTGTGTCCCTCAGCCATAGCCTTGTTGAGGAACGGCAGCAGGCGCTCGTCGCTCGTTTGAGCCACTACATCGTTAGCTTTGCCGTCAGCGGCGGCTGCTGCGGAGTCGTCATCAGCCTCTCGTATGAAGAGATGTTCGTCCGCCTGGTTGCCCAGGAAGTCGATATACGAGTGGTTGGGCTTCTGGTTTGAGAGGAACACGGTGTAGAATCCTGCCTCGCGGAAGGCAGCGAGTATTCCCTTTTCGCGATACAGGCGGTCGTGATCGTCGGCTGTTGCGGCGGTCAGCAGCATCGGTACGCTCTTGTGTGTGGTGTTCGACTGCGTGCGCACGTTGCTGAACACGAGCAGTCCTGAGGTATTGCTGAGCAGCGGATTGGTCGGGCGGTCGTAGCCATACAGCTGGAAGTTGCGCGAGCGGGCGGTCTCGCCCACCACGAGCACATACACTTCGGCAGAATCCTTCGGATGCTCCGACACTGCGTTGAAGCGGAAACAGGCTACATTATCATTGTAATGTGCCGACAGCGAACTCTCCTGCACCGCCAGACCAAGATTGTAGAACACATTGACGGGATACATATTGTCCTCGATGTGATATTCAAACTTGCCCTTCTTCTCATTGCCCTGCGGATAAGCCACATAGCATCCTGCAAGCGCTATTGCCAAGGGCAGCACCATATACAGCGACATACGCTGCATCTTGCGCTGGAACTGGCGGTCGATGCGCACACCCTTTATCCACTGCCATGCTGCTATTGTGAGCAAGGGCAGATAGAGTATGAACACGCCTGCAACGGCTGGCACCAGATTGTCGAGCAGTTCCATAGCCTCGCCGGGGTTGGTGGTGACGAGATTGAGGAACATGTCAACGGCTATCACGCCGTTGCCGTACAGATAGACGAGCACCATCTGGAACGCAGCGAAGAAAACCAGCAGGAAAAGTATCCACACCATGCGCCCTACATTACGCGAAACGGACATAATCAGGGCGTATAGCGACAGCGGAAGCAGCACGCCTACCACATCGGCCATAAGCGGTGTGTTCTCGGTGAAGCACAATGCCACGTTGGGAACGGCAAGCGACAGCACCATATAGAAGAAGAGGAAGCGTGGAGAGAGTAATAAGCGTAATTTCATTTTAATGAGTCAACACATTATTAATAACCTTTGTTCTGTTCCCAGTTCTGGTTCTCCTCCATGATGGCCTTGGGCACCGGCAGTATGCGGCACGACTTGTCGAAGCGTGCGCCGGGGAAACCGTTGACGTGGAAACCATATTCGCTCTCGAATGTGCCGAAGCGTATCATGTCGTTGCGACGCCAGTTTTCGTCGACGAATTCACGTCCGCGCTCGTCGAGAAGGTCATGCAATGTGGGCTTGCCGGCAAACTCCGGGGCATGCACATAGGCACGTATCTGATTGAGCAGCGACTGTGGCGTGTCGGCATTGGTGGCACGTGCGCCACGCAGCAGAGCCTCGGCCTTGGTCAGGATGATGTCGGCAAGGCGGAAGATAGGAACGTCGTTGCTCTGGTTGCGGTTGTAACCCGAATACTCGTTGGGGTTGGGATAGAACTTCAACGAGCGATAGCCCTGGCTCCATCCGGTAGGGCTGGAGCCGCAGTTGATGCGCTGGCGTGCAGCCTCGGAATCGTCTACGAGGTGTATCTTCTTCGAAAGCACGAGCTGACTGCCGTTGTATATATACGGATTGGCTGTAGGCTCGCCCGTAACGGCGTCGTGTATGAACACCTTTCCGTCGGTTGTGGCACCGAGGATTATCTCGTTGCGGTCGTCGCCGGGCAGTGTGAAGAGATTAGAATACTCCTCGTTGAGGGCAAATATACCTGCGCACGAGAGGTTCATCTTGCCACCAAGATAGCCTATTGTCTCGCCATTGTCGACCTTGCGGAATGTGCGCCAGCGTCCGTATTTCATTCCCTGGGCGCTGACCTTGTCGTAAGGCATGGCATAGATGAAGTCCTTTATGTGCGCTCCGTTGTCGTACAGGAACTTCTTGCGATAGCTGTCAGAGAGGTCGAAGGGTCCGTTCTGCATGATGTCGTCGCACAGACGCACACATTCGTCAAGCTTCTCGTTGGGCGAAGTGGCTGCATCGTAGTCGGCAACGTCGTCGGCTGTGTACACAGCCCAGTTGATGTATAGCTTCACGAGCAGCGCCTCAGCCATCCAGTAGGTAGGTTTGCCGTAGGTGCCGACGTTCACTTGTTTGGTGAGCAAGGGCAGACAATCCTTCAGTTCGGTCTCGATGAACTCGGCAACCTTGCGTCGTGGCTCGCGGCTTACAGCCTTGTTGTCATCGGGAAGGCGGTCGAGTATGGGCACATCGCCAAAACTATCCATCAGAATGAAGTGATAGAAGGCGCGCATTACACGTGCCGGGGCTGTCACTTCGGGTTTGGCGTTGTCGCCGCCGAGGTCTTCTATCACCTGATTGCACTTGGTTATGCCCGAAGCAAGGTCTGCCCAGTAGTTCAAGGGTTTGTCTTCGGGGTTGAAGTTGTGGAGCGTCGGGTTGACGTTTTCGCCGTTGTCGTAGTAGTCGCCACCAAAACTGATGCCCGCAACCTCGTCTGACGAGAACGACTGTATGCGATTGTAGTTGTCGCCCAACTGCTTGCGGAAGGCATAATACACGTCTGCCATCTTGGCCTCAAGAGCCACCTCCGACTCCGTTGGATAGTCGGTATATTTTGATTTCACGTCGACATCGAGGTTGGTGCAGCTTGTTGCAAGCACCAAAAGCGATGATACGAACGCGAAAAGAAGCGATTTGTTCATTCTTAATTTTAATGATTGATTATTGATGTTATGGGTCCTTACTAGGCCTGACTAAGCCTCTTTGGGCATTGCTGAGCCTTTTGGGGCATTGCTGAGCCAATGCTTGTGAAGGCTTGGCAGGGCTTGCTCTGTTTTAGAAGCTGACCTTCATTCCGAGCATGAACGTACGTGTGTGTGGATAATAATCCTTGCGCCAGTCGATGCCGGGGGTCAGTCCGCCGAGCGAAACTTCCGGGTCGCAACCCTTATACGATGTCAGCGTGAACACGTTGTTGCAAGTAGCGTACACCGAAAGGTTGTTGACCCATCCGTGCAGACGGCCGAAGTCGTAGCTCAACGACATTGACGAGAGGCGCAGGAACGATCCGTTCTCGATGTAACGGTCGGACGGCGACTGCGAGTTTACGTCGCCAAAGTTCTGCTTGGTGAGTGCTTCGCGGAAGACGTTCTTGCCCTGCGTTATCAATGTCACGCTGTTGTACTGTGCCCGAAGAGCGTTGAATATCTTGTTGCCGAATACTCCCTGGAAGAAGAGCGTTAGATCCCAGTTCTTGTAAGAGACTGTGTTGTTCCATCCGAGTGTGAGCTTTGGCTGTGCCGAACCGGTCTTGGTGCGGTCGGTATCGACTGGCTTGATGGTCTTTTCGCCCGTACGCTGGCCCGTAACGGGGTCGTGTACCCAGAACTGCGAAACTCCGTTCTCGTCGTGTCCGGCAAATTCGTAGGTGTAGAACTGTCCGATCGGGCTGCCCTCCATAAGTCGTTGTACAGCCACTCCGGTGTTGCCTGCAATCCAGGGGTAAGCCAAATCCTGATAGCTTACAGAATAAGCGGCGTTGGATAGTTTCTTTACACGGTTGCTGTTGTGCGACAGATTGAGCGACGAAGTCCACTGCCAGTCCTCGTTCCGAACCGGAATGGCGTTGATTGTTATCTCAATGCCTCGGTTGGTGATGTCGCCCACGTTGGCAGTCATTGTACCGAAGGGGAATCGGTTGGTAGAGACGGGATAATAATATATAAGGTCGGACGTGCGCTTGTCGTAATATTCGATTGTACCTGTGAGTCGCGAGTCGAAGAATCCGAAGTCGATGCCGATGTTGAACATGCCGGTGCGCTCCCATTTAAGGTCGGGGTTGGCGTTGTTGGTGGCGGCAAGTGTGTGCTTGTTGGATGCCACTCCGTTGGCGTCGATGTATGTGAACCATCCGCTCACGCCGTAAGTGCGTCGTGCCGAATATGCGTCGAAGCCGAGCGAGTTGCCCGATACGCCGTAGCCGACGCGCAGCTTGAGGTCGGAGAAGATGCCGAGGTTGCGCACCCATTCCTCTTCGGCAATGCGCCAAGCAGCCGAAAACGAGGGGAATGTAGCCCAACGGTGGTTCTTGCCGAATGCCGATGAACCGTCGCGGCGCAATGTTGCCTGGAAGTTGTAGCGCGAAGCGAACGAGTAGTTGACGCGTCCGTAGAACGAAATCATTCGAAGTGTAGACTCGGCGCCGCTCTCTACGGCGTCAATGCCGTCAATCTGGTTGGCATATGTGAGGTTGTAGTACTTCACGGCGTCGTTGTAGAAGTCCTTGACGGTAAGTCCGAAGCCGTCGTTCTCGTTGTTCTGTTCCCACGAATAGCCCAGCATGACGCCCAGCCGGTGATAGCCGGGGAAGCTGTGTGTGAAGTTGCCGAAGGTTTCGAACACCTGCTTGTTGTCCATATATGTAGAGCGTGTGGCCTGACCGTGTGTCTTCACAATCTGCGATTTGATAGAGTGATACTCCGACAGGACGTTCTGGTTGTACAGATAAGAGTATTGTGCGGTCCAGGTGAGGTCAGGCAGGATGGTGAGTTCACCCTTTCCGGTGAGCTGCATGCGTCGGTAGATGTTCTGATTGGTATCCTCGTTGATCATCGAGAGCGGGTTGTAGTACTGGGTTGTGCTGGTTGACTCGCTCCATGAGCCGTTGTTGTTGCGCACGGGTTGACATGGCGAGTAGTAGACCATTGCATCTGTGACGCTGACGCCCTGCTCCTGCGCTTCAATACCTTTCTTGGTGGTCTGGCTACCGTTTACGCCGAGCGACAACTGCAGATGATCCTTCAACACTTTAGAATGTGCCAGCGCACGTGCTCCGAAACGTTCAAGTTCTGACGAGCGTATTATGCCCTGATGGTTGAGGTAGCTCAGCGACACGTTGTAGCCCGAACGGGCGTTGCCACCCGACACGGCGAGGTTGTGACTGTGCGACAGTCCGGTGCGCTGCACCTCCTTCTGCCAGTCGACATTGCCGCCCATATCGTTTGGCAGTGTAAAGTTGTGCTGCTTGGCGTATGCTCTTAGCTCGTCGGCTGAGGCGAGGTCGAGATACTTAGCCACTGACTCTACGGCTGCATAGCCGTTGTATGTGACGCGAGCCGAGCCTGCCGAGCCGTGCTTTGTGGTGACGATGATAACGCCGTTGGCTGCCTTTGAGCCGTAGATGGCGGTGGCTGTAGCGTCGCGAAGGATATCGATTGACTCGATATCGTCGGTTGCTACGAGCGAGAGGTCGACACCTGGCACGCCGTCGACTATATAATAAGGTTCCATAGCTGCACCCGTGCGCAGTGTTGAAGCGCCTCGCAGGGTGATGGAAGGAGCGGCGTTGGGGTCGCCGCTGTTTGAAACGGTGAGTCCGGGCACCTTGCCTTGCAGCAATTGTGCAGGCGATGTGTACACACCCTTGTTGAGATCGGCCGACTGGATGGTAGTGATTGAGCTGGTGACGTCCTTTCGGCGCATCTTGCCATAGCCCACTACGACTATCTCGTTAATCTTGAGCGTGTCGCGATACGAGTCTGTCTGGTCGGGATTGTCTGAGTCTTCGGCTGCAAATGTGTTTGCACTAATGCCCGTCGCGAGCAAAGCCATGATTAGCTTTTTGTTCAAAATCATTATATAAAGTATTGTTAGTTCAAAAGGATTGTTAAGGGGCTGCTTAGAAAGCTTCGTTTATATTGAAGATAAATCCGCTCTGTCCTGATTTGCCGAGTCCGTAGTCAAGACGTACGTTGACGTTCTTCTTGAATTCCCAGCGATAGCCTATGCCGTAGTTGGGCAGTATATGGTTCATCTTTATCTGGCTGAACTTGGGGAACACTGTGCCTGCTCCTGCCCACAGCACGATGCCGTTGCGTCGCCATACGTGCTGTCGCAGCTCTATCTGCGCCTCCACTTTGTGCTTGTCGCGGTATCTGCCCTGATAGTATCCGCGCATGGAATAGCTGTCGCCAAGGAGTGCAAGCATCGACCATTGGGGGTTGCCGAAGTTGAACTGCGTGCGCAGGTCGCCTGCAAGAGTGGCTCCCTTCCACATGGGCAGATAGGCGTCCATGCGCAAATCGGTAGTTGAGAAGGCGCATTTGTTGCCCATGAACTTGGGTCGGAACAACTGCTGCACCTGAAGGAATACGCCTTCGTGCGGCGCTGTGAGATTGTCGCGCGTGTCGTAGAGCAGAGTCAGTCCGGCACCGGAGTTGAACGATACGCGGCGCTGGCCCTCGATGAGTTCAGGACGGTCCATGTCGTGGCCCCAAACGTAGTCGAATGCTACGGTAGGACCTACGAACAGATTGTCGGTTGTGCGTATGAGCCAGCTGGCTTTGGCCTGCGCCTGCCACCGTTTCATCTTGCTCTTGTTGTCGTCGTTGTCGCCCATGTCGTAGCCCAAGCCCCAGATGTAGCAGGGGAAGGAATAGAAGTAGAGCGTATAGTCAATGCGATGGGTGTCGCGGGGGAACTTGTGCGTGCCGCGAACGCCGAGCATGTAGAAGCCCACGGTCGAGACGTCGCCGAAGAGCGACACGTTGCTGGGTGCCGAGAGCGAGTCGGTGGGGTCGGAACGATAGAGTCCGGCAGCCACGAGTCCCAGTCCGAGCTTGGTGTCGGTGCTGTAGTGTGGTCCGCCTATTATGCTGAAGTCGAAGCGCTTGTTCTTCTTCTCCTTGTTGGCATCGTTGAAGTAGTCGAGAAAGCGGGTCATGAATCCGCGCTTATGCGTTGTCTTCACTGCTGAAGTGTCTACGGCTGCGGTGTCGACCGGCTCTGCCGCCGCCATCGGCATTGCCGAAAACAGCATGACGGCTATTGCGATTAGTGAGCGATGGAGCATGGATGAGTTTTGAATTTTGAGTTTTGAGTTTTGAATTGCTTGCTTACATTATTAATATATAAGGCCAGTACAACTGGCTGACAAGCCATGCATTTTAATATACAAGACCAACATTGTCCACCCAGAACGTGTTGCCTACAGTGCCAACGTATGCTCCGCCGTGGCTCGACGAGAACTGCAGCACTATGTGTGTAGGCGTAGCGTCGGCCGGAGCCCATCCGGTTTCCTTCACGAGCACGCTCTTTCCCTTAGAGTTGCGGGCGTAGTCGTGAGAGCGCAGCCCCATAGTGGCAGCGTTGTAGAACGACTTGCCGGTGATGTTGCCGTAATGAATCTCGTAGGTAGCGTCCTCAACCCATCCGCCGGTAGACTTGCCGTACTTCACAACGACGGTGCCTACGCGCTGTGCGGTGATGTTGCCGTTGGCGTCCTCGTGGCGCTTCTGCAGCAGCAGCATTGCTATGCAGTAGTCGGGTCCGGGCACTGTGGTCACCTTCGAGAATCCGGTCTGACGAATACGGTTGGGGGTTCCGGGCACCTGTACCTTGTAGTCGTAGCGCAATGCCTTAGGACGGTGTGTGAAGGGGATGCCGAAGTTGAGCGCCTTGGGGCCGTCCTTGGTGCCTGTGATAGGCTCCTTCATGTCGCCGAGGAATATGCTTCCGGCTGCAAGCACCTTGATGTTGATGAGTCCCAGAACCTTGCAGGTCTCGATATGTGTAGTCATCTTGGCGCAATGGCCCGATGCGTGGTTGTCGCGATACACCGAATTGTTGGTCTTGGTGATGCCCGACACCTTAGCCATGACGTTGCTGGTGCCCCAGGGCGAACCGCCGAGGTTGACGTATGGGTTGTTGCCAGAGAGCGATCGGTTGGGTCCTATCTCGTAGAGGGTCTTGGTCTGTCCGCCGATAACAGCCGACTCGTGTATCTGACGTGTCACCCAAGTATCGAAATTGCCATACTTGAACGGTACGAACTTGCCCTGTGCCATTGACGTGAGCGACACGGCGAGGGATAAAATGGCTGTCAACACAGTCTTGCATGTAGAATGATTCATTGCTGTTGTGTTTTGATTAACTTGTTGTTATTTTCTAAAAGATATAGTTCTTTTTACATCTTAAAACTATCGTTGTATATGTCTTGTTTTCAGCTCAAATTGATATGGCATTGCAAAAGGACTACATTTGCATTGCAAAAGGGGTCGTTTTGCTGTCCAAAAGGAGTCCTTTTGCCTTCCAAAACGAGTCCTTTTGCAGCCCGAAAGGAGTCCTTTTGAAATGCGGGGAGGGCCCTTGGGCACGACACATGGGATATGAGCCGTTGCGAGAGAGCCTCTTCTGGCTGCTTGCGGGACACGTAACAGACGTTACATAGATGTGTCGCAAATGCTGTATGTAGCTGAATTTAAGCCACAAAGGTAAATAAAAAAGGCTGAATGGAAACTCTTTTATTGTTAAAAGTTTCCATCCAGCCTTGTTTTTTGGCTGTTTTGGGATATTATATAGGTGATTTAAGCTATACGTCCCGATTATTTCGTGGCTATCTCTACAGCCTTCTGTACGATGCGGTTCTGCTCGTTCATTATGCGATAGTACTCGTTCATGTCCCAGATGTCGCGTGCTATGAGCGCCTTGAGCTGCACCTTGAGCATGGGCAGGGTCTTGTCGCACTCTTCCTTCGAGTAGCCTTTGAGTTTCAGGCGTTCTGCCTCGGCAAAGATACTGTCGGTCATCGACTGCGGCACGGTGTAGTTGCTATAGAAGTCGTCGAACGATGTGTAGCGCGACTTGAGCTCCTGACGGTGCTGGTCTACATAATGCAGGGTGGCGTTGACGATGAGCGAACGGGCTGCAATCTGACGATGCAGGAGGGAGAACTGCGTTGTGTCGAGGGGCACAAAAACGTCGGGCATGATGCCTCCACCGCCGTAAACGGTGCGGTGACGGCGCAACGTCTGATACTTCAGCGAGTCGGCAAAGTGTATCGAATCGGCAGAATACAGCTCGCCATGCTTGAATCGTTTCTCTATGTCCATAGCGTAATCCTCCTGGTCGCCCTTTGCATACGGCTTCTGTATGCAGCGTCCTGAGGGCGTATAGTAGTGGGCTATGGTGAGTCGTATCATCGATCCGTCTTCAAAATCGATAGGGCGCTGCACGAGACCCTTGCCGAACGAGCGTCGGCCTATGATTGTGCCACGGTCCTGGTCTTGCATTGCACCAGCCAGAATCTCTGCTGCTGAGGCTGAGTATTCGTTGACGAGGACGTAAACCTTGCCCTTTGTGAGTCGGCCGTTGCCCGTTGCGCGGTATTCCATGCGTCGCTGGGCGCGTCCTTCGGTATAAACGATGAGGTCGTTCTTCTGCAGGAACTCCTCGATTATCTTCACTGCTGCCTGCAGATAGCCTCCGCCGTTCTCCTGAAGGTCGATGATGAGGTCGCGCATGCCTTGCGTCTGCAGGGTGTCTACGGCCTTCATGAACTCGGCATAGGTCGTTGCACCGAACGATCCGATACGTATATATCCCACACGGGGGCGTATCATGTAGTAGGCATCGACCGAATATACGGGTATCTTGGCTCGTGTCACGTCAAAGTAGAGCAGTTCGTCGACGCCACGGCGTTTGATGCCGAGCTTGATTTTCGAACCGCGGGGTCCGCGCAGACGTCGCATTATCTCCGAACGTTCCATCTTTACGCCCGAAATGGCGGTGTCGGCAACGGTGATTATGCGGTCGCCGGCGAGTATTCCTACCTTCTCTGACGGGCCTTTCGACACGGGCTGTATGATGAGCAGGGTGTCCTCAACCATGTTGAACTGCACTCCGATGCCGTCGAACGATCCGTTGAGCGGCTCGTTCAGCGCCTTTGTCTCCTTGGCAGTGGAATAGAGCGAGTGTGGGTCGAGTTCCTTCAGCATTCCGCGTATGGCGTCCTCGACGAGCTTCTGCTGGTTGACCGTGTCGACATAAAGCTGCGATATGGCCATTTCGGCTAACTGAAGTTTGCGCAGAGGGTGCAGTTTCTGGGCGTTGACGCTCGCTGCTGCCACTATGGTAAGGAGCAGTACAAGCAGAGCTTTGATTGTTTTCATTTGTTGATTGTTATTTGGCATAGATGTTATTCTTCGAAGAAGGTGTCCTCGGGCAGGTCTTCTTCCACCACAAGATTGTCGATAATGAAGTTCTGACGTTCCATGGTGTTCTTGCCCATGTAGTATTCGAGGAGTTTCTGCACTTGGTCGGTCTTGTGCAGGGTGACTTGTTCGAGTCGCATCTCGGGACCAATGAAGTGGGCAAACTCTTCGGGTGAGATCTCGCCGAGGCCCTTGAATCGTGTTATCTCGGGGTCGGGTCCGAGGTCGCGTATTGCCTGCTGGCGCTCCTCATCGCTATAGCAGTAGCGTGTGATGAAGTCGCTCTTCTTCTCCTTTCCGGTCAGTCGGGCGTCGGCATCGGCTATGGCTTGCTTGTTCTTTATCTTCGTTCGGCGGTTGCGGACGCGGAACAGCGGTGTCTGCAACACGTATACGTGGCCCTTCTTGATAAGGTCGGGGAAGAACTGCAGGAAGAATGTGATGATGAGCAGGCGTATGTGCATGCCGTCTACATCGGCATCGGTTGCCACGATCACCTTGTTGTAGCGCAGAGAGTCCAATCCGTCCTCTATGTCGAGGGCGGCCTGGAGCAGGTTGAACTCCTCATTCTCGTACACAACCTTCTTGGTCAGTCCGTACGAATTGAGGGGTTTGCCTCGCAGGGAGAATACAGCCTGGGTGTTGACATCGCGGCTCTTGGTGATCGATCCGCTCGCCGAGTCGCCCTCGGTGATGAATATGCTCGACTCTTCCTTGCGCTCGTTCTTGGCATCGGAATAATGTATGCGGCAGTCGCGCAGCTTGCGGTTGTGCAGATTGGCCTTCTTGGCACGCTCACGGGCGAGCTTTGTCACGCCAGCCATTGCCTTTCGCTCGCGCTCACTTTCCGTTATCTTCTGCTGCATCACCTCAGCCACGTCGGCATGTATATGCAGATAGTTGTCCACTTCGAGCTTCACGAAGTCGCCTACGTACTTGTTTATGCTTTCGCCTTCGGGTGCCATCTGCAGCGAACCGAGCTTAATCTTGGTCTGACTCTCAAACATCGGCTCCTCAACATTGATGGCTATGGCTGCAACCAGACCGTTACGAATGTCGGTGAACTCATAGTTCTTGCCGAAAAAGTCCTTGATGGTGCGGGCGATGTGCTCCTTGAACGCGCTCTGATGAGTTCCGCCCTGAGTGGTATGCTGTCCGTTGACAAACGAGTGATATTCTTCGCCATACTGATTGGTATGTGTGAAGGCTATCTCTATGTCTTCGCCCTTCATGTGAATGATAGGATAAAGGGGGTCGACGGTCATTGTGTCGGTGAGCAAGTCGGCCAGTCCGTTGCGCGAAAGGATGCGATGGCCGTTGTACATGATGGTTAGCCCCGTGTTAAGATAGGTGTAGTTGCGGAGCATTGTCTCCACGATGTCGTCGTGGAAGGAGTAGCCCGTGAACAATGTTGGGTCGGGCTCGAAGAAGATGAAGGTTCCGTTCTCGTCGGTAGTGTCCTCGGTATGGTCGCTCATGAGGTTGCCGCGCTCAAACTTAAGCGCTCTTACCACTCCGTCGCGATACGACTTCACCTCGAAATGAGCGCTCAATGCGTTGACCGCCTTGACACCAACGCCGTTCAGTCCGACGCTCTTCTTGAACGCCTTCGAGTCGTACTTGCCTCCGGTATTGAGCACCGATACAGCCTCGACGAGCTTACCCTGGGGTATGCCGCGGCCGTAGTCGCGCACCGAAACACGCAGACGGTCGTCGACATCGATTTCGATGCGACGACCGGCATTCATCTTGAACTCGTCGATAGAGTTGTCGACAACCTCCTTGAGCAGCACATATATGCCGTCTTCAGGCAGGTTGCCGTCGCCCAAGCGTCCGATGTACATACCGGGACGGGTACGCACATGTTCCATGTCGGACAGGTGGCGTATGTTGTCGTCGGTATATTGGACTGTTGGCTGTATGATTTCTTCTTCCATTACTTTATATCTTTCTTATAGCACTTGCGGCGTTTGTGGCAGACACATTCAAAATCGCCCCACTGACCCTGCACGTTCTCGTTGCTCTCAAGCTCCACCTGCGACTCGCCCCACTCGAATCCGTACTTCTGATAGCGCGGAATGAGGTCGGAGAAGAGCAGCGCGTTGGCTCCCTTTGAGCGATATTCGGGCAGCACGCCGACAAGCAGTAGGTCGACGATGTTGGTCTTGTGGCGCTTGATGGCGCGCAAAACGTGTATCCATCCGAACGGGAACAGACGTCCACGCTTGCACTTGCGCAATGCGTAGGCAAGTGAAGGGATGGTGATACCAACTCCCACGAGCTTGTTGTCAGCACCTGCGTCCTCGATGAGTGTGATGAGGCTGAGGTCGGCAAGGGGGAAGTACATGTTGATGTACTGGTCGATTTGGCGGTCGGTGAGCTGTGAGAAGCCGTAAAGGTCGGCGTATGTGGTGTTGATGAGTTCGAATATCTTGCGTCCGTATCCGCCCTCAAAAATGTCCTTCTTCGTAACCTTCTTCACGCGGAGGTTGTATCGGTGCTGTATCATCTTTGCCAGCTTGGCGTGGCGGTCGGGCATAGTGTCGGGCACAAGAATCTTGTACTCTACATATTTATTGTCTACAATCCATCCCTCCTGCGCCTCAATGTGCTCGGGATAGTAGGGATAGTTGTAAATGGTAGCCATTGTTCCGAGCTGGTCGAAGCCTTCGGTGAGCATGCCTTCGGGGTCCATATCGGTGAAACCGAGCGGTCCTACCACCTCTGTCATGCCATGTGAACGTCCGTAATCTTCAACGGCTTTCAACAAAGCAGCCGAGACCTCACGGTCGTCGACGAAGTCTATCCATCCGAAACGAACCGACTTGCGGTTCCAACGTTCGTTGGCGCGGTTGTTGATGATGGCTGCCACACGTCCTACGAGGCGTCCGTCCTTGTAAGCCATATAATATTCGGCATCGCAAAACTCGAATGCTGCATTCTTGTCCTTGCGCAGGGTGTTCACCTCATCTGTGTAGAGGTTGGGCACATCGAATTCGTTGCCCTCATAAAGGTCATAATGAAAATCAATGAAAGTCTGGAGGTCGCGGCGCGACTCAACCTTACGAATTTCTACTGCTGACATCTATTCTTTTCTGTTTTGTTATATAACTCTGAAAAAGCGCGCCCGTATTGACCTTCAGGAGGGCGCAACTTGTTAATTCAATACACTTAGTGTTAAGAATGCAAAAGTACAGAAAAAAGGCTAAACGAAAGAATATCAGCGGAATATTTATAATTATTTACGTTTCGCAAAGCTACGAAACGAGTTTACGAAAATTCCTACCACTTCCATTTTGACACATACTCTTTATAGAAATCCGAAGGCTCGGTCGTAGTCTTCGCTATTGCCCAGTCGGCCGTTGATGAGGCACACCAGTTCGACTGTAGCGCGTAGACAGAGGCGGTTGTCGGCCTTGCGGAAGATGTCCTGATTGAAGATGTAGCGCAAACCTTCCTTGCGTATGCCGAGCTTGGAGACGAAGACATCGTCGCTACGCAGCGGTGTCTTATACTGAAGATTCATTCGTGCCACTACGGGGTCGATGCCCTTCTCGTGCAGACGGGCAAAGCTCACGCCGAGCGACTGCAAGTACAGATGGCGTGTATGTTCGGTGTAATGCAGATAGTTGGCATTGTTGACAATGCCCTGGATGTCGCACTCATAGTCGCGCACTTCCATTTCGGTTTCAAAAACGTATTTAGCCTCCATTTTTGTATTACTGTTTTATTGAGTTGAACAATTCAAAATTCTTAATTGTCCAACTCAAAATCGGCAAAGCCGACAATTCAAAATTCAAAATTCAAAATTCAAAACTACAGATAGAATATTCCTTCGGGTCCTTCGTTCATGAGCAGGTCGAGCGCCGACATGTTGGGCTGGAACCCCTGGCGCAGCGTGTGCACCTGATAGTATTGGTGCGGAGTGAAGTCGGCATCGGGCAAAGGACGCTTCGGACGGATGGCGTCGCGGAAGTCGTCGACGCGCAATTCTGCCCCACCCTCTGCGCTTAGCCGGGCTTGCAGAGCCTCAGCGTCGATGTATTCGTCAGACAACTGCACGTTGGGCTGCACGTCGAGGAGTTCGCAAAGCTTTTCGGTTATCGCCATATTGAAGTCGACGAGATACTCCCACTTGCACTCGAAGAACGGACGGATGTCGTCTTCGTAATACACAAAGAACGGACTCTCGCCGTAAGCCGACACTATTGCGTTCCAATGCTGGTGGCGCCACTCGCCATGGTCGCTTATACGGATGTCGCACATGGGACATTTTGCTCCGTCGTAGCGTTCGATTGGCACGGTGAGGGCTTGCACTCCGTTGGCTGTTGCTATGAGGCAACGGTTGCGATAGGTCTGCTTGCAGAAGTTGTCGTGCTGCTCTACAATCACGCGCCCATAACGATGGAGCTTCTGCATCCATTGGATGGGAGGGAAGTAGGAAGAAGACAAAAGAGCGCAAAGCCCCACCCCCGGCCCCTCCCCCGTAGGGAGGGGAGCGGTATGCTGTGCTGCTTGAAAGCTATTTAATGATTGGGAGTTATTTGATACTTGAGAGTTAATCATTCAATATTTGAAAGTTATTAATTCAATGCTTGAGAGTTATTCATTCAGAAAATCTTCAATTGTTTCTATAACATTGTCTATCTCGTTCATAACCTCTTGGTTAGTGAATCGCATGACATAAAAGCCTCGTTTATTGAGAAACTCGGTGCGTGCCTCATCCTGCAATTGCTGTTCGTCTGTGAAATGATATTCGCCATCCACTTCTATAACCAACTGCCTGGAAAGACACGCAAAGTCTGCTATATAATCCCCGATAACGTGCTGTCGACGGAAATGATAATCTGGTATTTCAGCCTTCAGACAATCCCATAATAATGATTCCGCCAACGTCATCTCTCCCCTATTCTTCCTCGCATTGGCTTTCAGTATAGGGTAAATGTCGGGCGAAGCCATCATATAAGGACTATCCTTCTTGCTCATATAACATTATATCTAAAAGTAAAAACCTATAACAAAGCCCCCAAAACTCTCAATAAGAAAACCAAAGTTTCCTCACCAAGAAAATCACATCACTCCCCTCCCTGCGGGGGAGGGGCTGGGGGTGGGGCTTATTATTTCTCCATTCCACAAAATCATATCACTCCCCTCCCTACGGGGGAGGGGAG
>NZ_JADYUF010000054.1 GCF_021531655.1 Leyella stercorea | reverse complement strand
TTGACAATGAGCGACAATAGGGGATGCAAGATTATCCGTTGTACTCATGAATATTATAGAAATTGTCGAACATTGTCACTATTGTCGTTTATATAAAAGAAAGACACTAAAGATTAATAACTTGTTGTTTGAACGACAATATTGACAATGAGCGACAATAGGGGATGCAAGATTATCCGTTGTACTCATGAATATTATAGAAATTGTCGAACATTGTCACTATTGTCGTTTATATAAAAGAAAGACACTAAAGATTAATAACTTGTTGTTTGAACGACAATATTGACAATGTTCAACAATATGATATGCAAGATTATCCGTTGTACACATTTATATATTTATAATATTGTCAATCATTGTCAGTATTGTCGTTAAATAAAAAAAGAGAGACAATTGTCTTTAAAATAACCTGTTATTCAGATAGGATTGCCATAAATATTCAATATTTCGTCTTTATCTTCATCGTATAAATAACGCTCAAGCTCAAGATGTCTTGGAGCAAAATTAACCAGAATACCACAACGAAATTTCAGAAGATGCATATAATTGAATAATTGTGCTCGATGATTTTCATTAAGTATTGAGACAGCCTTACATTCCACAATAACATTCTCTTTACATAAAAAATCCAAACGAAAAGAAGATTTCAGTTTTTTACCATGAAAATGTGGGTTAAAAGCCTTTTCTCGCTCATATACAATATTCATTTCAGTTAATTGCATCTCAAATGCTTCTTGATAACAGTTTTCATTAAGACCCACCCCCATTTCTTTACGAACTTCATATATAGCACCTATTATGTCATACATATGAGCCTTACATTCATTAATGTTTATCATAACTATAAAATTGTTAGTAGATTTTGTTGATTAGAAATAACAAAGATACAAAAATATTGGATACTGAAAACATATAAGTATACATTTTATCCTCATAATATCATATTGTCGCACTTTGTCCATTGCACACACGATTTATAATATTGTCAATCTTTGTCACTATTGTCGTTAAATACAAAATTATCAAGCCCCTTGTTTTTTAGAACGACAATGTTGACAATGATTGACAATAGGGGATGCAATATTATTCATACAACATAGCCCAGAGCCGAGCGGCCCTGGGCTATGGTCTTTCAACCCCAGTTGGGGACGTATAGTTTGTGAGTTTTTACAGAGCGAACTTGTAGCCCAGTGTGAACTGGAATACGCTGTTCTTTGAGTCAGCGTCGTCAGCAACCTTGGTTACGCCGAAGTTGTAGCGTGCGTCGAATACGAAGTTGCTGTACTCGTAAGAGAGACCTACAGGAATAGAGAAGTCAACGCTCTTAACGCCAGAAAGGTCGGAAGAAACCTTTGTACCTTCTACTTCTGCAGAAGCCTTGTGTGTTACGTTGAAGCCAGGCTGGATACCGAGCTTAACGGCAAGACCCTTAACAACGTAAACGTTGGCAAGGATAGGAACGTTGATATAGTCGAGCTTAGAGGTATAGTCTACTTTGTCCTCTGTAAACTTGCATCCCTGCATAGAGTAGAGAGCGCCAGCCGAGAGGCTGAAGATGTCGCTTACCTGATACTCGAATTCAACGCCTGCTGCTACACCTGCGCGGATGTCGCCATCAGCGTCAGTCAAGTTAGCCAAGTTGAGGCCCACCTTAGGCTGGATTGTGAATGTACCTACTGCCTGCTGTGCGAATGACGATACAGTTGCTAACGCCATTACTGCCATTAAGAATAACTTTTTCATACCAAAATGTGTTTTAGTTAATGAATAATTAGTTGTTTCGAGGTGTGATTGCAAAGGTATAGCAAATATGAATACCAAACAAGCATTTTTTATAGAATTTTGCACCTTTTTATCTTGTAAAGTGTTCTCTTTTCTTGTTTTTTGTTGTAAGTTTGTACTATTATGGCAAAACAACAAACTTCAGTGCGCAATCGCACCAATGTCGACCTGCGCGAACCGCGTCGCTACAAGGTCATAATCTACAACGACGACTTCACAACAATGGAGTTTGTCGTACACATATTACATTCCATATTCTATAAAACCCCGTCGGAGGCGGAGGCTCTCATGCTCGACGTTCACGAACGGGGCAGTGCCGTAGTGGGCGTGTACAGCTACGACATAGCCACATCGCGCGTGCGCAAAGCCACCATGCTGGCACGCGAGCAGAACTTCCCGTTGAGGCTGGAATGCAAGCCCGAATAGGCAGCCGTGCAGCCTCTGCAGCCCCATGGTTTTATACATGGTTTGCAAAAGGACTCCTTTTGCCCTCCAAAAGGACTCGTTTTGCTTGCCAAAAGGACTCCTTTTACACACCAAAAGGATTCGTTTTGCAATGCAAAAGGACTACATTTGAAAACCGTTGGTTTTAACATTGAACAAAACAAGCAGAAACTTTGAAAAATAGCAATAGTACATCAGCCGCCATACGCCTGGCCATTGAGTCGTGCGACACGTGGCATCACGAGTTTGTCACGCCCGAACACGTGCTCTTTGCCATAAGCAGGCAGGAGCAGTTTCAGGATGCCTTGCTCGACATCAACGTCGACCCCGAGGAGTTCTCTACCTCAGTAGGCGAATATCTCGACTCGCTTGAGCGTGTGCCCGAAGGCGTGCGCTATACCATCGAGGGCTCGCATCAGTTCTCGGAGATGATGACTCTCGCCGTGCGCCAGGCGCAGTATGCCGACATCGACGTTGTCGACGTGCCCCAGATCATAGCCGCCATGCTCATGCTCGAAGAATCGCGCGCGGCATATGAGCTCAACCGCCACATCGGCGACAGCCATGGCGAGTTCATGGCGTCGCTCGTGAGCAACTACGACGAGAGGGAAACCGTCGTCAGCACCGACCCTTCCGGGGACGAACCCGAACCACATCGCCAGGCATGGCGCGAATTTGTGACGTGCATATCCGACACTTACACCCAGCACAATCCGCTCATCGGACGCGACGCCGAACTCGAACGCACCATCCAGGTGCTCTGCCGCAAGGACAAGAACAATCCGCTGCACGTCGGCGAGGCTGGTGTCGGCAAGACTGCATTGGTCTACGGACTGGCTGCACGCATAGCCCGTGGCGACGTGCCCGACCGCCTCAAACAGTCGCGCATATACATGATGGACATGGGAACGATGATAGCAGGGGCGCAATTCCGCGGCGACTTCGAGAAGCGCATCAAACAGGTGATGGAAGGACTCACCGCCGAAGGTCACGCCATACTCTACATCGACGAGATACACAATATGGTCGGGGCGGGCCGTACGGGCGGCGACGCTTCGCTCGATGCCTCCAACATGCTCAAGCCCTACCTTGAAAGCGGCGAGATACGCTTCATCGGCTCTACCACTTACGACGAATACAACCGCTACATAGCAAGCCAGAAGTCGCTGGTGCGACGCTTCCAGCAGATCGACATTGCCGAACCGTCTATCGCCGACGCCGTGCGCATACTCGAAGGACTGCGTCCGGGCTACGAGAAATTCCACGGAGTGAAGTTCGCTACGGGTGCCATGGAGTTTGCCGTGCGCCAGACTGCGCGCCACATCAGCGACCGCTTCCTGCCCGACAAGGCCATCGACCTCATCGACGAGGCTGGCGCCTATCGCGAGACGCACCCGCTCACCTCGCAGAAACGGCAGACCGTCGACCGCCGTCTGATGGGCGAGATACTTGCCAAGATGTGCAAGATTGACGCAACAGCGCTGCGCGACACCAGCAATGTGACGCTGCAGACGTTGGCTGACGACATGCGCGCGGAGATATTCGGACAGGACCGTGCCGTGAACGAGGTTGTTGAGGCTGTGCAGATGGCTAAGGCTGGACTGGGCGACGATGACAAACCGATGGCGTCGCTGCTGTTTGTCGGACCGACGGGAGTCGGCAAGACCGAGGTGGCACGCACTCTGGCACGCCAGTTGGGCGTAAGTCTGGTGCGATTCGACATGAGCGAGTATGCCGAGAAGCATGCCGTGGCTAAGCTTATAGGCGCTCCGGCAGGCTATGTGGGCTACGAGGACGGCGGACAACTTACTGCCGCGCTGCGCAAGTCGCCCAACTGCGTGCTGCTGTTCGACGAGATTGAGAAGGCCCATCCCGACATTTTCAATATCTTTCTACAGATGATGGACTACGCAACGCTCACCGACAATCATGGTCAGCGGGCCGACCTGCGTGGCACCATCATCATCATGACATCCAACGCAGGCGCACAGTACGCCTCACGGGCAAGCATCGGATTCATGGGAGGGGTGTCGCGAGGCGAAGCAATGCTTGCACAGGTGAAGAAAACATTCAAGCCCGAATTCATCAACCGACTCACCGACATCGTCGTCTTCGGCGACATGACACGCCAGATGGCGTCGCTCATCCTCGACAAGAAGATTGCCAAGCTGCAGCAGAAACTTACAGCCAAGAACGTGACGATGCACCTCACCGACTCGGCACGACAGCTGCTGCTCAGCCGTGGTTTCACGCCCGAGTACGGAGCACGCGAGATAGACCGCGTCATCGGCTCTATGCTCAAGCCGCTGCTGATGCGCGAGCTGCTCTTCGGAAGCCTGAAGAAGGGTGGGGAGGTGTCGGTTGCCGAAAGTAAGGGGCAGTTGGTTATTGCAAATGGTTAACTCGTCAACTCGTCACAAATAAGAAATGATTTACAGAATAGGTAAAGAACTGATATTTCCGCGCCCCGTCGACGTGGAGCCCGACGGACTTTTGTGTGTCGGCGGCGACCTTAGTGTCGACCGCCTGCTGCTGGCTTACAGCTACGGCATATTCCCGTGGTACTCGTTTCGCGACGAGAAGGAGCCGCTGTGGTATTGTCCGCAGCAGCGCTTCGTTATCTTTCCCGACGAGATACACGTGTCACACTCTATGCGCACGCTGATGAATAAGGGAGTGTTTGAGGTGTCGATGGGCGAGTGTTTCGACGGAGTTATAAACGGATGTGCCGCTGCCGGCGGTCGCAACGTGCATGCCGGTGCGTGGTTGGGCGACGAAATCATACGCGCCTATACCGAATTGCATCGCCAGGGTTTCGCGCAGAGCGTGGAGGTGTGGCAGGACGGCAGACTGGTGGGCGGACTTTATGGCGTGACAATTGGACGCGCATTCTTCGGCGAGAGCATGTTCTCGCTCGTGCCCAATGCCAGCAAGGTGGCATTGATATACCTTGCCGACTTCATGCGTGAACATGGCGGCTCGATAATCGACTGCCAGTTTGAGACTCCTCACCTCAAGTCGATGGGCGGCCGCTACATTTCCTATAAAGAATATATGGATATAATCAGCCGCGACTGATTATATCCATATCTACATTTGTTGCTATTATATATATAAGGTGTATTGATTATATATATAATGTGAATCCTATTATATATATAAGGTGTATTATTGGCGGTTGGCAAGGTTTATCATTTTTCTGAAACGCCACCACATCATGATGCCTGCACTTGTCAGTCCGAAGGGGAACGCCATCCATACGCCAACGAGTCCGTAGCCCATTACGAATCCGCACAGATAGCCTACGGGCAGCGAAATGACGAAGAAGGCTATGAAGGCAATCACCATAAGCGGCTTCACGTCGGCTATTCCGCGCAGCGCGTTGGCGTAGTTTATCTGCAAGCCGTCGCCAAACTGATAGATGAAGAAGGGCAGCATGAGCGTCAATACCGATGCCGACACCTCGGCAGAATCGGTAAACCACGAGCCTATATCCTTACGCAGGAGGAATATTATGCCTCCCAACAGAATCTCAAGCATCACCATCAGACGCAGTCCGGCGGTCACTACGTGGCGCGTGTTAGTCGTGTCGCCCTGGCCGTGGAAGTAGCTTGTGCGCACAGCCACGGCTGCACCGAGTCCGTAGTACACCATAAACGTAAACTGAGATATGGTGGACATCACCTGATGCGAAGCCAAAGCAATGGTGCCAAGCCATCCCACCATGATGATAGACAGCGAGAACGAGGCTGTCTCCATACCCATTTCGAGCGCAATCGGAGTTCCGAGCGTAGTCAGACGGCGCACCAGTTGGCGCGACCAACCAAGACTGAAGAATCCCTCGCGATATTGTTTCATACTGCGCTTGCAGAGGAATACAGCGAGGAATATGCCCACCATGACTATACGGGAGATAAGAGTTGACACGCCGGCACCCACAACTCCCATCTCGGGAACCCCCATCTTGCCGTATATCAATATGTAGTTGCCGATGATGTTGAGCAGATTGCCCGACAGGAGTATCCACATCGACGTGCGCGTTTCGGTGATACTGTCGGTGAATTGCTTGAAAGCGTTGAACAGCATGACAAATGGCAGCGACGCAAGCAGCACCAAGTAGTAGGGCCGCATGTAGGGTAGGAGTTCGTCGGGTTGTCCTATGTTGGCAAGATTGAAGTAAAGTATGGTCAAGGCAGCCATCATTATCACCGCTGCCATAGTGTTGGCGAGCAGCGAGCAACGCAAAGCCTGACCCGCTTCGGGCAACTGCTTGCGCCCGAACAGACCGCCCACGATAGGCGTAAGGCCGTAAGAGAATCCCGTACCGGTGATTATTACGAGGTTCATGATGTTGTTGACGAACGAGGCAGCACCCAGTTCGCTGGTGCTATGGTGGCCCACCATCATGGTGTCGGCAAAACTGAGAATAATCATTCCAAGCTGTCCTATCATGATAGGAATGCCAATGGATAGCAGCGTGCGGTAGTGGTTGTTGTACTGTGAAGTCATTACCAGAATTTGTTCTGTTGTTCGTTGTACTCGAATCCAGCGGCAGCCAGGCGGTCGATGATTTCTTTCTTGTCAACGTGGAGGTCGTCGCACAGAGCGTCGAGCGACGGATAGATGTCGCGCAGACGCATATTGATGACGCTGAAGAGCATCATCGGGTCTTTGGGTAAGTCAAGCATGATTTGAAAAAAAATTATTTGTTCATTATCCTTAATACTGGGTGCAAAGGTACACAAACTATCTTACATACAGAAAAATGACTTCGTTGAATTTCAAAAGTAGCCCTTTTGATGTACGAAAAAAGGAGGACCGGACTCACGTCCAATCCTCCTTGCAAAGTTATGTGGATACAAATTTGAATGATTAGTCCTACGGATTGTATCGTACGAATGCCTCCATCGCCTCGTAGCAAGCCAGTCCCAGACTGTGATAGAGTTCGGCTGTAGCGTGGTTGCGGTCTTCGGCACGCTGCCAGAAGAGTCGTTCGTCGTTGCCGAGGAACGGTGCGCTCTCCATCTGCGACGAATGTTTGAGGATGCTGTTGCGCTTTGCACGAAGCTCCTCGGGCGACATTGGTACGCACATCTCGATGTTCTCGATTTCCCATTCAGCCCAAGCTCCACGATACATCCATACGCGGCAGTTGTCAATCCACTTGGCTCCGGCCTGCTTTTCGAGGTCGAGCGCTGCCAGAACGGCATCGGTACACTTGCGGTGGGTGCCGTGCGGGTCGGCAAGATCGCCCGCTACGTATATCTGATGAGGCTTAACCTGCTGCAACAGTTCGCGTACTATCTCCACGTCCTTCTCAGTCATAGGCAGCTTCTCAATCTTGCCCGACTCGTAGAAGGGCAGGTCGAGGAAGTGAACCTGCGAGAGTGGTATGCCGTTGTAGGTGCATGCGGTGCGAGCTTCGCCTCTACGGATGAGTCCTTTAATCTTGCGTACAGCCTCGGTGTCCATATCCGACGCGCGTTTGTTCTTGAAGAACTGCTTGATTTCGGTATACATGTTCTTTATTACTTCATCCTTGCTGTCGCAGAATATCTGGTTGAAGCCGTTGACGAAGTGCATGAAGCGTGTCACTTCTTCGTCGCCAACAGCGATGTTGCCTGATGTCTCGTATGCGATATGAATGTCGTGGTTCTGCTGAACGAGTCGGCGTATGGTTCCACCCATTGATATTACGTCGTCGTCGGGGTGGGGCGAGAACACGATTACGCGCTTCTGGGCAGGCATTGCACGCTCCGGACGGTTGGTGTCGTCGGCGTTTGGCTTGCCGCCGGGCCAACCAGTAATGGTGTGCTGGAGGTCGTTGAATATCTTGATGTTGCAGTTGTAGGCAGAACCGAAGCGTGCCAGCAGGTCAGACAGACCGTTCTCGTTGTAGTCTTTGTTAGTAAGCTTAAGGATAGGCTTGTCCAACAGCTGGCAAAGCCAAACCACAGCGGCACGAATAGTCTTGTCGTTCCACTCGCAATTGGTGACGAGCCATGGGTGGATGATGCGTGTCAGCTTGCTGGCGGCAGCCAGATCGCAGATGAGTTTGGCATCGTTGTGAGTCTGGACGTATGTAGCCGGGATGGCATCTGTAATTTCGCCCTCGATGATTTTCTGCACGATATCAGCCTTCTCTTCGCCCCATGCGGTGAGGAAAAGCTTATGTGCTGAGAGCAATGTTTGTATGCCCATGGTGATAGAGCACGGCGGAACCTGCTCAAGAGTGCCGAAACTGTTGGTCATTTCGTCGCGCGACATCTGGTCGATGAGTATCAGTCGGCTTGTAGAAGAGATGTGCGAGCCAGGCTCGTTACATGCAATATTGCCCATACGGCCTATTCCGAGCATGGCGATATCGATGCCTCCCTCGGCTGCAATGAGCTGTTCGTAGGTGCGGCAATGCTCATATACGTCGTCCTGGGCAATGTATCCGTCGGGAGTATGGATGTTCTCAGCCTTGATATCTATGTGGTCGAGAAGGCGTTCGCGCAATTGTCCGATTGCACTATGCTTGCTGTCGGCGTTGAGAGGGAAGTATTCGTAGGCGTTGAACACCACAACATTGTCGAAGCTCAAGCCCTCTTCCTTGTGCCGACGCACCAGTTCCTGATAGATAGGAGTGAGCGACAGACCTGTGCCGAGAGCCAGAACGCACTTCTTGCCGGCTTGTTTTGAACGCTTGATTTCCTTCTCTACAGCGTCGGCTATTACCTTTACGCCCTCCTCGATTTTCGGGTATACATCGGTAAAGATTTTCTCGCAACGTGTCATTTCCGAACGTTCAACTGCCGTACGAGGGCGGTAGTATTGCTCGGGTACTTTGTTAAGTACAATCTGTGAACTTAAATGAAGATTCATAACAGTAGAAATTAGATTTATGATTGCTGTTTTTATGGGCGGACAATCGCTCTTGTAGCGAGCGGCATCCGCTCGTTTATGGGCGGTCAGCACGCTTTGTTCCCCACTTCGAGGGCTTTGCGCCCATGATGAGTTCAAGTGTTCCGCCGCGTGTTATGTCCTTGTAGTCGATGTACGACTTGCTGTATGGGCGTCCGTTGAGGCGTGCCGACTGCACGTAGATGTTGCGGTCGGAGTTGTTGCGTGCAACGACGGTGAATGTCTTGCCGTCCCCTACGCTTACCGAAGCCTTCCCGAACAACGGAGAACCGATGACATAACGTCCGCCGACGGGATCGACCTGATACAGTCCAAGGGCCGAAGTGATGTACCATGCCGACATCTGACCGACGTCTTCGTTGCCCGATAGTCCGTCAGGCTGGTCGTGATACATCTCTGTTAGCATCTTGCGGAGCAGCGGAGCGGCCTTGTCGGGACGTCCGGCGTAGTTGTACATATATATAACGTGGTGCGACGGCTCGTTGCCGTGGGCGTACTGGCCCGTCATACCCGACATGTCGGGCGACGCGTTGGCTCCGGCATCACCCTCGGCGATGAACAACGAGTCGAGCTTGGTCATGAACTTGCTGTCCGAACCGAACAGACTGATGAGTCCGTGAACGTCGTGCGGCACGAGGAACGTGTATTGCCAGGCGTTGCCTTCGGTGTAGTCGTTGGAGCGATGTTCTGCGTTGAAGGGGTTGAACGGCGTGCGGAACTTGCCGTCGGTGCCTATAGCGCGCAGAAAACCGGTTGCTGGGTCGAAGTATTTCGAGTACGAGCGCGAGCGGTTGTAGAAGAACTGGCGGTCAGCTTCGTTGCCGAGCATGGCTGCAACCTTAGCCGTAGCGTCGTCGGCGATGCAGTATTCCAGCGCATTGGCAACCGTCTCGTTGGTAGGAACCTTGTCCCATGGAATGTAGCCGTACTTCTTCAGCACGTCAAGGCTGCGTATGTCGATGCTCTGCGTGGCCTTCATAGCCTCCAGCACTTCCTTCTCGTAGCCCTTGGCAAATCCCTTCAGCGTGAGATCGGCGAGCACTATGGCTCCCGGATTGCCTATCATGCAGTCGGTTTCGCCACCCATAAGGTGCCACACCGGCAATCGTCCCTGCTGTCGGTAGATGTTGAGGAATGTCTGAACGAAGTCGCGCTGCATGTCGGGGAATAGGAACGACATGAGCGGATGGGCTGCACGGTAAGTGTCCCAAAGTGAAAGCGTGGTGTAATTGACAAAGTCGCCACGATGAACCTTGCCGTCAGCACCGCGATACTGGCCGTCGACATCGCTGAACGTCATGCACGAAGTCATGAGATGATACATGGCTGTGTAGAAGATGCGGCGTCGTGTGTTGTCGTTGGTCTCGATCTTGATGCGCGAGAGTTGTCGGTTCCACTCGTCGTCAACCTTGCTTACGGCAGCGTCGAAGTCCCATCCCGGCATCTCGGCGTTCATATTGGCCTTGGCTTTGTCGGGTTCGACGGGCGAGAGTGCCACCTTGACGAGCAGCGGCTTGTCCGAATTGTCGAACGTAAGGAGTGCGCGGTACATCGAGTCGGCACGTTCGACGTGTACGGGGCGCGAAAAGTCCATTGCAAAATAGATGCGGCGGTCCTTTGCCCAACCCGTAGAGCGGCGATAGCCTATAAGTCGTGTGGGCGACTCCTGCGACAACATGCAGTCGGTAGGAGTGTCCCAGCCTATGCACTGGGCAAGGTCGAGAGCCAGCTGAGCCTTGGCTCCCTTGCCGAACGTATAGCGGTGCATGGCGCAACGCTTCGTGGCGGTCAGTTCGACGAGCACGTCGGGGTCGGTGAGTCGCAGCGAGTAGTAGCCGGGATGCATGCGCTCGTTGTCGTGAGTGAAGAATGTGGAGCGCTGGTTGGCGTTGCTCACGGGCAGCAAAGCGATGTCGCCGAGGCATCCGATGCCCGTACCTGAGAGGTGCATGTGGCCGAATCCGATTATCTCGTTGTCGCTATAGTGATAGCCCGAAGTCCAGTCCCATCCGCGCAGAGGCTCGGTCGGACCCACGATGACGAGTCCGAAGGGAGCGTTGGCGCCCATAACGGTATGTCCGTGTCCTCCCGTTCCGATGTATTGGTTGACGTATTGCGTAAGATTGTCGTTGGCAGCACGGGCATTTTGTATTGTAAAGCCTAACAATACTGCCGACAATGCTGCAATGCGTAGTAGATGTTTTATATTCATAGTGTGGTATTTAGTAACTGCAAATTTACGGTTTTTACTTAGGTATTTACATTCGTGATGTAAATTTTTTCTGTTAAAAAAAACAAGTTATGTGCAAATGTTGCTAAATGTAAAACATAATGACAAGTCATTGACGAATAGATAAGCAATAAGAATGTACTTTTGTAATGTAATAAAACAACCCGCATACATATTATATGTCTACAAAATACGACTTCGACAAAATCATCGACCGCCACGGCACGGGTGCTTTGGCGGTTGATGTGCTCAACGAACTCTACGGAAGAGCAGACCTTACGCCGATGTGGGTGGCTGACATGAACTTCGAGACTCCCGAGTTCATAACCGAAGCATTGCGCAGCCGACTTGACCACTCGCTCTACGGATATACCGATATGCCCGCAGAGTTCTGGCCAACGGTTACCAAATGGATTGCCGACCACCATCAATGGAATGTCAAGGCCGATTGGATGCGATTCATTCCGGGTATAGTCAAGGGCATAGGATTCGTCATCAACGTGTTCTGCAAGCCCGACGAGAAGGTGATTATCCAACCTCCCGTGTATCATCCGTTCCGTCTGACGCCGCTGGGCAACAAGCGTGAGGTGGTGATGAATCCGCTCATCATGCACGAAGACGGCTCGTACTCAATGGACTTCGACGGACTTGCCAAGGTGGCAGACGAGAAATGCCGCGTGCTCATACTCGCCAACCCGCACAATCCGGCTGGCATCGTATGGGACGTGGACACCCTCAGCCGCCTTGCCGACTTCTGTTCGGAGCGCGGCATCATCGTCATCTCGGACGAGATACATTGCGACATGGCGCATCCGGGGCACAAGCACCATCCCTTTGCGTCGGTTTCGGAGCGTGCAGCCCAGTGCAGCATCACCTTCGGAGCACCCTCGAAGACGTTCAACATAGCCGGTATCGTCAGCTCTTACTGCGTAGTGCCCAACGAAGAGTTGCGCCGTCCCTTCTTCGAATGGCTCGACGCCAACGAATTGAGCGAACCTACCATCTTCTCGCCCATTGCAACCATAGCCGCATTCAAGTACGGCGAGGAGTGGCGCCGACAGATGCTGGAGTATGTAGAGGCAAACATCGACTTCGTTGACAACTTCCTCCAGACGCGCATACCGCAGATAAAGGCGCTCCGACCGCAAGCTTCTTTCCTCGTGTGGCTCAACTGTCGCGCCCTCAATCTCGACCATGACGCCCTCAACCGACTCTTCGTTGACGGCGCACGATTGGCTCTCAACGACGGCGAGATGTTCGGCAGGGAGGGCAGAGGCTTTATGCGCATGAACATAGCGTCGCCCCGCGCCGTGCTGCAGGACGCGCTTGAGCGACTGGAGAAGGCCGTGAAGGCATTGTGATATTTACGATAACAAAACAAGGAATTATTATGGAAATTACCGAACTGTACAAAATATTCAGCGAGCACCCCGTCGTTACAACCGACAGCCGCGACTGTCCCGAAGGCTCATTGTTCTTCGCCTTGAAGGGTGCATCGTTCGACGGCAACAAGTTTGCGGCAATGGCGCTCGACAAGGGTTGCGCCTATGCCGTAGTGGACGAGGCGGAGTATGCCCCCGAGGGCGATGCACGCTACATTCTGTGCGACGACTGCCTTGCCACGCTCAAGCAGCTGGCGCTCTATCATCGCCGCACGCTCGCCACGCCAATCATAGGCATTACGGGTACCAACGGAAAGACAACGACCAAGGAACTCACGGCTGCCGTGCTGCAGCAGAAGTACAACGTGCTGTACACGCAGGGCAACTTCAACAACGACATTGGCGTGCCCAAGACGCTGCTGCGACTGCGTCCGGAGCATGAGATTGCCGTTGTGGAGATGGGCGCATCGCATCCGGGCGACATCAAGGCTCTGGTTGACGTGGTAGAACCCGACTATGCCATCATAACCAACGTAGGTCGTGCCCACTTGCAGGGCTTCGGCTCGTTTGAGGGCGTAATCCATACCAAGGGCGAGTTGTACGACTTTATGCGCGCCAACCACGGATTGGGCAATACGGACAATGGAAAAACGCTGCGAGAGGGCAAGGCTCCGCAGAGCTGCGTGTTCATCGACAGCGAGAACCCTTATCTCAACGGCATAGCCCAGGGACTGAACCTCGTGCGCTACGGATGCAAGGCGGACGACCAACTGTGGGTGAGCGGACACGTGGACAGCTGCTCGCCGATGCTCAACTTCACCTGGCGACACAACGACGGCGCTACACTCGGCGCTCCCCACGCCACGCAGACGCATCTCATCGGCGAGTACAACATAACCAACATGCTCGCTGCCGTGAGCATCGGACTCTACTTCGGCGTGCCTGCCGACAGCATCGTCAAGGCGCTGAGTGCCTATGTGCCGTCCAACAATCGCTCGCAGTTTGAGCAGACAGCCGACAACCGACTCATTGTCGATGCATACAACGCCAACCCGACGAGCATGGCTGCCGCCCTGCGCAACTTCGCTGACATCGATGCCAAGGGCAAAATGGTGATTATAGGTGATATGAAGGAACTTGGCGAGGTGAGCCACGACGAGCACCAGCGTATCGTTGACCAGCTCCGACAGATGACTCTCGACCAGGTATGGCTCGTAGGTTCGGAGTTTGAAGGATGCGACACGCCGTCCGGCTTCCGCCTTTTCGACAATGTGGAAAAGGTGAAGGAGGCAATAGCAGCCGCCAAACCGCACGGCAAGTACATCCTCATAAAGGGCAGCAACGGCACCCGATTGTTCCAGTTGCCAGAACTGCTGTAATACCACGAAGGTGCGGAAGCATATAGAGGGTGTGCCAAAAGTCACAGCAGTACGCCCCGAAGGGGCATAAGCCCATAGCCCAGGGCAACACCCTGGGTAAAAGTATCACAAATACCAATGCGCCCTGCAAGGGCAAAAGCGTTAATTATCAATGCTTTTGCCCTTGCAGGGCGTTTTGCTGTTTTCAATCCGTACACCCAAGGCGATGCCCTGGGCTATGTGCTTTTTGGGCTTTCAGCCCGCTTTGTTTGACTTTTGACACATCCTCGAAAGTCTTCCCTTCTTTTTACTGTCGATTTTCCTCTGTTTTTCAAAAGGAGTCCTTTTGCCTTTCAAAACGAGTCCTTTTGCACTCCAAAACGAGTCCTTTTGCATACAAAAAGGAGCCCTTTTGCACACCAAAAGGACTCCTTTTAATTTGACTGATTTTCGTTGCCGGAATCAGACCTTAAATTCCGCTAAAGTAGCGGAGTGTGTCAGACCTTAAAAAAAAAGCAGACTGAAAGCCCCAACTTCCTTTAACTTCTATTTTGACACCCTCCTTCTACGGTTCTGATACCCTTTTTTTAGGTTCATCCGGAATTTGTAGTGATTCAGTTATGAACCTATAAGTAGCGGAGGTTTCCAGCCTCCGCAGCACCAAGTCGAATACAAATCATTATTACTAATAATAGAGTTTGTGTCATTGGTTGCTGCGGAGGCCGGAGACCTCCGCTACTCGTATAAACTTGTTACATTATAATAATAAAATATTATTATCACTCCATTTCCCGGATGAGCCTTTTTTTAGTACTCATCAACCTTCTGCGCCTTGCGATAGGCGTCGAGTTCCTTCTGCAGCTGCTTGGTTATCTTCTCATAACCAGGCTTGCCGTAGAGGTTGTTCAGCTCGTTGGGGTCGTTCTGAAGGTCGTACAGCTCGTTGTAGTTCACCTCGTTGTCCTTCGGTTCGAAGTAGCCGATGCTGATGAGCGACTTGAGTGTAGCGTTCTCCGCTGTACCCTCAATGCCCTGGTACTTGTTTTCGGGGACAGCGTCGAGTCCGCCCTTGCCGTAGAAGTGGATGAGCTTGTAGCGGTCGGTACGTACTCCGTCGTGCTTGCGCACCATGTGGTAGGTAGGATAGTCGTAGTAGTGGTAGTAGATACTGGTTCGCCATTGATTCTGAGCGTCGCCGTTGTCGAAGACGGGAAGTAGCGAACGGCCCACCATATCCTGCGGCTTCTTCACGCCAGCCAGTTCGAGGAACGTCGGAGCATAGTCGATGTTCTGCACCAGCTTGTGGCATACGCTGCCCGGCTTGGTGTGTCCCGGATAGCTGATGATGAGCGGAGTGCGCAGCGACTCCTCGTACATGAACCGCTTGTCAAACCATCCGTGCTCGCCCATGTAGAAACCCTGGTCGGAGGTGTATACGATGATGGTGTTGTCGGTGAGTCCGTTCTGGTCGAGATAGTCGAGCACACGGCCCACGCTTTCGTCCACACTTGCTATTACCGACATGTAGTCGCGTATGTAAGCCTGATACTTCCAGTTGTCAAGCTCCTTGCCCTTGAGGTTGGCTTCGAGCAGTTTGCGGTTGCGTGGGAAGTAGTAGCGTCCCCAAGCCGAGCGTTGTGCCGGAGTCATACGGTTGATTTCGCCCATTAGAGCGTTGTACGAGTCCTTGCTGTCCTCGTTGTTCATATCGAGCATCTCGGGTACCTTGAAGTCCTGCTCCCAGCGCATGTGCTTCGTAACGCTCATCTTCTGGGTGCGCACGGCTTCGCCGCGTGTGGCGTAGTCGTCGTAGAATGTCTCGGGCATAGGGAAGTTTACGTTGTCGTATTTGCCAAGATACTTGATGTTTGCCTGCCAGTTGCGGTGCGGAGCCTTATGATGCAGCATCAGGCAGAAGGGCTTCGACTTGTCGCGATGGTCCATGAAGTCGATGGCGTGGTCGGTTGAGAGGTCGGTGCTGTAGCCCTCTTCGACGATGTATTTGCCTTCGGGCGTGTCTGTACCGCGATACTGCGGGTTCCAGTACTGTCCCTGGTCGTTGTAGATGTGGTAATAGTCGAATCCCTTAGGGTCGCATCCCATGTGCCACTTGCCTATGATGGCTGTCTGATAGCCCGCATCCTGCAGCAGTTCGGTGAAGAAAGTGCGCGACGTGTCGATACCCTCGCCCAGCTGTCGCTGTCCGTTCTGATGACTGTAAAGTCCGGTCATCAGACATGCACGCGACGGAGTGGAGAGCGAATTCTCGACAAACGCCTTGTCAAAACGCATTCCGCGCTCGGCTATACGGTCGATGTTGGGCGTGGGTGCGAGCTTGCCAATGGCGTGTCCATATGCCGAAATGCACTGGAAGGCATGGTCGTCGCACATGATGTACACAATGTTGGGGCGTTGTGCTGCAGCCTTCTTCTGTGCCTGCATTGTGGCTGCGAGGCACGAAAGGGCTGCTACTGAAATGATGGTTTTGTTCATCAGAATGAATTTATGATTAATAATATATTTTTTATTTTGAATTCTTAAGGGTGAGGGTTGGTTTCAGTTGAGAATTGAGAGTCTGTTTCAGTTGAGAGTTGAGAGTTGGGAATTGAGAGTTATGATTACCTTGATAGCGTTCTTTTGCTGCAATTCTTCAATTGATACAACATATCATAACTTTCAACTCTCAATTCTCAATTCTCAATTCTTAGAGTTTTCCCTTGCTGCGCAAGTACGTGCGCTGTCCGTATACGGCTATAACTACGAAGCAGATGAACGGAAGGATGAACGAAACGTTGACGGCTGGCATGCCGAAGAGTTCGCCCTTGTCGATAATTGAGGCCTGGAGCGGCGGCAGAACGCTACCTCCGAGGATTGCCATAATGAGTCCGGCAGCACCAAACTTGGCATCGTCGCCCAGTCCGGTGAGCGCTATACCATAGATGGTGGGGAACATGAGCGACATGCAGGCGCTCACGCCAACCAGGCAGTAGAGTCCGTATATGTTCTGCAGAATGATGACTCCCGCTACAAGTACGCCTCCGGCGATGGCAAGAAGCATGAGCAGCTGTCCGGTGTTGACGTAGCGCAGCAGGAAGGTACAGATGAAACGCGAGCAGCAGAATATCACCATTGCTATGATGTTGTACTGCTGCGACAGCACCTCGGCAGCCTGCTCACCCATTCCCTCAGCCATGAGTACGCGCGTGCCGTACTGTATGATGAAGGTCCAGCACATTATCTGAACGCCTACATAGAAGAACTGTGCTATGACGCCCTCGCGATAATGCGGCATGGTGAAGATGCGGCGCAGCGTAGGCAAGAAGTTTATCTGCTTGTTCTTGTCGCCGTTCTTGGGCATTGGCCAGAACAGAATGACGAGGAACATGGCGAGGATGACGAGTCCGATGGTGAGGTATGGAGCGATAAGCACCGAAAGGTCGTACTCCTTGACGGCTTCGAATTCGTCGGCAGAGAGTGTGGCTCGTGAGGCGGTGTCGAGCGGATTGAGCTTTGCCTGGATGAAGTTCATCGCTACATACATGCCCAGGAGCGAGCCCATCGGATTGAACGACTGAGCCAGATTGAGTCGGCGTGTGGCAGTCTCTTCGGTTCCCATCGACAGAATGTAGGGATTGCTCGATGTCTCAAGAAACGAAAGTCCGCATGTCAGGATGAAGTAGGCGGCGAGGAACGGATAGTACTCACCTGTCATCTTGGCGGGATAGAACAGGAAAGCGCCCAAAGCGTACAGTCCCAGACCTACGAGCACGCCTGCCTTGTAGCTGAACCGGCGTATGAACATGGCTGCCGGGAACGCCATAGCGAAGTATCCGCCATAGAAGGCAACCTGCACCATGGCGCCGTCTGTAGCCGACATGCGGAATATCTTGGAGAAGGCCTTCACCATGGGATTGGTAATATCGTTGGCAAAGCCCCAAAGTGCGAAGCACGATGTGATGAGTATGAATGGCACGACGTAGCTCACGCCGTCCTTTGATAGGATAGATTGTTTCATTAGATGTTGGTTGTTTTAGTTTATCGTGATGCTTCTCATCTCGTTGATGTCGCTCACTTCGCCCTTGGCGAGTGCTTGAGTGAGAATGTTGCCGATGGCTGTTGCCTCGACGGGTCCTGCCTTGACGGGTATGCCGAGAGCCTCTTGGGTCAGCAGATTGAGAAGTTTGTTTTGCGATCCGCCTCCTATTATGTGCAGAGTCTTTATTGGTGAGGGCAGCATAGCGTTGAGTGCGCGTGTGGCTTCGGCGTATTTGGCTGCAAGCGATTGCAGAACTACGCGTGTGGTGTCGCCCTTCGACTGCGGAACTTCCATTCCGTGGCTCTTGCAATAGTCGCAAATGGCATGCTGCATGGATTTGGGGTTCTGGAATTCGGGCGCGTCAACGGGTATGATGGACTTGATTGGCGACTTGTCGGCGGCTGCGAGCAGCGGGTCGTATTGCTGTTCGTCACCCTCGTCGCGCCATTCTGCCATCAGACGCTGCAAGAACCAGAGTCCGGTGATGTTCTGCAGGAACGTAATCTTGCCGCCTATGCCGCCCTCGTTGGTGAATTGTGCGCTGCGGGCTTCCTCGGTCAGTATGGGCGCATCAATCTCTACGCCGAGCAACGACCATGTTCCTGAGCTGATAAACGCAACGGGACGCTCGTCGGCCTTGGCTGGTACGGCTGCCACGGCGCTGGCTGTGTCGTGCGAACCGACTGCTATCACGTCCACTTCGCCCAATCCCGTCTCCTCGGCAATGTCGCTACGCAGACGTCCGCGTACTGTGCCGGGCATTACGATAGGGCAGAAAAGGTGGCGCGGCAGACCCAGACGGTCTATCAAAGGCCAATCCCATGAGCGTGTCTGGGCGTTGAGCATCTCGGAAGTTGAGGCTATGGTGTATTCGGTATTCGCCTCGCCCGTAAGGAAGAACGAGAAGAGGTCGGGTGTGAAAAGCATGCGGTCGGCTATCTGCAATTGCGGAGAGTCGGCTTTCTTCATGCTGAGCAATTGGAACAGAGTGTTTATCTCCATTACCTGGGTGCCGTTTACGGCGTAGTGTTCGGTAGGGTCGGTAGTGCTGAAGAATTCTTCTGCCATGCCCTGAGTGCGTGCGTCGCGATAGCAAACGGGGTTGCCTATAAGGTTGCCTTGGCGGTCGATGAGTCCGAAGTCGACACCCCATGTGTCCACGGCGATGCCTGCCACGTCCAGCCTCAGCTGTGCGGCCTTGCGCAATCCGGTCTTCATGTCCTCGAAGAGGGCAGGAAAGTCCCAATAGACGTGTTCGCCCAGGCGCACTTGTCGGTTTTGAAAGCGATGTACAAGTTGCATGGTCAGCTGCTTGCGTCCGCCCTCGTTGGTTATAGTTCCGGCAATGACACGGCCCGAGCCGCCGCCGAAGTCGATAGCTAAATAGGTCATTGTTGTTAGGATAAAGGTGAAAAGCCCCACCCCCAGCCCCTCTCTCAGCC
>NZ_JADYUF010000053.1 GCF_021531655.1 Leyella stercorea | reverse complement strand
TCACACCAATAGCACGAATAAGGGACAATGAAGATTTGTGAGATTAGTGTGATTCGTGGTGAATGCAATTCATATATACCACCACTAATCACACCAATAGCACGAATAAGGGACAATGAAGATTTGTGAGATTAGTGTGATTCGTGGTGAATGCAATTCATATATACCACCACTAATCACACCAATAGCACGAATAAGGAACAATGAAGATTCGTGAGATTCGTGTGATTCGTGGTGAAAAAGAATTAATTAGCGCTGAGTATCAACCTTCACAACCGTGATATACGAAATCGGACGACCATCTTTTTGAGCTGACACCATAAGACGTATTTGTCCGTCCTTGATACGACGGTCGGCCTTGACCGTAGCAGTATAGCGCAGACCTTGACCCGGCATGATACTCTCTACACGAACACTCGGCGAGATATAAATGCGCTTGTTGGCATCAGCCTCAAGGACCGAGGGCTGAAAGTTGTAGATAGGCGACTGAGTGTTGTTGTAAATCTCGAACACCACGCGTCCTATCTCACCCCCATTAAGCCTTCCATCGCCATCAGTATCGGTGAAGCGAACGTTCTTTATCGTCAGTCTACCGCCAGTTGCAGCCGACGCAATAGCCTCAACACGACTCGATTCGATTGAAGGCTGACCCTCAGCCACATTATTCCGTACACTATTTTGATTGGTTTGCGGCGTTACACCGAAGTCTATGCGGTCATCGCCCGAATTGGAATGGTCAACCATATCATTCGGATTGAAGTTATCGTTAGCGTTGCCGTAAGCATAACTGTCGTTGTCGTAAGCGCGATTGTTGTTGCCATAAGCGTAAGTATCGTCACCATACACTCGCGGCGAGCCTTGCTGACGCTTCTGTTGTTGTATGCGCTCATTGCGACGCGACAGAATCTCATGCTGCTCCTGACGCTGCTGACGCTCAGAAGCATCGCCTATAGCACTGCCTACAACAGCACCGCCTGCCATTCCGATAATAGTGCCGATGTCGCTACCCCTCGGACCGCCTGCTATACCGCCAATAGCCGAACCCAATATGGAGCCAAGCGAGCCTCCGGCATAAGCTCCCGCCCCGGCCCCCGTGGTACAACTGCTCACCATAAGCACCGCACTAATGGCCAAGACTATAGATTTTTTCATACCAATATCCTCCCTAATTGTTTTAAGTGTATATCATTCGTTTGTTGCAAATATAAATATTTCTGACAAAAAAGGCAATATATTTACTATAAAAGAAATATAAATCGGTCAGAGAATATCCCAAATAGGCATTTTTATACTACCTTTGCAACATAAATACCTAATACATTACAAGTAATGGCACGTCACAACGAACTCGGAAAATGGGGCGAACAGTATGCTGCCGACTATCTGCAGAGCATTGGCTACGACATTATTGAACGTGACTGGCGCATCGGACACCGCGACATCGACATCATTGCACGCACTGGCGATGGCACAACGGTAGTGTTTGTTGAGGTGAAAACCCGCACAAGCGACGTAGTGACAAAACCCGACGATGCCGTAGACATAAAGAAAATACGCAACATCGGCTATGCAGCCAACAATTATATCAAGACTAAAGGCATTGTCGACGAGGTGCGTTTCGACATTATCAGCATAATTGGCAACAATAAAGAAAACGCCCAACTGGAACATATCATCGAAGCATTCAATCCGTGCTTGGCATACTAAAAGCGAATAACTAATATGAACGACAAACAATCAACATACGACAGTATGATGCAACGCGTAGCGGAATACGACGACGAGGATGCATTCAAGTACATCTTCGATGACCTCTATGCGCCTTTGTGCTTGTACGCACGCCGTATGGTGCCGCCGGGCGCAGCCGAAGACATTGCGCAGGAGGTGTTTGTAGCTCTATGGGAAAACCGCAACGACATCATAATCGAGACTTCGCTGAAGGGCTGGCTGCTTACAGGCACGCGCAACCGATGCCTCAACTACATCAAACGCCAAGCTGTTCGCAACCGCTACAATTCGTATGCCGCAGCCAATATCAACATTGAAGTGCGGCCCGACGACCTGCTCGGCGTTAGCGAACTGGAACAACGGCTCGAACAAACGCTTGCCAATATGCGCGAAGAGTGGCGCGTGGCTTTCGTAATGAGCCATATGAAACATGCCAAGACTGCTGAAATCGCACAGCATCTGGGCGTATCGGAAAGGTCGGTGGAGCGTTTCCGCAAGAAGGCGATGGAAATAATTGAACACGAAATGAAAGATTTCGCACCGCTGATTATTACGCTTGCAAGTATTGCACAATAAAAACAGCAATACACATTTATTATATATTGAACTTCCACAAGTTCAGAGAATTCAGTAGTTAAAGGAGTTAAGAAGTCAAGCCAAATGCTTATAATGCTATATCAAGCAAAAAAACTAATGGCTTAAATCCTTAGCGACCGTAGGGCGCGAAAGTTTCCTTGAGCTTCGCGAAAAACTCCTTAACTTCTTAACTACTTTCGCAAGCGAAGGTTCAGTTATATATATAAGAACACGATTGCTTATTTGCCCCACTTTTTGCGGAAAGCAAACTTCTTAATCTTCTTCATATCCTTGCTCATCCGGCTCACCGTAGGCGCATAATCGGCATTGCCCGACACATTAGCGTTCTCGTCGCGGTCGGCATTATGGTCGAAAAGCATCGTGTTTCCGGACTTCTGCCACTCGGCATAGTTGTATCGTTGGTCCTGCAGATTGTCGCCTCCCTGCCACTGAACGTACACTTCACGCTTCACGCTGCGCGACGGATTGCGCAGAATCGGGGTGAGACTCTTGCCGTCGAGCTGCTGTTTGGGAGCGTCAATGCCGCAAAGATCGCATATAGTAGGATAAATATCAACCAACTCAACCATCGACTTGCTCACGCCCTTAGCCATTCCCGGCACTCGCACCATAAGCGGAACGCGTGTAGCTGTAGTCATAAGATTGTGCTTACCCACAAATCCGTGCTCGCCAAGATTCCATCCGTGGTCGCCGAATACGATGACTATGGTGTTGTCAGCCATTCCCAATCGGTCGAGCTCGTCCATAAGCTGGCCGAACAAAGCGTCAACATAGCTCACGCAAGCGTAATATCCAGTCTTGACAAGGCGCAAGAACTCCTGGTTGTCGGGGGTGCTTACGCTGGCATAAGCGTTAATCTCGCCTGAGTTCTGCACCTCGGGTGGCAGTCCCGTCGGGCGATACTGATTGGCAGCCATGGGCACAGCGGGATACATATCCCAATACTTCTTGGGTGCGCAGAAGGGCAAGTGAGGCTTCCAGAAGCCGCAAGCCAGAAAGAAAGGCTTGCCCATATCGCGCAGACGGCGCAAGTCTGTCAGTGTCTTTGCAAGCACATGGCCGTCGTCGTAAGCACTGTCGGGCACGTCGGCAGACTCGCAGAAGGGTCCGCGCATTGTACGCGGATTGATGTGTTTGCCCGATTCGCTGTTCAGCCATAGTTCCCAGCGGTTGTACTCAGCCCAATATACATCGTAACCATCGGGATGCCAGCGCCAAGGAGATTCGCTCCAAGAGTCGGCATGGTCCTCGATGTGGTGCATTATCTTGCCGTTCGACACGGTGTGGTAGCCATGCGAGGTGAGCCAACCGGAAATAGGTATGGCGTCAGGAGCATCAACGCTCGCCTTGCATGTATAGTCGATGAAGCGTGTAGGATAATTGGGATACATTCCGGTGAGCACACTTGCACGCGAAGCACCGCTTACCGGTGCATTGCAGAAGGCGTTGTCGAAGAGAACAGCACCCTTGGCGAAGCGGTCGAAGTTAGGAGTATGGATATCCTTAACGCCATAGCATCCCATTTCGGGACGCAAGTCGTCGGCCATAACGAGAAGCACGTTCATGTGCTTCTTATTTGCAGCTTTGGCATGTGCCGCAGCAGCCTGCATTGAAGCTGCCGTGACACATGCCATATAGAATAATGTCTTGCTGTTCATCATTATTTATTTGATTTGCTCCACTCCGGGTTTTGCTCAAGATTCTTGTTGAGTGCCAACTCCTCAAGAGGCAGCGGATAGAGGTAGTAGTAGTCCTTCCATCCTGTAGGCTGACCGTAGTAGTAGACATAACCCTCATTGCTGTTGGCTCCGCCAGTTACCTTCACCTTGTCGGCTGATGCGTTGTTCACCCAAACACCGGTAGGCTGGCGGTCTACGTAGTTGCCTTTGTGCCAGCGACGCAAGTCGTCGAGACGACGGCCTTCGCCCATGAACTCTACACGACGTTCACGACGTATCTCCCAAAGTACTGGGTCGACATCGGCATCGCGCTTCGGATCGAAGTCGGCTGTAATGTCAGCCACACGCATGTCGGCAACATGTGCACGCTTGCGCAGCTTGTTGATGGTCTGATCGGCAACGCTCTGGTCGAAGCGACCGAGTTCGAACATAGCCTCAGCATAGTCGAGCATGACCTCCTCGATGCGGAAGAGCGGAGCGTCGGTGGTACATACACCGTTGGCATTGCTTGCATCGGTGTGGGTGTTGTAGTATTTCCACACCCAGAATCCCATTTGCGAAGCGTTCCAAGCCTGTCCCTTGTTGTTTGTGCGGAAGTGCGGCTGCAGGCTGCAAACGAATCCCTTGAAGTTGCTTGTAGGCAGACGGTGATAGGTTTCGCCCGAAATGCCGGCCATAAGGTCGATGTACTCGCGGTCCTGTGCATTGCCGGTATGGCTCCAAGTAGTCTTGTTGGATGCCACATTCACCTTGTACGGCGGACAGACGGTGAGATAAAGACGATAGTCGCGCGAGCGGAACTGCTCGTAAACGTCGTGTCCGTTGCCTGTGTAAGGACGACCGTCGGCACACAGATAGCTGTCTACTGCATCGCGTGTGGCCTCGATGTTCGACTCAGCCGTACGCACCATACGTGTCAGTCCATGGCAGAGCTGGCTGGTGGCGTAGTGCTTGTAGAGTATGATACCAGGCTGCTTGGCAAGGTTTTCAGAGTTGAACACCTCGTCGTAGCGTTCCATTATGGTAGGATAGGCAGCCAGAAGTTCGGGCGCTACACGTACACATTCCTGCAGATACTTCTCGGCATCAGCCATATTGTGATACTTGCGCCATGTGCCTTCAAACAGACAGAAGCGCGAGATGAGTGCCTGCACAACGGCACGGTTGACGGTATTGTCGCCATCGCCGGCAGGCTTGATGTTGGCCTCAGCCCACTTCAGGTCGTTCAGGATGTTTTCTGCCACCTCGTTGCGCGGTGTGCGTGCGCCGTACAGGGCAGGGTCGTTGTCGGGAAGTACATGGTCTACCCATGGAATGTCGCCGAACTTCGACATCATCAGGAAATACTTGTACGAACGGAAGAACAGTCCCACGCTGCGCCAGTGGTTCTTGTCGGCTTCATTCATCTGCGATCCGGCAATGCCATCGAGCATCAGATTGACAGTACGGATGTAGCTGTAGTCCCAGTCAGACGATTGCGACTCGGCCTTAACCTTGCCGTAAGCCCACTTGTTTTCGTTGCCTGCGGGACCTTTGAGCATATTGTCCGACTCGTAGTCGCCCTGGAATACGGCATCAGTCTGACCCGTTCCATACGAATATCCAAAGAACACGTTGTACAGACCCCACGAGTATGTCTTGAAATTGTCGTACGTCGTGAAGACTGATTCTTCGGTCTGCTGGTTCTTAGGGTAGACGTTCATGAAGTCGTTGTTGAGACACGACGTGAGCATCGCAGCAGCCGCAATATATATTAGAAATCTCTTCTTCATAGTTTTTTTAGGTTTTTAGTAGAGTTAGAGGGTTACGTTCACACCGAACGAGAACTGGCGCATATACGGATAGGTGAATCCGCGCGAGCCGTAATCGCTTGTAACGACACGCTCGGCATCCACGCCCTTGGGCAGATGGTCGAATGTGCAGAGGTTCTCACCGCTTACGAACACGGCAGCACGGCTCAGTCCGATGTGCTTAAGCCATGTGCGTGGCAGGGCATACGTCAGTGTTATGTTCTTGATTGTAAGGTAAGCGCCGTTGAGCAGATAGCGTGTCTGTGTGAGAGTATTGGCCTTTGTGTTGCCTGCCGATTCCTTGTACAGACGCGGATAGAATGCGTCGGTGCGCTCCGGTGTCCAGTAGTCGATCTGGTTGCTATAGAGTGTCGACCACGGGTCGTATATAGGATAGGTCAATTCGTTCATAAGCCAAAGGTCGCGCTTGCCCACTCCCTGCAGAATAAACGACAGAGAGACGGTTGCCAAGCACGTCGTCCATCTTCACACTGCTTACGGCTCCGGTCAGGTTGGCCTTCTTCTGTGTGCCGTAGCCCACAACTACGATTTCGCCAAGCGACTCGGTGTTTTCGCGCAAGATGATGTTGGCGGCATCGGCTGCCTTCACCTCCATGTCCTTGAATCCTATGTATGAAACGACGAGTGTGGCGTTGGGCGATGCCGTAAGCTGATAGTTGCCGTCGATGTCGGTAACGGCTCCGGTCTTAGTACCCTTCACAAACACGCTCGCACCGATAATGGGTTCGCCCGTAGAGTCGAGCACACGACCCTTGATGATGCTGCCCTTGGGCTGCTGTTGCTGTCGTGCGGCAGCCTGCTGGTGGCGTGCGAGCACTATCTGATTGCCCGAGAAGCTATAGCTTATGCCCGTACCTGCGAGCATCTTGGCAAGCGCATCCTTCAAGGGCACGTCCTTCAGACTGGAATTGACGTGCTGCTTGGTGTTGATGTTGTCGGTAGACAGCAGGAATGTCATGTTGCATTGGTGCTCAATCTGGCTCATAGCCTGTTCAAGAGTACCTCCCTTGACGGTGATTCTTGCACTTGTGTTCTGAGCCATTGCTCCACACGGAGTGGCAAGGCCAAGCATGAGCGATGCTGCCAGAGCCGCGGGCAGGTGTGTCCACAGCCTCTGACGCGAATGTACATTCATCCGATTGTCTTGTCTCATAGTAATGTAATTTTTGGATTTAGGTTTATATATTATGTTTTAGTTTTTAGCTTTGCTGCTGTATATGTCTATGCGGTTGTGTCCGCCGGGCGTTGTCGTGGCGGTCCATCGTATCGGTGTGACGAGGCGGATGTCGGCGAGTATCTGTTCGAGACTCTCGCTGGCGAACGTGGCGCGTATCTTGCGGCGCATCAGGCTGCTGTCGTGCAATACGATTTGGGTGTTGTATCTGCGTTCCACCTGCTCAAACACTTTGCCGAGCGGCATATTACGGAACACGAGACGCCCAGTCTTCCACGATCCGTACTCCTCTATGTCCACGCGACTGAGTGTCCACGAATGGTTGCGGCGGTCGTACACCACCTGCTCGTTGGGCTTGAGCCGCTCCAGTGTGTTGCCGTCGTGCATCACGTCGATGGCTCCGCGCTCGAGCGTCATCTCTACGTTGTCGCTGTCGTCGTACGAACATACGTTGAAGCGTGTGCCGTGTGCCATCACCCGCAGTCCGCCGTCAAGGCAGACGTTGAAGGGATGCTGGCGGTCGGAACTGACGCTGAAGAATGCCTCACCCTTAAGGTTGACCGTGCGTTCGCGGCTGTCGAAGGTCTGCGGATAGGTAAGGCGGCTATCCGAATTGAGCCACACTTCCGAGCTGTCGGGCAACATCACGCGTGCCGTTGTGCCTGCCGGGGCTGTCACTTCCACCATTGCTGTGGCCGAAGGGTGGCTGCGGTCGTGGGTGTACATATAATATAAGGTGGCGGTGGACATGATGAGCGGCAACACAAGCACGGCTGCTGCACGGCTGAACATAGTGGCTGCTGCACGGCGCAGACGGTTGCTGCGCACCTTATGGCGCACATTCCTGTAGGCAGCCTGGGTGTCGATGCTGCGCATTTCCGTAAGTCGGCTGGATATGTCGGAGGCTTCTGTCCAAAGCCTTTGCATGTCGTTGTCTGTCATTTCTATTCAGGTCTTTATACTACAATGACAACCTTGCAGCGAAAAAGCGACACAAAAAATGAAGTTTTTTTTAATTCAACATTCAACATTTAACATTCAACATTTAAAAAGGAGTCCTTTTGCATTCCAAAACGAGTCCTTTTGCAACTCAAAAGGAGTCCTTTTACACTCCAAAACGAGTCCTTTTGCACTCCAAAAGGAGTCCTTTTGAAAAATCCCCCCGTATCTTTAGGGGAAACCATACTGCGCTTTATGGTTTTCCCCTTGTTTCGCAATCGGGAAAGCACTATCTTTGCAGCATAAACAATAAAACAGTAATAACCCTTAAACTATTTGGATTATGAAACGTACATTATTGGCAATTGTAGCCGCATTCGTGATGATAACATCAGCCAATGCACAGCGACTCACAGATATTCAGACAGAAGCCCGCTTCATCACCGACAAGATGATTGTGGAGCTGGGACTGAACAGTGCTCAGCGCAACAGCCTCCTGAACATCAATCTCAACTATCTCGACGGCATACGCAGCTATCGCGACATCGACGCCTACGGATGGCACTACCGCAACAGGCAGCTCAAGCGCATGCTCAACGCCCGACAGTGGAAGCGGTTCAAGGAGGCTTACTACTTCTACCACCCCATCGGCTGGAACAACAACACTTACATATACAACATATACAACAAGTATCCCAAGCACAACTATCGTCCCAACCACCCTCACCCGCACTATTACGGCAAGCCGTACAAGTACGACAAGAAGTGGAAGCACGACAAGAAACGCTACGAGAAAGAATACAAGCACGACAAGAAGCGCTACGACCGCGACTACAAGTACGACAAGCACTACAAGCACGGCAAGCGCGAGTTCGACAACAACTCACGCAAGACCAATACATGGCGAGAGAAAGTGAGAAGAGACATGAAGAACGGTGGATTATAAAGCAATTGAAACCATAAAAAAGCGGTATAGAAATTTCTTTACGAAATCTCTATACCGCTTATATTTTTGTGCTCTAAGCAGGCACGAAGAAAAGACAATGCTATACACTACTCTGTAAATGATGGGTTCAAAAGGAAATCATAAATGCTGACTATTTGTATACCCTTTTCGTCACTCCATGTTTTTGTATGTTCCCCCACTACTATTATTTTTCGGAATGAATCATCTACAAGTTTCAGAGAACGTTTCTCTTGCTCCATCTTTTCCTCATCTGGCATTTTGTAGGCAGACTGGATATAGATACGCTCACAACCTTTGTTACAAACAAAATCGACTTCAAGTGTTACACGTTGCTGTTTGCCTGCCTTATTCCTAACACGATGAAAGATATTGCCAACATCAACAAGCCAGCCACGCATACGCATTTCATTGTAAATGACATTCTCCATAATATGCGTTGTCTCGTTTTGGCGGAATGAAAGAATCGCATTGCGTAAACCTATGTCTTGATAATAGTATTTGCAAAGAGCGCCAATATACTTTCTTCCTTTGATGTCATACCGTTCAGACTTCTCTATCAGGAATGAGTCTTGCATATATCCCAAATACATGGAAATGGTCTTAACACTGATACCTTGTACCTTACTGACAAACTTGAATGTATTTGCTATATTCTGCGCATTAACTGGTGCACCGATACTTGATGCCACTGTCTTTGAGAGTTCTTCAAATTCAGCTTTCATTTCTATCGGATTTCTCTCGTAGATGTCTCTAAGATACACAGTGCGATACAGACGACGCAAAAAGTCAGCTTTTTTGTCGTCACCAACTTGTGTGAGAAGTTGTGGCAGACCTCCAAACATCAGATATTCAGCCCATCCTTCTTCCTTTGAACTTTCATAAACAGACATAAACTCTGCAAACGACAAAGGCCAAACATGAATTTCATCACCTCTGCCACGGAACTCCGTAACCACGTCTGATGAAAGAAAGCGAGAGTTTGAGCCAGTGACATATACATCCGTTCCTTCTGTCACCGATAATGTTGAAAGAACCTCAACAAAGTCATTGACTTCCTGCACTTCATCAATGATAATATAATAAGTAGAGTCGTCCTTCATTTCTTTTTCAACCCAATCAAGCAAAAAATCTGGGTCTTTAAAGTTTTTGTTCTTACGACTTTCCATATCAATGATTATGATATGGTCTTCTGTAACTCCCTCATTAAGCAAATGCTGGCGAAAGAGTTTCTTTAGCAGGAAAGACTTGCCAGAACGGCGTAGTCCAGTGACTATTTTTATCAGTCCATTCTCTTTTGAACGTACTAATTGGTCTATATATTTACTTCTGTTTACTATCATATTATTCTAAAAATTGTCACTTGTGACAAAATCCGGAAGCAAAGGTAATGCTTTTTATCTGAAAATGAGTATAATATGCTTTTTTTGATGTTTGGAATAATCACTTGTCTGCAAAATCTCCATATTCTAATCAATCAAAACCTACAAAGACCTAAAAAGCGGTATAGAAATTTCTTTACGAAATCTCTATACCGCTTATATTTTTGTGCTTTAAGCTGGCGCGCAGCCAACTCATAGCTGTTAGTATTCGTCCTCGTTGAAGAGGAACAAGGCGTATTGAGTATCAAGTGATTATATTGCCGTGTCAACCTTTTCGATCACTTTATTTCGTAGTGAAAGACCGTAAAAGGCGGAGCAACACGCACAAATGGTCATTCTGAATAACTATCAATCTTCCAACAATATTCTATTCTCATTGTTAGCTAGATAGTCTTTCAAGTCTTTGATTGTCTTTATATTCTCGCGTGACAAAAACTTTGAAAGCATGTCATTGGCATACTCGAATATATTGCCCCAACCGACACCTACTTCATAGTTGCATGCAGCATATTTGCTGAGATACATTTCTACCTCAAACCTCGCATACATGTTAACTATAACCGTAAATAACTTATATTCCTTAGGAGCACCCCAACAATCACACGGATACCCTTTTCTGTATTCAAGGATATTCTCGAACTCTTCATCTGTTGTTTCATCGTCCATAAAATCAGGGATATACATGAACTCTTCATCTGTTTCTATAGTCGTTATTTCATCGGAGTCTGAAACAATGAGGGCAAGTAATTCGTCTTTGTTGTCACTCTTATCACTCAACAATTCGTCGAGTACCATTTCTTGAAAAGGTTCTTCATCTTCCCAAAAACACTCATCTATAAACAGATTGACATAATCCGTTTCAAGTTTATCACTATGCTTGTCATACCATGCAGAGAAATCAGGCTCTATTTCTTCGGCTGTTTCACCAAACATCTCAGCTAAGTCCGCATAGTCCATCTCACTATAATAATCGTATGCATCACCCATAGGATAACATAACTCTACTGAGAATTCATCTTCATTATTATTGCATTTGACCTTTACGTCTACTCTGATGTCAGTACCATAGAATCCACCATAGTCAACAAGTTTGATGTCGAGTGTAGTTACATCGAATGTATATTCCTTACCGTTTATTTTTTTGTTATATTGCTCATATTCTTCTTGTTTTTATTTTAATGTAGAGACCATTTGCGTGGTCTCCACAAAGTTACACATTTTGTTTATTGATTCTTTTTGTTAGCTCGCTGTCGTTTATGATATTCACGGCTTTTACGACGTATTTCTTCTTTATGTTTTTCATAATACCTACGTTGACTTTCTCGTTTCCTTGCAGCTCTCAATTCTTCTGGAGACGTTTCGTAGACATCATCAAAAGAGTCTGGAAATTGCTCTATGATAGCGGAAAAGATAGCGGTCAACACATTCACCACGATTGAGTTTCCAACTCTACCATATAGAGAATAGTCCGAAGTCTTGCATTTACGACCTTCTATGGTCATAAGTCTCGTTATCTGTTCTTCTGTATAACATTCTTTCTCTAATGTTTCGTAAGGATTCAATATTCTATTGATGTAGAATTGTTCAACACCCATAAATCGGAAACATTCATCAGGAGTAAGTCGCCTAATTCTGAGATACTGGCCATCTTTAAGGCTGTTTATTAATTTTAAGATGCGCTCCCTGTCAGCACATTCTCTTTCAGCCTTAACTTGTTGACATGATACCTTTTGACTTTTTAGGCTCTGAGGTTGCAAACCTTTCTTGCCTGTCCAAACTTCTATAACGCATGGTGCTTTTTCTCTTCGGCATCCTGTCAATGATGTAAGATTGCCGCCTTGAATACTTGTCATTAGTGTCGGGATAGCACCATTCTTACATAATGGAGACACCATGACGGAAATACGCTTGTCTAATTGAGAAGTCAGAATTTTAGTCGGATAACCGGCACTCGCATCTATAGAACTTGTGTATCCATATGTCGCATTCTTGATAAGGTCTACAAAGGTATCTGTCTCTTCCTTGCTGAGATAATAGTCATCATCAACTCTGTCTGAAAGCAGTGTCTCAGGTTTGGGCATTTCCTGTAACTTACTTGGCCATTCAAAATTAAAATCCTCATCTTTGTCTATTCTCTTAGAAATTAAGAACACCCTTCGTCTGTTCTGTGGTATTCCGAAATCTGCTGCACAAAGGACTTTGAATACACTCTTGTAACCATAGCTTGAAATTGTTCTCGTCCATAACAAATAGTCATTCATAAATTTAGGGTCAAGCAGTCCTTCCACATTCTCCAAGATTAGCCATTTCGGGCGTTTTACTGCAATGGCTCTCTCTACTTCCCATATCAACGAAGACTTAGTTTCTGAATCTTTCTCTATACCGCCATGTGCCCCAGCTCGACTAACACTCTGACATGGACTAGAATAGAAAAGTATATCGAAATCCGAGACTTTGTCCCAATCAATTTCTCTTACATCTGGATAACATCTGTCTGCATATTCAGGAAATGCAAGATTATGTACAAGTCGGGCAGCTTTGTCAATTTCGCACCAACCAACAAGTTCTGCTTTGAAACGGTTGTTAAATTTCTTTACGGCATTAAGAAGTCCCATCATCTGAGACTCATACCCACTGAAAAGGGTGAACATCGTTATGTTTTTCATCTGTTTTATTTGTTTTTAGTGACTGTTTGAAAACCATTCCTGATTTTCAAACAGTCGGATTAATAATTAGGCAGCCATCTTGAACGATGAACTGACGAAAGTTTCAATAGAGGTCAAATCAACTACACTTGAAATAAGTTGGCGTGTTTTATCTGACAGCGCAGCACATATAATAAGTTTTGCAATGGTTGTACGCACATCTTTTCTGAGTGTGTCATTGTCCGTATAGTCACTTACATTCATCTCTTCTGAAATATCTGAAATAGTCTTGAATATCATCAGGTTGTTGTTTTGTGTTACTGTTACTACATTATTGGTCAGTGACTTGACTTCCGAATCAAGTGTTGACCCTTTCATATTCAAATAGAATAACGTGTCTTCTGATGGTTTTGCATAAGTCATAATAGTGGAGGTGACTGCTTGTACAATATCATTGAATGTCTGACGCCCATAATCATTTATTATCGTAATCTCTCGTTTTGTATGTGTTGTTTCGTCTGTCATCTTTTTCGATTTCTTCTCAGAAACTTCAAGAAGCATCTTCTGTCCTCGGTCATACATATCAATAATGGCATCTTCCAGTTTATTATAATTGAGTTTGCCCGGTGTTTTTCTCCAAGTGTTTGATCCGTCAAACAAAGAATCATATAACTTGCAATGTGCAGCACAATAAAGCAAGTCATCGTGCATACTGCAATGAGTATCGTCAGTTGACCTGCCGGAAGCCAGTCTCTTTGTTACGGTTATCATTCGTTTTGAGACTTTATGTATAGCCTTCATGAATGTTTCGTTATCTGCATCTTTATAAGCAATGGCGGTCTCTTGTACTATTTTCGCCATATTTTGAGCAGACTCCTTTGAAAGACACAAGAATTTGACATTATCTTCGGTAAGGATGTTCTTGTCTATGAAGATGCTTGCATTGAAATTGATAAGGTCTGCATCTTCCGAATTAGTGAAAGACACCTTGTTTGTTGTGACTGTTCTGTTGCTTGTTGTAATTTCTGTATGTTTCATAGCATTAATATTAGTTTGAAAAAATGATTTGTTGTGTTCGTCTGTAATAGTTGCGAGATATGAGGTGCCATTACCATTATATATGGAGAACTTTATTTTTCCGTTTCTTTTGGGTTCACCATTAAATATCGGTACATGATCTGGACCTGTAACGATGAACGACATTCTACTTCCATATATTCCTTGTTTTAATCGAGTCTCACATTCCCGTAATGCATAATGATAGGCAGAGTCAATATTTTCGTAGTATCTACATGTTCCTTCTTGCCCTAATCGGATATATGAGAAATATCCGTTTTCGTAATTCATAAACTTAGAGACATTCTCCTTCTCATTATCAATAGAGTCTGATGAAAGTCTCATAGAGTCAGACCCTCCCTTAATTGTCGCAGAACCATCCAACACTTGACTCTGCATGTTATTACTTTCCATTGTTATAATCTTTATTTTGTGGCTCGTTCAAAACAATTAAGGAGAGTGTGCACCCTACTCCATAATTGTTTTTACTTAAGCCTAGTGAATAATCTGATTGCCGCAGACAATATAAATCTATTATGCGGCATTTTAATGCAACTCATTGTGTGCATATATAATAAGGTGTACAACAAGAGGGACACCTCTAACCTCTTCGCTTAAAACAAAGCGTTTTCTTTTACTGGCTCTTGAGGCAACAATTCGACATAATAGCCTTTCTTCACGAGATGCCCGCGTCCATTCTTAAGGTATTGTTTTAAATACGAGTATTCTACACCTAAAAAGATTGCAGCCTTGCGTCTTGACTCAAATACCAATTTTTCACCTGTCATGTCTGAAACTAGGGCAACAGGCATAATTTTATTTTTTCCCATATTTATATTTTAATTTGAAGATGTACTTAAAGGAGACATCTTACACCCTTCCATTGCTGGATAAATTATTATATAATAATTACGAGTCTCTACATCACTAAAATTTAAAACTCATTTTTCATTATCATCGCTTATTATAAAAGCGATGATAAAAGTTTATTTTTTCTCCAACTTTTTTATTAGAGAAGGAATTGATTAATGTCCATGAAGTATCTTTCGTAGATATTACGGACTGTTTCCATCTTTTTTTGAACAATAAGCTTCCACACGCCTTTACTTCCCCCTTCATAGAGCTTGATACCTCTCAGAAAGTCTGGATACTTTAAGAGAATTGTTTCGATGGTGGTATTATCGCGACAAGACTTCATGTAAACATCGATACCACCGACCTTACTTATCTCTGTTCTGAACTTTCTCCAACAAATCTGGCGTTTAGGTTCTTCATCTACGATTGTCACCTTATTAATATTAGGGGTGGTATTTGTTGATGTTGTTGTCTCGGGGGTTGTTGGGGTGGAAGTCTCTGGCTTTACATGAGACCTCTCCACCGAACTTATCTTCTTCAACTTTCGCAACTTTCGACCTTCACCAGTTTTGAAATAAACATAAACTTCACCAGAGTGTTTACGACATCTTACAACTACCTTATCAAGAATCTCCTCATCACACTCTACCAAAACTGTGGCCTTCTTACGAACCACCAACATTTTCTTTACATACTTCTTCATAATTTTAAAATTTTAAATTAATAAAATATTTTATCTAACTCTTTTTCTCTTGTATTGAGTCTTGATGAAAAAGTTTAGAATTTGCATAAAAAAGTTCAAAAAAAATTACAAATCAGCTTCAACAATAGACTTATTATCCAACTTCCTATACAAGCCAAAATTTAATTTTTGAGTAGATGAAAGAATATTATAAGAAAGTAGATAATGAAACTATCAATAAGCTGATGGCAAGCTTGGAAGAAAACGAAAAAGCAATTCGAGATATGAATGGAAAAAGAGGTTTGACCATATACACCAACCACGAAATCTGCGATGTACTTGGCATAAACGAGAAGCTATTACGTAAATATCGCTATAATGATTTGCTGTCCTATAGCAAATGTGGTGATAAGTATTGGTACACCCAAACAGACATTGATGAATTTATGGCAAACAACAAACGTGAAGCATTTTGCTAATACGCATTATTATATATTTAGAACTAACTTTAAAAATTATGACAGAAAAGAAAGAGATGCTGCTTATTGAAAAGACACAATGGGAAGCCATTGTGTCGAAAGTCAGAGACTTAACTCTAAAAGTCTCTATGCTCAAAGATAAATGTGTTACTCAACCGCAATATTACAACAATAAAGAATTGTGTAAAGTGCTTGGTGTTGAAGAACGGCTTATACAAAAATACAGAGAGCAAGGATTGCTCGCCTATTCAAAAATTGGTGATAAGTACTGGTACAGCCAACAGGATGTCTTAGACTTTTTAGAAAAGACTCGACATCCTGCTTTTTAGAAGATCTTGAAATCCTTGTCAAACAAGTTGGATATTGGTTTGAATAGTCTGCACAGGATAAGTCCGACGACTATCAAGCCTATACGCACTAATGCAGAGCCGCTCATCGTCAATCCGAGCCAAACAAGGTACAGCGGCGAACACATAGCGGCTATGGTTATCAGCATCATTAGTGATGCAAAGAATGTTTTAATGCCCATGTCTCTATTTTTTTATCTTTTTCAATGGTTTAAGGAACAACAATGTAGTCGCTCGGCAAGCCGTGGAAATACTTGCGGTAGGCATCGTTGGTGGTATAGATGTCGCCTTCTTTGTCTTCCGTGATGAAATATACTTTCAGGTCTTTATAGTGATTTTCAACCAGAATCTTGAAATCAGTGATGAATGCGACTTCCTCTGCTTCTATTTCGAGAACTTCGTTTTTAAGGTCACAATGGAGTATGTTGCCACAAAGATTGCTCTCGCCATAGTCTATGCCGAGAGCTAAAATGATGTTGCCTTCCCAACCTGGCTCCTCGTCATCTTCCATAGCGGGGCGTTTCTTGTCGGCAAATTCCTTGTAGAGATTGTATATTTCTTGAAGGTTCTCTTGTCTGCCCTCTATTTTATATACCACTCTTATCCAATGCAACTGTGACTTGACAAAAGTCTCCCAATCTATTGTTATGTCTTCTTCCATCTCTAATCAATTTTAAAGTTGTACAATGGTCGCAGACTGTCGCCTACAATCTCAAAAGCCACAATGTCGTGAGCGTACTCGTTGCTTCCCACTTTAGCAGAGAGGAAGAACACGTAGGAGCGATTGCCGTATTCATCGTCAAGGCTCACTATCTTCTGCACTTCATGGTGGCTGTAATCATCATTAGGGTGAGCAAGTCGTAGTAAGGGGCGATGCTCCTCATGCTGCTCGCCGTCTTCTGATTTGAATTTTACCACACAGTCAATGTCTGGTGCTGTTCCACCTTCGCCGGTGTCATGCCAAATGGCTGTCACGAGACTGTCGTCAGAGACTATTGTATGGTAAATCTCGGTAGAGTCAGACATACTTGAACTCTTATCGAGACTTGTATCGGAAGACTTGTTCAAACATGAAGAGCATATAGACAATGCCAACAAGGCTATGCTACAAAGCTGGAGTATCCTTTTCACATTCCTCATAGTTTCCATTAGACATATATGCCCGTTTTAATTTTTCGTCTTCAAAATCACTCGTAAACATACATTCTGCCAAAACCTCACCATCCTCTGCGTATTCGGGGTCGAACACAAGTCCAGGGAGAGCAAGCGGTTCTTCTTGTCCATATATGTACGAACCGATATAGACGTATTCCTTGGAAGGCTCTACCTTATCTTTATCTAAAAATACATCTCTTTCGCGTGCAAAATCAGAGTACTCATCATCGTATCCTTCGAAATCGTTTAATTCCCACACAAAGCAAAGCTCGTACATCAAGCATTCGAAGAAGAAACGTTCGTTGTTTGCTTCAACAAAGTGGCTATGCGTATCCTCTTGATAAAACATAGGATATAACTTCGGCTCAAACATCCAATTCTGACTTACTTCTTTGACAGTTTCCAAAATTTGCTCTTTAATGTGCTTGCTCCAAAGGCTGGTAACGTGATAGGCGTTGTCTTTCTTTACTTTCAGATATATTCTCATTTTCTTTTCGTTTAGACCTTTATTTTGATGGAGGAAAAATTTGGTTGATAACAACTTCATTGTCGTAATCAAGATATGCCCCGTCTATGTCATGACCTATTGACATAAATTCATCACTCTCTACCCATCCTCCTATGCTCAATCGCTCGCTGGTTTCCTGATAGTAAGCATCCATTATCTTCTCATGGAGGTTAGGAGCTTTTTCCTTTAACCAAGGGTCAAACTTTTCCCAATAGTCTTCTTCCTCCATGCCTTTGAGAATGGTGTCTTGGGCTTCTTTCCATAACGTAAGGAGATTATCTGCTTCTTCGTCAGAGAGTTTGACGGTAGTACCGTCATTATTTCCATTCAAATATATTTCTGCGTTAATCTCTTTCATTGTCTGTGATATAGTTTAACTTTATGATTGATGACTTGCGATCCACTCTTTTGCGAGTGTGGTGGCAAAGTCGTAGAAGTCTTTCTGATGAACATCCGACCATAGTTCTTCATTGGTTTGAAGATACTCCTGCAGTTGTTCTCTCAGCTCTTGGTCCTCTGTCCTTTCAAGAACCACTCTGATTAGTGTAAGCGCACGGATGTCACCCAAATCTTTACGTATCATATTCTTTTGTCGTTTAGTTGTTTTCTTTTTTGCGGATCTCTTGCAGAATAGCTTCGCGCATCCACCATACGGCATACGAAGCAAATTTGAAGCCACGCGACTTGTCGAACTTATGACTGGCACGTATCATTCCGTAACGACTGGCAGCAATAAGTTCTTCCTTAGACAGACCCTTGTCAACATACTGCTTTGCAACAGCCTTGACAAAGACAGAACCGAGTTCTGCCAATTCGTTCTCAGCATTGGAGTCGCCCTGCTGGATGAGGTCGATAAGACGCAAAGCCTCATCGTTGTTAATGATAGGCTTCTTTTCACTGTTTGTTGTAGAATTGTTGTTCATCATGTCTTTAATGTTTTTAGTTGTCGCGCGACAATTTACCCTGTTTTTCTGAAATAAAAAAATCAGACCATAGAAAATCAACAAAAAATTAACTTTTTGTTGCAATCATATCTTATTCAAAGATACTGAATATGGCTTGGATAATCCAGCCAATAATCATAAAGACGAGTTGTATGAGACTTATCAGTATGTAGCCGCCAAACACAACTATCAAGATTCCACATAGAAAGAGAAACATGTCTCATGTCTTTTAAAAGTTTTGCCTACTCCCTTTCCAGCGTTTCGGCTTCCTCTGTTATTATCTTGACAACTGCATCATCGTAAATCAACCTTATACTCATTGAAATAGATGAAGCCGTCCTTCCAATGCTCACAGTTCCACTTGTGGATGTCATCAACAGTAAGAGTGTCACGTTTCAAGACATGTGTGAAATAGGCTAATGCCTCATCCATACTGTTGAACCGCTCGTAACCACACAAAACTGGCTCTTTCAAATGAAAGTCCACACTGACGCGTGTCGGGAAATATTTCCCCTCTGCATCATTTGTTGCATAAGTCTCATCGCAATAACTTTCCACCATATAGTATATGGTCATACCTTCATAGTGGCTTTCAAGCGGATGTCGGAAGTCTGCCGTCACCCAATCTTCCTCGGCTTCAATACTCAATGAATTATCTACGAACTCACATTTTACTCAAGTTTCGGATTTAGACTTTGAGGTTGAATTTATTGTATAAAAAAGGCTTTGAGTATTTCCGTATG
>NZ_JADYUF010000052.1 GCF_021531655.1 Leyella stercorea | reverse complement strand
GTGTGGGAGGTCGGTAAATGTGAAAATAGGAGGCAAATGCCTTTTATGATTAGCATTTACCTCCTACCCAATTGGTTTCATAAGTATGTATTGTTCCGATAAATATTATGTTGCTTGCGTAAAACGACTCCTTTTGCCTTTCAAATTGGTTCGTCCGATATTTTGTTTTACAGTAAATGATTACAGACTTATAAGATATAGCTATAAAGCAATATATATTACTTTACCATTTATATTATATATACTTGGACATTTATATTATAGATACTTGTCCAAGAATATATAATATACTTTTTATTTTCATCTAAATATGTTTCTTCAGCCATTTTCTTATCGGCTCATCGTAGAATCGCAGACTAAGCCATGCTATGCATATGCTGCATGCCATTGTTGAGATGGCTATGGGCCATGTCTCGCTGAATGTGTATAGCCCGGTCTTGATGAGCCACATATAGAAGGCGTACATCAGCGGATAGTGTATTATGTAGAGCGGAAATGAGATGTCGCCCAAGAAGTGGCAGATGCGTCGAGATGTATTGTCGGTGGTGGTGCCCGAAGCGCCCAGCCATACTATTATAGGGAAAACACCGATGATGCATACTGCTTCGAATATGCCGTTGAGGCTCATTGGTGAGCCTCCGTCTACGAACGGTACATGGAAGATACCAATCAGAATGAGTGAGCATGCCCAGAAAGCGCCACGTACATTCTTTATCGGCTTGAACACTCGCGACATAAGCATACCAATGGTGAGTGGGCATAGCATACGCAGTGTGCCACCAAGCAGATTGGTGGTATCAAGGGTCCAGCCTACGCCTATTGAGCCGTAGCCCGACTGATTGGTCACGGCAAACCATGTCAAGGCACAGCAGAGCAATGCTGTGAGCCATGCCAGGGCGCGTGTAGACAGTCGTCGGATGATGATGGCGTATAGAATGTTGCCTATATATTCGAAGAAGAGCGACCAGCAAGGGCCGTTGAGCGGAAACATCTCACCATTGCCACGCACGTCGCGTTGCATTCCATGCAAAGCCGGAATCATGAGCCATGAACATACGAGGGCTATCAGTGTGAGTAGCAGGGTTGAGTGGGTGCCGTCCCATCGCTCCATACCGGTGAGCAGAAACGACACGGTGCCTATCAGCGCTCCCAGCATCACCATAGGGTGAAGACGTATCAGACGACGACGGAAGAAACCGCCCATTGTAAGCGATTTGCCCCAACGGTCGTCGTAGGCATAGCCAATGACAAAGCCAGAGAGCATGAAGAAGAAGTCGACTGCGAGATAGCCGTGGTTGATAAAGTCGATGACGGGCTTATTGCCTGCAAACTGAAAACCTTCGAATACATGATACCATACGACGAGCATTGCAGCCACGCCACGCAGACCGTCAAGCAGGGCATAGTGGGGTTTTGAGTCGGAAAATGCCATTTCTGTTTGTTGTTTTAAGATTTGGGTTACGTGATTTTAATAGGTGTTATAAGGGCAAAGTTACATATTTAAATCCTAACTTCCTAATATTTTCTTTATATGCCCACTCATTTGTGTATTAAAAGAATACGGGTTCCTCGTTTTGCAAAACGAGGAACCCATACTTAATATAAAACAATCATTCTTCTAAATCGTTTTCCTTTTCATCTTCATCTTCTCCGAATTCCTTCAGAGCGCCTTCAATCTGATTGGTTATACTACGAATGCCATATTGAAATTTTTTCATGGCACCCTTTTGTAATTCTTTGAGGCAACGTGCTTTTAGTTTACCGATTTCTTTTAGTTCTTCATCGGTATACTCGTATTGTTCAATCTGTTCGACAAGCTGTAGGTATTGTTCGTTTGCATCTTCCCACTCTTGGTTGGAATAATCTGAGGAATTCTCTTTTAGTTCCACAGAATAAGCCTCAAGTTCGTCAATCGCAGCTTGTTTCTTATTGCATGAAGACAACAGAGCGCAGAAAGTAAGTAATATTAAAAATGTATTTTTTTTCATATATGATATTACAACTTTATGTTAAGATCTTCGATGATACCAGCTGTTAGTCGGTCTATGCCATAATCTTTAAGTGCAGATACAGCATAGAAATGAAGCGAAGCGTATGTGTTCTCCAAATCCATAACCTCTGCAGCCATACCCATTTGGGTTATGACCATATCCTTTAACTTTGTTTCATTGTCCAACACGTCTTTAGGAATATATCCTGTGTCTGATTTGACGAGAATAATATTCACGTGTATGTTCTTGGTCTTATGTACAAACTGGTCAGACATGGTTTTTACAGTCTGTAGCACATTCGAGAATTTTTCTGTATGCTTCAGTTGTTTTTTTCCAATTATATTGGTCTTGTACCATTTGCCAAAATCACCGGATGTTTCATATTCAGAGAAATCCATTGTGAATGGGTCAATCAAGAACGAAACCGATTCGACATCCTTAAAGAATTGCATATAGTTGGATTCTACACCAGAAGTTGTAAAGAGCTCGCCACCAACATCATTTATGAAGAAATGATAAGGTAAAGGTGCTTTGCCTGGTACAAGAATCTGGAGGCTTCTACGCATGTCATTGACACTTGTCTTAGAAGCGAGTTCCTGTTCTTTACCATTCTTTACGTCAAGTATTATTCTCTGTGCCTCTTTGTTTACATCGTCTGTGAATTGGATTTCGTAGTCATTCTTCATCATATTGCCAATAAAGCGATATGTCAAGCATGTTTTGCCTGATTCTGGCAAGCCTACAAAGGCAATATGTTTCTCAACTCCGGTCTTGTAATTGATGATACGGTCACAATGAGGACATTTTCGTGGCAACTCATCTCTTCCGTTCAGCAGCATTGTCGGCATACTCTCGCCCGTTACGGGATGTGTGACATGGAGTAGTCCATACCAGCTTGGACGCAGTCTAATGGGCAGTTCGACATTCTCTGAGAGGTAAATGGCAGGTTCTGACGGATTATGACAGAAAGGACACGGATGTTTGATATTGTACTTTCGTGTGATGACTGTTTCAACAATCCAAAATACGAATGAGCACAGGAGTGCCAGCACAGCAGCTGCAACACCGATGGCAATAGGAATAGCTGCTATGGTTAATAATGTCAATGAGTATTCTGTCCAAAGATACTGACAATATTCCCATAAGTTCAGTTCGTTGAAAAATTCAAAGCCTGCTTCAACGCATTTGTTTCCCCATGCGGATAATGTATCTTGGTAATATACAATCAATCCACCTATGATTATAGGCAGACATCCGACTGGCCCTCCTCCAAAGAGTGCTATTACTCCACCGACCAAACATATCCAGCCGATGATGATAATAGCCCATATGATGAGCTTTACAATCCAAAGCAACAAATAACCTATACCGCCTACTAGAAACAGGATGGCAGCACCTATTACTGCCGATAAAATTATTGATACTGCAATATGTACAACAAGAATATATGGCTGACGATTGAACATGAACAATCTGCGCATGTTGTTTTCATTGTATTCTCCTTTGATGTTTTCCCAATTTGATTGACATATTGGTGTCGCGAAACTACAAAGAAAAGCAATGAAGCCAAGAACCATAAACGCCCAAAACACCCACGTGTTTGGTTCGTCTGAATAATCTTGAGCCGCTAACGGCATGATAGTCTGTAGATTTAACATGTCTTTTATTATTGAGTTGATTTGTTGTTTTGTTTATCTTTTCTCTTTTCTTCTTTGGTCTCTTCTTTTTTCTTCTTGTCTGTATCATTGGATTTCTTCTTAGACGTGAAGATGTTTTTCATGGAAACAAAGAAGTTCTTCACCTTATTCTTGCGCTTGTATGCATTGTATTCTTTGGCATAGATGCGTGTCATAAGTTTTTCTATGTCTTCGGATTTCATTCCGAATCTCTGGACCAGGTCAAATGCTTCCTTGAAGTCCTTATGGCTTACATCGTGTAATATGGCTGAAATCATATCAATCCACCCCTTGTCTTTTGACGGGACAAGCTTTTCAAGCATCTCTGTTGTCTTTGCTTCACGATTGTACTCTTTGTATTTTTTAGCAACGTCCAATGGTGTGATATCACCCTTCTGAATTTTGGATGCCTCAACAAAAACAGGGAGCAATTCATTGAACAGTTCTTTGTCTTGTTGTTCGTTTATCTCTTTGTATGCCAGTTTCAAACTGGTAGGATTCAGTTGACGAACTTTATCGTAATTGCCTGTTATTTTCAATTCCAGATAGAAAGCAAGAACCTGGAATGATGGGTCTTTTATATTAAGGAAACCTAGTACATTCTGTTTTATTGCATCCAATGCTTTTTGTGGATTGGCTTTGCAACTGGTCTTGAGTTCATTATATAGTCCTTTATACAAACCGTCTTGGTTGTAGTTGGCTTCAACAAGGCGTTTTAATTCAGGGTTCTTTTTAAGAACTGCTGACAATTGCTCTATAGTACCAACAGTTGAATATGATGCCTTGTTGGTGATGATAGAATGGTAGAACATTGGAGCATACTGCTCGTTTTCAATTCTGGCTTCAAACTCTTGAAGGAATTTGTATTTCGTTGATGTTTTAGCCAAATAGTGGTCCATATATGGCCATACTACTTTGAATGGTTTTAGCTCTTTCTGAAGAATTTGTATAAAGAACTTCACTTTTGCATCTTCATTGTCACCGTGAATGTCATCTATAATAGTATAGAATATTTCACTCGACATATTGCGATACATAAATCGCTTGAAAAGCACATTGTTCTTGTTTTTCAATTCTTCGTCACTCAAAAACCACTTGTAAAGATGCAGCATATATGAATCGAGAGTGTTGGTGTCAACATATTCGTTCTTGCTTTCAAAAATTGTCTTGACAAAGAATTTCTGAATACCTTTCAGAGATAATTTGTCAATTGATTTTTTGAAAAGATTTATGTCAGAAAGCAATACGCTACAAACATTCTGTTTTACATTGTATGTAATGTCGTCAAGATAGAATCCAGCAGAAGAAAGATGATTGTATTCTTCTATCAGCTTGATTATATCTTGAGCTGTTGCGTCATTCATTGTCTCTGTTACAACAATATTGAAACGCTCGGCATTCTTCTTGTTTTTCTTAGTATATGAACATAGAACATTAAGAAACTCATCATTCAGTTTGCCATTTGAGTCTTTTAGATTGTCATATGTAAAGTTGCCAGGTTGTATACAATAGCAGAAGAAAGAGTCGATAGTTGACTTGCTAAGAGATTTTACTATAGAGTATTCTGGCATCATCAGCCATTTGAGCGTGTCGTATACATCGTCCTTATTGGCTGCAAATGAGGAGCACACCAAGTTCTCCAAATCTCTGCTGAATGTTTTTGCTTCGTCTGTATCAGGCATTGCTGCAGAGTCAATCTCTATGTAATCATAGAGACCGGGATAAATCTGGTGTGGATAATCTTCATGTATAAAGAAAATATCAAAATAGTCGTTAACACCTTGGCTGCGCAGATTTACATATATACGGACATTCTTGGCTGATTCAGGTTCGAGCATTCTGTATAAATCAGCGGTAAGCTTAAGTGCTTTGTCCTTGCCTGCTTTCACGACAAGTTTTTTGCCTTCTTTATGTGATTTTAGATATGTAAAGAACAACTTTACGACTTCTTTGTCAAGTGCATCTACAAGTTCTGCATTGAAAGGCTTTTCTTCTATAGGAAGAGCCGGTTGGGCTCCAACGGATATCTCCTTCATCTCTTCATTGTCCTCTCGTGGTTGCACTGATTTTGGGATGAAGTGATTGGATTCTGCTAACGACTTTTCGTACAGAATTTCATATGCCTGACTCTTAGGTGTGGAATCAAATACATAGTAATCGATGACATAGTTACCTGGACGAGTGGGCATACCATTCTTGTAGAAGCTATAGTCAAAACCAACATAGGCGCGTCTGGCAATTACGTAATACACTTTGCCTTGTTCATCTGTGATATTGGTTATTGCATAGTTTTTAGCAATAGTCTCTATAGCCGATGGATTCTCCTTCATCTTTGCTGGTGAAGGCTTGTCCTCATACGACTCCCAATCATCGGTAAAGAACTTGATACCCCTAATTGCCTTAAGCAACTGTTCTGGAGTATTTTCTGTAGCGGTTCTAATACCAAATCCGACTCCTCCGTCCATTGGCTTTTCGGACGAGTTGTATATAATATGATAATACTTCATGTCTCTATGTGTTTTATTGTTCTACAGGAATACCAAAACCGCCAAGCTTGTGCAGAACCCAGATTAATGGATCCATAACTCGGAATGGTTTTACGTCTTGATCTTCCGAAATGTCAATTTGCAGGTTCTCGTTGGTCATGGCACCCAGAGCCGAGACTCCGAAGAATCGGGCATTGTCACCCCATTTCTTTACTACGTCATATCCAAGCTGACCTTCGTCCCAATGGCTTTCCATATAACTCTTAATCATATCGCTCGCCTCATCGATCTCGCGTAGTGATAATTTGCCGGTATGTATGAACGAACTGTTGTGTTTGAATGGTTCAATGTCAAACTCAAGGTCTTCTTGATTCTGAATTACAGCATCAAACTTACTCATCACAAAAGCAAAAGGTCGCTTGTAGAGATGGTTGTTGTCTGTGGCAAAGTTGTTAAGAGCATCCATCGTATCGCTAAATGGAGTGGCCTGGTCTTGATTGACGATGTGCTTTCGGCTGAGAATTCTTTGGATATAAGGCAGAGACAGAGTGTCGAGCAAAACAATTACAGCCCTTGACTTGTCAAGATACTTGGCGTTTCTTCTGATTTCCTCGGGGTCTTTAAAACTCTCACCTGCAGTATCGTAGAACACTAAGTATACTGCCTTTTTTGTCGCATGGCTTTCAAGACGGAATATCCATGGGATAGGATGTACTGTCGTAGCTGTTTTAGCTACAGGGGTGTGATATTTGAATATTGAGTCTTTTGCCTTTTCATAAAGGTTGCGTGTATATTCAGCTTTGTTTCTACCTACAAGTTGTGGCAGAATCTGTCCCAATTGCAATTTGTAGCCGTATTTTTGCAATTGGTTGATTAACGCAACAATGTAGTTTGATTTGCCACTTGCAGGACCACCGATTACCGAGATGATTTCAGAACCCTTCTCTATCATTTCTGTTGGAAGCCAGTTGTTGCAATGAGGACATACAAAGCGTGAAGAGTTGGCTCCACACTGGTCGCACTTGCATGGTTTGGGCTTATACCCCCTGATTCTGTCCAGAAAACTGATGTTGGGACTGAACACATGCTTTGACATGACATTCTCATCCCAATGTTCGTTGAAGAGTCGGTTTTCTTCGCGCTCACATATTTCTTTTGGTTTGCCGTCAATTGTGCGTGTTGCAAAATTATCGCACTGTACCATCACCTCAGTATTGTCAAAGGTTTCAAAGCAGTACGGACAAAGAATAGATTTTCCCATTGTATTATTTTATAGATTTTATAATGTTATCATTCCACCACCACTGACATCAAAGCGGTTGATAGGTATCTTGTCGTTTTCGTGTGGCCAGAATTTTACAAATATTGATTTGGCGTTTTTCTCCAATCCTATTGTATTGAAATCAAGATTTGTTTCTACTACCATTCCTTCTGCACCTTTATCTACATCTATAGCGAATATGCCGTAACGTCCTTCAGGTATTTTTGTTATAACCTTTGGGCTTACAATAAGAACGCCACGGCATGGTAGTGGCTTGTCGATGCTTAGTTTTATATCGACACTTTTTTTGGCGCCAATGCCAAGGAATCCACCTGTAGATACAAGTTTTACGGTGATAGTTCCGCTAATTGTTTCAATATCCAATATCGGCATCGGTTCCATCGTCAGATCCTTCATTTCGTCAACAATGTTTCTTCGACCGGTCAGGGTGGATTCTGCTTCGAACTGTTTTTTCAGTTCCTTGTATCTCGGATATAGGTCTCTGTATTTTTGTACCGATATTCTGAGCGATTCCGGCAGATTCCTTAGTTCGTCAGCCTTTGCATTAAGTTCTCGCAATTCCTTTTCACCGTTTCTTATGGAATTAACAATCGGCTCAACTTCTTTCAGCTGTTTCAGATCAATAAGAAGCGAGTTGCTAAGTTCAATACTTTTCAGTATTTCAATAGCTTCGTTCTTAGAGATTGCCAATTCATCGCTTGTTGACATTTGTTCGATAAGGTCAGAGGCCTCACTGAACTTGCTTTGACGCATCAATGACTTCCATGATTCGTGCAAATCGAAGTTACGTTCATTAACGGCGTTTACAGCAGTCTTGATGTTGTGGACGGTACCATTGATATTGTCGCGCAGCGAGCCAAGGATTTCTGCATTATGAACGTATGTTCTGATTCTTTCTCGTTCATTGGCTTTGTCCATGAAGATTCTTTCAAGATGCAAAGAATCCTCCACATATGTAGAGTATTTTACATTATAACGTCCTAAAGCCTCCTGAATGGCGTTGTCATTAAAGAACGTGTACTTGCCATCGCTTGATGTTACGCTGACACAATCCTTCATAAATACTTCTTCTTTGAAAACGTCACCAATAAGAATTGTATGCAGATGCTTGTTGATGATATTCTCTTTATAGAATTTGTAAATACCATTTATTGTGTTGCGGATGGCCTCTTTTTCAATCAGATTCAGTTGTTTGCCGTCAATTTGTACTGGGGGATACAATTTGGCTGGGTTGAGTGAATAATGAAAATTGTCAACCCAGAAGTCTTCGTCGCCGTTTCTGTCTTGTAGCCAAGTGTCTGCGAACTGCATTTGATAGGCATATTCCTTTTCTTTTTGCGTTGGCAGAAGCATATGGTAATTCTGCTCAAAATAGTCTACCACTATTTTGGCTATAGCCTCCTTAAGAAACTCGCTGCCCTTTTTCTTAAGTCTTAATGGTTCGTCTCCCTGCATAAACTGATTGCCACACCATGTTTGTATTGACAGCAGAATATCCTTGCCTGCAGATTGGACTATCAGCAATTGGTCGCCAAAAGCAGGCGATAGTGTTTGGTAGTCGTATACAATCTTGTCCGAAAGCAGATTGTTCATTTCAATGCTGTAGCTACGTACACGTCCTAACTTTTCGTTTATGTAATCAACAAATGCTCTGCGTGCCTTCAATGGGATTACTGTGGAGAAATTGAGAACGACCTCAGGGGTTTCAGTGAAGAGAGTAGCATTTGACCATTCGCGTAATTTAGTGATTATGCGTGACAAGTCTAGCAAATCAAGGTATTTGTATGACTCGCCTGGAACTTTATCGTTATTCTCCACATGCTTCCAAAAGTCGCCATAGAAACCCTCTCTGCCAGCATCAAAATTGGCTTTGTTTGACTCTGTTGCATCAAACATACCATTGCTGGAAGTGCGTGAAAAAAACAGCCACAACCGTCTTAAGGCCTGTTGGTCGATATATTTGTTTATGTTTCCGGAATCACCGACTCCAATAGGAATAATGAAGTCGGTGTCCAGATACAATTGAAGGTATTTTGCCATATTATTTCAATGTTCAAATACGATAGGGTTTGTTAACTGTTGGAGAAGACTTCCTTAAGAAGTACTTCTTCAAGATAATACAACGCTGTAGCAATAAATACAGGCATACGGTAAGAGTCTTCGTTGCCGGCCTTGATATTCTCGGTATATTTACGGAATTCGGTGTCCTTGACGATGAAATTGCGCACATTGCGTACATCCTGTATTTTGCTTGCAAGGTTTGTTGTGCGAGGATAAATGTTTGTGGCGTGACCGACAAACTGGATGAAAGTATCCATGAACTCAGAGAAGTTTTCAAACTTCTTAGGCATAGAGATACTGCCTTCATACTCGTAGAAGTTGTCATCAACCAGTGAGAGTTCATTGAGGGTTATGCCATTACGCTGAATGCCTACTTCACCAATAACCTCCTGTTTGCGAGCATCGTATTCGTTTGATGTGCTTTGTCCGCGCTTGCCGTATATATTGCGGCGGTTGGCATCTATGCCTTTTATCTCATGACGCGAAACAAGACCTCTTGCTACCTCCGATTTGTTTTCAGAGTTCTCGCTGTTACCATACTGCTCGTCGTGACTATTATCGAATATGCAGACGATAGGTTTGTAATCGGCACCACGTCCGAATGCTTCGTTAATAGCCTCATTTTTCAGTCCTACTTCGAAACAGGCATTAAGGTAGGCCTCTACCTCAGCAGGCTTGAAGGTGAAGAACAGCCATTCGAACAGGCGTCCGCCCTTGCCGAAATAACGTAGGTGCACCTCTTCTATCTTGTCCAACTTTTGGTTTATGATAGCATTGCGCACTAACATGCCAGAGTATGACATAAGAGCGCCTACAATATATGCTGGCAGAGTGAAAACGAAAGGCACGTCATTCTTAAGATAGCCATAGAACTTCTTGAATTCGGCATCTCCATGAAGCTGGTCGAATATGTTGTTCAGGTAGTATGGCGCTCTTAATGGATCAACCTCGATACTGTCAATATCTTCAACCTTGATGTGTGTTTCCTTCGATGCATGGAAGTTTCTAATGCAGTCGCGGAACTTCTTGGATCCGATGATTGCATCAAAAAATACACCTGCAGCCATACGTACAGAACATTGGGTAAACAGTCTACGGTCAGTTCCTCCTCGTTCAGCAGTATCGGCAGCCGACTGGCGACTATGAGTTGATACGTTATTGACCGTTTGGGCGTGGCGTACTGTCTTAGCACCAGAGTTAGACTTAAGAAGGTCTATGATTTCATGTCTACTAAGATCGTCAAGGTCAGCTGTATTAGCAAGGCCTCGTTGACGGGCAATATCACAAAGTTCTTTTCTGCTCAGTTCATCGTAGTCTATTGCAGCACCAGTTTCGTTCGCCTTTAGGAAGTCAATGATTTCTGATCTGCTCAGCTCGTCAAGGTCAACCTTACCAGCAAGACCACGTTCACGAACAAGATCACAAAGTTCTTTACGGCTGAGTTCGTCATAGTCAACTTGAGCGGGACATTCATTGGCTTTTAGGTATTCAATGATTTCTGATCTGCTCAGCTCGTCAAGGTCAACCTTACCGGCAAGACCACGTTCGCGAACGATGTCGCAAAGTTCCTTACGGCTCATTTCATCATAGTCAACTTCAGCTTGTGCTTCGTTAGCTTTAAGGAAGTCCACTATCTCACTTCTGCCAAGTTCATCAAGTTCTACTTTACCTGCAAGACCCCGTTCACGAACAAGGTTGCATAGTTCTTTACGACCGAGTTCATCGTAGTTGGTTTGAGGGGATGTAGCTGTAATGTCGTGTGCAGTTTGAGCAATATGATTGTCAATGGGACGATTTTCAGTCTCATGAACTTGCTGGGCTTCTTTTCCAAGCACAAGTATATCTGATGTAGAACCGCCTATGTCAATACCTACAAAAAGATTGTCGGGCTCAAGTGATATTTTTTTGTCAAGGAAGTATGAACATACAGCTTCAGCTTCGGTGAAGGAGTTCTTTTCCTTTACGCAATAATTAGGACAAGGTGATGGAATGTCTGCAAATATATCTTCCAAAGCACTCATGTCTCTAGAGCCCATAGCACTCGGGTATGACCAATTTAATGTTTGTGGATACAGGTTTTCTGCAAACAAGTCTGCGCATATCTGAATCCATACCATTTTCATGAAGGCCTTCTTTCTGCGTGTACCGTCATTGTCAACGAGCCATTTCATATTGTAATGAAGTTTGCCGGCATTGGTGGTAATATCATAACGGTTCATGCTCTTGACCGTAATGTTTGTTTCGTTAACGGGCACACCTCCAACCAACTCTTCACCCATCTTTGACGGATCAATAAACATTTGATCGTGTTCATGTAGCCATGACTTGATCTGGCCATTCTTATTGATCGGTTCTTCGTTTGAGATGAAGAGCAGTTCATTGGGTTCAGCAGTGTCAATGGGTTTATTGTCAAATCCAATTATGGCTAAACGTCTATTTGTAAACGGAATAGGTCGAATGTCGTTAGAGCCTTGACCGCAATAATATGCACATGAGTTGGTACTACCGAAGTCAAATCCTACTGTTGTTGGTGAAAGGTTATCTGAATCAGGAATGGTTTGCATGCCTTGAGGTGTATCAAGGGTATTGTAGCTTACTTGACGTACAACAAGCCATCCTAAGTCATATATGCCATTACCTATACGCTTGCGTATTTTGATTCTACGCAAGGGCTTGTTTGTCCTGATGATTTCGTAGGCGTGCGCATCGGTTGTAGCTGTTGCCGGATACTTAATCATCTTAAGGAATGCGTCCTTTGACCATGATTCTGTATTGTTCATGTCTTCAATGTCGGCCATGTCTTCGAAGACAGGAACCATCTGGACATCCTTTGTGGCATTTGTAGGGAACTCACTATAATAGTAGTATTTCTGCCATTTTGAAGAGCAGAAGTTGGGCCATGCGAACACTTTCTTTGTCTGATCTGGAGTTTCCACAATAAATGAACGATTACGTATATTGACCCACTCGCCTTCTGCATCAATGCGTGCTTTAAGATAAACGTCAACTCGTTTTCCGTTCTTTTCTGCCTGTATCTTTACGTTCTCATTAGTACCTTCAATGATTGGTACAAATTCCTGCTTGAATACATCTGTAAGAGCATATTCACTAAGAGGAACTGCGAGAAACCAAGTCTTGCCGTTTTCTTCTGCTTTTATAAAATGTATAGGCGACATGCGGTAATCGTGCTCCATTCGTGAAGTAGGCTTTCCTGATCTGTCGGTCATTGGTATTGCACAATCACGCCATAGGGCAAGATAGTCACTACTTATGAACAGACTTTCCACATCTTTAACAAGAACCTCGTGATTTTCCTGACTCAGTTCGGATTTTTCAAAAGGTTTGGTGTAGAAAGCATTATTTCTCCAGTAGTATGCTGCTTTTATGTTAAGAAGTTCGCCAAGCGGACCTTCTGGTCTCTTGTGGTTTACGGGAATGTTTTTCGATCTCTCGGCAACATTGCCCAATATGATACGGATCTCATCCATCCATGCAGCTATAGCAGCATTGAGAACTCGCTCTACAATATTATATCTTGCATCTGTAGTACTTGGTGAGTTTTCGTTGTTGTGAGAACTTTCCCAAATACCCTTTAAAGTCTCAATATAATTTGAAGAGTTCTTTTGAACACCATTCAAGAATGAGTAAAGCTTCTTCAGATTGTTGAAATGCTTATCATTGAATTTGGCTTCACCTTCCTTGTAATATGTTTCAAATTTTATGTCTGCAGGATCTTGGAATTTGCCGTCAACAATCCAGTATATTCTTTGTTCATCAACGGGCATCATGTAATTCATTCCAGAGAAAAGAATACTGAAGGGAGATGTACCACCTACAGGATAACGTTGGTCGCCGTTATGATAGTAGAGAATCTGCATTTTAGGTCTCTCCAACTGTCCCTTTTCGTACTTCCATAAAGCTTCATTCTCGAAGAGCATTTCAGCATATGTACTCAGTATGTCGAATTTTCCTGAACGTCTAGTTATATCCTTGGATACAAGCTCTATAGGTTTTGTCAATTCGAAATCTTCAGGATAGAGAACGTATGCTGCAATCAGTCCACGCCATTCGCTGCACAAGAAAGAATAGAACTGAGACAAGGTTCTTGTATCGGTCTTATCTTCTTTTGCCATAATGGCATGCTGGGTAAGATGTACTCTTGCCCAGGGTGATGGTACGCTCGAAACTAAAAGATTAAACTTTGCTGCATCATTCAGTTCACCGCCAGTGGTATCTATACTATCGATAAACTGTTCAGGCATTCCCATTTTTTCCCATGAATTCGGCTTTGCCTGCTGTGTGTCATGACCTTTGATACACTTTGGTAAAAGGTTATTTGTTATTGCCATTTTCAGTAGTGTATAAGTTAGAAACCATAAAGTTTAGTAAAGGTATCGTATGTACGCTTCAATAGTGCAGATACGGCAGTTTTGTCGCTGTCGCCAAAAACGTTATCTCCGAATTCTTTTTTGAATGTATCATAAGCGCTACTGATAAGACTTACAGAGTAGTGGTACTTTGATGTTTCGGGGAAAAGTTTTTCGTTGTATTTGAATTTTCCTGCAGTATTTGGTGCCGTACTGTATGCTGCTTGATTAAAGAGAAAGCCTTGGTAGCCTTGTTCTATAGCCGATTCCTGCATTTGTTTTATCCAACCACTGCCAGGCTCTTTTTCGTCAAGACATTCCAAATCATAGAACATACGGAAGAAGTCGCGAATATCCTTGACATTTTCTTCTGTCAATGCCCTGAATGATTCATGTCTTCTTCTATTGTTTGCAAAATCCTGTGGTCCGAAAAGGAATGCAGAAGCCATCATAATACCGCATTTTTGTGCGAATTTGTCTTTGTCTGTGCCAAAGAACGACTCAAAAGAAAGACTGTTATTGTCGTCGGATGACATCGTGCGGTAGAATATCTCTGCTTCATCTCCAAATACCGGTTTGTCCATATGGGCTTTGGCATTCTGATAGAAATCATATGCTGCAGAAGCTGCTGCCAGTTCGATATAGTCTTCAGGATTGCGTTGCGCATCACCTCCAGTCACACTTTCAGCATCGCGACGCGATACATTTCGTGGCTTTTCTCTACCGATCATATATAGTCTCTTATAAGTAGATCTTACAGTTTCGTCTTCATTGTAGAATGAAAGGGCTGCTTGTGAGTTCAGTGCAAATTTGTCTGAGGTTGCAAAAACGGAGTCAGTTGTATTTGGTGCGTCAAAACTGAAATAATTGGTCAGCATTACGGTTCCAAACATATTCTTAGAGAGCAGGTCGCCTTGACCATCTTTCGAAAGGATTTTGGCTGCTTCTTGTAATGCATGAGGTAGTACGGGGATAGAAGAGGCACCTGTTCCTCCGAATACGGAACCAAACAAGAATACTATACTTCCGGGTGTAGTCATAAGATTTTCTACATATCTTACGAGGTCTGATCCCTTTCCTTTGTTCTTGTATGCTTCTTCTTTAATGGCATGATACATTAGCATGGATCCCATTTGGGTTTGGGCTCTGTAGCCATGCTGCAGATCCATTTTGCGCATTTCTGGTGTTAGGAAAAGGTCTACAAGGTCGCTTTCCTGCCATTTTACACCATCGTCGTCATGGGTTGAGGCTTGAGCATCACTATAATGTGCAACTATATCGTAGTTGGTGCCGGCGCTGTAATCTGGTGAGAATGTATAATAGTTAATCTTTGCTGAGAACAAAGTGTTTGAAGCAACTCCGTCGCGGTCTGAAGTTATTCTATTATAATTGCCAATAAGGTTTTTCAGTCTCTTAAAGTTACCGTTCTTGTAGTCAGTATCAAGAGCCAGTAGGTTTATCTCGGTATCATCAAACATGCCCATTGCGCAGAGGTGTACAACACACTCTGCGCAACGCATGCCAGTTCCACCTATAGCAATGATATTGTATACGTTCATTGTTAATAGATTTTACAGTTATACAATAACAGGCTTTAGAACATAGAAGCCAATTTTGTGTCTTTTTTCTGAATTTTGCATATTATGAATGTTACAATACCGTAGATAACAACACCTACGATGGCTGCACCTATCATATGCATAATGTACTCGCTTACGAACTGAGCTTTTTCGATTCTTTTCATCCATGTGAAATAATCAATTCCAAGGCTCGTGAACAATGAAGCGACTCCAAGAATCCAGAACCATGTTTTACGCTTTGCGGGTGAATTGTCATATGCACCGGGCTGCCATGAAATAAGATTAGCTACAATAAGAATTAAAACCATGAAAACTATACCAACGATAGCGTCTGTCATGTAAGTTGCAATCTCAGCTTGGTGAAGCTGAGCCATTGTTGTGATTTTTGTAACCATGTTATTTGTGATTTATTGATTAGTTAATGTTAAAGTGTAAATGTCGATAGGTAAACAGTATATATTATAGGGTCACCGCTATTTTCAGGACTTATAGACGGGTCAAGGAGAGTCTGTTTCAAACTTTCGTATATCGAAGTGTTGTATCCCCATGGAGAATCGAATTTAAATTTACCTCCAATATTTTCATTGTCAGTAAAGTTTTCTTTTGACTTCTTTACGCAAATGTCAATTCTTAGAAGGTTGCCCGATGTCCCATTTAGTGAAGAACCGTCAAAGTCAGGATGCAGTTTGACAACTACGTTCCCTTTCTTCCATGCAGCTTCGTCAATAACGAACATGTTTTCTAATGGTTGTGGTAGCGTAATCTTGTCTTTTTTAGGATTGAAATTTTCATACAAATCGCTTATCTGATAACATTTTACTTCAATCTCTGAAGGTTTATATGCATCGACCTCTGTAACTTCTATGTCAATTCCCTTGAAGAAGAAGTCGCCACCCTTTATGGCATTTCCATTATCGTCTGTTGCATTGAGTACATATTTCTGAACATCATCCCACGCTGCATCCATTGTATGGCATTCGTATGACATTGCCGGATTGATCTCAGCATCGGGAGTTATGAGAAGTTGCTCATTGAAAAGAACTCCTGAATTTCCGACTTTGGCTGAAGGAATGCCACTATAGAGGTGTACCATCTTTACTGCATCGTCCTTGGGGGCATTGCGTGAGAATATCTCCTGGATATTATTGTCTAAACGATGGTCTGTAAAGAGCATATAGTATCTGTTCTTTGTGAAACCTGCGGATGTATAAGGCTCGCTATAAACGTAAATGTCATGTCCGTCGTTTAGCCATTTCTTAAACTCGTCTGCAAGATATGGATTGTTAAGGTTTGCACCAATGCCCTGCTGGTAGAATTCTCCGTCAGTGATAAGTATAGCCTCTCTTTTCTTCAAAAGGATACTGTCTACTGCTCCCTTTATGTTAGAGTAGTCGACATTGGTGATGGAGTTTAGCAACTGATGAACTTTCATCTTGTCATTGCTCTCGAACGTTATGTCATTACCTTTAATAGAATAATAATTCGGAGTACAGGCAATAATAGCAGGTTGTACGCTTTGATAGTATTTTGAACTGGCAGCTGTAGTCATGCAGTCTGAATAGTCAATATACAAATCAACGCAGCTACCGCCTTTATTACTCTTGTCAGTGGCAAGCTTGTTTGAGAAACTTTTTGTGGTTGAATAATGAAAATCTTTGATCTTACTTAAGTCTTCAACTCTGGAAGAGCCACATGAGACGAACATTGCCGTCATGGATGCAAATAGAACAGTTGCACCGAATTTAGAAAAATAATTTTTCATATTTGTTATTTTTTTTGTTTAATCTCCTAATAATGTAGAAATTGCGTTATAGATTCCAAGGAAAATAAGCAGCCAGCCTATAACCTTGCAAGCCATAACCTTTTGTTTCCTGGCTTTGTTTTTCTTGCTGCCAGAAATGAAATTAGGTACTATAATCCATATGATTATTCCGAGAATAATCAAGATAATTGCGGCATTCATATTATTTTAGGTTTTTGGAAATATCATAGTCTGCAATCCTTTTTTAAGGATGCAGACCGTTATTATATTTGGGTTAATGAATGTTAGTTATATGCAAAGATACGTCAATTTTTTGGAAAAGCACAAGAGTAAATATAAAAAATAGCAGTGGTCAAGTAAAAATTATTGTATTTGTTAATATTTTCTTTAATATTATGTGATATCAATACAATAGTCCGAAAGCCCATAGTGGAAGTACATTGGCATAGCCTGTTTCAATGTCATCTTTCACCACATATCCATTGTTGACTTCTGAAATCTGTTTCTGTCCCTTTTTACGTCCGCCAATTTCAAAAGTCATGCCGTCCACAAGAAAATCGGATACAGGCGAACACATTACATCACCTGCAATACGCATTTGGTTCATAAAGAATGTTTCTCTTATATTGCCTATGTCTGCCCGTTTGGGAGCAAGCACATATATAAGATTGGTATTGTCCAGATATATTTTTTCGGTTTTGCCAAGACCTCTAATGCCACCTACAGCATCTCGCAGTTGGGCTATCATTCCTGCACGCTCCATATACATCAGATAGTCTTGAATATAGTTGCGGTTTATACCTGTCACATCAGCCAGTTTTTGCATAACTGGCTTAAATGGTACACTTTCAGCCACAACCATAAGCAGTTGTTTCAGTTTTCTGCCAACTGATACATTAGTGTTCAGATATATAGGAATGTCGCTTTCCATCGTTTGTACTACAACTTGCATCAATTCTATATCGTATGCAGCATCACTGCCAAACGGATAATATCCTCGTCGCAAATAGTCATGAAACAATGGTAGTGGATGGTCTATTCCAGGAATCTCATACTCATGGTGTAAGAGTTTTTCCATATTGACAACATCCATTTTTATGCCATGGAATAAGTGTAGGTATTCTCTAAACGATAGTCCCTGCATCTCATATATTGGAACACGACGACTGAGGTCGGCCATGCCTTTGGTTATTTCAAGGATGGAAGACCCCGAAATGACTAATTGTAAATCCGAGTAACTGTCAAATATCTGCTTCACTTCGGCCGACCATCCGTCGTACTTGTGAATCTCGTCAATGAAAAGATGTTTGCCTCCCATTTTATAGAAGCGGTCAGCTAAATCTACAAGAGTGTGTGATGTAAAATAAAGATGGTCGGCCGATACATAAAGTGTGTTCTTTATTTCCAATTGCGTCTTGATATGTTGCAAGAGCATTGTTGACTTACCAACGCCTCGCGGTCCGACCAGTCCGAAGGCGTGTCCTCTCCATTCTATTTCCCCATACTTATATCTTACTAAGTCGGTAGGAGTTTCGTTGAGCTTGCGCTTGAAATATTCAAATAATTGTTCCATATCATCTGCTTTTTTTGCAAATATACTTAATTTTGCATAAAAACTATGCGGTTTTGAGGGATTTCTGCATGAAATCTATGCAGTTTTTACTGAAAACTGCATAAGAATCATGCAGTTTATGACTTCTGACTATTTTGTGGACTTTAAACAATGGGTTATGTGTCATACTTTTTTTGCCTATAGTTCACTGGCGACATTCCCACTTGTTTCTTGAAGAATGTGCCGAATGCTGAGGCATTGGGAAAGTTCAGTAGGTCGGCTATTTCCTTAATGCTCTTGTCGGTAGTGGTTATTAAGAAAATGGCTTTTTTGGTTATAGCCTTGAACACCAATTGCTGTACGCTGCTGCCCGACACCGACTTGACGAGCGACGTAAGATATTTGGGCGACAGACACAGACGGTCTGCATAGAACTTTACGCCACGCTCATGGGTGTGATATTGGTCAATGAGTTGCATCAGCTGCATGTAGGTCTCGAGTTTGCGGCTTGAGGCATTGTCGCCGTCTTTTGATATTTCTCGGAATATACCACAGAGCCGGTAGGTGAGCGACAGCAGTAGCAGTCGGCGCTCATTGGCTGCGAATACGTTGTCGTCGCTGTTGCCTACAGCCAGCAGTTCGGAATATTTTGTCAGCTCGCTTTCGTGTCCGGTGTGCATTACCCAGCAGTCTCGTGGATTGAGCATCTCGATGAATTTCATTCCGACAATGGTGCTGCCCAGAATGTCGCGTATGGAGTCGACACTATATAGAATGATTACCACAGAGCAGTCGTTGCTGTGGCTGGTGATGGAGAAGTAAACGTCGCGCGACAGAAATGCCGTCTCGTCCTTGTTTACCACATACTCCACATTATTGCAACTGATTTTGAATTTGCCCGATGTACACACAATGATGCCCACATCGGCAACCTTATAGTTGTCGAAAAATACCTTTGGAAAAGAATTTATATTACCACACGAACAGCAGATGTCCTCATTGTTGGCCATCTGCTGTTCGAGTATATCAATGCCGTTATTGCTATTCTTCATCGCTCCTGCCGTATGTTTGTGGCAAAGTTAGTGAAAAATATTGAATAATCCAAATAAAAAGCCCCACCCCCAGCCC
>NZ_JADYUF010000051.1 GCF_021531655.1 Leyella stercorea | reverse complement strand
ACCCCCGGCCCCTCCCCCGTAGGGAGGGGAGTGATATGCTGGGATTGCTGAAACTATTATAATTGGGGAATGTCGAACGACATTTAACAATAAAAAGAACAACAAAAACAACATTATCCATTATGAATGGAAGAAAGAGAATGTTGTTTTTGTTGTTCTTTTATTGTTTATGCCGACTCTGTTATGACTTCTTCAAAGACCATGAAAGGGAATTTGAAGAGTAGCGGTCGATAACAACACAATGATTAATATACGAAAAATGCCCTGTAAAGGCGAAAGCATTAACTGTCAATGCTTCTGCCTTTACAGGGCGTATTTTTATAAGCAAACTGTGCATACCGCACTTATAAGCCAACAGCACATTCCACCTCCTATAAGCAAACTGTGCATACCGCTCCCCTCCCTATGGGGGAGGGGCAAGGGGGAGGGGCTTTGCGAGGGATGAGTTTGGGCTTTCTGAGGCTTTCCTATACGTAAGTCTCCAGGAACTTCAGCGTTCCCTCAATCTTCAGAGTCTCGGTAGTTGCAGGCACAAGCATGCTCTCGCCGGCGCTCAGAGTGACGGTGTTGCCCTCGTTGTCGGTGATAGTAGCCTCACCCTTAAGGCCAATGAGGATAACGAAGCTATCGAGTTCAGAGTAGTCGAGCGTCATCGGCTCGTCGAGATCGTAGACAGCAGTGTTGAAGTAAGGACACTGAACGAGGCTCACACCCTGGTTCTTCTGCGGAGTATATTCGGTGCGATAATTGCTCTCAACATTATAGTTGATGCACTCGGCAGCCTGCTTGGTGTGCAACTCACGATAGTTGCCGTCCTTGTCCTTGCGCTTGAAGTCGTAGATGCGATATGTCACGTCGCTGGTCTGCTGTATCTCGGCGAGGAAACAGCCGGTACCGATGGCGTGGATACGTCCTGCGGGCAGGAAGAAGCAGTCGCCCTCCTTGACATCGTAGCGTGCAATGGCATCGCAAATGGTGTCGTTGGCTACCATTTCGGCATACTGTGTAGGTGTGATCTGCTGCTTCAGACCGCACAGCAAAGTAGCGTCCTTGTCAGAGTCGAGCAGATACCACATCTCGGTCTTGCCACGCTCCTTGCCCTGACGCTTGGCAATCTCGTCGGTAGGATGAACCTGTATAGAGAGGTCTTGACGTGCATCGATAAACTTGATGAGCAGCGGGAACTCATTGCCGAAGCGCTCGTAGTTCTCCTTACCTACGAGTTTCTCCTTCAGTTCGGCAACAACCTCATTGAGTTTCTTGCCGGCAAACTCGCCATTGGCAACCACTGTCTCATTGCCTGGCACTCCAGAAATCTCCCAGCTTTCGCCTACATTCTCCTGCTTAACATCAAGATGCTTGAAAGGGATAATCTTCTCGCCACCCCAAATCGTTGACTTGAGCAGCGCGTTAAACTTCATTGGTTCCATAATTGTTGTATTTAGTAAATGTTATTAATCATAATTCAGAAATTCAAAATCGCAGGCGGAAGCCGAGAACAATTCAAAATTCAAAACTCCTAATTCCTAATTCCATACGGCTCCGCCGTATGGTTAGTTCTCCTTCCAGAATTGCGGTGTGAATATTACGAGCACGCTGAATATCTCAAGACGTCCGATGAGCATCAGCACCGAGCATATCCACTTGGCTGCAATAGGCAGTTCGCTCCACGACATGGTTGGACCAATCTCCGTTCCGAGCGTCGGACCGACGTTGCCCAGCGCACTTAGCGTGATGGTTATGGCATTGGTATTGTCTATACCCATCGCTATCATCGAGAACGAGCAGAACAGGCACAGAATGAGATAAGTCGAAAGGAAAGCGAGCAGCGTCACACGCTTCGACGAAGGAACGTTGGTGCCGTCGACACGCATAGGCAACACGGCATTGGGATGCAGCATCTGACGGAACTCGTTCTTAATGATCTTCAACAGCATTACGCAACGTATGCACTTGAATCCACCGCTCGTAGAACCCGAGCAAGCTCCGAAGAACATACAAATTGCCAATACCACCCATGTAACGTGGGGCCATACGGCAGGGTCGTCGGAAAGCAAACCCGTTGTGGTGATGAACGACACCACCTGGAACAAGGCACTTCGAACTGCCGGTTCAAACTCATAACCGTTCTTCCACATCAACTCAAACGCTATAAAGCCAGCGAAAGCAAGCACCACAAACAGATAGAATCTGCACTCAGCACTCTTCAGAAGCGTGCTGGGCTTGCGTTGCGACACGGAAATATAGAGCATCGTGAAGTTGATGCCCGATACAAAACAAAAGAAGGTGACGATGTATTGCACTACAGGAGTGAGATAACTGTAGTCGTTATGGGTGGCAAATCCACCCGTGGCAGCCGTTGTGAAGCTGTAGTTGACGCTACTGAACAAGTCCATACCGGCACACCACATAGCCAAAATGCACAACACGGTGATACAGATGTATACCACCCATATCCACTTGGCGTTGGTACTGAGGCGTGGGTGGAGCTTGGTCTTGATGGGTCCGGTAGCTTCTGCGGCAAAAACCTTGACACTACCGCCTACAAGCGAGGGCAAAAGGGCAATCGTAAAGAATACTATTCCCAGACCGCCAAGCCACTGCGTGAACGAACGCCAAAACAAAATGCCGTGCGGCAGGACGTCTACATTGTCTATTATGGTAGCTCCGGTAGTGGTAAATCCCGACATCGTCTCGAAGAAAGCGTCGGTGAAAGAATGCAGATAGCCTCCCAAGAGGAACGGAAGCGTTCCGAACAGCGAGAAAACCGTCCACGTGAGCGTTACCACAAGATAGGCATCACGTCGTGAAAGGGTGTTGTCGCAGTTGCGCGCAAACAATCGCAGCACCAGTCCGGTGCCCGCCGATATTGCCACAGACAATGCAAACGCCATAAGGTCGTCCTCGTGATAATACACCGAAACGCCAAGACACAACAACAGCATCATGGCCTCGATGAAGAGCAACGACCCTATAATCTTATATATAAGCTTTAGATTTATCATAGGAAGAACTTTTCAATCTTCTTCATGTTGACGTTATGGCAGAACACCATAACCGAATCGCCCGGATGAATCAATGTGTTACCCGACACAAGCAGTCCCTGACCGTCGCGAACGAGTCCACCTATGGTCATACCCTTAGGCAATCCGAGGTCTTTAACGGGCTTTTGTGTAACCTTGGAACCCTCCGACGGGATGAATTCGGCAACGTCGGCATTGGCTGTCATGAGAAAACGCACATTGTGAACGTTGGCATCGAGCATCATCTGATAGATATGGCTGGCGGCTATCGACTTCTTGTTGATGATGGTGCCGATATCCAGACTCTCAGCCATACTTACATAGTCGATGTTCTCGACCATTGCCACTGTCTTGCGAACTCCCATTCGCTTGGCTGTAAGACAGGCGAGAATGTTGGTCTCAGCATTTCCGGTGAGCGCAACAAAGGCCTGCGTATTCTTGATGCCTTCTTCGATAAGTAGCGACAAATCGCGTCCGTCGCCGTTGATGACAAGCGCCTTGTCGTTTTCAAGTATAGAGTTAAGACGCTCGCAACGCTGCTCGTCAGCCTCTATAATCTTCACGTCCATATAGCTGGGCATGGTCTTTACGGTGCGTACAGCTGTAGCTCCACCGCCCATTATCATCACGTTCTTCACATCGACATAATGTTCCTTGCCGACGATTTTGCGTATGTATGGAATGAATTGGCGGGTTGTCATGAAGTAAGCCATGTCGTACATCTGCAGACAATCGTTACCTCCAGGGATGATGGTTTCGCCCTGGCGCTTGATGGCTACGATGTGATAGGGGTCTTCCGGACCGCAGATGTCGCGCATAGGGCGGTCGAGTATCGTACACGACTCACGCAGCTTGACACCAAGCATGACAAGCGCTCCACCGTGAACGTCCCAACGCTGGCGCACCCACGACATCTTGAGTCCGTTGTTTATGTCTGTGGCTGCGAGCATCTCTGGATAGATTATCGAGCTGACTCCGAGTCCGGCAAAGAACTCTTTGAGGTCGGGTTCGATATATTCCGAGTTGTCTATCTTAGCCACCGTCTTTCTTGTGCCAAGAGCTTTGGCAAGAACGCACGATGCCATGTTCTGACTTTCATCGGGAGTTACAGCAATAAACAAATCGGCACTCTCCGCTCCTGCCTTCTTAAGCGCCTTGACACTGGTAGACGAAGCCTCCATTGTGAGTATGTCTACATCCGAACCAATACGCGAGAGTCGCTCCTCGTCGTTATCCATGACTACTATATCGTCATGATCGCGCGAGAGCAGACGTGCAAGATGAGTACCGATGGCGTATGCGCCAGCTATAATTATCTTCATATTGGGTTGTTGGGGGTGGATATATTGGGTTGTTGGAGTGGATATGTTTAATTGTCGTTGATTGCCTGCTTTATCGATTCTATATCGGTACCGGCAATATGACGCAACTCGTTTACCGTTCCGTGTTCGATGAATCGGTCGGGCAATCCTATGCGACGCACTCTTGTAGTATTGCCATTGTCACTCAACCATTCGAGCACAGCAGAACCGAAACCACCTGCAAGTTGTCCGTCTTCAACGGTGACGATGCGGCTGAAGCGCTGCGACACGCTCTCAAGCACATCCGTATCAAGCGGTTTGCAGAAACGCATGTCGTAGTGTGCCACACTCAGAGGACTTCCTTCATCGTGCAACTGGCTTATTGCTTTCTGCACATCATTTCCCATCGGACCGTAACTCAATACCGCCACGTCGCTGCCGTCGCTTATCTGGCGTGCTTTGCCTATCGGAATGGCTTCAAACTCGCAATGCCAGTCGTCGCGTTTCACTCCCTTGCCACGCGGATAGCGTATCACCACCGTGCCCATACCGGGCAGTTGGGCTGTGTACATCATTCGTCTGAGCTCGCATTCGTCCATCGGCGAGCACAACGTGAGGTTGGGAACGGGACGCAAAGCGGCAATGTCGAACACGCCATGATGCGTAGGTCCGTCCTCGCCAACAAGTCCGGCGCGGTCGAAACAGAATACAACGGGGAGATTAAGGATGGCTGCATCGTGTATGATATTGTCGTAAGCACGCTGTGCGAAGGCACTGTATATGTTGCAGAACGGCATCAATCCGTCCTTTGCCATACCCGCTGCAAACGTGGCGGCATGTCCTTCGGCAATGCCGACATCAAACACACGGTCGGGCATTGCATGCATCATTATGTCCATAGAGCATCCCGTTGGCATGGCTGGAGTGACGCCTACGATGTTGGGATTGGCTTCGGCAAGTTCAAGAAGCGTTCGTCCGAACACTTCCTGATACTTCAATGGATATGGATCGGCAGTATCGGGAATGCGTTCACCGGTCTCGGGGTCGAACTTGCCGGGGGCATGCCATATGGTAGCCTCGCGTTCGGCGGGTTCATAACCTTTGCCTTTGACGGTGTGGAGGTGGAGTAGTTTGGGGCCGCGCATATTCTTCAACTGTTCGAGTATGCGCACAGTCTCGCACACATCGTTGCCGTCGAAGGGTCCGAAGTAGCGTATGTTCATTCCCTCAAAGACATTCTGCTGATGCGAGAGAGCCGACTTCAGGGCATTGTTAAGACGAATAATGCCCTTGCGACGGTCGTCGTTGAGATAGCCCATGGAGTGCAACCACTTGGAAGCCTTGTCGCGCAAGCGGTTGTAAGTGGCATTGGTGTCGAGATTAAGAAGATACTTCTCCATACCTCCAACAGCACGGTCGATGCTCATATCGTTGTCGTTGAGCACAATAAGCAGGTCGTTGGGCGACGACGACACGTTGTTGAGTCCCTCAAAAGCGAGCCCACCAGACATGGCACCATCGCCTATCACTGCCACTACATGACGGTCGTCGTGTCCGGTTTTGCGTGCAGCGACAGCCATACCGAGCGCTGCCGAAATGGAGTTGGAAGCGTGTCCACACGTGAATGTGTCGTACTCGCTCTCCATCGGAGTCGGGAATGGGCGTATGCCATGCAGTTTGCGGTTGGTGCAGAACGTGTCTTTTCGGCCGGTTAGTATCTTATGACCATAAGCCTGATGTCCCACATCCCACACGATGCGGTCGTACGGTGTGCTAAACACATAGTGCAAAGCCACCGTCAGCTCGACAACGCCGAGCGACGAAGCAAGGTGTCCAGGATTGACCGACAACTCGTCAACAATGTCGCGACGCAGTTCGGCACACAATTCGGGCAACTGTGCCACGCTTAGGTGTCGCAAATCGTCGGGACTGCTTATTTGGTCCAAAAGTTCAGATATGTTGTTCATGAAATAACTTTAGCTGTACAGTTATGCAAAGTTAATGTAAATGAGCGAAAGCGCAAAAGAAAAAACACACAATCGTCTATTGATTGCGTCTTAATAGGCTTGTCTTCATTTCAAATACCAGTTGCCGTCATGCAACACCATGGGCACTACTATCTCCTCCTTGGTGCTGTCGGCGAAACAAAGCATAAGAAAAGCGCGTCCCACATGGCGTGCCGTGTCGGTCTTGGCACTTATTGCCTGCACAGCCGCGAGTCCGCTATGGTCGTCCTTAAGTTGTCCCATATACTGCTTTGCATTGACTATCAGCTGCTCGCGATAGCTGCCTGGTATGCTGTCGGGACGGTAGAATCCGTCGACATAAGCCTCGAAATTGCCTGCTATAAGATAGTCGTAATACACCTTGGCGGCACGGACGGCGAGTTCGTTGGGATTCTGTGGCTTAGCGGGGCTGCACGAAGAGGCAGCAAGAAGTGTCATAACAATGCCTACATATATTATATATATAATGTGTCGCATACTTTTATGTATATTATTTATATAAACAATAAGAGGGCATGGCATTCCTGCCATACCCTCCTTAATATATTTGCCTTTTACTTCTGACGTATGAATACGTTGATGGGGCATCCGTGCATCGACCAGTTGTCGCGTATCTTGTTCTCCAGGAAACGTCGATACGGCTCCTTGATGTACTGTGGCAGGTTGGCATAGAACACGAACGACGGTATCTGAGTATTGGGCAACTGTGTACAATACTTAATCTTGATGTACTTGCCTTTGATTGATGGTGGCGGATAAGCCTCAATCAGCGGTAGCATAACCTCGTTGAGTTTTGACGTACCGACGTGTGCCTTACGGTTCTGATAAACCTGCTTGGCTGTTTCGAGCACCTTGAATATGCGCTGCTTTGTCAATGCCGAAGCGAAGATAATGGGGAAGTCGACAAACGGAGCCATGCGGTTGCGTATGGCGTTTTCGAATGTCTTGATGACAGCCTGATCCTTGTTTTCTACAAGGTCCCACTTGTTCACCACAACGACAAGCGACTTGTTGTTGCGCTGAATGAGCTGGAATATGTTCATATCCTGCGCCTCTATACCGCGAGTAGCGTCGAGCATGAGTATGCACACGTCCGAATTCTCAATGGCACGTATTGAGCGCATCACCGAATAGAACTCCAGGTCTTCCGACACCTTGTTCTTACGGCGTATACCTGCAGTGTCGACAAGATAGAAGTCGAAGCCGAACTTGTCGAATCGTGTGTATATTGAGTCGCGTGTAGTGCCTGCTATCTCGGTCACGATGTTGCGGTCCTCGCCGATGAAAGCGTTGATGATAGAACTCTTGCCCGCGTTAGGACGTCCTACGACGGCAAAACGAGGAATGCCGTCTTCAACTTCTTCCTTTGTATCTGGCTTAAGTTTAGACAGTACAAGGTCGAGCAAGTCGCCTGTACCGCTACCCGTTGCCGACGAGATACACTGCGGTTCGCCAAGTCCAAGAGCGTAGAACTCGGCAGCATCGTAAATCTGGTCGTTGTTGTCGGTCTTGTTGGCGACGAGGATAACGGGCAGTTTGGTGCGACGAAGGATTGTCGCCACGTCCTGATCCCAGTCAGTCAGTCCGGTCTGAACGTCAACGAGGAAGAGCACAAGGTCGGCCTCTTCGGTTGCAACGATAACCTGCTTGCGGATGGCATCTTCGAAGATGTCATCGCTCTTAACCACCCATCCACCGGTGTCTACAACAGAAAACTCGCGACCGTTCCACTCGCACTTGCCATACTGGCGGTCGCGTGTAGTGCCGGCTGTGTCGCTAACGATAGCCTGACGAGTCTTGGTCAGGCGGTTGAACAGTGTCGACTTGCCCACATTTGGGCGTCCCACTATTGCCACTAAATTTGCCATAATGTTTTAGTCATTCTTTCCTCCGCATCACACGGAGGCTTGTAGGATGTGGTCTCTGCATCCTTGTTAATGATTTTCCGAAGCTGACCCACTCCGGCCCTCGCCATTCTGACGAGAGTATCCCCTCTTTGCTATTCAGGGGGAAGCGGCAGCGAAGCTGTCGCAATTTTGAGTTTTGAGTTTTGAGTTTTGAATTGTGCGCTATGCGCATTTTGAATTTATGAATTAGGAATTAAGAGTTATGAGTTGAGAATTCATAATTCAAAATTGAACAACTCAAAATCGGCACAGCCGATAATTCAAAATTCAAAACTCAAAATTCAAAACTCTCACTCCGGGTTATATCCGAAGCTGTCGAGTTCGCGCTTTGAGCTGCGCCAGTCCTTGTCCACCTTTACGAATGTGTGCAGATAGACGCTCTTGCCGAAGAACTTCTCGAGCGACTTGCGTGCCTCGGTCGACATCTTCTTAAGGGCTACGCCTTGATGTCCGATGATGATGCCCTTCTGCGAATCGCGCTCCACGTATATCACGGCATGGATGTCGATGTTGCGGTCGGTCTCCTTAAACGACTCCACCTTCACCTCTACCGAGTACGGGATTTCCTTGTCGTAGTAGAGCAGAATCTTCTCGCGGATAATCTCCGACACGAAGAAACGGGCTGGCTTGTCGGTCAATTGGTCCTTGTCGAAGAACGGCGGCGAGTCGGGCAGAAGCTCCTTGATGCGACGCATGAGCATATCGACGCCGAACTTGTTCTTGGCTGATATGGGAAGAATCTCGGCATTGGGCAGCAGCGTGTGCCACTTCTCAACGGTGTCGCCGAGTGTCTTCTGGTCGCTCTGGTCGATTTTGTTGATGAGCAGAAGCACCGGAATGGTCATATTCTTCACCTTGTCGAGGAAGTCCATGTTCTTCTCGGGGTTCTCCACTACGTCGGTGACGTAGAGCAACACGTCTGCATCCTGCAATGCCGATTCGGAGAATGCGAGCATCGACTCCTGCAATTTGTAGTTGGGTTTCAGAACACCGGGAGTATCGGAGAAAACTATCTGGGCGTCGTCCTCGTTGACTATGCCCATGATACGGTGGCGCGTGGTCTGCGCCTTGAATGTGGCAATGCTGATGCGCTCGCCTACCAGCTGATTCATCAGGGTCGACTTGCCCACATTAGGATTGCCTACTATATTTACAAATCCTGCTTTGTGCATATTCTTTTCTATAGGGGGGGGTATATTGTACTATAAGTACAAAGTTAGTGTTTTTTCGGGAATATCCGCAGCCGCATATTTGCAATTATATGATTTTTAACAGAATAGACACAAAAAAGCACATTCGACGATAGTTGTTGAAAACTGTCGGATGTGCTTTTATATATGAGATAATATGCTTCTCTATTACTTGGCTCCGGCAACTGCCGAACCATCGTAAGCCCACTTGTAGAACGATGCTCCGTGAACGAAGCCTGCACCGAAAGCGGTGAAGATGACGTTGTCGCCCTTCTTCATGTTCTTCTCGTTATCCCACAATGCCAATGGTATTGTGGCTGCGCTGGTGTTGCCATAGCGTTCGATGTTGACTACCACCTTCTCCATAGGCAGACCGATACGTTTTGTAACGGCCTCGATGATGCGGAGGTTTGCCTCGTGCGGTACGACCCACTTCACGTCGTCGGCAGTAAGTTCGTTGCGCTTCATCACTTCGGCTACATCGTTGCTCATGTCTGTCACGGCATAGCGGAACACTGTGCGTCCCTCCTGATAGAGGTAGTGCAGACGGTGGTCGACGGTGAAGTGTGACGGCGGGCAAACAGAGCCACCAGCCTTCATGTGAAGGAATGGGAGTCCCTTGCCATCGGTACGCAGATACGAGTTCTGCACGCCAACACCTTCCTCCTCAGTAGCCTCAACGAGCACTGCTCCGGCACCGTCGCCGAAGAGTACGCAAGTAGCGCGGTCCTGATAGTCGACGAGCGACGACATCTTGTCGGCACCGATGACGATTATCTTCTTGTAGCGTCCGCTCTCAATCATTGTAGCGGCTACGTCGAGCGAATAAAGGAATCCGCAGCATGCGGCCTCAAAGTCGAAGGCGAAAGCATTCTTCAGTCCGAGTTTGCCAAGGACGATAGACGCTGTCGAGGGGAACTTGTAGTCGGGAGTTGTGGTGGTTACAATCAGCGCATCGATTGTGTCGGGGTCGACGCCGGTCTTTTTGATGAGCTGCTTGGCTGCCTTACGGGCCATGTAGCTTGTACCAAGACCTTCCTCGGTGAGGATGTGGCGTTCCTTGATGCCGACACGTGTCATAATCCACTCGTCACTGGTGTCTACCATGCGCGACAGCTCCTCGTTGTTGAGGACATAGTCGGGCACGTATCCGCCAATGCCGGTGATTACTGCGTGTATCTTTCCCATTTTACGGTGAGAAATTATTCAGCTACTTCCTTAACGATAGCAACCTTGCCACGATAGTATCCGCAAGTAGGGCATACTGTGTGGTATACGTAGTAAGCGCCACAGTTAGGGCATACTGCCAATGTAGGAGCTACTGCCTTATCATGAGTTCTTCTCTTAAGTGTACGAGTCTTCGACTGTCTTCTTTTAGGATGTGCCATTTTTCTTTAATCTTTAATTATTGTTTTTAATTTTTCTAATCCATTCCATCGCGGATCTACCGCTGTCTCTTCATCCTCGCCACTACTTCGGGTAGCTGAGTGTTCTTCGAGAACCTTAATCATCGCCGCGTTACATTTTCCAGGTGTATGCACGTGCTTAGCGGGTATGTTGAGTGCTATAAATTCGTAGATGAACCACGCCACGTCGAGTATGCCTTCACGCTCGTCAACAGTGATGAGGTCATCATCCTCGGAATATTCTTCTCCAAACTTCACCACGAGGCGGTCGTCCGTCTCAATTGGCTGTTCCATATCGTCCAGACACAGGTCGCACGGAATAACGACGGTGCCCTCGGTGTGAAAATCAAGCTCAAAATAGTTCTCCGTGCGGCGTACATTTATACGCACACGAATATTGCCACGCTTGATTTCGTCTTCGTCAAGTGACTCAAACCAAGCGTCGCCCAGACTATATTCAAGGGTACTCTGACCCTCTTTCAAGTCCTTCAAATCTATTCTAAGCAGTTCAGAACTACACATTTGGTGTGCAAAGGTACGAATATTTTCCGACATACGACAATTTTACAATAATGTTTTTGACTTTCTTAAAGGTTTTTTCAGTTCTACGCGGAATGTTGTGCCAATTCCTACCTCAGAATGCTTCACCCAGATGCGTCCTTTGTGATATTCCTCCACAATGCGCTTGGCGAGCGATAGGCCGAGTCCCCAACCGCGTTTCTTGGTGGTGAAGCCGGGGCGGAACACGTTGCGCAGGTCCTTCTTGCGTATTCCCTTGCCGGTGTCGCTCACTTCCACAACGGTCTTGTTTGCTTCTTGCGCCACGGTTATGGTTATAGTGCCCTCGCCTCCCATAGCGTCGACAGCATTCTTGCACAGATTCTCTATCACCCATTCAAATAGCGATGCGTTTATCCGCACCCTCACCTCTCCCTCTGGGAAGCGGCGTATCATCTGTACGCGCTTCGACGTGCGGCGGTCCATATAGTCCACTACGTGCTGCATCACCTCCTTCAGGTCGGTATCGACGGGTTCGGGCAGCGAGCCTATCTTCGAGAAGCGGTCGGCTATGAGTTGCAGTCGCTGCACGTCGTTCGCCATCTCTGGTATCAGTTCGTCGTCGGGATAAGTCTCGCGCAGAATCTCCACCCATGCCATCAGACTGGATATGGGCGTACCGAGTTGATGGGCAGTCTCCTTCGAGAGTCCCACCCACACCTTGTTCTGTTCGGCACGTTTCGACGTGAGCAATGCGAATATGGCTATTACGACAAACAGCATCACTACACCTAATTGTATATAGGGGTATGACGCCAGGCGGCGCAGCATGAGCGAATCGTCGTAACAGACGTCAATATAGTCGGTGCTTCGGTCGTCGTCGAGTGTTATGCGGATATTGCGGTTGGCGGCAAGCAATTGCTTGCCCAAATCATTAAGAAAAGCGGTGGAATCGGCTGAACTTTTGCAATGTTCAATTTCAATGTTGCGGTAAGCCTGTACCTGTCCGTGCGGGTCGAGCACAACTACGGGAATGGTGTTATTGCTGTTTATCACACGCAGCACAAGATTGATGTCGGTATTCTCGTCGGCATTGTTGAGTGTGCGCATAGCCTCAGCCCACACCTCCATCTTGGCACGTTCCTCACCGGCAAGGTCGCGTATGAGGATGTGCGACACAACGAGCGAGACAACCGCTATCACTACGGCTGCCAACACAAGAACTATCTTCACACGGCGTATCTGGTCTGTCCACTGCATATAAATGTATAACGCAGTTATCGGCAGATTATTATTTGGAATCAGAAATTAGGATTTGTCTTTCTTGTTTTCTATCGTTACGAGAGCTCATTCCAAATGTTATGAGTCTGCACACCAATCGTAATAAAAGCTCGCACCAATTGATGCGAGCCTCACCAAAGACTGCTATCCATCACCTTATTGGCTGCTCCTGCAGAAACAGAATCGGTGTTTACAGCATCTGACGATGTGGTTTGGCGTGCGTTCAGCAGCACACCGATGATGAAAAGCAGCACCAATGCCAATGCTACGAGGAGGGCGTTCACCACCGCCAACGACCTGCCCTTGTCTGCCATCAGAAGCCTCACCTGCGCAATGTCAGCAGGACGATGCACACAATCGGCAGCAGCGCACTTCCGCCCCACCCTCATCAGATGCTTGCTACGTACAGCCTCAGCCATATACTCCAACACCTTGCCAAACGAATAGATGTCGGCACGAGGATCGCTCTGGGCACCTGGCTTGAGCTGTTCGGGTGCCATATAGCCGTATGTGCCAGCCGGAATCTTCAGCACGCAGAAGGTTTCGCTGTCGGAAAGTCCGAAGTCGATGAGCTTCACGTCACCGCCTCGGTGAGTCAGCATTATGTTGGAGGGCTTGATGTCGCGATGGACGGTCTGCTTGGCGTGCATATACTCCATAGCGTCGAGCAACTGGTCGGCTATCTTGCGTGCCTTCTCCTCAGTCATGTTGCCGCCTTTTACAGCCGCCTCAAGCGTCTCGCCGTCCACATATTCCATGACTATGCACTCGCCCAATTCGCCCACAGGCTCCATGCTTATAGTGCGGCATATGTTGGGATGGTCGAGTTGCAAGCCTATCTCGAATTCCTTAAGAAGTGCCTGATGATAAACCGGTGTGTAAAGAAAGTCCGTCTTCAGGCATTTCAGCATGTAGCGCTTGCCATATCGTACGGATGTGAAAAGACGGGTGAAGCCCGACCTCGACACATAGCACTCGCTGATATTAGTAAAGCCACTGTCGGCTCGCGCTACTACAAAATCCGATTCGTTGTTTATGTTTTCCACATATCCCGAAGTGGGTCGGTTTTCATTGTCACTCATAATCAGTTTAAATTATCTTTCTAACTATCGAAAGCCCGCCATTGCGTCCTGCCACAAAGGGCGGTGTACGTTCGCCATTACGCTCTATATACGGCAGGTACAGCGGCTGTTCCTTAATGAAGCATCCTGTTACAAACATATCATCCGACTGCAACTTGCTGTTATGCGCTTCGACTACACGATATGCACTATCACCTAAGTATTCAAGACGAAGCAGACGATTGGGTGCCCACCCTATCTCCACATTATCGCCTCGCTCCAAATCGCTGCTCACAAGTTGGCAAGCATCAAAAAACGACGAATTGTAGCGTGTGCTGTTCTTCAGCCAAAGCAGAAACGAGGCATAGTCCTTATGTCCTATATATGCCGATAGAGAGTCGAGGGTCTGCATGCGCGGCTTATGGCTGTCGCTGACATAGCCGTACAGTCGCTTCAATGTCGAAGGCGACACGAATATCTCATGTCGGAGGCGCAGTATCACCGAGAACTCCTCAAAGTCGGTGGTCGTGGTAAGGCGCTTGCCGTAATGCTCCTCGACAAGTCGTTTCAGCTCTTCTATTTCCGGTGTGTTCATAGTCTTTTCATTTAAATGTCATCAATTATATTCTCAAACTGGTCCCAGTATGGCTTTGCCCGATAATACGCCTCCCTGCCTTTCGGCACATGCACACGGCACGTCTTCAGAAAGTCGGTAGCAACATTGGCAAATGTGTTGTCATAGCATACTGGTGGCAATGCAGCTCCGATGTAAAGGTCAGTGAGCGGACAACTGTCGAAGACGTATTCGTTTATAATGTCCACTTTCTTGCCAAGGCGCACCGTGGTAAGGTGGCTGCATTTCTGGAACAGTCCGGAAGGCAGCAGCTTAAGGGTGGAGGGCAGCACCACTTCCTTCACCTTGCTGTTATAGAAGGCGCACATACCCAACTTGGTCAGTCCGTCGGCGAATACGAATTTCTCCACGCTGCTTTCGCGGAAGGCATAGTCGCCCACGCTCTCTATGGTGGAGGGCAATGTGTATTCGCCCTTCTTGCCCATCGGGAACCAGAGTATGCGCTTGCCGTCATTGCTCAGGAGTACGCCGTCCTTACTCTGGAAGTGGGTGTTGGCTGCCGACACGTCGATGGTCTCCAGCGACGTGCAACCAGCCGATGGACTTACGACGCTTACCGATGCTGGGACGGTGATGCTGCGCAGAGAGGTGCAGCCCTCGAAGGCTTCCTTCTCTATCTTGACGGCTCCCATTGGTAGCTTGATGGTCTTCAGACCTGTGCAAGCGCGAAACAGACCTACGCCTATCACTCCGTCCTCTGTAAATCGTGATTCGCCATACTCGCCACCACCCGCAACGATGCTTGCTCCCGAAATGTCGAGGTCGGCAAGGCGTCCGGCTGTAGGATGGTTTTCCTCATCGCGTCCTGCCATGATGCGCAGCGTGAGCAGATCGTCGCCATTGAGCGGGCCTACCACAGAAAGACTTGTAAGATTGAATATCTGGTCGCCGAGGAGGGTGGAAAGGATGCCTGCCTTACCAAGCACGACGGCTGATGAGGTGGTGAACTGGAGGGCTTCGCCTTCCGACTCGCCTATGCTGTTGGCGGCAAATGGCTTGATGGTATACGTTATGTTGGGCTGCAGACCGTCAATAAGCAGACTGTACATTCCCTTGTCGTCAGCCTCATCGCTCTGCATGATAGTCTTCTCGCCACCCTCGATGCCTTCGCCCGACACACGGCAACCGCAGGATATGACGGGGTCGCCGCCATTGTCCGTGATGCTGTAGCCTACGATAAGACTGACAGGAGCGCTACTCAGCACTTCTGCCTTGCTCACCGTGGGGCGTTCGTTGGGCTGAGTGGCGAAGCTGACCATCTCGCCTGAGAGCGAGGCTGAGCCATTGGTGCCATGAAGCATATAATAATAGGTGGTGCCGGCATTGAGCGAAGATAGGTGCATACTGACATTGCCGTCGGCATCAGCCAATACTTCCTGTCTCTCAGACATGCTCTCGTCATTGCCATAACTGAACCAAAGACTTGGCATGTCCACTCCCTTGTCCTTGACGCACTTGCCCGACAGCGTGGCTTCCGTACGACTGATGTCCGTAGCCGGAAGCGTCTGGAGGCGAGGCTCAAAGTTGTACGGACTGTCGCTGCTGCAAGAGCTGACCGTCACGACAGCCATCAACAATAATATATAGAGAATACGATTATTCATAATCGGTACGTTTTTTACTTGCGCTTTGTTATCATTCCCGTCTTTCCAAGGCATATTCCTACACCTATACATCCCTGCCATTGCTTGCCTGCAATGGTCAGTGCCGACGCACTGAAACTGAATCGTCCTACCGAAGCCACAACACCAATCTCTGCCGCAAAGCCTTTATGGCTGAACTCTTCGTTGCGTAGCCAACCGCCGCCCTCGCTGTCGGCAAGCTGCCATGCGGTGGTCTGACTGCCGTAGCCCACGCCTTCGAATATGTTAAACAGGCTGCTCAGACGATGTATGGCACCCACGGTGAGGGCATACTCTGAGGTCTGCTTGCGTCCGGTATAATAAGGAGTGTTGCCGGTAGAGGGTCGATAGCCGTCGCTATTGCACGAACCTATCGTCGAGGGCGACGAATGCAGATTGCTGCTCACATGCACATAAGCACCATGGCGGCGCATCAAGGCTGCCATTACGCCCCACGAGGGTCCGTCGGTATGGAGTGAGGCTGTAAGCAACGTGAAGGCATGGAGCTGAACCACACGTCGGGGCGGCGCCACGGTTACGGTGTCGACGATGGTCTGAGTGTATACTATGGTGTCATGCTTCTCCACCACAGCAGCCTGCGGCAGACGAAGGCGCATCTCGTAGGTCATGCGGCTCTCAAGCTTCGTGCCGAACTTATAGTCGCGCAGCACTCCCCATTGAGGATGTTTCAGCGTTATGCTCTTGGTACCCTTGGGTAGGAAAAGCCAAATCTCGCCCACCTTATCACGACGTTCGACAATGCCCAGGGGCGAAGAGAAGGCAAAGTCGGCAGGTGCCACTACCTTAAGCAGTGCGCACGCCTCGCCGTTAAGGTCGCGTACGGCATCAATGAAGGCGCTCACGTCGGTAGGCAACTGACGGAACTTCTCCACCGTAAAGGTGCTGTCGGGCGCAGCCAATGCGACTGTCGCCACCGCAGCCTTAGCATCGTTCAACGACAGACACGACAATATCATAGTATACACCACGCAAAGCGTAACTTTACGTAGCGTAAAGCATAACTTTACAAATGCCTTCTTTATACTTTCCATATTATTATTCTAAATTAAAGTCGGAAATTTCAATTACTCCATCACTACCACTTACAGTTGCCGACGGCTGCCACGTGCGCACATGGATGAGTGGCATAGAGGCGTTGCGGAAGTCCCACAGCAGAAACAGCCAGCCGTCGTCGGCATAGCGGTCGCTCTTGTAGCGTTGGCGCAGCGACACTCCGTAGATGCCATCTTTCGTAGGATGGCGCATTATGCGGAAGTCGGAGAAGCGCACATCCACCTTCTTGTTCATGCCGAACACCTTGGAGAGTCGCGAGAGATAGTCGGCCTTGGTATGGAGGGCGTAGCTCACACGGCTGTCAGCGCCCACCTTGGCTTCCTCCTTCGACTGACGTACTACGTTGCCCACGATGATGAGCGCGTCGTCGCTGAACACCTGACGTAGAAAGTCGATGTCCTTCGTGGTGTATGCCGTGCGCAGATGCTCGCAGTAATTGAGAATCTGACGGCGGCGTGTGGCGTCAGTTTCCTCCAGCTTTCCGCTGATTATCTTGGAAGCCTCAGCATAGAACGGACTGTTGTGCGCCATCGTGCGCACGTCCACAGCCGGGAGTCTCACCTCCTTACGGCTTACTTTAGCAGCAGGTTGCTGACCGTGCACGTCCGCCGCCGTACCGTCAATAGCAGACGTCTGTCCCTCCGGCGCAGTTATTGCCGATTGCGATGGGTCGGCTGACGTGGCTGTAAAGACAACGATGCCTTGCATGTCAACATATCCTTCACGACCTGTCGACAATTCGCGGAAGCGCAGACGACCGCCACGAAACTGTGTGTCGAGCATACATCCTCGCAGCGGAATGCGGAACATCTCATTGCCACGCGCGTCCTCCACCACATACTGTCGTTCGCCGTTGGTCATGGTCTGCTCCACAAGCTGCATGCCCTCGCTCGTGCCGTAGCGCGTCTCGGTAGTCACATTATTATATTTCCCAATGGGCAGCACCCACAATGCCACCGCCCACAAGAAAAGAATCAGCACAAGGGCTGATAATACATACGTTATTTTCTTCATTCAGAAAGTGTTATTGCCAGTCCTTTATCTCACCACCGATTTCTATCTTCACCTGCTCGGGGTCTTTTGAAATGATAAGGTTGACAAGATTTTCCACACCAGGTTTATAATTGAATCGGCTCTCATAGAAATAGCTCACACCGTTTACCTCCACTTCAATGAATGGCATACGTGTTGTGATGTTCTGCGGCACGACGATGGCAGAATAGCTGGTCTCGTCGTCCTGATGGGCTATGATGCTCTGGCGTGCCACATTCGGATTGTACGTGACGATGCCTTGGCGTAGGTCGACGGTGGCAGAGGTTATGGTGCTGTGTATATACACCTTGGCTTTGGTGGGCAGCTCGCCTTCGAAGTCCTCACCCTTTATCAGGCGTATGCGTAGCTTGCTCATGATGTGACGAAACAAAAGAGCAACTGGCGAATCCGACGCTGTGACACTCTTCTGCGAAGCAAAGAGCAGGTCGCTTGCCTCATAGCCGCCAAGCGATGTGGCTGTCTTCGGGGTGTTTTGGTCGAGAGCCACACTGAAAGGCTGACTGTCGAGGCTGAGCACCTTATCCATGCGTGGATAGATAGCATAGACATTGAACGTGCCGTCGTCCCAATAGAGGGGACGGAGTGATGTCCATTTGTCGCCGTCGTAGGTCAGCACATCGTTGTTGGCAAGATTGCCTCCCAACTCCATCGGCTTTTCTGTGTCTGCCACATACAGTCCTATGCGGTCGCCTATCTCGAAGTCGGTTTCCGTGGCACGTGTCTGCGACGGATGCTTCACAACGAACGTCATCGGTGTCGACTTGGCATCCTTGTATTGCGATTCGGCATCCTCTGAGCAAGCCGCAAGAAACGCTGCCCCTACAATGCCGACACTCATGCAAGCCCACCTTATTATATTATTCTTCATACTTTGTCTTGTTTATTAGTATTACGTTACTCACATTCACTGCTGCAGCCTGTATTCCTGCTTTATTTTGCAATGATGTGTTTAAAGCCCGACCAGGATTCTGACGACTTATAGTCATTTAAAGCAGACCCTGGTACTATAACAGTGAGGTCTTCTAATGGAACTCCATTGAAAGCTCTGTCATTCACAAGTGGAGGAACTGTGCTCTTACATTCAACTACGCGAAGCGATTTGCAATTATGGAAGGCACCCACATCGATTAACTCAAGACCGCTTGGCAATATTATCTTTTGAAGATTTTTGCTATTATAAAATGCATTTTTATGAATACACGTAACTCCCTCAGGTATCTCTGCCTCCCCAGTAAAAGCGCAATTTAAAAAAGCAAATGATGAAATGCTTAGCAATCCCTTGGGTATCTTAAAGCTTCCTGAGAAGTAATTTCCTTCGAAGTTGCTACCTCCAAAAACTATAAGACTCTTCGGCAATTCAAGTTCGCCTATGAATCCGTTAATATAAAATGCTTCATTACCTATAGCAGTGATGCCATCATGCAACTGTAGTCTGCCCCCAAACCCACATTGAGTAAAAGTGTTTGTGGGTATAACGGTCAAGGATTCAGGAATCACCAAGTCGCCTCGTAAATTTTCACAATAAGCGAAAGCACTTGAACCTATCTTCTTCAGATGACTTGGCAATATCAGATTGCCATACAGATACCGGCAATCATAGAAACATCCCGATCCGATTTCCTCGATTCCATCTGGCAAATTCAAAGGACATTTAAAACCAGCAAGACTAAAAGCATTACTACCTATCTTCTTCAATGTGGAAGGCAATGTCAGGACACCAGTAAAGTCATTGCCAGCAAAAGCACTTTCATCAATTTCCACCACACCTTCGGGAATATTTAGAGATCCCGTCAGACCAGAATGGAAAAAGGCTTCTGCATCAATACGCTTAAGAACGTCAGGAAGCACAATGCTTGTCAGCGTTTTTTTATATTTGAGGTAGGTTCTATTAATTGATTAATTCAAGTGGAAGCCGTTCCGCCAGACTCAATCTTTCGGAATCAGTAGCT
>NZ_JADYUF010000050.1 GCF_021531655.1 Leyella stercorea | reverse complement strand
ACATACGGAAATACTCAAAGCCTTTTTTATACAATAAATTCAACCTCAAAGTCTAAATCCGAAACTTGAGTATAGGTCTATTGAACCATGGAAGCCAATTCAAGTATAATATTTGAATTGTTGTTCCTATTTTGCTGACATCCCCTTCCTCAACGAGAGAATTTCCCTCGTATGTCTTATCATCAACATAATACTCATACAGGTAACAGCTCGTAGTCCAACGATGAAGCCAAGTTGAAGTGTTGGATGTTATTTTTTGCACACTTATTCCCAATACTACAATTTCGAGCCTTGCTCCCTCAGCGCCCCCGGACTTGTTCCGAATTCGTCCTTGAAGCATTTGTTGAAATACGACGGAGCGGTGAATCCTACTTCGTATGCTATTTCAGAGATGGATTTGTCAGTCTTCTCAACCAGAAGGCGTGCCCGTTCAAGGCGCGCCTTTTTCAGCAGATCTACCGGAGTCTGACCCGTCAGCGCTTTCACCTTACGATAGAGTTGTACGCGTGAGAGTCCCACTTCCTCGCCGAGACGCTCTACGGTGAAGTCTGAGTCGCCCATGTTCTGGCGGATGGAGTTGCGCAGACGGTTGATGAAAGTCTGGTCGCGCGACCCCAACTGTTCCTCGGCAGCCTCCTCTTTCTTGTCGCCTGAGAAGAGTGAGCGCAGCATAGTGCGGTTGCGCAGCAGGTTGTCTACACGAGCCAGTAGCACCGAACCGGAGAATGGTTTGGTGAGGTAAGAGTCGGCACCTGTGTCGTATCCCTCTTCGCGCTGTTCTGCCAGCGACCGTGCTGTGAGCAGAATTACGGGGATATGGCTTGTAGCCATATTCTGCTTGAGCTGTCGTGTGAATTCCAGTCCGTCCATTACGGGCATCATCACGTCGCAGATTATCAGTTTCGGAATCTCACGGCACGCCTTCTCCAGTCCCTGCTTGCCGTCGGCAGCCTCCGAAACGTTGTATTTATCCTTCAGTATTGAGCGCAGATAGGCACGCATGCCGTTGTTGTCGTCGATGATGAGCACCAGCGGGCGTTCGTTGTCGAAGTCCTCGGCATTGGTGATGCGCTCGGTAGCGGCATTTGCGTCGATGTCTACCGACACATAGTTGTCGTCGACGAGGTTCTTGTCCTCAATTCTCGGTGTGGTCTGAACGTCTTTCGACGGGTCGTAGCCGGGCTGTGTGTCGGGCATGCTGACTATGAACGAGGTGCCTTTGCCGGGTTGGCTCGTTACATCTATGGTGCCTTGATGCATGTCGACATAAGCCTTGACGAGCGACAGACCGATGCCTGTGCCGCCTATAGAGCCTTGCGCCTGATAGAAGCGTTCGAACAGATGGGGCAGCTCTTTCTGGTCGATGCCCTTGCCCGTATCGCTCACGGTGATGGTGAAGTGATGGTCGGAATGCTCCACGGTGGTGGTGATGCATCCTCCCTCGGGTGTGTACTTCAGAGCGTTGGACATCAGATTGAAGTAGACGTGCTCAATCTTGTCGCGGTCGGCAATGACGATGTTTTCGTCTGTAGTTGCCGGGGAGTCGTTGCCGGCAGCACCGGAGGTAATCACAATGATAGTTATCTTGCGTCTTGCAGCCGCTGCTCGGAAGTCTTCTGCCCAAGTGGCCAGTTCCTTGTCGATGGCAAATCGGTTGAGTCGAAGCGTAGCCTTGTTGTTCTGCACCTTGCGGAAGTCGAGAATCTCGCCCACGAGCTGGATGAGTATGCGCGTGTTGCGCTGAATCATCTGCACCATAGAGCGGTGTTGTCCGCGCACCGAAGGGTCTTCAAGCAGTTGGTCGGCAGGTCCGGCGATGAGTGTGAGCGGTGTGCGCAGCTCGTGGCTGACGTTGGTGAAGAATTGCAGCTGTGTCTGCGTCATGCGCTCCATCTCCTCGGTCATGGCCTTCTGCTTGCGCATAGAGTCGTGCAGACGGCTGTTGATGCGGGCTTTTGCCACGTATGCACGTATTGCGAAGGCGCATGCCATGATGAGCAGCACTACGAACACGATGAGTATGAGCAGATATATTCGTTGGGTGTTGAAATCGCTGGCAGCCTGGTCTACGCGCGAGCGCAGGGTGGTGAGGTGGTCCTGCTGTCGTGCCGTTTCGTCGTTCTGCATGAGCAGTACTCGTGCGTTGTCGCGTGTCACGAGTGCCGACGAGAGCTGGTTTTCGCGCTTGTAGTCCTTCTTTGTCAGAATGTTCATGGCGAGTTGCATCACCTCGTCGCCTCGTGTGGGGTATATGTATGATGCGAATAGAGTGCCGTCGGTGACGAGTCGCATTCCGCCTCCCTTTTGTGGCATAGCGTCGATGCCGCAGAACTGTATGCTGTTGATGTCGAGTCCGTGCTTGGCGGCGGCACGTCTGGCTCCCATAGCCATTCGGTCGTTGTGTGCGAAGAGGCAGTCGAACTGCGGATGTGGTTTTGACAGCAGCGAGTCCATGGTTCGGTAGGCGCCCTGCTCGGTCCAGTCGGAGTGGGTCCGTGCCACTATTTCCAGTCCCGGCCGGGTGGCCACTACGCTGTCGAATCCCTGTTGACGCTCGATGGCGGGCGAGGAGGTAGAGAGTCCGCAGAGTTCCAGAATGCGTCCGCCACCCGTCAGAGTGCCTGCCAGATATTCAGCCATCGAACTGCCTATCTCCTTGTTGTCGGCGCCGATATATGCGGTGTATTTGTCGGAGCGTGTCCTTCGGTCGAATATTATCACTGGTATTCCTTTTTCGTATGCCCGGTCGATGGCAGGTGATATTGTCACCTGGCCCGGAGCGACGATGAGCAGGTCCACTCCCTCGTCGACAAAGTTGTTGATTTGTTCGGTCTGTAGCTTCACGTCGTCGTATGCCGACCTGATTCTCAGGTCTACATTATTATAATATAATGCAGCGATGCGCAATTCCTCGTTGAGTTTCTCTCGCCATACGTCTTCCGAACATTGTGATACGGCTATGACATAATGCTTCTTTCCCGTGCCACCACACGACATTATCAACGGTAGCATGAGCAAGAGCACAAATTTGTAGAACATACGAAGCATTTGGTTCATTACGGTTTTTGTTGTTAGCTTTATAGTGTGATTATGTGGTTGTTTATGTCGAAGTCGGGCTGCCTTTTGGCTGTAGCCTTTCAAAAGGGGTCCTTTTGCATTGCAAATGGAGTCCTTTTCGGGTGCAAAAGGAGTCCTTTTGAAGTGTAAAAGGGGCCCTTTTTGAGTGTAAAAGGAGTCCTTTTATTTGCAAAGATACAGAAAAATGAATATAAAAATATATTTTTCGTTGCATTTTTGTTGCATGTATCAATTCTTCAACTGTAGGAACGATTAATTAAAGCCGAAACCTTGGATTGTTACTACCTTTGCAATGTAAAAAGGAGACAAACATATATGAGCTGTAAAGCTTCAGATCTATAATAGGTAATGGATGTTTTTTCAAAGTCTGTCATAGGTAATAAAGATATAGTTCAGGTTTTAGTAGAATTAGGTTAGTAAATAGCATTCCAAGCGAAGGAAATAGATTAGACATTTAAGATTGTTGTTTTAGTATAGTTAGTTCAAAATGGTTAGTTTTTTAAAATCGGGAAAAACACATGGGCGGGAGCAGAAGTGATTTCTGTTTCCGCTATTTTTTTGCAATAAAATAAAAAGCCCTACTCCCGACCCCTCCCCCGCAGGGAGGGGAGTAGATACCGTTGTCTTCTGCGCTTTATTGTTGTCAAACATCATAGGCTACTACACCTTATTGTCGAATGTAGCCGTAGGATGAGGGTCAATAGTCAATATTGACCCTCTTACGTATGCTTACGTCGCCGAGGCGGCGACGCTCCTCGTAGCCCATTAACGTCCAATATACGATTAAAACATTAACGCCAATTACACGATAAAACATTAACGCTAATTACACGATAGAATATTATACGTTCATTACACGAACATTAACTCCCCAACTCCTTTGCCGCTACAATACATTTGAGTAACTTTGCGCTATCATAAACCGAAAAACTATATTTGTAATGTATCGACTGATAACCACTATTCTATTAGGCGTTGCCTTTGCGGCAACCATAACGGCAGCCCCTGCCTCCCCACGCCACTGGCGACCAACCCTTGCCGACCTCGACCGCGTGATAGACAGCAGCAACGTGTACAACCGTCTGTACGAGCAACGCATTGCCAAGGCTAAGCAGAAGCTGAGCCGAGCAACCAACGATGCCGACCGACTGGACCTTACCCGGCAGCTCTTCTTTATGTACAAGCAGTTTGTGCTCGATTCGGCTTACGTCTATGCCGACCGCAAGCTGCAAGTGGCGTATCGCATCGGCAACCAGAAGGAGGTGCAGTTTTCACAGCTCGACATTGCAGCCATATTGATTAAGAACGGCGACTATATTGCTGCCATTCGCCAGCTGCAATCGTTAGACCGACCCTTGATGTCGACCGGTGTGCAGACCTACTACTACAGTTTGTACGGCGAGTTGTACGAGGCAAAGCGCCTGACAGCCCTTACCAAAGCCCAGAAAGATTATTATGAGCAACTGCGTGTGGGCTATCGCGACTCCCTGCGCAACCTTCAAACCACGAAATCGATATGGGACGATGCCGAGTTTCTTACCACACGCCACAAATACACCGATGCTTTGCACCTTCTTGTCAAGGCTTACGAAAACCTTGACATCAACAACCGCGACATGGGATACATAGCCTACGCCATCGCCGATATATACGACAAGGTAGACGATACGGAGCGTGTGAAGCAGTATCTCATAATGTCGGCAATATCCGACATCAAGCACAGCGTGCGCGAATATATCTCCTTGCGCCGCCTCGCCACCATATTATATGAGGAGGGCGATGTGGACAGAGCCTACCGCTATATGCGTAAGTCGCTTGAGGATGCCACCGAGTGCAACGCCAAGCTTCGCATATTCGAGGTGTCGGACGTGCTGCCCATTATCGACAATTCTTACGACAGCATGAAGGCAGCCGAGCGTCGCCACCTTACAGTGGGCTTGGCGGTCGTTGTGGTGCTGCTATTGATGCTTGTGTGCATGGTGTTCTACACCTACAAGCAGCTCAGACGCATAGCCCAGGCACGCCGACAGCTGCTTAAGTCGAACGAGAGCCTTGCCGAGATGAACAGCAAGCTCAACTCGCTCAATACCCAGATAACCTTTACGAACGAGCAGCTCAACGACGCCAACAGTAGGCTTCGTGAGTCGAACGCCTCCCTTGGCGAGGCAAATAAGATTAAGAACATATACATAATGGAGTTTATGTCGAAGTGCTCGTCGTACATCGACAAGCTTGAGGCATACCGCCGCTCGCTCAACAAGCTTGCCGCTGCAGGCATGGTGAGCGAGCTGTACCGCAAGCTAAAGTCGAAGACCATTATCGACGACGAGGTAGAAGAGTTCTTCGAAGACTTCGACCGCATCTTCCTCAAGATATTCCCGAGCTTTGTGTCCACGTTTAATGCCTTGCTTCGCCCCGAAGAGTCGATACAGCCCAAGCACGAGGGCAGGCTCAGCACCGAGCTGCGCATCTATGCCTTGATGCGTCTTGGCATTGTGGAGAATGAGAAGATAGCCTCCTTTCTGCGCTGCTCAAAGCAGACTGTCTATTCGTACCGCTCGCGCATCCGCCTGCGCTCGTTATGCCCCGACGACTTTGAAAACCAGGTGCTGCGCATAGAATGATGCTTGACGAGAGTCAAGCATCTACTTGTACGGCATTTGTATTTTATGTTACCACTGAAAAATCTAACCCATTGAAAACCAGTGAAAAACACCTTGTGAAACGTTTGTATTTTTGTGATACACTGTTCTTGCGTATACTTAAAAGTGATAACTTTGCAAAAAACATTAAACAACATCAATTAATTAAAAACCACTTACATTATGAATATAAGGCATTCCTTATTATACTCCGTAATGTTAGCGCCTATGGCATCGGCTCCGCTCGTGCCGGCAACGGCTGCACCAGCCTTCATGCTCCAGCAACAGCAAAAGGGCATAAAGGTCAGTGGTACTGTTGTCGATGGCGAGAACAGTCCGCTTATAGGCGTGAGCGTCACCGTAAAGGGTTCCAAGGACGCGGCAATAACCGACATCGACGGCCACTTCTACATCAGTGTGCCGTCCAAGAACTCGGTGCTGGTGTTCAACTACCTCGGCTTCAAGCAGCAGGAGGTGCGTGTAGGCAGCGACATCAACTTTAATATACAATTAAAGGAGGATGCCGTGGCTACCGACGAGGTTGTGGTTGTGGGCTACGGCAACCAGAAGAAGCTGTCGGTTATAGGCTCTATACAGACCCTCGACCCCGGCAAGTTGCAGGTCGGCTCAAGCCGCTCGCTAAGCAACAACCTTGCCGGCCAGCTGGCGGGCATCATTGCCGTGAAGCCGTCGGGCGAGCCGGGATATGACGACTCCAACTTCTGGATTCGCGGTATCTCCACCTTCGGCAGCGGCAGCAAGCCCCTGGTGCTCATTGACGGCGTGGAGCGCAGCCTGAACGACATCGACCCGGCCGAGATAGAGTCGTTCTCAGTACTGAAGGATGCCTCGGCCAGCGCCATGTACGGTGTGCGCGGCGCCAATGGTGTCATCATCATCAACACCAAGCGCGGCGAGGTGGCCAAGCCGTCGGTCAACTTCCGTGTGGAGCAGTCTATCCAGACGCCTACCAAACTGCCGCAGTTTGTGGGCGCCGCCGAATACATGAACCTCCTCAACGAGCTCAATCCGGGCATGTTCTCCAAGGACCAGGTGCTGAAGACCTATACGGGCTACGACCGTGACCTCTATCCTAACGTGAACTGGATCGACGCCATCACCAAGGACTATGCCTACTCGACGCGCGCCAACATGACCGTCTCGGGCGGCACCAAGATACTCCGCTACTCGCTGACAGCCTCGATTTATCACGAGAACGGCATCATGGAGACCGACCCGACGCTCGACTACGACACGGGCAGCAAGCTCACCCGCTACAACATGCGCGCCAACGTCGACCTGAACCTCACGCCGACGACCCTGCTGCGCTTCAACATCGGCGGCTATCTGCAGAACCTGCGCAAGTCGAACAGTGGCACCGACGAGGTCTTCTCCAAAGCCTTTGAGACCCCGCCCTACGTCCATCCCACACGTTATTCCGACGGCACCATCCCCATCGCCTCGGTAGAGCGCTACAACCCCTGGGCCATGAGCACGCAGCAGGGCTACTACCGCAGCGGCCATGCGCAGATACAGTCGCTGTTCTCGGTGGAGCAGGACCTGAAGATGCTGCTCAAAGGCCTGAAGGCCAAGGTGGTGTTCTCGTTTGACAACTACAGCGAGAACTTCGTCACGCGCGGCCGCACGCCCGACTATTACAGTGTGGCGCATTCGCGCGACGCCTCGGGCAACCTCGTGCATTCCATTCTGAAATACGGCACCGACGTGCTGTCACATTCGAGCAACGGCAACTTCGGCAACCAGAGCACCTACCTTGAAGGCTCGCTGTCGTACGACCACGTGTTCGCCAAGAAGCACAGCGTCAACGCCCTGTTCCTCTACAACCAGCGCAGCTACGACTGGGGCGACGTGCAGTCCAAGCGCACACAGGGCATCGCAGGACGCCTGTCATATACCTACGACAACCGCTACATCGGCGAGTTCAACTTCGGCTACAACGGCTCAGAGAACTTTGCCAAGGGTCACCGCTACGGCTTCTTCCCGTCTATCGCCTTAGGTTACGTCATCTCCGAGGAGAAGTTCATGGCTCCCCTGCGCTCCACCGTCAACCTGCTGAAGCTGAGGGCCTCGGTCGGCAAGCTCGGCAATGACGACATCGGCGGACGCCGCTTCGCCTACATCACGACCATCAACAGCAATGCCTCCGGCTACAACTGGGGCTACAAGGGCGACTATTACCGTGGTGGCATCCAGGAGGGCGACTACGGTGTCGCGGACCTCACATGGGAGACCTCAGTGAAGGCAAATGTCGGCCTTGAGGTGGGACTGTGGGATGCCCTCAACGTGCAGGTTGACTTCTTCAAGGAGCACCGCACCAACATCTTCATGCAGCGCAGTACGATACCCACGCAGGTGGGCTACATCAACAGTCCATGGGCCAACTACGGCAAGGTGGACAACCATGGCCTCGACGCCTCCGTCACCTATCACAAGCGCATCAACAAGGACCTGGAGCTCAGTGCCCACGGCAACTTCACCTATGCCCGCAACAAGATTGTTGAGAAGGACGAGCCCGAGAGCGTCAAGGGTACCTACCGCTCCATCACGGGCCGCAGCATCAACACGCTGTGGGGCTATCAGGCCCTGGGCCTCTACACGGCCGACGACTTCGACGCCGACGGCAACGTGAAGGCCGACCAGCCGCAGCCGCAGCTCGGCGCCAAGGTGCGCCCCGGCGACATCAAGTACAAGGATATGAACGGCGACGGACTCATCACCGACCAAGATGAGGGCTACATCGGCGGCACCTCAGACCCGCGCATCGTCTATGGCTTCGGCGGAAACGTGAAATACAAGGCCTTCGACTTCAACTTCTTCTTCCAGGGCACGGGCGACGCCTACCGCATCATCGGCAGCAACAGCTATTTCATCCCCGGAAGCGGACAGGGCGTGCTGGGCAACATCTATTCCAACTACAACGACCGCTGGACCGAGGACAACCCCTCGCAGAACGTGTTCTGGCCGAGACTCTCGTCGACCGAGAACCCCAACAACAACGTCGCCTCCACCTGGTGGAAGAAGAACATGAGCTTCCTCAGGCTGAAGATGATCGAGATAGGCTTCACCCTGCCCCAGGCCTGGAGCAACAAGATTTACGGCAAGAACATCCGCTTCTATGTGAGCGGCAACGACCTGTTCTACCTCTCCAAATTCAAGTTGTGGGACCCCGAGCTCTCCACGTCCGACGGTCTGAAGTATCCGTCCATGCGGTCGGTCATGATCGGAATGGACCTTACCTTCTGATTGCCTGGAACAAATAAGGTATTATCTAATAAGAAACAATAGTCATGAAAAGTATCAAATCATACATTATCATACTGGCAGCCTGTCTGCCGCTCCTCACCTCCTGCTCCGACTTCCTCGACAAGGAGCCGGACACGGAACTGGACATGGAGAATGTGTTCAATGACAAGACACATGTGGAGCAGTGGCTCGCCAATGTCTATTCTGCCATTCCCGACTGCTACGACGGTTACGTCTTCGACCTGGGCTGGATGATACTTGGCGACGACGCCACCATCCCTGAGCGCTACCGCCAGTTCGGCAACCAGATTATCCCGATGATTTTGGGCGAGTGGACGCCTGCCAGCGACTGGAACGGCAACTACTGGGCCCTGCTGCCGCAGCGCATCCGCGAGGCCAACATCTTCCGCGAGAAGGCGCACGCCCTCACCGACCAGGACATCTCGGAGCGTGAGATGACCTATATGAAGACGGAGTGCCGCTTCATGCAGGCCTACTACTATTACCTGCTGGCCAACACCTACGGCCCCATTCCCTTCAAGCCCGACTACGTGTGGCCCGTCAATGCCTCGCTTTCCGACATGATGGAGACGCAGACCCCCTACGAGGATGTCATCAAGTGGTGCTCCGACGAGATGCTGGCCTGCTCCAAAATCCTGCCGGCCCGCTACAGCGAGTCGCAGAAATACGGCCGCATCACCTCACTGATGTGCCTGGCCATCCGCGCCCGCATGCTGCTGTTCGACGCCAGTCCGCTGGTCAACGGCAACAGCGACTATGCCAACTTCGTCAATGCCAACGGCGAACACCTGTTCAGTACCCAGTATGACGCCAACAAGTGGCGTGTGGCGGCTGACGCCTGCAAGGACCTCATCGACAAGGCCGAGGCTTCAGGCCACAAGCTTTACATCGAGTATGCCGACGACAGCAAGACCACCATCGACCCGTTCCTCTCTTATGAGAACGCCTTCCTCAAGAGCGAGGATGCCGGCAACACCGAGATACTCTTTGCCCGCCCGTCGGTCAACTACCAGAACTATGAGCGCAACGCCACGCCCAACGGCTCAGGCGGTAATGGCGGCTTCGGCGTGACCCAGAGTCTGGTTGACGCCTTCTTCATGGAGAACGGACTGCCCATCACCGATCCCGACTCAAAGTATGAGGAGAAAGGCTTCTCCGGGGCCGACGAGCACCGCTCAGGCACCAAGTTCGAGACCGAGAACGGCAACTGCATCACCAAGCAGGGCACCTACAACATGTATTGCCACCGCGAGCCGCGCTTCTATGTGACGGTGAACTTCAGCGGCGCCTACTTCCCCTCTGAGAAGCGCCAGTACAACTTCTTCAACGGCGGCGCCGACAACAACCACACTCACGACGCCCCGCAGAACGGTTACCTGATGCGCAAGCGCGTCAATCCGAAGGACAACATCAAGCAGGGCTCCTACAACTACCGTCCGGGCATCATCTACCGCCTGGCCGAGGCATATCTCAGCTATGCCGAGGCGCTCAACGAGTGCGCCCCGGGCAACCAGGAGATCCTCACCTATCTCAACAAGATCCGTGAGCGTGCCGGCGTGCGCCAGTACACCACCGGCGCCACCGACAACAACTACATCCACGTCAACCTCGCCGACCAGGATGCCATGCGCAAGCTCATCCATGCCGAGCGCCGCGTGGAGCTCTGTGCCGAGGGCACGCGCTACGACGACCTGCGCCGCTGGAAGGAGGCCGAGACCACACTGTCGGGCGACTTCTACGGCATGAACTTCGACGGCAAGGACGCCTCGAGCTTCTATCAGCGCAAGCCCTACATCACGCGCGTCTACCGCAAGGCTTACTACTGGTTCCCCATCCATCAGTCGGAAATCGACAAGAACCCCAAGCTGGTGCAGAACCCCTATTGGGACAAGTTGAGCAAGTAATCGACAACATTTTTATATAAGACAAGAAAATGAAAAAGCAGCTATTACATATATTTCTCCTCCTGGCGACGGTTGCCGGCTTCACGGCCTGCAACTCCGAGGACAACCCCTATACTCTCGACCGGCCGGAGGATGTCATGCAGCTCCGCAGCACGCCCGACTCGGCCATCACCCTGACCGCTGACAAGGCGCAGGACACGGCCGTGACGTTCACGTGGAATGCGGCCTCCAACCTTTCGGGCGACGTGGCCTACTATATCGAGATGGGCATCGAGGGGTCGTCCACCTACACCACCGACACGGTGCGCCTGGCCAGTGAGGCGCGGTCGTACGCGCTCACCACGGCACAGCTCAACCGCATGCTGTCCGACTGGAACGGCGTGGCCGGCACGCCGAGCTCCGTATCGGTCAAGCTCATCGCCATGCAGCCCGAGGCAGCCACCTACCAGTTGCCCGAGACCAGTTCGCTGACGCTGTCGGTCACGCCGTATGACCAGCCAAAGAACGAGCTCTACATCTGCGGCACCGCCAACCCGGCCGGCAGCAGCCTGGCCGATGCGGTGAAGATGGACGTGGGCATGGACAACGGCTACACGTGGACCGGCTTCCTCAATGCCGGCGACTTCAAGCTCACCCCCGACCGCTATGCCGACGTGCCGTTCTATGGCACCAAGGGCAATGCCTATACGCTGGTATATGACGAGCTTGGCAATGGCGGCGCCGAGCCGCTTCATGTGAGTGAGGACGGCCTGTACACCGTCACGGCCGACCTGGAGGATATGACGGTCAGCGTGAGCCGCATCAATACGGAGAATGTATGGATGCTGGGCAGCGCCACGCCGTACGGATGGAACTTGGGCGACCTGGCACCGATGTACAAGCAGGACGAGGGCATCTTCGTCTATGAGGGCCCGCTCAAGCAGGGCGAGCTGAAGTTCCCCATGCAGAACGCCAACAAGTTTGAGGTGCCTTACATCATGGCGCCCGAGGCTGGCAAGGACATTACGGGAACGGGAGCCATAGAGTACGTCACCGCCGCCAACTCCACGATGCACGACTACAAGTGGAATGTGCCCGCCGACGGCGACTACCGCATCACCCTTGACTTCAACAGGCGCACGATAGTCTGCGAGCGCGTTGACCTCTCCGCCCAGTATGCAAAGATGCTCGAGGGCAAGCGCCTTGTCGCCAACGACATGAAGCTCTACCTCGTGGGCGACGCCACGCCGTGCGGATGGACCATCTCCAATGCCAACTCGCTGCACTACAACTATGCCGCCGACCCCAACTGCCTCACGTGGGAGGGCAGTCTGACCAAGGGCGAGATCAAGTTCCCGTTCATCCGCAGCGACAAGTGGGAGGTGCCGTACTACAGCGCCGCCTCGTTCGGCGAGCGGCCTGCCGAGGGCGGCAACCAGCTGACCTTCGTCGACAACTCCGGCGGCGGACAGCCCGACCGCAAGTGGTACATCACCAAGGCAGGCTACTATCAGATTAAGGTGGACGTGGTCAACCGCAAGGTCTATTTCAAGGAGACCACAGGCAAATAAGTATGAACTTTATTCAAGAACGATACGACAATGATAAACAGCAAGCATATAGCATTAATGACCCTGAGTCTCTTCCTTATCCTGTCGGGCTTCGCCAGCTGCAAGCAGACAAGCGAGGAAACCGACTGGACACTGCCGGCCTCCTATTATGAGAAGGATACGACCTCGGTCAACCCCAATCCCGGCACCGACCCCACAGTACAGAAGATAGCACCGCTCTACTGCTCGGTGTATGAGTACTGCTGGACGCGCGAGCAGGAGAACACCGACCGCTCGCTCAACGAGTCGCAGTGGAAGCAGTGGCTCGACTGGCAGGCTGCCAACCTGCTGCCCTACGGCTACAACATGATCTGCACCGACGGCTTCATGTCGATGTACTACAACAAGGACGATGACCCCACCAACCCCGATCTGGGCGGCTACATGACCAGCTACGGCGGCGTCAAGCTCAAGGACCTCTCCGCCTGGTGCAAGGAACGCGGCTTGAGGCTCGGTGTCTATGACAATCCGCTCTGGCTCCACGGCCCCGACGAGACAGCCGTCGTCGGCACCTCGGGCGCCACGTTCAAGGACCTGCACTACAACGACGCCATCGACCGCGACAATGTGATGTATCCCGACAGGGGCGACGTATTCAACTGGGTTGTCCCCAGCCACAAGGGCGCGCGCGACTATATCGACGGCTTCTTCAAGTACTATCACAACCTCGGCGTTGACTTCATCCGCATGGACTTCATGTGCCTCTTCGAGGATGCCTCCGGCGCCGGCGGCATGGCCGGACGCGGCTATGGGCGCGACGAGTACCGCCTGGCCCTGAAGTACATCAGCGAGTCGGCCGCAAAGTACGGGGTGTTCACCTCCATCGTGATGCCGAACATGTACAACGACGCCAAGTACGAGAAGAAATACATGAACATGGCGCGCATCGTGGCCGACACCTTCGGGGGTGGCTGGGACCACACGTCAGGCCGCCTGCGCGGCGGCGTGTTCAACGGCTGGCCCACCTGCCACAACGAGTTCGACGGCTTCATCCACTGGTCGCACATCACCGGCCGCGGCAAGATGATACCCGACGGCGACTTCATCCGCCTCAACACGTTCAGCAACGACGAGGAGCGCATGTCGTCCATCAGCCTGCAGCTCATGGCCGGAGGCCCCGTGGCCATTGCCGACAACCCCATCGACGCGTCGGCGCGCAACTACGACCTGCCCTCACTCCTTAAGTTCGCCCAGAACAAGGAGATGCTCGCCCTCAATGCCGACGGCTTCGTGGGCCAACCCCTGAGCGACGACCTCAGCAGTCCCAACAGCCAGATCTGGTACGGACAGATGAAGAACGGTGACTGGGTGGTAGGCCTCTTCAACCGTGAGGACACCCCCCAGCAGCGCACCATCGGCCTCTCGCAGCTCGGCATCACCGGGCAGATGAAGATGCGCGACCTCTGGCTCCACGAGGATGTGGGCACGTCCGGCGAGATTAGCGTCACGCTGCCCGCCCACGGCTGCAAGGTGGTAAGGCTCAGCAAGCAGTAGAGTGGAGATAAAGTAAACATACAACAACACTTTGACATAGATATTATGAAGAAGATACTGATGCTTATCGCCATACTCGTTACGTCGCTTGGGGCAGCTGCCGAGGAGCTTATGTCGCCCAACAGGCAGTTTGTGCTCAACACCTACTGCAAGGACGGCATACCCTATTACACCTTATCTTATAAGGGTAGGGTAGTGATACACCAGAGCCGGTTGGGCATGGACATCAAGAACGAGGGTGGCATGAAGGACAATATGGAGCTGCAAAGCGTCGAACGACAGTCGAAGGACGAAACCTGGAACACGGTGTGGGGAGAACAGTCGGCAGTGCGCAACAACTATAACGAGATGCTTGTACACTTCTATCAACCCTCTTCCACACGTCAGCTCGATGTGCGTTTCCGTCTGTTCGACGACGGATTGGGTTTCCGTTACGAGTTTCCCGAGCAGCAAACGCTGCGCAAGTTTGTGCTGAAGAACGAGTTGACCGAGTTTAATCTCGGCTTCGACTACACCGCCTTTGCACTGCCTGGCGACTACGACACGCAGGAGTTCACGTATACAACGGCACGTTTGTCGCAGCTACGCACCGAGTTCACGAAACAATCGCTTGCCCACAAGGGCTACGAAGGCAAGGCAGAGGGCGACCTCGTGGTGCAGACACCGCTCATGCTGAAGGGCAACGGACTGTACATCAACATCCACGAGGCGGCACTTGTAGACTATGCCTGTATGGAACTCGACCTCGACGACCGCAACTTGGTGCTTACATCCAATCTCGTTCCCGACAAGCAGGGCGACAAGGGCTACCTCTTGCCCCTCTGCACATCGCCTTGGCGAACCGTTATTGTGAGCGACGACGCACGCGACATACTCGCCTCAAGGCTCATACTTAACCTCAACGAGCCGTGCAAGATAGCCGACACGTCGTGGATTAAGCCGATGAAGTTTGTCGGTGTATGGTGGGAGATGTTCAACGGCTCGGGAGGCTCGTGGAGCTATGCCGACGCCCCATTTGCCAAACCGGGCATAACCGACTATACCAAGCTTAAGCCGCACGGACACCACGCAGCCAATACTGCCAACGTTAAGCGCTACATCGACTTTGCCGCAAAGCATGGCATAGAGGGAGTGCTGGTTGAGGGATGGAACGAAGGATGGGAAGACTGGGAAGCCTACTTGCGCAACAGGCAGTTCAGGTTCGACCGCGCTTACCCCGACTTTGATGTGGACGGGCTTCACAAGTATGCCGCCTCAAAGGGCGTGCAGCTTGTCATGCACCACGAGACGGCTGCCAATGCAGCCGACTATGATGTACAGCTCGACCGCGCTCTGCAGTTTATGGTAGACAATGGCTATCACGCCGTAAAGACAGGATATTGTGGACAGGTGATACCAAGGTCGGAAAACCACTCGTCGCAGTGGATGGTAAACCACTATCTGCACGTGGCAGAGCGTGCCGCCGACTATAAGGTGATGGTCGATTCGCACGAGGCGGTACGTCCAACAGGTCTTTGCCGCACTTGGCCCAACTGGTTGGCGCAGGAGTCGGCACGCGGTACCGAGTTTGAGGCAATGGGCGGAAACCCCGTCGACCATACCACCATTCTGCCCTTCACACGCCTAATGGGAGGTCCGATGGATTACACCCCCGGTATCTTCCAGACCGACCTGAGCTACTATAAGGGCAGCAACCACGGCAAGGCACGCACCACGCTGTGCCGACAGCTGGCTCTGTACCTAACCATGTACTCGCCTATGCAGATGGTGGCGGATGTGCCCGAATCGTACGAGAGGTTTGCCGATGCCTTCGAGTTTATAAAGCAGGTGCCCGTAGACTGGGACCACTCGCAATATCTTGAGGCTGAGCCAGGCGACTATATCACCGTGGCACGCTGTGCAAAGCATACCGGCGACTGGTATGTAGGCTCTACAGTGGACGAGAACGGACACCGCTCTGTGCTCAAACTCAACTTCCTCGAACCGCACACACAGTACATCGCTACCGTATATGCAGACGCAAAGGATGCCAACTGGGACACCAATCCGCAGGCATACATAATAAAGAAAGGTGTGGTAGACGCCAAGTCGGTAGTGGATATAACCTCTGCGTCGGGTGGCGGATTTGCCATTAGCATCGTCAAGGCATCCAAGGCGGATGTCAAGGGCATGAAGGCTCTGCCTCGCCGTATAAACTAAGCCTTCGGCCGGCAAGCTAAAGCCAAGGCTTATAAACAGAAAGTAGAACAAATTAACAATACACTCCAAGGATATGAACCATAACCTTAAAACCTTAGCATTAGGCACCGTGCTCTGCACCACGCTCCTAAGCATGGCATCATGTGGCGACGAACTGCCCGACCCGATAGTGCTGCCACGCACATTGGTGGACATACACACCGACTGGAGCGGCATAGATGCACAGCAACGGCCACAGCAGTACGTGCTCTCTGTCAACGGCGACAACTACAACGTAGCGTCGGACACATATCAGATGGAGCTTAAGTCGAACCGCGACTATACGTTCTTGGCATACGTCCCGGTGTTGGGGGTTGACGTAAACGACGGCATAGCCACGGTTAAGGCAGCCTCGCACAGCACAGGCAATGCCGAAGCAATAAGCGGAACACCCTCCACCTTCTACTGTGCAGCGCAGACTGTAACATCGCTTACGGGCGACAAGACAAGTCTGACGCTGCCCATGCAGCAGGCAACACGACAGCTCAATGTGTCGCTTAAGGCCAAAGTTACGTCTACCGACGGCAGCGCAGTGGTGCAGGGAGGCTACGCCATCCTTTCCAAAGCAATGGCAACATACAATATGTACACATCCATTGCGTCTACTGCGGTTGAGGCTGTGTCCGACTTCAGTGTCAATGCCACGACAGGAACAATAACGGCATCCTTCAATGTCTTTGCGCTCGACCTCAGCAAGGATGTAACCGTGCAGTTTGTGCTGTTCCTATCGGACGGTACACAGCAGCGTCTTGAGACGTCGATAGGCAGCTTTGTAGCCAACTTCAACGACGGCTCTCACTCTACCATTGACATTGGAGGCAAGGTAAGTGTGGACGGATTGAACCCATCTGTAACCAACTGGACCATTGTTGACATGGGCGTTATCACTCCTTACGTATGCCAATAAGCCCTAAACGCACACCGACAAATCTCTTATAGAGATACACCAAAACAATAACAGAACAAAAATAACTAAAAATACAGATTATGAACAAGTCATCATTTATGCTTTTTGCAATGGCAGGAGCTATGACCCTTGCCTCTTGCAGCAATGAAGAAGTAAACGGCAACGATACCAAGAACGCCCAGTTGCAGGTTGTTGCCAACATCGCCTTGCCGCAGACACGTGCCTTTGACGACCAGTGGAACGCCGGCGACCAGATTGGTATATACACCCTTAAGGCTGGTACAACCGACATTGATGCCGCCGACAACCTTGCCTACCGCAACACCCTGACAGAAGGCAGTGCGGCAAATGCCAACTTTGCACCTGCTGAAAAGGCTGCCAGCCTGCCCGACGACGGCAGCAAGGTGGACGTTGTGGCTTACTATCCGTACAGCACTACAGCTGCAGCTGGCGTGGTGGAGCTTGATGTGCAGAAGCAGGACAACCAGGCTCTCATAGACCTTCTTGGTGCAAAGGCAGCGGGTGTGAGCGCCGATGCGCCACAGGCTGTGCTCAACTTCAAGCATAAGCTTACAAAGATATTTATGAAGGCCACTGCCGAGGACGGCTCTTCGCTGTCCGACCTCAAGGCTTACCTCAAGGGTATGTACACCAAGGTGTCGTACAGCGCCTTTGCCGACGAGCTTAGTATGGTGTCTGGCGACACCAAGAAGGAGGTGGAGATGCGCTCGGCAGACGGTTCGAGTTACCGCTATGTTGAGGCTATCGTGCTGCCTAACATTGATGGCAACGATGCCGCAACACGCAACATCGAGTTCGAGCACAACGGTAAGGTGTACAAGGCAGCCATCTCTGCCGACGTTAAGTTTGAGCCGGGCAAGAAGTATGTGTACAACGTTACGTTCACAGCTACCGGCGTTAAGATAGAGGGAGCAGGCATAACCAACTGGGAAGAGGTAACAGGCGACGACGTTGTGGTTGTGCCTGGAGGCGAGGCTCAGTATCATTTCAACGACGTCTACGCCGTTGGCGATGCCACACCTAATGGTTGGTCCATCCCAAACTCGGTTAAGTTTGACAAGGTAGACGACAACACCTACACCGCAACAATCGCCCTTAAGGAAGGCGAGATGAAGTTCCCGCTCAGCATCAACAACGGCTTTGAATGCGACTATATTATGCCTACCGAGCCCGGTGTGGGTCTGTCTCATTCAGCCTGCATGCTCGTTAAGTACCCCGACACTCGCGACTACAAGTGGAAAGTTTCGGCAGCCGAGGCAGGCACTTACACCATTACACTTGACGTTAAGAACATGACTATGACTGCCACAAAATCGGAGTAAATAAAATAAGACAGATATAATGAGAAGGTTTCTTTTGTTGATAATTTCGTTGTTGGCTGTAGCCACCGGCTTTGCCTTCGACTGCCAATCACCTGGCGGCAAGGTAAAGCTGCATGTGGAGCTTACGCCTTCGGGGCAGCCACAGTACAGCTTGACGTACAAGGGTAAGACGGTTATTAAGCCGTCTACCCTTGGCTACGAACTTATTGCTGCCGACAACCTGATGGACGGATTCAGCGTGCAGACAACACAAACGAGCACGTTTGACGAGACATGGCAGCCCGTGTGGGGCGAGACCAAGGACATACGCAACAACTATAACGAGCTGTTTGTTGCCCTTAAGCAAGACCGTACAGGCCGCTTGATGAACCTCCGCTTCCGTGTATACGATTATGGTATGGGTCTGCGCTACGAGTTTCCGCAGCAAACCAATGCCTACTTCCTTGTAAAGGAGGAGCATACACAGTTTGCGCTTACCGGCGACCACAAGGCTTGGTGGTTGCCCGGCGACTATGACACGCAGGAGTACAGCACCGTTACATCGCGTCTCTCGGAGATACGCAAGCTCTTCCGGTCGTCTATCTCGGACAATGCGTCGCAGACACAGTTCTCCGAAACGGGTGTGCAGACATCGCTGCAGATGAAGACCGACGACGGTCTTTACATCAACTTGCATGAGGCAGCGTGTGTGGACTATCCCACAATGCACCTCAATCTGGACGATAAGAATATGGTGTTCGAGTCGTGGCTCACCCCCGACAGCCAGGGTTTCAAGGGATATATGCAGACACCGCGCACCTCGCCGTGGCGCACGGTGCTTGTAAGCGACGATGCCCGAGACATGCTCTCGTGCAAGCTTACGCTCAACCTCAACGAGCCTTGCAAGATAGAAGACACCTCGTGGATACACCCCGTGAAGTATTGCGGCGTGTGGTGGGAGATGATTTGCGACAATAAGTCGTGGTCGTACACCGACGAGCTGCCATCCGTGGTGCTCGGCGAGACCGACTATACCAAGGTTAAGCCTAACGGCAGACATGGTGCCACCAACGAGCGTGTGCGCCAGTACATCGACTTTGCCGCCAAGAACGGACTCGACGAGGTGCTGGTTGAGGGTTGGAACGAAGGTTGGGAAGACTGGTTCGGACACTCAAAGTTTCATGTGTTCGACTTCCAGACACCTTATCCCGACTTCGACATCAAGGCTCTCAACGACTATGCCCACTCTAAGGGCGTGAAGCTGATGATGCACCACGAGACGTCGGGGTCGGTTATGAACTACGAGCGCTACCTCGAGCCAGCCTATAAGCTTATGAACCGCTACGGCTACGACGCCGTAAAGAGCGGCTATGTGGGCAACATCATTCCACGAGGCGAGCACCACTACTCGCAGATAATGAACAACCACTACCTCTACTGCGTAACCGAGGCTGCCAAACATCATATTATGGTGAACGCGCATGAGGCTACACGTCCCACCGGTTTGTGCCGCACATGGCCCAACTTGGTAGGCAACGAGTCGGCAAGAGGTACCGAGTACGAGAAATTCGCGGGCAATAATCCCGACCATACGGTTATCCTGCCGTTCACACGTTTGCAGGGCGGACCAATGGATTATACCCCGGGCATACTTGAGACGCAGATCGGAACATGGAAGGAAGGGTCCAAATCGTATGTACACACAACGCTTTGCGGACAGCTTGCGCTGTATCTTGTGATGTACTCGCCGTTGCAAATGGCTGCCGACCTGCCCGAGAACTATGCCAAGTACGACGATGCTTTCCAGTTTATACGCGACGTGGCGGTAGATTGGGACGACTCACGATACATCGAGGCAGAGCCTGGCGACTATATCACAGTGGCACGCAAGGCCAAGGGTACGGACAACTGGTTTGTTGGCGGCAAGTGTGATGAGAACGGACACCGTGCCGTTGTAAAGCTCGACTTCCTCGACCCGGGTCGCCGTTACGAGTGCACTATATACAAGGATGCGCCCGATGCCGACTACGAGAAGAACCCTAAGGCATACGTCATAACCCGTCAAACCGTTAAGCGTGGACAGACCATAAAGGTGGATGAGGCACGTGGCGGCGGCTTTGCCGTTTCGCTTAAGGCTCTATAATGATTTTCACTGCAAGCGTTTAGTGTAAACGCTTGCAGTGAAAAACATGTTAATGGTATTACTAAATAGATCCAAATAATAAATTGTAGATAACTAAAAAATAAATCTTTAAAAGCATCTTATTATGAAGAGAGTTTACTTTACTTTGACATTGATGTCCCTGTTTGGTGGACTTAATGCCTTTGCCCAGTCCTACGAAACCATAGATGGTGTAAAATATGGCTTGATGAAGGATGGTCAATGTATCGTTATCGGTGATGACGGTGCAAAGGGTGATATTACATTCAAGAAAGAAGTATATATTAATGGCGGCAAACATACCGTAACAGCTGTATGTGGATTAGGGAATTATTCTTCTGAGGCAACCGACCAGAAGAAAGGTTTCAGTGAAAATACCAATATAACAGGCATTACTTTTGAGGAAGGCTCGCAAATAAAATGGATTGGCGACCATGCCTTTAAAAATTGCTCAAGCCTTAAGACCATCAATAATGTACCGGCTGGTTTGACCGATATAAATGAGTGGTGTTTTGAGAGTACAGCCTTAGAGTCGGTTGATTTGTCGAATACCAATGTAACCATTATGAAGGATGGTGTGTTCTATAATAATAAATCTTTGACTTCTATAAAGCTGCCTAATAAACTTGAGAACTTTTGGGATAATGCCTTTAATGGTTGCACCTCTCTTAATAATATAGTTATGCCTTCAACTGTTGTGGGGATACACAACAATGTGTTCGAAGGTTGTACCTCTCTATCTAACGTAACATTTAATGATAGTTATACAACATTGGGACATCATGTGTTTAAGAACTGTCCTTTAGCTGCAGTTACATTCCCTAATACATTGAACAGTATTGGTGAGTATGCGTTTGAAAATACCAAATTAAATACGGTTGACTTGTCGAATACACAGATAACAAGTCTCCCTAATGGCTGTTTCTTTATATGTGAAAACCTTAGTGATGTCAAGTTGCCAAAAGATTTGACTGATATAGGCAACAATGCTTTTATCTCTACACCCATTGCTTCTATAACGTTTCCATCTTCTTTGCAGAAGATTGGCGATTATGCATTCCAGAAAGCAAAGCTCGAAAATGTTGTAATACCAACAAACTGTAATGCTATTGAGCAAGGAGCATTTAGTGAAAATGCCAACTTAACAACTGTCGTAGTAAATGGTCTTGAGTGCTATTTGGCAGTTTCTGCATTTGCTAAATGTGATAACCTTAAAGATGTTTACATTACATCTGATAAGGAACCAAATGCAGAACGTTATGGTTCTCCTTTCCAAAATAATCCAACAGTGCATGTAGTGCCAAATTATCTTGAGACTTTCAAGGGACTTAATACTTGTAACACCACGAACTTTGACTCCAACTTCTCCATTACCCCCGACAAGGAGTGGACAACATTCACCAGTGCATACAATCTTGACTTCTCAGGCGTTAAGGGTTTGACAGCTTATACCGCTAAGTACGACAAGGCAAATGATGCGGTTGCCCTTACACAGGTTAAGAGAGTGAAGGCACATACTGGTCTTATCCTTAAGGGCGAAGCAGGCAATACCTACACATTGCCTATCCTTGCTTCGAATGAAGCCAAACTTGACGCAGTAGACAACCAGCTTATTGGTTGTGTTGATGCTCTTTGGTCTACAGGCCGCGACAAGGACTACTTCTTGTATAATGGCGAATTCGTGAAGTCGAAAAACGATGGTTGGGTACTTCCTGGCAAGAGCTACTTGTATATTGATGGTGGTCGTAACAATGTAAGCGCGAGCCAATTGCGCGTCTACGTTGACAACACCGCTACCGCAATCGACGGCATCACCAACAACCCAGTTGTAAAGGATGATGCCTACTACAACCTCCAGGGTGTTAAGGTGCAGCGTCCACAGCATGGCGTGTTCATCCACAACGGCAAGAAGGTTGTGCTTAAGTAATGCGTACCGATAAGGTCCTTAGTGAAAGGTATACATATATACGATATATAATTTAAAGTAAAAGAAAATATGAAGAAGACATATCAAACACCGGTTATCACTGTTATCGAAATTGCTGTTGAGAGCCAGATACTCGCCGCAAGCACCCTTCTCATCCGCAATGACGATGAATATATAGACTATCCAGAAATGATGGACTAGGAGGAAGAATACGACGGTTCCTACTGGAAGTAATCTAATTACACCATCACACCCCAAAAGGCTGTGATGGTGTATTTTCAGTATGCTCGGCATGAGCTTATTCTAATGGGTGCAAGTCCCTAACAAGCCCTAATAGCGGGAATTGTATAGCCAATAGCAAGGGTGTCCACCGCGAGTTGGAATCTGAAAGAAGCCGGCGGCAAACATCTGACCTAACGGACAGAAACTTCATACAAGGCATATGAC
>NZ_JADYUF010000004.1 GCF_021531655.1 Leyella stercorea | reverse complement strand
AGCTACTGATTCCGAAAGATTGAGTCTGGCGGAACGGCTTCCACTTGAATTAATCAATTAATAGAACCTACCTTAAACTATTGCGCCTTGAAATCTTTTGTCTATTAAATCTTTCCTCCGTAGCACAGGTCGCCGGCATCGCCGAAGCCCGGTACGATGTACTTGTGCTCGTTGAGACCCTCGTCTACGGCAGCACACCATATGGTAGTGTCGTCGGGGAATGTCTTGCGTATGTGCTCAATGCCTTCGGGCGCTGCCATTACGCAAACCACATGCACCTTCTTGGGAGTGCCTTTGGTGAGCAGAGCTTTGTAGCCCAACTCCATAGAGCCGCCAGTGGCAAGCATCGGGTCGACTATGAGCAGAGTGGCGTCGTTGAGGTCGGGAGTGGCAAGATACTCCACATGGATGCCAACCTTGGTGTGAGCCTCGTCCTCATACTCGCGGAATGCCGAAACGAAGGCATTGCCGGCGTGGTCGAAGATGTTGAGGAAGCCCTGGTGGAAAGGCAGACCTGCACGGAAAATGGTGCCGAGCACCAGCTTGTCGGTAGGCACATTCACCTTGGCAACGCCAAGCGGAGTCTGTATGTCGCGCTCCTCATAGTCGAACGTCTTGCTCAGCTCGTAAGCGATAAGTTCGCCTACACGCATGATGTTGTTGCGGAACAGCAGACGGTTTTTCTGATAGTCCTTGTCGCGCATCTCCGCCATATACTTATTAATAATAGAGTTGCTCTTGCTGAAATCGATGATTTTCATATAGTTCGTTTGTTTTTAAATTCTTACAAAAGTACTAATAAAATCCTGTATCTCCGCAAATATAGTCTTTGCTGACCGCACACAGCATATTACATTTCTATTTCTTTAACAAATAGTGGCTCTAACTGTAGGAAGTTATGGCGTCCCCGTCATAACCTGAGCAAACAATGGTGTGAAAAAATAACAATAAGAACGTATATACCAACAGTACAGGCTACGGCGAGGATGCCATAGCCTCCTGATGATGCCCAATAAATTACCAAATTGTAAACTGCAAATGGCAATATATGAGTACATGTTCGGTTTTGCGAAATTTTAACAAAAAAAATATTGAACACGCGCAAATTTTGTCACCGATAAATATTGTTATCTTATAGTTTTTTCATAACTTTGCCGATGTAAATATAAGAGCGGCCAAATCCCCCGCAACGATTTACACCTATTTATATAAAGGACAATGAAAGTCGCCTGCACAGAAGCAACGGCCCCGATCAGGCAATAGTGGAGTCAGGCCATGGAAGTTGATTCTATATTCACATCTAAATAATATTTTTCAAAAATGGCAAAGTTAGATTTGACACAGTACGGAATTACTGGTTCTACAGTAATCGCTCACAATCCGTCTTATGAGAAGTTGTTCGAAGAGGAAACAAAGGCTGGTCTCGAAGGTTTCGAGGTAGGTCAGCAGACTGAACTCGGTGCTGTCAATGTAATGACAGGTATCTACACCGGTCGTTCACCTAAGGACAAGTACATCGTAATGGACGAGAACTCTAAGGACACTGTATGGTGGACAACAGAGGAATATAAGAATGACAATCACCCGATGTCTGAAGAGGTTTGGGCAACGGTTAAGGATATCGCCAAGAAGGAGCTTTGCAACAAGAACCTCTATGTAGTAGACGGTTTCTGCGGAGCTAACAAGGATACACGTATGGCTGTTCGTTTCATCGTTGAGGTTGCTTGGCAGGCTCACTTCGTAACAAACATGTTCATCCGTCCTACAGCTGAGGAGCTTGAGTCTTTCGAGCCTGACTTCGTTGTTTACAACGCATCTAAGGCTAAGGTAGAGAACTACAAGGAGCTCGGTCTGCACTCAGAGACTTGCGTTGCTTTCAACGTAACTTCTAAGGAGCAGGTTATCATCAACACATGGTACGGTGGTGAGATGAAGAAGGGTATGTTCTCAATGATGAACTACTTCCTCCCGCTCAAGGGCATGGCTTCTATGCACTGCTCTGCTAACTGCGACAAGAACGGTGAGAACACAGCTATCTTCTTCGGCCTCTCTGGTACAGGTAAGACCACTCTTTCTACCGACCCGAAGCGTCTCCTCATCGGCGACGACGAGCACGGATGGGACGACAACGGCGTGTTCAACTTCGAGGGTGGCTGCTATGCTAAGGTTATCAACCTCGACAAGGAGTCTGAGCCCGATATCTACAACGCTATCCGTCGCGACGCTCTTCTCGAGAACGTAACTGTTGACGCTAATGGCAAGATCGACTTCGCTGACAAGAGCGTTACAGAGAACACACGTGTTTCTTACCCGATCTACCACATCAACAACATCAAGCCGGGTTCTTCTGCACCAGCTGCTAAGCAGGTTATCTTCCTCTCAGCTGACGCATTCGGTGTACTGCCTCCAGTATCTATCCTGACTCCGGAGCAGACTCAGTACTACTTCCTCTCAGGCTTCACAGCTAAGTTGGCAGGTACAGAGCGCGGCATCACAGAGCCGACTCCTACTTTCTCAGCTTGCTTCGGCCAGGCTTTCCTCGAGTTGCACCCGACAAAGTACGCTCAGGAGCTCGTTAAGAAGATGGAGAAGAACAACGCTAAGGCTTACCTCGTTAACACTGGTTGGAACGGTACTGGCAAGCGTATCTCTATCCGCGACACACGTGGTATCATCGACGCTATCTTGAGCGGCGACATCGACAAGGCTCCTACAAAGCAGATCCCGATGTTCGACTTCAAGGTTCCGACAGAACTTCCTGGTGTAGCTACTGAGATTCTTGATCCGCGCGACACTTACGCTGAGGCTTCTCAGTGGGAGGAGAAGGCTAAGGACCTCGCTGCTCGCTTCATCAAGAACTTCGCTAAGTACACAAACAACGAGGCTGGTAAGGCTCTCGTAGCTGCTGGTCCCCAGCTCTAATCTTTCAGACGAAGATAAAGACTAAATAAAAAAGGTCTGTTTCCTGTTATCGGGAGACAGACCTTTTTTTGGTGCCTATAGTGCGGGGATTTTTGTTTATTCGTTTTTTATTTATAACTTTGCGAGTCGAAATAACAATTATCAGAAGCGTATGAATGATTTTGAGCGTCTTTTCAGCAGACTCTATCCGCGTGTGAAGCTGTTTGCCATGCAGCTATTGAAGCGTGAGGACGAGGCAGAAGATGTGGCACAGAATGTCTTCGCTAAGCTGTGGCTTATGCCAGAGAAGTGGAGCGAGGACAATGTGGACAGCTATGTCTTCGTGATGACTCGCAATCATGTACTCAACGTAATCCGCTATCGCAAAATACACGAAATTGGGGGGGTAGAGTGTGACGACAACGCAGACGCAACCCTGCCATCCGAACTGGGCGCAGACGATCCGCTGTATTACGAAGAGGCATTGCTGCTGATGCGCCTTACGCTCGACCGTATGCCCGAACGCCGCCGTCAGATATTTGAGATGAGTCGTATGCATGGATTGTCCAATGCCGAGATAGCCGAGCAATTGCAGCTGTCGGTGCGCACCGTAGAACATCAGATATATCTCGCATTGAAAGAGCTTAAGAAGACTATGCTGCTCTTCGTTTTGCTCGCCGGAATATAAGCAATCAGCGGCAAAAACATAAAAAATCAAGAAAAACACATTTTTTTTATTTTTTCCTTAAGTAGTCCTTGTCCTACATGTGTGTTATATATGTATGACAGAGACAAACGGTACACATAAATATATAAATAGCATAATGCGCCTCTTCGCCCACGGCGACTTTGGCAGCTCTGCCACCAACCATTTCCATAAGTGGTTGGCTGATGACAAACACCGTGAAGAAAAGGATGCTGCAATGGAGCAGCTTTGGGACGAGACGGCATTCACCTCTGCCAATATCAACCAAAAGCAGACTGACGATGCTTACGCCCGATTGTGTGTCAATGTTGGTATCAGTCGACCTAACAAAGAAACGGTCAGTCTGCTTGCCGACACCGACCGTCGCCGCATCAAGGCGGTGCGCTGGTTGCGGTTCTGGCAGTCGGCAGCAGTAGTGTTTGTCATTGTGATAGGAATGTTGGGCTATATGCTTTACAATGCCGACACGCAAGGCTCCGACCTTCTGCAAAGCCACACCCCCGTAGCCCAGACCCGACAGATGGTGTTGCCCGACGGCACCGTAGTGAAGCTCAACTCATGCAGTGCGTTGCTCTATCCCAACCGCTTCGACGGCCACACACGTAGCGTATACCTGATGGGTGAGGCAAGCTTCAAGGTGGCTCACGACAAGAAGCATCCGTTTATAGTCAAGACCAACGATATGCAGGTGACCGCACTCGGCACCGAGTTTAACGTGTCGGCTTATCCCGACGACCATAATGTGGAGTCGACACTGATAGAAGGTAGTGTCAAGGTAGACTGCAACGATATGCACAGCAGTGTGATCTTACAGCCGGGCGAGATGATAGCATACAATCGCGACACCCACAAGTATGAGGTTATGACACCCAATATAGCCGACATCACGGCATGGCAACGCGGCGAAGTGGTGCTTAAGGAGAAGACGCTGGCACAGATATTCTCCATACTTGAGCGCAAATATCCATACTCGTTCCACTATAGTATGCACCGCATCGGCAACGACCGATACACCCTGCACTTCCCCGACAACGCTCCGATAAAGGACGTTATGGACGTGATAGTACGCGTCACGGGCAAGCACGCCTATCGAATAGATGGCGACAACTGCTACTTCTACAACAAGTAATGTCGTGAGACATACTCTGATTTAATGAAAGACTAATTTACACCCCTATATTTACCCCTGCCTAAAAATTTACGATAGAATTAAACCTATATATAAACTAATATTACTAACAATGAGTAAAAGACAACGAACAGTGGCCATGGTCTTAAGGACTATGTGCTTCTCGGCGCTGCTGCTGGCTTCGCAGACAGCAGCAATGGCACAAAGCCGAGCACGTGTCACAATCAAGAAGAGCAACACGACCATTGTGGAAGCTCTCAAGCAAATCGAGAAACAGACAGGTATGTTTGCAGAGTACAACCATACCCAGTTGAACAAAAAGCCAGGTATCAACGTCAACCTGCATAACGCAACGGTTGACGAGGCACTGCAAAGAGTGCTTAGTGGTAGCGGATTCAGCTACCAGATAAAGGGCGACCAAATCATCATCGTTCCCGCTGGTGCTACAGAGAAGCAGCGCACCAATGGAGCAAAACAGCAAAACGGCAAGAAACAGCGCATTCAGGGACGCGTGCTCGACAAGGACGGCATGCCTCTTATCGGCGTGAGTGTACGCACCGAGGGTACGGGCAACGAAGGAACAGTGACCGATATGGACGGTAATTTCTCGTTTGAGGGTACCGCCGGACGCCATATCGTGGTGTCGTACATCGGCTACAAGAACCAGACACTGAAGGCTGGCGAGAACATGAACGTAGTATTGCAGGAGGACTCAAAGCTTCTGGGCGACGTTGTGGTGACCGCTCTCGGTATCAAGCGCGAACAGAAAGCCCTTTCGTACAATGTGCAACAGCTCAAGGGCGACGAACTCAACAACGTAAAGGATGCCAACTTTGCCAACTCGCTCGTTGGTAAGGTTGCAGGTGTGCAGATTAACAGCGGTGCGTCGGGTGCCGGTGGTAGTGTGCGCGTAGTTATGCGTGGTGCTAAGTCAATCGAAAAAGACAACAACGTGTTGTACGTAATTGATGGTATACCTATGTATAACCACTCGTTTGGCGGTACTGGTGGTTCTTATGCTCAACAGACGGGTTCTGAAAGTTCGGCCGATATCAACCCTGAAGACATTGAATCAATAAATATGCTTACGGGTCCGTCGGCTGCCGCCCTTTATGGTAGTGACGCTGCCAACGGTGCTGTTATTATCAACACCAAGCGTGGAGCCAAAGACCGCACTACTGTGACCGTATCAAACAGCACTATGTTCTCTAAAGCTACTATGCTGCCAGAGACACAGAGCAAATATGGCACAAGCACAGGACTGATGAACTGGGGCGCTGAGGTGAACAGCGACTTCGATCCTGCCAAATTCTTCAATACTGGTTCGAGCATTATCAACTCGGTAGCACTTTCTACCGGCAACAGCAAAAACCAGACATACATTTCGGCTTCTACTACAAATACACAGGGTATTATTGTAGGCAACAAGTACGACCGTTACAACTTCACAGCACGCAACACTACATCGTTGCTCGACGACAAACTTGTAATCGACTTCGGTGCAAGCTATATCCTGCAGAAAGACCAGAACATGGTTTCGCAGGGTAAGTACTACAACCCGTTGCCCGCACTGTATCTGTTCCCACGCAGCGACAATTTTGACGAAGTGCGCAACTTTGAGCGTTGGGATCCGGTGCTGGGATACAATACACAATACTGGCCATACGGTGAGGGTGCACATTCGCTGCAGAACCCGTACTGGATACAGAAGCGCATGAACCGCACTACAGACAAGACACGCTATATGTTCAACGCATCGGTGAAGTACAACATCTTCGACTGGATGAATGTGACCGGACGTGTACGTGTGGATAACTCAGAATATCGCATACGTAACAAGATGTATGCATCGACCCTCACTACATTCTGCGACTCGAACGGTGGATATGAGGATCAGACTCAGCACGACAAGTCGGTATACGGCGATATCATGCTCAACATTAACAAGACATTGTTCAACGACTACTCGGTAGCTGCCAATATCGGTGCTTCTATCAACGACCAGCGTTTTGAGGCGGCTGGCGGTGCCGGCAACCTCCTGCTCACCAACCACTTTGCAATGAACAATATCAACTATGAGAGCAAGTATAAGCCAATACAGAGTGGATGGCACGACCAGACACAGTCGATTTTCGCTTCGCTCGAATTAGGCTACAAGAGCATGCTCTACCTTACAATGACAGGACGTAACGACTGGGCATCGCAGTTGGCATTCTCTAATCAGTCATCGTTCTTCTACCCGTCGGTAGGTATGTCGGCTGTGGTTTCGAACATGGTGAAGATGCCGAAGGGCATCGACTTCCTCAAGGTGCGTGCTTCGTACTCGAAGGTGGCATCTGCATTCAGTCGCTTCCTCTCTAACCCGAGCTACACATACAACAACCAGACCCACCAGTGGCAGAAACCTAACACGGCTCCGCTCGACAATATGAAGCCTGAGGACACTAAGTCGTGGGAGCTCGGTTTGAACGCCAAGTTCCTCAACAACACTATAAACTTCGACCTCACTCTCTATCGTTCGAACACTTATCATCAGACTATCTATGCTGCATCAAGCTCAAGTTCGCTCTACAATCGCAAGATTGAGCAGACTGGTAATATCCAGAACCAGGGTATAGAGCTGGCTGTTGGATATAACAACCAGTGGGGCAAGCTGGGCGTACAGTCGAACCTGACATACACCATCAACCAGAACCGTATCAAGCAGTTGTCGCCCGACAGCCGCAACAACAAGGGTATCCCCGAAATACAGAAGGACTATCTCGGCGCAAGCTCGGTAGCTCCTCAGGTAATACTGTACGAGGGCGGCTCGATGAGCGATATATACATCAAGCACGAACTGGCACGCGACAACAACGGTGCGATACTCCTTGACAAGAACGGCAACCTCTCAATAATGGAAACAGAGCCACGCAAGGCAGGCAGTCTGGCACCTAAGTACAACTTGGGATGGAGCAACACTATCAAATATGACGGATTGTCGCTCGGATTCGTACTCACAGCACGTGTAGGCGGACTTTGCTATTCGGCAACACAGGGTATTCTCGACTACTATGGAGCATCGCAGGCTACTGCTGACGCTCGCGACGCTGGTGGTATAGCTATTAACAATGGTACTGTACCAGCGCAGAACTACTATCAGACCATTTCATCGGCTGAAGGCGGATATGGAGCCTACTATCTGTACAGCGCTACCAACGTACGTTTGCAGGAACTGAGTCTGTCGTACGACCTGCCTAAGCGCTGGTTCGGTGGCAAGATGCGCGCTTCTGTAGGATTTGTGGCACGCAACCTTTGGATGATTTACTGCAAGGCACCGTTCGACCCCGAACTCTCAGGAGCCACAAGCAGCACATATTATCAGGGTGTGGACTACTTCATGCAGCCCTCAACGAGAAACTTCGGATTCAACGTGAAATTACAATTCTAAAAAACGAACACTACAATGAAACATATAAATAAGGTGGTATTGTCTGTTGTTCTCGGCGCTTCGGCTCTGACGGCATGTACAGACAATTTCGAGAAATACAACTCCGACCCATACGCTATATATAAGGCCGACCCGTCAGTACTGCTGCCGGCAATGATTGAACCGGTGATGTATGTACAGCAGAACAACTCGCAGATGATTGACCAGATGGTGGGTGCACTCGGTGGATACATGACATGTTCAAACCGTTGGGGCGGACAGAATTTCGACACATACAATGCGTCGGATGGATGGAATGCTATTCCGTTCAATACCACATACGAAAACCTCGTGAACATCTTTGACGTAGAGAAGACTACAAACAAGGCAGGTCACTACTATGCTATGGCTTTGCTGCTCAAGGCTTCAGCCCTGATGCGTGTAGCCGACTGCTATGGTGGTATTCCGTACAGCTCGGTGGCCAATAACTCTTTCCGCACTGGCTACGATACACCAGAGGAAACATACAAGAACATTATTGCAGATCTACGTCAGTCTGCTACGATACTCTATCAGTACTCAGTGGCTTATCCTGCCAGCCGTCCGCTTGGTAACGCTGATCCTATTTATCAAGGAGATTATGCGATGTGGGCACGTCTTGCAAACTCGCTTGCTCTGCGCGCTGCTATTCGTACAGACGACCGCCAGGCTGCTGAGGAAGTATGCGAGAGCCCTGCCGGACTGATTGAAAACAACAGCCAGAATGCTCTTGTGGATCCAGGTGTTCAGGGCAACCCTTATCAGCTGGCTTCAGCAAGCTGGGGCGACTTGCGTATAAGCTCATCTATCGTCGACTATATGCAGGGTTACAACGATCCGCGTATGGAGTCTTACTTCACCAAGTCATCTTTTGACGCAACACGCTACATTGGTATGCGTAGCGGTGAGGCAGGATTTGACAAGGCTTTGGTGAGCGGCTACTCACAAATTAATGCTACTGCATCGACAAAGATGCCGGTGTGTCTGGCTGCGGAAGTTTGTTTCCTGCGTGCAGAGGGTGCGCTGAAGGGATGGAACATGGGCGGATCAGCTCAGGAATTTTACGAGCGTGGCATACGTTTGTCGATGGAGCAGTATGGAGTAGATGCTACGACAATAGAGGCGTATATAGTTGACGACACGCATACCCCCGAAGGTCATGCAAACGATCCGCGCGGTTCAAAATACAATTACAACCGACAGACTAAGGTGAAGGTTAAGTGGGATGCAGACAACAGCCAGCAGAATCTGGAGCGTATCATCACACAGAAGTGGATTGCCAACTTCCCACTTGGACTGGAGGCTTGGGCTGAATATCGTCGCACGGGATATCCGGAACTTGCACCAGCTATCAGCAACATGAACCAGTCAGTAATCACTGATATGCAGCGTGGAATGCGTCGTCTGCGTTACCCGTACACAGAGCGCGACCTTAACCGCGAGAACTACGACAAGGCTGTACAGCAGCTGGGTGGTCCGGACAATGAGGCTACCGATTTGTTTTGGGCAAAAAAGAAGTAAAAACCTAACAACGTAATCAAATTATGAGAAAGATATTCTACTGCCTCACAGCCGCTCTCGCTATGGCTTTCGCCTCTTGCAGCGACTGGACTGAACCCGAGGCCAAACAAATGACACGCTATAACAACACCGAAATAGCGAAGACAGAGACTTATTATAAGGCTCTGCGTGACTGGAAGAAGACCAAACACTCTATCACCTTCGGATGGTATGGAGGATGGAGCGACCCTGCAGCTTCAACTGCCAACATGCTCTCGGGTATTCCCGACTCGATGGACGTTGTATCATTGTGGGACGGAGCTACCAACCTGTCGGAAGGTAAGCGTAAGGACCTTGAATTTGTACAGAAGGTGAAGGGCACAAAGATTGTGATGTGTAGCTTCACAAAATGGGTGGGCGACGGTGTTACTCCTGCTGAGTATAATGAGTCGACCGAAAAGCGCCACGAGTTCTGGGGCTGGAAAGACGGCGATCAGGAGTCTAAGGAGGCTGCCGTACGCAAGTATGCACAGGCATTCCTCGACACAATTGCCAAGTACAACTACGACGGCTTTGACATCGACTACGAGCCTCACTATGGCTATGGTGGCGAGTTGGCAAGCAGCCAAGATTTGATGAAGGTATTTATCCTTGAATTGGCTAAGGAACTTGGCCCGATGTCGCCAAATCCGGAGAAACTTCTTATTGTGGATGGTGAACCTGAGTTCTTGCACACCGAGTTGGGCCCATACTTGAGCTACTTCGTAATTCAGGCATATCATGAGTCGGAATCGGGACTCGACGGTCGTTTGAATAAGGGTATCAACAAGTTTAAGTCTGTGCTCGACGAGGAGACTATTACTAACCGCTACGTCATGACTGAGAACCTTGAGAGTGCTATGGACTGCTTGGCTGGAGGCTATACATTCAGAAAGCGCGATGGCAGAGCTGCTTCATATAAGTCGCTTGAGGGTTTTGCACGTTGGCAGCCTCTCAATGGCTATCTTAAGGGTGGTTGCGGAGGCTATCATTTCGACGGTGAGGCTGCAAACACTCCAGCTTACAAGTGGATGCGCAACGCTATTCAGGTGATGAATCCCGCCGTTATCAAATAATATGACCTAATACAAAAAAGAGATGAAAAAGATATTATTGACATTAATAGCCACCGTGGCCACGCTCACTGCGTGTAACGATGCCGATTATAAGATAATCGAAAACGGTGCATATATAAATGAAAGCCTTTCGGCTAAGAGCGCAAAGGTGATTATCACAGACGAGGGTGGTTCTACAGAAATAACACCATGTCTGTCAAGTGCCGCGCCTAAGGACTGTAAGTTCCGACTTGAGGTAGACGAGAAGGTGCTGGAAGAGTATAACGAGAAGCAGAGTACGGGTTTTGTGACTTTGCCTGAAGGACAGTATGAGATACCTAACGAGATAATCATCAAGAAGGGCGAATATACAGCCGACCCAGTGAAGATAAACATCAAGCCTCTCACAGAGGATATGATTGGCGAGATATTCGCTTTGCCGTTGCGTCTTGTTAGCGAGGACGGTGCAGTGCCGGCTATGCCGCAGACCAGTGCTTTTGTTATCACTACTGAGGCTATCACAACTTCAACTTTGCCACAGTTCTATGGTGCTCCAATGTTGAGATCTGAAATGCCTAAGGGACCTGAAACTTATAGTGAGTATACTATTGAGGTGAAGTTCCAGGTTGAGAACATGTACAACCGCGACCGTGCGGTATTTGTAAACCGTGGCGACAACTTCAACTTTGTATTGCTGCGTTTTGAGGACCCACAGAGAGACAATAACGACCATAAGGCACACTCGCTTGTGCAGATTGTAGGACGCAACCGTCTGTATATGAATCCGTCGTTCTCGTTTGTACCTAACAAGTGGCAGCATCTGGCACTGACATGCGACGGATCGCAGTACAAGCTCTATATCAATGGCGCATTTGCTGGTGTGAAGGACATCCCTGCAGGACCTACTACATTCCAGATGTTCGAATGGTTTACAAGAGGCGATGAGTCAAGTAGCTTCTGGGGCAGCTGTAAGATTCTGATGGCTGAGGCACGTGTATGGTCGGTATGCCGTACTGAGGCTCAGATACAGAACAATATGGCTACAGTGAGTGCAAAGTCGAAGGGACTTGAGGCTTATTGGCGCATGAATGACGGTACGGGCAATACATTTGCTGATTGTACTGGTAAGGGACATACACTGACAAGTGAGTACAGCTATACTCCGAAATGGGTTGAGGGTGTGAAGTCTACCGACGAAAGCACTCCATGGCAGTAATGAACATTAGATTCAACATTAAAAGAAACAAGTTATGTTTAAACACATAAAGAATTATATACCCGTGGCAGCTGCATTGCTGTCACTGGGTATGTTCACCGCATGTAGCGACGACGACAACGTAGAGCAGGACGAGTGGACAGCCACATATGTATATCTGCAGCGTACCGACTTCCTTGAGTCGGACAGCAAGGAGTTCTCTTTGGTGCATACTCCGCTCGAACTGTCGGGCAATGTTGATATGGAATTCTCTGCAAAGATACAGAAGACTTCCAATCATGATATCAGTGTGGAGGTAGGCGTTGAGGGTAGCGACAATCTGCCGTCTACAAGCTATAAATTTATTGACCGCGAAGGCAATCAGCTCGCTTCGAACATGCTGACTATCAAAGCAGGACAGACTTCTTCGGACACTATCCGTATGGTGCTTGACGACCTGTCGCCTCTGGCTGGCATTGAAGGAAAATTAACGGAGAAAGGATGTATCAAGATAGACAAAGTCATAACGGATACACCAAACACTCTAGTGGCAACCAATCCGAAAATGAAGCAGCTCGACTTTAGTGTAGTCAAGGACAAGAAGCGTTATGTAATAATGGGCAATGTGCCGACTGGCAGCGTTCAGGTGCCACTGACTGCTGAGGCTCTGACTGTGAGCGGAGCAAAATGGTATACTGATCCGAAGAGCTTGGTAGACGGTAAATCAGACTCGTATGTAATGTTCTATGGCGACAACGAGAAGGGTATACAGATTGACCTTGGCGAGGAGAGAACCGTTACTGCAATACAAACTGATTATATGTATTCAGGCTATAACAGCAGCAACGTAACAGTGATGTGTGCTGATGGCGATGAGTGGAATGAAATTGGTACTCTTGATGTAACTGGAACAACGCAGATTATCAACCTGCTTGGTAAGCCCAAGTCGCGCTATCTGTATCTCAGACTGAACAAATGGTTCAGCGCTTGGGGTTACATCTATATGACTCAATTACGTGTATATGCCGAATAATAAAAAAGCAAGGTATATACAGAACTAGGACTATGACAAAGGTTTATAGTTAGATAAGATTGTAAATTTTTTTGGGCGTATCCGGGCAGTGATGTCGGGATACGCTTTTTGTTTATCTGGCATATTAGCATCCAGTAAAAGCGTCGTATCATGCCATGATACGATCGTTTCAAGGCATGATACGGTCGTTTCATGGCATGATACGACTGTTTCAAGACACGCAACACTGCTTTATATCACGTCCATGATATTAGTGTTACGATTGTAAAGGGACACGTAACTTTATTGGCATACGGCTTCTGCTTCCTGCACTTGTTCGGGATTGAAGTGGCGGTCGCCGGTTATTGTAATGCGACGCATGTATTGGGCGGTAAAACGACAATAAGCCTGTTCGTCCATTTCGCCGCTACATATATACTCCATACCATTAATATATATATGCTCGCCACGTTGGCAACCACGCAACGTGACACGCACAAAGCCGTAGAAACCGGGTGAGAAGTCGTAGGTGATGGAACGGTCGGTGCGGTCGAAGAAGCGCGGACTGAGTATCTGGCGCACACGTACGGCATCGTCGCTCAATACATTATATAATATGTAGTTATAGCCATATAAGCTTTCGGCAGTTGTCCCGTAGTCTTTATTTACGCTGTAACGGCTTGTTTCTGTTGCTGTGACCGGTTGCCACATTGGCGTGATTATATCTCTGTGGAATGGAAATGATGCAGACTGGAGGCTCTTGTCTGTTAGTTCGCCATCGGTTGTTAGGCGCGTTGAGGCTGCGCAGTATGTCCATCCGTCAACATCGCACGAAGCAAACGGAATATTGTTGCTGTATTTCCCGAAGAAACATACTGAGAGTTTTGGCGCACGCATAGTGGCTGTGGGAGCAAGAAGCAGGGCTATAGTATTGGAGTCGGTACGAAGAAATCGTGTCACATCGAATGTAAAGGACACGGTAGGATGGTCTGTATCGACGTGGCGGGGCATATAAAGTGCTGTAGACACGTTGCGACTGTTGACATAAAGAATGAAGCGTGAGTCGGATGCAACGCACACAGAGGCGTGTTTTGGAGGATTACGGGCAATGAATGTGCGACGAAACCATACACACGACGAGTCTGTAGATGATGGCGATGTCATCCACTCTGTGCCGAACTGCTGTGCATGGGCAGCTGTAAGAGATAACAGAAGAAGAATGAATGTATGGAGTAGGCGCATGGAGTGGGGGGAGTTGAGAGTTGAAAATTGAGAGTTGAGAGTTGAAGTTGAGAGTTGAAAGAAAAATGAGAGTTGAAAATTGAGAGTTGAGAGTTATGATTACTGACGATAAACGTCAAATATTAATGCATTACAGTCAATGCATATCATAACTTTCAACTTTCAATTTTCAACTCTCAACTTATACAAACACTACGCGTCGATATTGGCGTAGGTAGCGTGTTCTTCGATAAATTTACGACGTGGCTCTACATCGTCGCCCATAAGCATAGAGAATATCTCGTCGGCTTCGGCTGCATTTTCGATGGTAACCTGCTTGAGCAGTCGTGTCTGTGGGTCCATTGTTGTCTCCCAAAGCTGCTCGGGGTTCATCTCACCAAGACCTTTATAGCGCTGTGTGTGAACCGACTTGCCGTCCTCAACACCACCGGCATACTTGTCGAGGAATGCCTGGCGCTGCTGCTCGGTGTAGCAATACTCCTTCACCTTGTTCTTGTAGGTGCAGAGATAGAGCGGCGGGTTGGCGATGTAGAGGTGCCCCTCCTGTATAACCTTAGGCATGAAACGATAAAAGAGTGTCATAATGAGCGTGTCGATGTGCGAACCATCGACGTCGGCATCGGTCATGATGATAATCTTGTCGTATCGCAGCTTGTCGATGTTGGCTTCCTTGTCCTCCTCGCCGTCAACGCCGAAGCGTACGCCGATGCTCTGGATGATGTTCATAACCGACTCCGACTCGAACACCTTGTGCCACATTACCTTCTCGACATTGAGAATCTTACCGCGCAGAGGCAGGATGGCTTGAGTGTAGCGGTCGCGTCCCTGCTTGGCAGAACCGCCGGCCGAGTCACCCTCGACGAGGAATATCTCGCACTTCTTGGGGTCGCGGTTGGAGCAGTCGGCAAGTTTGCCAGGGAGTCCACCGCCAGTCATTGGGTTCTTGCGCTGCACACTCTCGCGTGCCTTGCGTGCTGCGATACGTGCTGTGGCTGCAAGAATCACCTTGTCGCATATCATCTTGGCCTCCTTGGGGTTCTCCTCAAGATAGTTGGCCAAAGCCTCGCCTACGGCCTGCTGTACGGCTCCTGCCACTTCGCTGTTGCCGAGCTTGGTCTTGGTCTGGCCCTCAAACTGTGGCTCGGCTACCTTGATGGCGATTACGGCTGTGAGTCCTTCGCGGAAGTCCTCGCCTGCGATCTCTATCTTTGCCTTCTCAATCTGCTTTGCAATGGCTGGGTCGGCATCGGCGTATGCCTTGAGTGTACGTGTCAGCGCAGTACGGAAACCGGTGAGGTGTGTACCGCCCTCGATGGTGTTGATGTTGTTGACGTATGAGTGGATGTTCTCCGAATAGTCGGTGTTGTACATCACTGCCACTTCGATAGGTATGCCCTGCTTCTCGGTCTTCAGATAGATGACGTCGTCGAAGAGGTGGGTGCGGTGACGGTCGACGTAGCGAACGAATTCCTTGAGTCCGTCCTTGGCGTGGAATACTTCCTCGCGTGTCTTGCCCTCTTCGTTGGGGCGCATGTCGCGCAACGTAATCTTGATGCCTGCATTGAGGAACGCAAGCTCACGCATACGGCGTGCTATGATGTCCCACTGGTAGTGGGTAGTGGTAAATATAGTCGGATCGGGCCAGAACTGCTGACGTGTACCGCGGAGTTCGGTCTCGCCTACTACCTTGACGGGGTAGAGTGGCTTGCCCTTCTCGTATTCCTGCTGGTAGATTTTACCGTTGCGGAACACCTGCGACTTCATATGTGTAGAGAGCGCATTAACGCAACTTACACCTACACCGTGCAAACCGCCGCTAACTTTGTATGAGCCTTTGTCGAACTTGCCTCCGGCGTGGAGCACAGTCATAACGACCTCAAGGGCTGATTTGTGCAGCTTCTCGTGCATGTCGACGGGGATACCGCGACCGTTGTCTTGAACTGTGATTGATTCGTCTTCGTTGATTGTAACCTCAATGTGGGTGCAGTAGCCAGCCATGGCTTCGTCGATAGAGTTGTCGACGGTTTCGTTGACAAGATGGTGAAGACCTTTCTCACTGATGTCTCCGATATACATTGCCGGACGCTTGCGTACGGCTTCAAGTCCTTCAAGAACCTGAATGTTACTGGCCGAGTAATTGCTCTCGGTGTTCTGTATTTCTGCCATTTTGATTTTTCTATGTTTAGATTACAAAAGTACTAAAATTATGCGAGTTAGGGAAATTTTGAGTATTAAAAAACGTCTAAAAAGGAACGTTGAATGGGCAGCGTAGGTAGGTGAATGAACAAAAAAAGAGGTCATAATCCGAAAGGATCATGACCTCAGTATGGGTTGCCAACAAACTACTTAGGCGAGCTTGCTGATATGCAGACACAAGCTTGACTTCAAGTTTGCAGCCTTGTTCTTGTGGATAATGTTAGTCTTTGCCAACTTGTCCAGCATTTTCTGAACGGTAGGATAGAGCTTGACAGCTTCTTCCTTGTCCGTCATAGCACGAAGCTTACGAACAGCGTTACGCATTGTCTTGGCGTAGTATCTGTTGTGCAAAGCCTTAGCCTTGTCCTGACGGATTCTCTTAAGTGATGATTTGTGGTTTGCCATCTTGTTATGTTTCTTCTTTTTTATTTTTATTGTAGTCCCTAGGAGAGTCGAACTCCTCTTTAGAGAATGAAAATCTCTCGTCCTAACCGATAGACGAAGGGACCAAAGTGCTTTATTTTTGCGGATGCAAAGGTACGACTTTATTTTAATACGGACAAATTTTCCTTGGTTTTTTTTATTAAAACGGCTCTTTTTTCAGTAATTTTGCCATTAAATTACTAAAAGTAGAGGAAAATGCATGTAAAAACCAAGGCTATCGTACTTAACTCGTTGAAATACGGCGAGTCACAGATTATCGTCGACCTGCTCACAGAAGACGTGGGGCGTGTGTCTTTTATGCAGCGTATTCCAAGGTCGTCCCGGTCGGGTATCAGCAAGCAATTGTTTCAGCCGCTTACTATTCTTGACGTGGAATTCGACTATAGACAAAGCCAGAAGTTGCAGCGATTGAAGAATGCTTCAATTATATGGCCCTTTAGTTCTATTCCGTTTGATGCTCATAAACTCGGCATAGCTCTGTTTATGGCAGAGTTTGTTACTTATGCTACTCGTTCGGAGCAGCAGAATCGTGAACTGTTTTTGTTTGTGGAGAATAGTGTGATGTGGCTTGACACCTGTGTGAGTGGTTTTGCTAACTTCCATATTGTCTTCATGTTGCACATGACGCGGTTTGTGGGTTTCTTCCCTAATACCGATGACCAACAGGATTGCCCTTACTTCGACTTGCGTGGCGGATGCTTCATGCCGTATGCTCCGGCACATGGTGACTTTCTTAAGCCCGATGAGGCGGGGATGATTCAGCTTCTTATGCGACTCAACTATACAACAATGCGGCTGCTATCGCTGACTCGCAGCGAACGCAACCGCATTGTGGATGTTATACTTTATTATTATAGGCTACACCTGCCCGACTTTCCTGATATGAAGTCGCTGCCAGTGCTGAAAGAGCTGTTCTGCTGATTAGATACTGACGGTGTAGAATGTGTCATTCTATTGCAGATGTGTCGCCTTGAAGTTGCCCTGTTAGGCGAATGATATTATACCATTCACGTTGTTGTCTTCTTCCTTGGGCTTGGTAGACTCGCTTTCGTCGACAATACGGCGGCGCAGTTCCCTGACCATTTGCTGTGTACGCTTATAAGTAGGTGTGTTCTCAACGGCGAGTATTACTTCCTCGTTGTCGAGGTCTTCGGGACGGAAGATAAACACTTGCGGACGGCGCTTGGTGAGTACTTGATTCTTGTCTTCAGGATAGTACTTGCCACGGCGTACTGCCAAATCGTCAGCGTGTTCCTGCTCGCGGGCCTGACGGTCGAGGTCGTCCTGTGTCTGCTTCTTGATATGGATGTTCATTCCGTCGACGTTCTCGATGCCGAAACCGGTAGCGAGAATTGTCACCTTGACCTTCTTGCCAAGGTCGGGGTCTAGTCCAATACCCCACTTTATCTCGAAATCGGAACCGAAACGCTCCATGAAGTCGTTCACCTCGTTCATTTCTTCCATCATCAAGCCGTTGTTGCCATTGTCGCTAGTACTACTGTCTTTGCAGAAGTTGATGCTGAGAAGAATCTTCTTGGCGTTGAACACGTCGTTGTCGTTGAGCAACGGTGAGTTGAGCGCATCTTCAATGGCTTGCTTCACACGGCTCTCGCCTTCGCCATAGCCTGTAGACATAATGGCTACGCCACCATCCTTCAATACGGTCTTGACATCGTTGAAGTCAAGGTTGATGAGTCCGTGGTTGGTGATGATTTCGGCGATTGATTTGGCCGCAACGCTAAGGGTGTCGTCGGCTTTGCCGAATGCGTCAAGTACGGTAAGTTCGGGGTATATCTCGCGCAGACGCTCGTTATTGATAACGAGCAATGCATCGACGTGCTTTGCCATTTCCTCGACACCGTCAAGAGCCTGGTCTATTTTACGCTTGCCTTCAAAACGGAAAGGAATAGTGACGATACCTACTGTGAGGATGCCCAATTCCTTGCTGACACGGGCAATGACTGGAGCAGCACCTGTACCTGTTCCTCCACCCATACCTGCTGTGATGAATGTCATCTTGGTGCCGTCGCTCAGCATCTGCTTGATTGAGTCGAGGCTCTCCTCGGCTGCCTGACGCGCCTTGGCTGGCTTGTTGCCGGCTCCAAGTCCTTCAGTACCGAGCTGTAAGAGTACAGGTACGGGCGAATCGTTGAGCGCCTGGTTGTCTGTGTTGCAGAGCACAAACGACACGTCGTGTATGCCCTCACGATACATATGGTTGACGGCATTGCCGCCACCGCCGCCTACACCTATCACCTTGATGATAGTGTTTTTTGTCTCTTTGTCTGGTGTACAGAAGTCCACCATCGGATTGATATTGTTGTCTGGCATATGTGTTATCAGTTTTTTAAGTTTTAATCATTAGAACCTGGTTCTGGCTCAACAAGCGAACGTCCGAACTGCTTGAGTGATCCGAAGATTCGATGCATGACAGACTTCTCCTTCTTCTCGGCAGCTAGTCTCTCTTCTTCAGCTTCCTTCTCTTTGCGTTTGCGTTCTTCCTCGGCTGCTTCCTTTTCCTTGCGTATGCGTTCTTCCTCAGCTGCCTTTTCTTGTTCGGCTGCAATCTGAGCGGCTGTAGTTGCTGCTTGAGGGGCTTGTGCAAGCTGTTCGTCATTGAACAGTGAATTGTTAAAGGCATTGCCTGCGCAATTCATGTCGCCTTTGGCCATCAGACTCAGTATTGTGTTCATAGTACCGTTGTTGGCAATGGTGGGTTTTGAGTCCTTGGTGTTTATGTTGAGGTTTACAGATTTGGCTATGCGTATCTTTTCGATATTGATGGCTTTACGGAAAGCCTTGTCTATATTGCGCATATTAGAGCCACCTCCAGTTAGCACAATGCCACCGAGTAGCTTGTCCATGTATTCTGACGGAATGAGATTGCGGACATTCTCGATAATCTCGAGCATACGCGCTTCTACTACTTCGATAAACTTACGGCTGCTAACCGAACGGCTTCCATCAATCGACCATACCATATTGGGGTCAATGTCTTGGATTTCGGTGTATGCCGAACCGTATTTGCGTTTCATTGTCTCTGCCTCTACTTCGTCCATCTGCAACGATTCCAGATCCTTTGTAATATTGTTGTTGCCAAGAGGAATTACGGCAATGTTGCGCAACTTGTCGCGATAGTATATAGATACGGTTGTCGTTTCTGCACCAAGATCGACAAGTACACAGCCTGCTCGCTTTTCGGCTTCAGTAAGAACGTATTCGCCCATTACCACCGGTGCAAGATAAGTTTCAGCTATGGCAATTCCTGCATTGTCGAAACTCTTGTTGAGGCTACGATAGAACGAGCGGCGCCACAGTATGTTGAGGAAGTTGCCCTCAAGACGTATGGCCTGGATACCTACAGGGTCGTTCTGATATTGTGAATCAACCTTGTATTCCTCGGTTATCGCATCCTGTATCTCGTAGTCGGGATAAGTCATATTGCGGTTGGCGTCCATAAGCTCGTTGACCATATCTTGCGATACTATTGCATCGAGCGGAAGGTCTTTGATTATGACATTCTTGACACTGCGTATGCTTTGTCCACCTATTCCTACGTATACCTGTGTTATGTCTGATTGTAGTGTATTCTTGAGTTTTGAGATAATGTTGCTCAATCCTTGTGCGGTCTTGTCGATGTTGTAGACAACACCTTTGCGTATGTACGAGGTGGAGTCTTCTGAAGCAACAGCAAGAACAGTAATGCTGCCATCGGGATTTTTTCTCCCTGCAATGCCGGTCATCTTAGATGAACCGAGCTCAATAGCTACTATAAAATCCTTTGCCATACGTTATTTATATTATTACAATTAATTACTTGACTTTTTCTTTTTGTTTTCGGTCGCTTTTCCCGTCTTTGAGACAGTAGGTTTGTTTTTGACCTTTGTTTTTGTAGTCTGTGGGGCAACCTTTACTTTTGAAGCCTGCTTGCCAGTCTTTTTCTTTTCTGTAGAATTATCGGTCTTTTTGCCAGCTTTCTCTGTTTTTGCTGTCTTGTTAACCGATAAGTCGTTCTTTTTCGCATCGTTTTTTGCCTTGTTGTCGGCACTTGTAGCATTGTTGCTTTCTGTCGTTGACGTTCCGTCAGTTGCGGTTGTTGCTTCTGAAGGACTGTTGGGCGTAGCTGTTGTAGCGTTCTGTCCGTCAGTTTTAACAGATGTTGGCTCAGCTATATGTCTGGCTTGCTCTGCTTTGCCTTTACGGCAGATTATCTGGTTGTCAAATTCGATGTTGATATACGAATACTTGTTCCAGCCCACCTCAGAGAGTCCGTAGCGGTAGAATTTCTCAAGGCGTGTCATTTTGTGGTTGAAGAATTCTGCTATTGCTTTCTCTCGCTTCTTGCGGTCGATATTTTCTGGCAGTTTACCGATGAGTACTATATGGTTGCCTATTCTCGGTACTATCTCCACATTTTGGTCGGGCAGGATGTTGATCTGTTCTACCAAATTTTTCCACAGGTCGTTCTGCATTATGGTCTTGCCCAATGGTGACAGGTATGTTGTTGCATATCGTCTGCTTATGCTTCCAGTGGCGATGATGAGATCGCTTGTATAGTTACTACGTGGCATGATACAATCGTTGTCGTCGACATAGTAGTCGTCGCCGTTGTCGGCTTTTATGCGTATGACGGGCATACGCTGTGTGACAGATATGTATACTGTTCCACCTTCGGTTTTGTAGCACTCGGCGGTTTTGACAAATGGACTCGTTCGCAACATATCCTCTATGGCTCGTGCATTTACAGTATTCAAGCGCTTGCCTATAGGATAGACTCCGGCTTTCTGTAATCGATTTTTTATCACCTTAGTGTCAATGAAGCCACTTGTTGCATCGTCAGCAATCTCGATGTTCACCTTGGAGCACATTGTCTTTGATTCGTTTTTTCGGTCGAACGACGTAAAAACGAAGACGAGATATATGGCAAGTAGTATATCACTTGCTATATACAGCCTTTTACTCCATGATGATTTCACTTGTATATAAAAGTTGCTTTGTCTGTATTGTGTTTTTGTTTACTCTTTGACGCTTTTACGCCTTAGCTTCATCGCGTGCCTCGATTATCTTGGCAATCTGAGGTACATAGTTGTCAAGGTCGCCTGCTCCGAGAATGACGAGTACGTCAAAGTCACGGCTTTTAACGAGGTCGAGCACTTCGTCCTTGCGTATGATGCTTTTCTCAACACCTGGCTTGAGGTTGTCGTATATCAGTTGTGATGTTACACCTTCGATGGGAAGCTCACGTGCAGGATAAATTTCGGTGAGTATGACCTCATCGAGTTGGCTCAGTGCATCGGCGAAGTCGCGATAGAAATCGCGAGTACGCGTATAAAGATGTGGCTGGAAGATTGCTGTAATCTTGCGGTTCTTGTACAACTGGCGTATACTCTTGGAGCTCTGGTATATCTCCTTCGGGTGGTGGGCATAATCAGAGAGCAGGACGTGGCGGCCGTTCTTGATTTTGAAATCAAAGCGACGGTCAACGCCATGGTATGTCTTCATGCCATACTTCAGTTCTTCAGCTGTGCATCCGTTGAGCTGTGCCATAGCCATAGCAGCCACTCCGTTCTCGATATTGATAGGAACAGGCTGGCCGAGTTCCACATTTTTCACGTTCTCGATAGGCGATACGAAGTCGAACTTTATCTCGCCATTGTCGATTACGATGTTTTCGGCATGGAAATCACCCTCATTGAGGCTGTATTCGTACACCTTTACACCTGGCTGCACGTCCTGCTTCATCTCCAGATTCTTGTGTATGATGAGTGCGCCACCTGGCTGTATGAGTGTGGTATAGTGGCGGAAACTCTCAAGATATGCTTCCTTTGTTCCGTATATGTCGAGATGGTCGGGGTCGGTTGCTGTGATTACGCTCATCCAAGGGCGCAGCCAATGGAATGAGCGGTCGAACTCGTCTGCCTCTATTACTACATAGTCACTTTGGTCTGAAAGTATGTAGTTGGTGCTATAGTTTTTGGATATGCCTCCAAGAAATGCGTTACAGTCAAGATGGCTTTGGTGCATAATGTGTGCACACATTGTAGAGGTTGATGTCTTGCCGTGTGTTCCTGCTACGCAGAGTCCCTTATGGGTACGTGTGAGTGTTCCGAGCACTTGGGCACGTTTCTCAATAGTGAAGCCTCCGTCACGGAAATAAGCCAATTCCTTGTGTTCGGCAGGAATGGCAGGTGTATACACTACGAGACACGACTTGTTGTCGCGGCAAGCATGTGGTATTTCGTCGACGTTTTCTTTGTAGTGTATGAGCATGCCTTCGCGCTCCAGCTGGTGTGTGAGCTTTGACGGAGTCTTGTCGTAGCCTGCCACAACAAGGCCTTTGCGTATGAAATAACGTGCTATGGCACTCATGCCAATGCCTCCTGCTCCTACGAAATATACGGCTTTTATATCTTTGATTTCCATTTGTCTTGTTTTATTTTCCTGCAAGTTTCAGAACTTCGTCGGCTATTACGTCGGCTGAGTTTGGCTTGCCTAGTTTCTTTATGTTCTCGGAGAGCTGTGCCAGTTGTTCGTCGTCGGTTACCGTGTCTACTGCCAACTGTAACAGTGATTCCGCTGCGTCTGCGTCTCTGACGAGCAGAGCTGCGTTGCGATTTACAAGTGCCATAGCGTTCTTTGTCTGGTGGTCTTCAGCCACATTGGGTGACGGCACGAGTATCACGGGCTTGCCGATGAGGCAGAATTCGCTTATTGAGCTTGCTCCTGCACGGCTTATTACAAGGTCAGCAGCCTTGTATGCTGCTCCCATATCGCTGATGAAGTCCATCACTTTGAGCATGGGCAGCGGTCGGTGGTCTTTCAGACGTTCGGCAACGGCAGCGCTATAGAACTTTCCGGTTTGCCAAATGAATTGTACGCCACTTTTCTCTACAAGGTCGAGATGTGACATCACACTCTCATTGACAGTACGTGCTCCAAGGCTTCCGCCCACAAGCAGTATCGTTTTCTTTTCGGGGTCAAGTCCGAAACTGCTTACCGCTTCATCATGTGTCATTGTTGTCTCGATGAGCGACTGTCTTACTGGATTGCCTGTGTTGATTATTCTGTCAGCTGGAAAGAAGCGTTCCATACCTTCGTAAGCCACGCATATCTTGGCTGCATTGCCAGCAAGGTGCTTGTTGGTGACTCCAGCGTAGGAGTTCTGTTCTTGAATGAGTGTTGGTATGCCCATATGGCTTGCTGCGTCGAGTGTAGCGGCGCTGGCGTATCCGCCTACTCCAACAACTACGTTGGGCGCGAAATCGCGGATTATTTTCTTGACGAGGCGTTTGGCCTTTAAGAAATCGAGAGCCACTCCTATGTTCGATAACGACCACAGCGGTCTCTTAAAACCACGTACGGGCAGTCCGATAATCTCGTATCCGGCTGCAGGCACACGCTGCATCTCCATTCTACCGAGCGCTCCGACAAAAAGTATCTTTGCATCGGGACGTTTCGTCTTTATTGCGTTGGCTATAGACACGGCTGGGAAGATATGTCCGCCGGTACCGCCTCCGCTAACGATGACTCTTAATTCTTTTTCCATCTGTAATGTGTTTCTTTCAAATCACAAAATTAATCATTTTTTCTGACAAAGCCGATTATTGTGCTTTTTTTATTGTATTGTATCAGTTTTATCTTCTTCTTGTCCGTCTGTGACGTTGACAATCTCCATCTTTCTGCGTGCCGAGCGACTGATGCTCAGTATTACACCTATGTAGATACAGTTGATGATGGTTGATGTTCCACCTTTACTTATTAGAGGTAGTGGCTGGCCGGTTACAGGAGCCAGACCTACTGCCACACACATATTGAATAGTGCCTGTGTAACGAGCAGCAAAGCCAGTCCCATGGCGAGTAGAGCGGGGAAGTTGTTCTCGCATTTGCTTGCTATTCTACCCGTGCGGAACAGCAGTATGATATACAACATTGCAACGAACAGTGCGCCTTCAACTCCCATCTCCTCTATGATGATGGCATAGATGAAGTCGGAGTAGGCCTGGGGTATGAAGTTGCACTCTTCTGAGTTGCCTGGACCCTTGCCGACGATGTTTGATGAGGCTATAGCTATGTTTGCGTGTGCTACCTGGGCATCCTTGTCAAGGTCGACTTCCTTAGGCGTAATCTGTTTGTGGCTCATGAATTTGTCTATGCGCGCCTTCCATGTGTCGAAACGGTGGAATATTTTTTCCACCGCCGACTTGTCCTTGGCTTCCTCGGTTGATGCTACCTGCTCTGTGAGTTGCTTACCAACTTGTTGCTGTGTATTGTCGTTGCCAAATGTCATTATCATGCCCACAAGTAGCGCTACCGACAAGAGTACAATTCCCATCAGTTTGCCCAACTGTCGTATCGGCACACGCCCGATGAGCATCATCATAAAGATGACGATACACAGGAGCATAGCCGTTGAAAGATTTTCGAGCATAATGAGTGGCACAATCAGACCGCACACGCTGAGTATAAATCCGAAAGCCTTCGGGTCGGCTCCGTTATCGGTTTGCATAACGCTTAGTATCTGTGCAGTTGCCAGAATCAGTGAGCCTTTCGCCAACTCTGAAGGCTGAAACTGAATGCCGAAAATCGGTATCCATCGTTGTGCTCCGTTGGTGGATGCTCCTATGAAGTAAACCACGATAAGCAACAGGAACGACAATGCCAGCAACGGTGTTATCAGTCCTTTGAAGTAGCGGCAGTTGATGTTGAGCGTAACAATCGTAAAGCCGATGCCAACGAAGAGTAGACCGATGTGCTTGATCATAGGCGTTACATAATCACCGGCTTTATATGTAAGCTGTGCTGATGCCGAATAAACCTCGATGACACTGACGATACATAGGAAGAAGAAAACCATCCATATCACCTTGTCACCTTTGAATATGTTGCCTAATGTCTTGTTCATAATATTGTTATTACAGACTTCTTACTAATGTCTTGAACTGTTCGCCGCGGTCCTCCATATTCTTGAAGAGGTCGAAGCTGGCGCAGCATGGGCTGAGCAGTACGGTGTCACCGGGCTGTGCCAGTTCGTAGCAAGCCTCGACACAGTCCTTCATTGAGTGAGTGTCGCGTATGGTTATGCCCATCTCGCCGAAGAAATCGTGCAGTTTGGTGTTGTCGGCACCGAGGAATACGAGTGCACGGCACTTCTTCTGTACGAGTTCCTTGATTTCGTTATAGTCGTTGCCCTTGTCCTTGCCTCCTATAATGAGCACAGTAGGAGTATTCATACTTTCCAGTGCATACCAGCAGGCATCGACATTAGTGGCCTTTGAGTCGTTGATATATTGTACTCCTCCGACCTTGCACACCTTCTCCAAACGGTGTTCAACACCAGGGAAGTCACCGAGACTTTGTCTGATAACGTCCTTCTTGATACCGCTGATATTGCTGGCAATACCTGCGGCAAGCGAGTTGTACACGTTATGTTTGCCGGTAAGCGACAGCTCCTCCTGCTCCATATTGAAAGGTGTAGGCTTCTCGATGGTATATGTTCCGTCTTCGATATAGCCTATAGAGCCTTTCTCCTTAAGTTCGGAGAAGGGGTATTGTATAGCCTTGATGTCGTACTTTTCGAGTTCTTTCTTGATTACAGGGTCGTCGTTCCAGTATATGAACGAGTCGTCTGGTGTCTGATTTTGTATGATACGCATCTTGGCATCTACATAGTTCTGCATGCAGAAGGCGTAGCGGTCGAGATGGTCGGGGGTGATGTTGAGCAGGATGGCGATATTTGCGTGGAAGTCGTACATATTGTCGAGCTGGAACGAACTGAGCTCGATGATGTAGTATTCGTGCGGATCCTCAGCCACCTGCAGAGCAAGTGAGCGTCCGATATTGCCTGCCAGTCCGGCATCATATCCTGCCATCTTGAAGATATGGTAGATAAGTGACGTGGTTGTAGTCTTGCCGTTCGAACCGGTTATGCATATCATCTTTGAGTCGGTGTAGCGTCCTGCAAACTCAATCTCGCTGATGATGTGTATGCCCTTTTCGATGGCCTTCTTCACCATAGGTGCCTCTTTTGGTATGCCGGGGCTTTTGATAATCTCGTCGGCCGAGAGAATCTTTTCCTCGGTATGTTGCTTTTCCTCCCAGTCGATGGCGTGGTCGTCAAGCAGTTTCTTGTATTTATCCTTTATAGCCGACATGTCGCTCACGAACACGTCGAAACCTTCCTTCTTGGCCAATACTGCGGCGCCGGCACCACTTTCGCCAGCACCAAGAATTACTATTCTTTTCATCTGAATCGACTTATCTTATTTTTAATGTTATGATTGTCAGAGCTGCGAGTATGATTGTTGTAATCCAGAATCGGATAGTTATCTTCGACTCGTGTATAGCTCCCTTTGGTCTTGTTATGAGATAGTGGCACTCAGGATCGAGCTGCGACTGCTGTGTGCGGAAGTTGTCGTGTATTGGTGTGCGCTTGAATATGCGCTGCTTCACGCCACGTCGTTTGCCGAGCTTGTAGTAGTACACCTGCAGTATCACGCTGAGGCTCTCCACGAAGAATATGCCGCACAGTATGGGCAGCATCAGTTCTTTGTGTATTATGATGGCAGTTACGGCTATGATGCCTCCAATTGTAAGCGAACCGGTGTCGCCCATAAATACCTGCGCCGGATAGGCGTTGTACCACAGGAATCCGATAAGTGCGCCTACAAATGCGCATAGGAACACCACAAGCTCTTGCGAGTCGGGTATGTACATGATATTGAGGTAGCTGGCGTATTCCATGTGCGAACTTACGTATGCCAATATGCCCAACGCCACGCCAATGACGGCAGAGTTGCCGGCGCACATGCCGTCCATACCGTCGTTAAGATTGGCGCCATTGCTCACAGCCGTCACTACGATAATGGTCATGATGACAAACAGTATCCATCCTGCAGCCACGCGATGTTCGCCGAAAACGCTTGTTATGCGCGAGTAGTCGAGGTTGTGGCCTTTGACAAATGGTATAGTGGTCTTCAGCGACTTGCGTGCCTCAGCCCTGTGTCTCACCACGAGTTCATGCCCTTGTTTCTCGTATGCCAGGTTCTCGTTCATCTTCACATCAGGCGAAGCCCACAGTACGAGTCCAACGATGAGTCCGATGCCAACCTGACCTACAATCTTGTAACGGCCCTTGAGTCCTTCCTTGTTGTGGCGGAATATCTTGATGAAGTCGTCCATACCGCCAAGGAATCCCAGCCATACGGTTGTTACAATCATCAGAAGCAGATATATGTTGCGCAGACGTCCGAGCAACAGTACCGGGACGAGTATCGAGACAATGATTATGATGCCACCCATTGACGGAACACCGATTTTCTTCACTCCGAACGGGTCGATTGAGGCATCGCGTTGCGTCTCTGTGATTTGCTTTTTCTTAAGAAACTTGATGAATTTCTCGCCGAACCATGCCGATATTACAAGCGACAGGATGAGTGCCAGCAACGAACGGAAAGATATATATCCCCACATATGGGCACCGCTGATGCCATATTCCTCGAGAAATCTGAAAAGATAGTATAACATTTTATGAATTTTGAGTTTTGAATTTTGAGTTTTGAATTATTGCGATGGTGCTTCAATAATTCAAAAACACTCTCTCACTACCTCATGGTCATCGAAGTGGTGTTTCACACCCTGTACGTCCTGATAGTCCTCATGACCCTTACCGGCAATGAGCACTACGTCGCCCTTTTCAGCCATCATACAGGCTGTGCGGATGGCTTCGCGACGGTCTACGATGCTTATAACCTTCTTCATCTGCTGCTTGTCAAGCCCTGCCAGCATATCGTTGATGATGGCCTGAGGGTCTTCAAAGCGAGGATTGTCGCTGGTTATGATTACTCGGTCGCTCTGCTTCACTGCTTCCTGTGCCATTAGTGGGCGCTTGCCCTTGTCGCGGTTGCCGCCGGCACCGCATACGGTGATGACATGCCCCTTGCCGTCGAGCACTTCATGGATGGCGTTGAGCACGTTCTCCAGTGCGTCGGGAGTGTGTGCATAGTCTACTACGGCTGTATATCCCTCGGGCGATTGTATCGGGTCCAGACGGCCGTTTACGCTATGCAGAGTGCTCATCACCACGAGCACGTCCTCAGGATTCTTTCCGAGCATGACTGCTGTGCCGTATACGGCGAGCAGGTTGCTCACATTAAACTTGCCTATGAACTGTACGCCCACCTCGTGGCCGTCCATTTCGAGATACATTCCTTCAAAGTGGCACTCGATGATGCGTGCTTTGAAGTCGGCTACTGAGCGTGTAGAGTATGTCTTGACTGTGGCTTTGGTGTTCTGAACCATCACCATACCGTTCTTGTCATCGGCGTTGGTTATGGCGAAGGCCGACTTTGGCAGACCGTCGAAGAATGCCTTCTTGGCGTTGCGATAGTTCTCGAAAGTCTTGTGATAGTCGAGATGGTCGCGTGTGAGGTTGGTGAATATGGCACCTGCGAAGGTCAGACCGCCGATGCGCTTCTGGGCTATGGCATGTGACGAACACTCCATAAAGGCATACTCGCAACCGGCTTTTACCATACGGTCGAGCAGTTCGTTGAGAGCGATAGGGTCGGGTGTGGTGTGGTCGGCAGGCACAGCCTCGTCTACGATATAATTGCACACGGTCGAGAGGAGTCCGCACTTGTGACCCATCTTTGTGAACATATTATATAATAAGGTGGCGATAGTAGTCTTTCCGTTAGTTCCGGTCACGCCGACGAGTTTCAGTTTGGTCGACGGGTTGCCGTGGAATGTGGTGGCAACCTTGCCTACAACATCCTCGGTCGATGCCACCTGAACGTATGTCACGCCTTCTGTTTTCTCTGCAGGCATATCCTCGCAGAGCACAGCCTTGGCGCCCAGCTCAATAGCTTTCGGTATGAACTTGTGTCCGTCTACCTGCGTGCCCTTCATAGCTACGAAGATATGGCCTTCCTTTATGCGGCGCGAATCTATGTTCACTCCGGTTATTTCCACCTCGTCGCTGCCGATAATGTCGACGACGGGGATTTCCTTGAGCAGTTCCTTGAGTTTCATATTTCTGTTTTTTTATTTAATATGCGAGTTAACGGGTTAAGCATGATTACGACAACTTGATGACGCAAGTCATGTTCTTCTTTATCTTTTCTCCGGCGCCGATGCTCTGTTCGGTCACTTTGCCACGTCCTACAACCTTCACCTTCACGCCTCGGCTCTCTATGAGATATACGGCGTCGCGTGCTCCCATGCCATGCACGTCGGGCATCAATGTGCTGTCGCCTAAAGGATCGCGTTGCAGCGACAGTGTATGTCCCGATTCGCTGGCGCGTCCCCATATCGGGTTGCCGTCGGCATAAGAGCCGTCCCAGTCGGTGCGGGTCTTGAATCCGAGGTGCGACAGTACATAGTCGGCAGCCAATATGTTGCCGTTCTTCACGTCGGGCATCATTATCGACAGCGAGTCGCGGGCATCGGCAGCTTCAAGTTTCAAGCTTTGTGCCATAATGCCTTCGGCTATATCGTGGAATACTACGCCACTCATGCCGCCGCCCGAAGCCGGCAGACCCGACTTCTGCAAGCATACTATGCAGCTGTATCGGGGCTCGTAGGCAGGGAAGAATCCTGCAAACGAGAGCAGATAGTTCATCTGTCCGCTCTTGTATCCGGCTGCACCCTTCGAGATCTGTGCCGTACCAGTCTTTCCTGCAACAAGGAATGATGGCGAGCCGGCTTTCTTGCCGAGGCCCACGCTCACCACTTGTTCGAGTATGCGTGTTATCTTCTTAATTGTTGTCTCCTTGGCAATATGCTCGCGCATCACTACCGGAGGGAATGTCATCACCGTCTCGCCGTCTTTGCGCACTTCCTTTACAAATCTCGGACGCATCATCTTGCCTCCGTTGGCAATGGCGTTGTAGAATGTCAGAGTGGATATAGGTGGCACCTGGGTCTCATATCCGATACTCATCCACGGCAATGTCGTCTTGCTCCAGTTGATATACTGCTTGCCACGTTTGTCTTTCTTGGGGAATCGTATTCTTGCAGGCGACGAGCCGGCCAATGGCAGGTGCAGGTCGTCGGCAAGTCCGAGCCGGTGTATGCCCTGAACAAACTTCTCCGGGCAGTTGTGGTAGTGGTCGTCGATGATACGGCTAACTCCGATGTTAGAGCTTACCCACAATGTCTTGGGCAGCGTCATCATGCCGTATCCGCCGCGTCGCCAGTTATGGTCCTTCATTTCGCGGCCGTACATGGGCCATACGCCGCATCCGGTGTCCACGGTGTATGTGGTGTCTACTACTCCGTCGTCTAGTGCAACCATTATTGATGCGGTCTTGAATACCGAACCAGGTTCCAGCAAGTCGCTCACGGCATGGTTCTGTATTTCCTGATACGTGCCGTCGGCACATTTTGTCAGGTTTACGATGGCTTTCACATCGCCCGTAGCCACTTCCATAACGATGGCTACACCCACGTTGCCGTCAATCTTGTACAGTTCCTTTAGCACAGCGCGTTCAGCCAAATCCTGCATCGAAACATCGATGGTGGTCACTATGTCGGCTCCGTTTTCGGGTGGAGTATCGGTCAGATACAGATATTTGTTGAGCACCTTGCGACGGTGGCGTATACCCTTGTCGCCTCGCAGCAGCGAGTCGTAGTGCTGCTCCAGTCCGCATTGTGCCGAGTCAATCTCGCCATACATCTTGCCTATAGTTCGCTGGGCGAGTGAGCCGTAAGCCAGTTTGCGCGCATTGAACTCTTCAACGTGGAATCCGCTGCGGTTCTTTCCGAGTCGGAATACCGGCAGTTTCTTCACTTCCGAGTAGGTGCTATAGTTGACGCGTCGCTTCCATATCGGCCAGTGTGCTTTGTTCTTTTCGTAGCCTTCCATGAGGTTCCGGTGAAACTCTTCGGTCGACTGGTCGGGGAATATCGAGTTAAGCCCCATGCAGATGGAGTCGAGTTTTGCCACGAACAGGGAGTCTTTGCCCGCCTCGCGCATAGCTCTGAAGTCGATATATAGCTTGTATTGCGGTAGCGACGATGCCATAAGCTGTCCGTCGCAGCTCAGTATGTTGCCTCTGACGGGTGGAGTTTCCAGGCTGTCTATCTTCACACGGTCGGCCACCTGCATCCAGAAGTCGCGCTTTGCAGTCATCGTATACACCATCTTCGCCATCACCATTGCAGCCAAAAAGCTCAGCAATATGGCGATGAAGCTGTATCGGGGCATCATTTTCTTGCTGTCAAACTTGCTCATCTCTCTTCTGTATTAGGCACGTTTATTATGTATGGCGGCTGTGTGGCTATGTGCAGCGTACTGTCGCTGCTGGCTCTCAGCTTTTCGAGCACCTTGCTCTCACGTGTCTGTTGAGTAAGGTCGCTGCTACTCGACAATGCTCTGTACTTGGCATCCTTAAGTTGCTCGGTCAGGTTGTCGATGAGTATCAGGTCCTGCTGACACTTGTATCGGTTGGATATATACACCACGATAAACAGCACTATAATCAGTATCAGCCATATCTGCTTGCGTATGATGTCGGCACTCAGAATGTCGCCACCGAGTATTTTGCGCAGTGTGATATTCTTGGTCAGCGGCATCTCGTCCTCAGTGGTCTGCTCGCGTATAATGGCTCTGAGCGATTGCGTGGTATCCTTCTCCTTGTCCTGTTCTATAGCTTCACCAGTATTGGTCTGCGTGTTGGTTTCATCCTTGTTCATAGTCGTTGTTTGCTATTCGCCCTTACGCTCGGCTATGCGCAGTTTGGCGCTGCGGCTGCGGGGGTTGGATTGTTGTTCCTCGTCGGAGGGGATAATAAGTTTTTCCACCATGAGGTATGGTGTGTTGGTGCGTCCGAAGAAGTCCTGCTCTACCTTTCCCTCTGGATTGCCCGTCTTCATGACGTTCTTCACGATGCGGTCTTCGAGCGAGTGGTAGGTAATCACCGACAGGCGTCCGCCCGGAGCGAGCAGCTCGGTGGCTGCGGCAAGCATTTCGCGCAGTGCGTCCATTTCGTGGTTCACCTCTATGCGCAGCGCCTGGAACAGTCGTGCCATGTCCTTCTTCTCGCGTTCGCGCTTGAACATCGGCTCCACTACAGCCAGAAAGTCGCTTGTGGTGTTGATGGGCGTTGTCTGTCGTGCCTTGACAACGGCAGCGGCTATGCGTCGCGAGTTCTTCATCTCGCCGTATATGTAGAATATATCCGCCAGTCGTGCCTCGTCGTAGTTGTTGAGTATGTCGGCAGCCGTCTGTCCGGCGCGCTTGTTCATGCGCATGTCGAGCGGAGCGTCAAATCTGAATGAGAATCCGCGTTCGGCATCGTCGAAGTGGTGCGACGACACTCCGAGGTCGGCAAGCAGTCCGTCGATGTGGTCGACGCCATAGTAGCGCATCCAGTTTTTCAGATAGCGGAAGTTGCTGCGTACGAACGTGAATTTCTCGTTCGGGTCGCCGATGTTGCGTTCGGCATCGGCATCCTGGTCGAAACTGTACAGATGCGCGCCTTCGGGCAGTCGGCGCAGTATCTCGCGCGAGTGTCCGCCGCCGCCGAATGTCACGTCGACGTATATGCCGCCGGGCTTGATGTTGAGCCCGCTCACGCTCTCGTCGAGCAGAACAGGTACATGATAGCCCTGCGCAGTTGTTATGGATTGTATATCTTTGGAAGTATCTGTGTACATTGTTATATGCGTATTTGGGGTGTAAAGTTACACAAAAATCCCCGAATGAGTCTACATTTGCGTGTCATTTTTATTAAATAGCCACATTTCTTATATTAAATGGAGTATATCTGAAAAAGATATGTTATTTTTGCAGCTGATTAGTATTTTATGACAAAATGAACGAGATTTCGGAACATACAATCGACATTGACAGAATTCTCAGCAGCAAGATGGGCGGCAAGGCACGCTTTGTCCCTTCGCTACTTACCAACTGGCTGAAACATATCATTCACCAGGATCAGGTCAACGCATTCATTTGGAAGACTCGCGACATGCAGGGTGTGGAGTGGCTTGAGGAATGCGTGCGCTATCTCAAGATGGACATCGAGATAGTAGGCAAGGAGAACCTACCGCCCAAGGACGACGGCAGGCTGTACACTTTCGTGTCAAACCATCCGCTCGGAGGACAGGATGGCGTGGCGCTCGGCTCCATTATCGGACGCCACTACGACGGACGTTTCCGCTATCTTGTCAATGACTTGCTCATGAATCTGCCCGGACTCGCCCCCGTATGCATCGGCATCAACAAGACGGGACGCAACGGACGCGACTTTCCGCGTATGGTTGAAGCAGGATTCAAGAGCGACAATCACATGCTAATGTTCCCCGCTGGACTCAACAGCCGACGTCAGAAGGACGGAACGATACACGATATCGATTGGAAGAAGACATTCATCGTGAAGAGCGTGGAGTGCCATCGTGACGTAGTACCAATTCATTTCAGCGGACAGAATTCCAATCGCTTCTATCGTATAGCCAACTTCAGCGACCGCTTCCTGCCGTTTAATCTCGCCATGATATTCCTTGTTGACGAGATGTATCGCAATGTTGGCAAGCATTTCACCATACACATAGGCAAGCCAATACCATGGCAGACCTTCGACCGTTCCCGAAAGCCTGCCGAATGGGCACGGTACGTTGAGGATATTGTGTATGAACTGCCGGGGAAAGGTAAAAAGTAAAAGAGTAAAAAAGTAAAAGATTAAAAAGGATAAATACGACCGCTACGGTCTGTAAGATATTATTGTAGAAGACAATGAAGGAAGAGCCAATAATAGCACCAGTAAGCAAGGAACTGCTCAAGAGCGAACTCACTCCTGAGCGACAGCTCCGTATGACCAACAAGAGCCACAACGAAATTTATGTCATTACAGCCCACAACGCCCCTAACGTAATGCGTGAGATAGGACGATTGCGCGAGATTGCGTTCCGCGAGGCGGGAGGCGGCACTGGCAAACCGTTGGATATCGACGAGTTTGACACGTGCGACAACTGCTACAAGCAGCTTATCGTGTGGAATCCCGAAGCTGAGGAGATAATAGGAGGCTACCGTTATCTGCTCGGATCGGACTGGGAGCTTGGTCCCGACGGCCAACCGCTGCTTGCCACGAGCCATATGTTCCACTTTTCCGACAAGTTCCTTAAGGACTACATGCCGTACACGGTAGAGCTTGGACGCTCGTTTGTCACTCTGGAGTATCAGAGCACACGCCGCGGAGCCAAGAGTCTGTTTGCACTCGACAACCTTTGGGACGGTCTGGGTGCCCTCACCGTCATCAAGCCCAACGTAAAGTACTTCTTCGGCAAGATGACAATGTATCCGTCGTACATCCGTCGTGGACGCGACATGATACTCTATTTCCTCAAGAAGCACTTCGACGACAAGGACAACCTCATCATTCCGCTTAAGCCGCTGAAGATTGAAACGCCCGAAGAAGAACTTGCCAAGCTGTTCTGCGAGGACGATTTCAAGAAAGACTATCTCATTCTCAACCGTGAGATACGTGCCCTTGGCTACAACATTCCGCCACTTGTCAACGCCTATATGTCGCTGTCGCCTACAATGAGACTCTTCGGCACAGCCATCAACTACGGCTTCGGCGACGTGGAGGAGACAGGCATTCTCATTGCTGTTGACGAAATTCTCGAGAACAAACGCGTCCGTCATATCGACTCGTATATCAAAGAGCACCCCGAGGCTCTTGAAATAACAAGCGGAGCCAACAATATAATCTACCGCGAAAAGTAGTTTTGTTCTAAGTTGAGAATTGAGAATTGAGAGTTGAGAGTTATGATTACCTTTGATAATCATGCAATGTTATGATGTCTGTTATTGACAAAAACATATCATAACTCTCAACTCTCAATTCTCAACTCTCAATTTTCTAACTCTCAACTCTCAATTTTTTTATTACACAATCGGCAGCGATATGCCTTGTATTTTTTGGTATATGTCGAGCGCAAACACGTCGGTCATACCCGATATGAAGTCTATGACAGCCATGACGCGGGTCTCGAAGTCGGGACTGTTGATGTCATACTGGTTGCTGAATCGCTTGCGCAGCTGTTCCGAGTGGAACTTCTCAGGGCTCACGGCAGCCTCAATCAGGGCGTCCATGAGCGTCTCCATAATCTTGTAACCCGACAGTTCCACGTCCAGAACGGGCTTGGAATTGTATATGCGCTGTACGCTCAGCTCGGAACAATGACGATAGGCATCGCGCACCGAGGGCGTAATATGGTCGATGAGGCATCCCTGGAGCGTGCCGTTGAGTATCTCGCTCTCGTGCTCGACGAATGCCCGTGCGCACTCGTTTTCAAGTTTTCCAATGGTGCATGCACGCAGATACACCACCTTCTCGTTATTGTCGGTGATGCCCTCTTCGTCTATGCGTTTCAGTATTTTCTCTCTTTGGCAATTGTCAAAGAATCCCAGCAGCAGCTGCATGGTCTCGTCAAACGACAGGATACGCAGCTTGTGCGCATCCTCAATGTCCATTATCTCATAGCAGATGTCGTCGGCAGCCTCTACCAGGTACACCAGCGGATGGCGTGCGTAGCGTAGCGGCTCGCCGTCGGCAGACAGTCGGCGTATGCCCAGTTCGTCGGCTATGCGACGATAATAATGCTCCTCAAAGCAGAAGAATCCGAACTTGCCCTTCTTGCCGGCTGCCATGCTGGAGTAGGGATACTTCACTATGGAGGCAAGTGTGGCGTATGTCATGACAAATCCGCCCTCACGTCGGCCGTGAAAGCGGTGTGCCAGCAGCCGGAAGGCGTTGGCGTTGCCCTCGAAGTGTATGAGGTTGTCCCATAATTCGGGGCTCATCTTCGGTTTCAGTTCCATGCCATTGCCCTCGCGGAAGAATGCCTGTATGGCTTTTTCGCCTGAGTGTCCGAAGGGAGGATTGCCCATGTCGTGAGCCAGACAAGCTGTGCTCACGATGGTGCCAATCTCCTCAAACAGCGTTCCCGTAAGTTCGGGATGCCGCAGCTTCAACTCACGTGCCACGTCATTGCCCAGCGACATGCCCACACTTGCCACCTCAAGCGAGTGAGTGAGGCGGTTGTGTACGAAGACGCTGCCCGGCAGCGGGAACACCTGCGTCTTGTTCTGCATGCGTCTGAAGGGGGCTGAGAAGATGAGACGGTCGTAGTCGCGTTTGAACTCCGACCGGTCGTCGTGGCGTTCGGGATGCCTTACTTCCTGCCCCAGACGTTTGTTGGATATGAGTTGTTGCCAGTTCATTGTTTGTTATAGTTGTATGTTCTTAGCAATTCTTATGAGTCATGATGTCGAGAACCATAGCGTCGGTCTGGTTCATAGCCTCGGCACCAATGCTTGTAAGGTTGCGTATAGAGCGGTCCACGTCGTCGTCGATGATGCCTTCAACCGAGCTTACGCACTTGCCCTCCATCGAGAGCAGCGCCGACAGCAGAGCCGTAGACACGCCCGACGAAATCTTCAGCGAGCAGCTTGGCTTGGCTCCGTCACATATCATGCCCGTGATGTTGGCTATCATGTTCTTCACCGAGTGGCAGATGTGTGTGTAGTCGCCGCCCATGAGATATGTTATGCCGCAGCTCGAACCGATACTTGCCACCACGCATCCGCACAGAGCCGAGAGTTTTCCGAGGTTCTGCTTGATGTATATGGCTGTAAGGTGGCTCAGTGTGAGCGCGCGTATCAGCTCCTCCTCGGTGTTTTCGTTCTCCACGGCATACACAGCCACGGGATTAGTGGCGCAGATGCCCTGGTTGCCCGAGCCCGAATTGCTCATCACCGGAATCATTGCGCCGCCCATACGTGCGTCGCAAGCCGATGCAGTCTTCGATATGATGTGCGAGAATATGGAGTTGCCGAATATGCCGTGGCTCAACGGGCGGTCGATGGTCTTGCCCAGACAGTGCCCGTAGTTGGCCTTCTTCGACTCTTCGGCAGCGCGTATGTTGTAGTCGCGGGTCTTCAGTATGAAGCTTATCTCCTCCTCGGGAGTAGTCATGGCGAAGTCGTACACCATGCGCATGTTGAGCTGTATGTCCTTCTGCTCGGCTGCTCCGGCCTGCGGAGTGCGGCGGTCGAGAATGGCGTTTCCGTCGCGTTCTACATATACTATATTAGTATGCGAATGTGCGATGATGGCAGTTGCCTCGTGTCCCTGTGCCTCGCAGCGTATCTCCACATACAGTTTCTCGGTGATGCCCTGCTTCAGCTTTATGTCGATATGGTCTTCGCTGACGTATTGCTTGCCCTCTTCGAGTATTTCGCGTGTCAGATCCTTGATTACCTCAAGCTGATATTCCGACTTGCCCACAAGTGCTCCCAATGCTATAGCGATAGGCAGTCCGATCATACCCGTACCCGGTATGCCCACGCCCATTGCGTTCTTGAGGATATTTGCAGACAGCAACGCTGTAATCTTTTCGGGTCGGCAGCCCAGTGTTTCGGTTGCCTTGGCCACACACAGCGATACACACATCGGTTCGGTGCAGCCTACTGCTGGCACCACTTCGCGGTTGATGAGCGATATAATCTGTTCGCGTATTTGTTTTTCGAGCATAGTAGTATAGACTTGAAGCCCAACTCCCTGCCCTATGGAGGGGTAGGGGGAAGGGCTTCTTATTTAATGTTTATTTCTTATTATTGTAATTATCCAATCCAGTCTGCAAGAACTTCATGTATTCGTTGATGTCCTCGTCGTACGAGCGGCTGCCCGTCAGCGGCATGCCGTCGTTGTCGATAAGTACGTACATAGGCTGTGTGTTCGAGCCGAACTTGTAGCGCTGCAGATAGCTCCACTTGTCGCCAATGGTGCGCAGGGTGCGCTGTGTGCCGTCAGTATCGGTCACTGTCATTGGCTCGGGCAGCGGAGTCTTGTCGTCAACGTACAATGAGATGAGCACATACTTCTGGTTGAGCATGTCAGCCACCTTAGAGTCGGTCCATACAGCAGCCTCCATCTTACGGCAGTTTACGCATCCGAATCCGGTGAAGTCTACCATTACGGGCTTGCCTTCGAGTCGGGCTGCAGCCATACCTGCCTCAAAGTCCTTGAAGCGTGGGTGCACCTCGTTCTTGTAGAGGTTGAAGTCCTGGGTGTTCATAGGCGGAGCGAAGGCGCTGACTGCCTTGAGCGGAGCGCCCCAGAGGCCCGGAACCATATACATGGCGAACGACAGTGACAGCAGGGCAAGGAAGAACTGCGGCACATTGGTGCGGCGGCCTTCGTCGTCGTGCGGGAAGTTGAACATGCCGAGCAGGTACAGACCGAGCAGACCGAAGATGATAATCCACAATGCGAGGAATGCCTCACGGTCGAGGATGTGCCATCCGTAAGCCAAGTCGGCTACCGAGAGGAACTTCAGGGCGAATGCCAGCTCGATGAATCCGAGCACCACCTTCAACACGTTCATCCAACCGCCCGACTTAGGAGCCGACTTGAGCAGTGTGGGGAACATGGCGAACAGTGCGAATGGAACAGCCAGAGCCACTGCGAAACCGAGCATGCCGATGGTCGGGGCCACGATGTCGCCCGATGAAGACACGGCTACAAGGAGGAATCCGATGATAGGTCCGGTGCACGAGAAGCTCACGAGCGACAGTGTGAACGCCATGAGGAAGATGCTGATGAAGCCGCTTGTCTCGTCCGACTTCTGGTCAATCTTGTTGCTCCACGATGACGGCAGCGTTATCTCGAACGCTCCGAAGAACGATGCGGCGAACACTACCAGCAGCAGGCAGAACAGGATGTTGAATATGGCGTTGGTAGACAGCGCGTTGAGTGCGCTTGCTCCGAACAGCAGCGATACGATCAATCCCAGTGCTACGTATATTACCACGATGCTCACGCCGTAGGTGATGGCCTCGCGTATGGCCTTGCGGCGCTCCTTGTTGCGCTTCAGGAAGAAGCTCACGGTCATCGGAATGATAGGCCAGACGCACGGAGTGAAGAGTGCGAGGAGTCCGCCGAGCAGTCCGGCGAAGAAGATATAGAGCAATGAGTTGTTCATTGGCTTGTCAAACTTTTCGAGCTGCTTCACCACCGGTGTCCAGAGCTTCTGCAGCTCCGACTTGTCCATGTTGGCTACGGCAGCCACAGCAGCCGAGTCAGCGGCAGCGTTGGCGCTGTCGGCTACGGCCTCTTGGGCAGCGGCAGGGTCCAGTGTAGCGTCTGCGAGGGCTGCATCAGCCTCCTTGGCTTCTGCATTGGCGTCGGCCTTAGCTTCTGCTTTGGCGGCAGCAGCGTCTACTGCGGGCGATTTTCCTTTCTTGGCGAAGTCTACAGTAGACGGTGGCATGCACGACTGGTCGTTGCATGCGCCATACTCCAGGTAGCACTTGATGTCGTGTTCGGGCTTGGTGAACTTGATCTTCTGTACAAACTGTGCTGAATTCTCAAAGTAGCGCAGCACCATTCCGAACATGTCGTCCATCTTCGAAATCTCGTGTCCGCGTGGTGTCAGCTTGCCTACGAGCTCTATACCGTCCTTCTTGTCGAAGTGGATGGTAGCCTCGGTGGGGCCGTCGTTGCCAAGATTGGTTGAATACACGTGCCATCCGCTTTCGATTTTTCCGGAGAACACGATCTCGGCTTCGGCTGTGCCGTTAGTCTTAAGATGAGCTGTGAACTTCACAGGGTTTGCCATCTGTGCATTGCACAGTATCGTCACAAAGAGCAACATGGCAACAGACATCAATTTTTTCATTGTGTACATTGGATTTGTTCAAAAATAATTCGTGGGTATAACTGTTGGAATTAGCGTTTCGCTTGATTGTTTTGATTTAGTAGAGCGGTACTCCCACCGGGAATCGAACCCGGATCAAAGGTTTAGGAAACCTCCGTTCTATCCATTGAACTATAGGAGCGGCCTTATTTTTATGCGTTTATCATACTGTGTGAACGTGCAAATTTAATTGTTTTTTTCTGAATGCGAAAAGAAATCGCCGTTTTTTCACATCATTACGCGTTTAACGTCGTCGATGGTATGGTCGAACGGTCCGTTGTGCTCCAGCTTCAGTGTGCACATAGCAGCGGCAAAGCGTCCTGCCTCGGCGTAGCCCATGCCCTGGGCACGACACCACAGATAGCCAGCCGAGTAGGTGTCGCCGCAGCCCGTGGCGTCGACGATTTCCTTGGGCTTGTAGGCTGGAATGTCGTAGAACTTGCCTTCGGCGAGTATGATGCTGCCCTCGCTGCCCAGTGTGACGCACACCTCCTTGACGCCCCATTCTGCCAGTTGCAGAGCTGCCTGGCGTGGGTCGGTGAGTCCGGTTATCACCTCCATCTCGTGCTCGTTCACCTTTATTATATCTGTATGGGCGAGTATACGGAGCTTGTCTGCCCAGTCGATGGCATATACTTTGTCTCCGCGCACCTCACGCAGATAGCCCTGCGCGTCGATGGAGATGCGTCCCTTGGTAGACAGATATTCCACTACTTCGGGCGAGAAGTCGTCGCTCAGCAGCGAACCGAGGTGATACACGCGTGCTTCAACGTTGCTCATCTCGTCGATGGTGAACGGGTCGGCACGTTCGAGCACGCGCTGTGTGCGGTCGTTCATGTCGTCGCCGTATTTGTTCTCGAAGTAGACGGTGTGGCGGCTGGGGAATGTCAGCACGTCGATGCCTGCTGTGCGCATGTCGTCTGCCGACTGCATTTCGCTCTCGCCCAGCTTCGTCACGAGCTGAAACGACACGTGCTGTGGCAGGTGGTTGAGTGCGTACGAGAAGTAGAACGATGTTCCGCCGGCCATGTATACGGTCTGTCGCGGTGTGATGATTTTGTCTTTTGTTATGTGTCCTACGCAACAAATATCTTTCATCTGTATTGTTGTTTCTTTATTGTTGTATATGTCTGTTGTGTGTCGCAGCCGGTTTGTGTGACGCTTTGTAATGTTGCACACGTGTTACGACGGTGCAAAAGTACTGAAAAATGACGATTTGACAAAGATTTTCATGCGGCGAAACATTATTAATAATTTATAAAAGGATTTCATAATAGTTTTCGCGCGTTATCGTATTGTATTCGGCATCGGGATAACTGCGTGCGAACGAGGGCGGCACCGAAGCCTTCTTGCGTGGATTCCACTTGAATTCGTAGGCTGTCAGCTGTCCGTTGTCCTCTTCTACGTAGTCAATCTCTTGCTTGGCAGAGGTACGCCAGAAGTAGCTTTTTACAAAACTGCGTGCGTAGGATTGTTGCTTTAGCCGTTCGGCTATTACGTAGTTCTCGAACAGTGCGCCTATATCCAGTCTTGTTTCGGCTTGCAGGAAGTTGCCTATTACTGCATTGCGTATGCCACAGTCCCAGAAGTATATCTTCTTGGCGAACTTCAGTTCGTTGCGCAGATTGCGGCTGAACGATGGCAGACGGAATATTATGAACGCCTTTTCGAGCAATTGTATGTATGAGTCGACGGTTTTGGGGTCGAGTCCGCACAGCTGTGCCAGTTCGTTGTACGATACCTCCGAGCCTATCTGAAAGGCTATGGCCTGTAATAGTTTTACGATTTTCTCGCTTTTCTTCACTCTGTCAAACATCAGTATGTCCTTATACAGATAGCTGTTGGCAAGTTCTTGCAGTACTTCTCGCTCCTCTCCGCAGTGGTTTACTACGTCGGGATAGCTTCCGTACACCAGTCGTTGTGGCAGCATGCGCTTTTCGTCGAGCAGTCCGTTGTGTGCTGCCAGTTCGCCGAATGACAGTGGATACATCTGTAACTCGTATTTGCGTCCGGTGAGCGGTTCGTTTATTACGTTGGCAAGGTCGAACGACGAGCTGCCAGTGGCAAATACCTGCACGTCGGGGTTGTTGTCGATTATTAGTTTGAGTGATATGCCTATATTGGGTATGCGTTGCGCCTCGTCGATAACGATGTTTTGTTGGGGTCCGATAATGGCTTTCAGGCGTGTTGACGATGCGTTGTCGAACAGTGCTCTCACGTCGGGCTCGTCGCCATTGAGCCATAGCGTCTCGTTGCTGTCGGCTATCTGTCGCAGTAGGGTTGTCTTGCCCACCTGTCGTGCACCGAAAACGATTATGGCTTTCCCCTTGCCCGTGCGTTCGCGTATCAGTGTTTCTAATGTTCTTGTTATCATATACTTACATGCTTTTGAGGTTTGTGCAAATATACGAATAATTATTGCGAAATCCAAGAATCTTTAAATATTTATGGAATTGATTCCTTAAATATTTGAATATTTGTGGAATTGAATCCAAGAATATTTGAATATTTATGGAATTGGGGTGCCGTAGAGGGGCGTTTTGTGCAGGCTGGTATGGTGCTTTGTGCAGGCTGATGTAGTGTTATTTGCCCTTCCCTCAAAAAAAAGGACTCGTTTTGCAAGCTAAAAGGACTACATTTGAAATTGCATACTACAACGGCCTGGATTTTATGCCATTACAGCCGTTTGACGCCCATTACATGTATTCGCCGAAATCGGTGAGTCGCATGTCGCCCTTCTTTGTAAGAGTGTCGTGGAAGGCGAAGGCTGCACGCAGGGCGCAAGGCTCGTGTCCTTGCGACGCAATGCGCTGATAGTCGCGCAGCAGCGGACGATAGTCGGGGTGGGCGCAGTTGTTTATTATCTCTTCGGCGCGACGTGCCGGGCCCTTTCCGCGCAGGTCGGCAATGCCCTGCTCGGTTATGATGATGTCCACATCGTGCTCGGTCGAGTCGATATGGCAGCACTGTGGCACGATAGCGCTTATACATCCGTTCTTGGCTGTAGACGGAGTGTAGAATATACTGATTGATCCGTTGCGCTCGTAGTCGCACGAGCCGCCGATGCCGTTCATCAGTTTCGAGCCGCACACGTGCGATGAGTTCTCGTTGCCGTATATGTCGCACTCCAGAGCCGTGTTCATTGCTATCACTCCGAAGCGGTGTATCAGTTCGGCAGAGTTGCTCAGCTCGCTCGGACGCAGCGTTATGCGCGAGCGGAAGTAGTCGATGTTGTCGTAGACACGGCGCAGACACTCGTTGCTTACGGTCATGGCAGCCACCGAGGCGTGTGCTATCTTGTCCTCAAGCATCATGTCGATGATGGCGTCCTGCACCACTTCGCTGAACACTTCGAGCCGGGGCAGCTGTGCGTTCTTGCCGATGGCCTGCATCACGGCGTTGCCCGTGACGCCCACACCGCTCTGTATGGGGAACATAGTGGGCGGGATGTGGCCCTTGCGGATGTCGCTCAGGAAGAAGTCGACAACGTGGTTGCCGATGGCTTCGGTCTCGGGCGTGAGCGCCTTGAACGAGCGTGCCTCCTCCGGGATGCAGCATTCCACCACGCCCACGAGCTTCTGCGGGTCGAGTTCGAGATACTCCTTGCCTATGCGTCCGCCCACCGTGACGAGCGGGATGGGCTGGCGGTTGGGATATTCGGCACATTCGTATTCGTCATGCAGGTGGCGCACGCGCGGGTCGTGGAATGTGTTGAGCTCAAGAATTACGCGTTTGGCTATCCGGACGATAGTAGGCACGATGCCGTCGGCCGATGTCAGGAATATGCGCATGCGTCCGCCCACCTCCTCAATGGCAGACACCTCGATGATGGCCCAGTCGATAGTGCCGTAGAATCCGCGGCGCAGACGCTCTGCCATGTGTCCCAGGTGCATGTCCTCGTAGTCTATCTCGCCCATGTTGGCGTGACGGCGGAAGTCGGCATTGGTAGAGAATGGGGCGCGGAACTTGATGGCCTGGGCGTTGGCGAAGTCGCCCTCCAGACTCTGGCACGACGATGCACCGGTGATGATGCCCACCTTGAACGGGCGACCGGCCTCATGTTCGCGCACGGCACGCTGCGACAGCTCGCGTATCACTGCCTTGGGCACGCCGTTGGGCGTAAATCCGCTGAACCCTATGTTGTCGCCGTCGTTTATCATTGCCGCCCCTTCGGCAGCCGTAATCTTTCTGTATGCCATATCCTGATTGTTAGATGTATGTTTATTTATATATAAAATAATGTGTGTATTCTTTGTCCTTTGGAGTTGCTTTTGTAATTTTGCAGCATTAAACCGACGGCAAAGGTACACATAATGTTGTATAATTATGCGTATATACAAACAAAATGTATAAATATTTATACAAGGGCTGTCGTTTTGGTAATAAATACGTATGAATATGCAAATAAATACTCCCACACCGTCGTTACGCTCTAATTATGTAGCTGTAGAAGGGCTGGACATAGGCTACGTATCGCGCCACAGACGACACGTAGTGGCTGAGCGGCTGACGGCGCATGCCGAGGGTGGCACGCTCACCTGCTTGATAGGCCGCAACGGTTCGGGCAAGTCGACATTGCTGCGCACCGTGGCAAGGCTGCAGCCCAATTTGGGCGGGAGGGTAGAGCTGGGTGGCGTGGATACAGCCGCATTCAGCGCCTTGCAGTTGGCACGCACGCTCGGCGTAGTGCTCACGTCGCGCCCCGATGCGTCCAATATCACCGTCGGCGAGGTGGTGGCGATGGGCAGAGCGCCCTACACGGGGTTCTGGGGCAGGCTCAGTGATGCCGACCATAGGATTGTCGACGAGGCTATGCAGAGCGTCGGCATCAGCCACATGAGCCACAGACGCGTGTGCAGCCTTAGCGACGGCGAGTGTCAGAAGACTATGATAGCCAAGACACTGGCGCAGCAGACACCTTATATATTATTGGACGAGCCGACGGCTTTTCTCGACTTCACGGGCAAGGTGGAACTGATGCAGCTCCTGCGCCGACTCGCCCACGAGCAGGGCAAGACCATACTCATGGCGACACACGACCTTGAGGCGGCTCTGCGCACCGCCGACCGTATGTGGATTCTTGCCGATGGAGTCATCGCCCAGGGCACTCCGCATGAGCTGGCAGATAGCGGCGACATCCAACGGTATATCGGCAGACACGACGTAAGGCTCGACCGCCAGTCGCTGCAACTCACTATCAATACAGAATATTAAAACAGATAAAAATACAGAATTATGGAAAACAACTTCATGCAAATCATCAAGACACGCCGCTCGTGCCGCCACTATCGCGACGAGCAGGTAGACGACCAGCTGCTACATACCGTTATGGAGGCAGGAACATACGCACCGACGGGCCACGGAACGCAGGATCCGCAGATTGTGGCTGTGCAGAACCCTGCACTCAAGCAACGTCTGGCGGCCCTCAACGCCAAGATTATGGGCGTGGACAGCAATCCCTACTACGACGCTCCTACCTATCTGCTCGTGTTTGCATCCAAAGACAATCCCAACGCCTTTCAAGACGGATCGTGCGTGCTCCAGAATATGATGCTCGCAGCACACGCTGTGGGACTGGGCACTTGCTGGATCAACCGCGAATATCAGATGTTCCAGACCGAAGAGGGCAAGAAGCTGATGAAGGAGATGGGCATCGCATCCGACCGTATCGGCATAGGAGCACTCTCGCTGGGCTATCCCTCGCGCGAGCCGAGAGAAGCCAAACCACGCAAGGAAGACTGGATGAAGGTGATAAAATAGCTCCGTGGGGGTTAATTAAACCTAAATTAATGGTAGGTTTGCGGTCGCTTCAAGAATAGATGACTAACTTTGTAGTTCCTTAAGTCAGTGGCTTGAAACAACAATCAATAACAATAACAACTTTTATTAAAAACATGAAAAAGAGAAACTATTTACTCCTGTCGGCAGCCTCAGTGCTGTTCATGGCATCATGCTCGAAGATGGGACCGCTCTCGGCTGACAACTTCACCGTTACACCCAACCCGCTCGAGTCGCAGGGTGGCAAGGTGGCTGCTACTGTTAACGGCACATTCCCCGAAAAATACATGAAGAAGAAGGCAGTAGTGACCGTAACTCCCGAGTTGCGCTACGCCAACGGCCAGGTAGCCAAGGGCCAGAGCGCCACATTCCAGGGCGAAAAGGTTATGGGCAACGACCAGACTATATCATACAAGGTGGGCGGTCGCTACACAATGAAGACATCTTTCGACTATGTTCCCGAGATGCAGAAGAGCGACATGTACCTCACTTTCGACGCTCGCAAGGGCAAGAAGACATACAACGTTCCGGCTGTCAAGGTGGCTGACGGCGTTATCGCTACATCTGAACTCTATCGCCGCACACTGGCTTCGGAGAACGGTATCATCGCTCCCGACACATTCCAGCGCGTGAACGAGAAGAAGCAGGAGGCCAACATCAAGTTCCTCATCAATCAGGCCAACATCCGCAAGAGCGAACTCAAGAACAACTCTATCAAGGAGTTTATCGAAATGCTCAAGAAGATCAACGCCGACCGCGAGGGCTTGAACATCCAGAACGTAGAAATCCAGGCTTACGCTTCACCTGAGGGTGGTGTTAAGTTCAACGACAAGTTGGCTGGCCAGCGTAAGAACCAGTCGGAGAAGTACGTTAAGAACACTCTGAAGAAGACCAAGGTAGACGCTGCACTCGACGCACACTACACCGCTCAGGACTGGGAAGGCTTCCAGAAGCTCGTTGCAGCAAGCAACCTCCAGGACAAGGACGTAATCCTCCGCGTGCTCTCAATGTATCAGGATCCGCAGGAACGCGAGCAGCAGATCCGCAATATGTCGGCCGGTTTCCAGGAGCTTGCCAACGGTATTCTGCCCGAACTCCGCCGCTCACGCCTCATCATCAACTATGAGACAATCGGCCGTTCGGACGAACAGATCAAGGAGCAGTACAAGAACGACGCATCTAAGCTGAGCGCCGACGAGCTGCTTTATTCGGCTACTCTCGACGAGACTCCAGCCAAGCAGGAGGAAATCTACAAGAAGACTGTCGAGACTTATCCTAACGATTACCGCGCATACAACAACCTCGCAGCTCTGGCTCTTGCCAAGGGCGACAAGGAGTCGGCACAGAAGTATGCTGCCAAGGCAGCTCAGCTGGGCAGCGATACTCCTGAGGCTCAGGCCAACCTCGGCCTTATCTCGCTCATCAACGGCAACGTTCAGGACGCTGAGCGCGCTATCTCTAAGGGTGCAAACTCTGAGAACGTGAAGGCAGCTCTTGGCGCTCTCAACATCGCTAAGGGCAACTACGCCCAGGCTGAAAGCGACTTCGGCAAGACAGCAAGCAACACTGCTGCTCTGGCACAGATCCTTAACAAGAACTATGCAGCCGCTGCCAAGACTCTTGACAAGGTAGAGAACCCCAACGCCATGACCGACTATCTGCACGCTATCGCTGCAGCCCGCCGTGGCAACAAGTTCGCTGCTGCTTCTTATCTAAAGGAGGCTCTCCAGAAGGACGCTTCTCTCAAGGAGTATGCCGACAACGACCTGGAGCTGAAGCTTCTGAAGTAATCATACAATAAAACAAAGCCCTACACCCGGCCCCTCCCCAATAGGGAGGGGAGTAGTATGCAATTACTGCCACAAGCATCCAATTTAAGGAAGCAAGTTTGGCAAAATACAAGTAATAAGGCATATCACTCCCCTCCCTACGGGGGAGAGGTCGGGGGTGGGGCTTCCTTCTTTTATATACAGAATGAAACACTTATATATCCTTATTCTCGCTATTCTGACGCTCGCATCGTGCGGAACCGACAGCCGGCACTTCAAACTTGAGGGTCGATTGCTCAATCTCAACCAGGGCGAATTCTACGTATACAGCCCCGATGGAGCCATGCGCGGACTCGATACGATAAAGGTGCAGGCAGGACGATTCTCGTATATCACCGAGTGCGACGCACCGAAGACACTCGTAATAGTATTTCCTAACTATACCGAGCAGCCCGTCTTTGCACAGCCTGGAAAGAGTGTGGACATCAAGGGTGACGCTTCGCACCTGAAGGAGATGACCGTCAAGGGCACCAAGGACAACGAATTGATGAATAAGTTTCGCGAGCAGATACACTCAGCTTCGCCTCCCGAGGCGCTGAAGGCTGCACAACAGTTTGTCACGGATCATCCCGAGAGCATCGTGGCAACCTATCTCGTGCGCCGATACTTCATCGAAACGCCAACGCCCAATTTCGCCGTAGCTTCAAAACTGCTTAAGGATATATCAGCCAAACAACCCGACAACGGATACGTCGGACAGTTGAAAACCATGATTAAGGGACGCGTTCAGGACGCAGGAGGAGCACTGCCAAAACTCAATGCACGCGATATCAACGGCAAAGCCGTAACAACTGCTACGCTCAAGAAGACTCCCATCACCGTAGTCATGGCATGGTCGACGTGGAACTACACTTCGCTCAGTATGCTCCGACAGATGTCTCAGCGTGCCAAATCATCCGAAGGACGCATGTTGGTGATAGGCATCTGCCTCGATCCGTCGCTCTATAAGTGCCGCTCAACGCTAAAGAGCAACGACATAACCGATGCCACCATCATCTGCGATGACAAAATGGTGGACGGAACTGCCTACAATCAGCTGGCTATGGTGGCGCTGCCCGACAACATTCTGATTGTGAACGGACGCATAAAGGAACGCTCGCTCACTATGTCAAACCTCATTGACGAGCTCAACAAATTGGATAAGTAAGGCATACGTAGTCCACGAAAACAACTTTTTTTGGTGCTCTGCGATAAAGTTTTTCTGCTCTGTGGCAACTTTTTTGATGCTCTGCGATAACTTTTTTGCTCACAACACGGTATATTCTAAATATTTTTTATACCTTTGCACTCGCTGAAAAGAGCGCTATGCGGCAATAGCTCAGTTGGTAGAGCACAACCTTGCCAAGGTTGGGGTCGCGAGTTCAAGTCTCGTTTGCCGCTCAATAAAGGGACACACAGGTCGCCGCAATGGTGGAATTGGTAGACACGAGGGACTTAAAATCCCTTGGCCAGTAATGGCTGTGCGGGTTCGAGTCCCGCTCGCGGCACAAAGAGAATATACTAACAACGATATAAGGTGGGCATTCCAGACGGATGTTCACCTTTTGCTTTTATATAAAACGCTACATACTTTTATATACATTACTATATAATAATACACTTCTGAAGATGCAATACTTATGACATACGACGACATTTGGCGCCGGCTTGCCGGTGTGTACGACCAGCGCGAGGCGAGGGCTGTTGCCCGTATGCTCGTTGAGGAGAAGTTCAGCCTCTCGTTTGCCGACATCATCTGCGGTGGTGTCGAGGCTCTGCCTGATGCCGACAAGCAATGGATTGAGGCTGCCGTGAAGCGCCTGGAGCAGGGCGAACCGATACAGTATGTGCTGGGATGGGCTTGGTTTGGAGGTCTGAAGTTCAATGTCCGTAGTGGCGTTCTTATTCCCCGGCCCGAAACTGAATGGCTTGTCGACAACATCTGTGCCCACCCTGCCCCCTCAAACGACCGCCCCTTGCGCATTCTTGACATCGGTACGGGCAGCGGATGCATTGCCCTCAGCATCAAGCAACGCTTGCCTGAGACTTACGTTGAGGCTTGGGACATTTCTACAGAGGCCCTGTCAATAGCCGCCGACAATGCCCGCAGCCTCGGGCTCGACGTTGTTTGGCGCCAGCAGGATGCCCTCAACATCACGCCTAATGTCCTAAGCACCACGCCAAACGACAATAGTGTCGTGCCAGACAGCCCCCTTTGGGACGTGATAGTAAGCAATCCACCGTATATTTGTGAACGGGAGCGCACCGATATGGCTCGCAATGTGCTCGAACATGAGCCTTCCACAGCACTATTCGTGCCCGACACCGACCCATTGCTGTTCTATCGTGCCATCACACGCTATGCCGTAGGCTCGCTCAACGAGGGAGGTCGTCTGCTGTTTGAGTGTAATACGCTTTATGCAGGCGACACGGCTCGCATGATGGCAGATGAAGGTATGACTGCAACGCAGGTTTATGACGACTGCTTCGGCAAACCACGCTTTGCTGTAGGCAAGAGGAAATAGCAAGTGGGGCGAATAATAACAACTGACAATAACGATATGTTTGCAAAGCCAAAGAAACAAATCACCGAGCAGGAAGCACTGCTCAAGCTGTCGGCTCTATGCTCGCAAGCCGAGCATTCGTCGGGCGAAATGAAGGACAAGATGCGCCGCTGGATGTTGCCAAGCGATGTAGCCGAGCGCATACTCGACCGCCTTATCGACGAGCGTTTTGTCGATGACGAGCGCTTTGCGCGCTTCTTCGTGCGCGACAAGATACGCTTCGACCGTTGGGGACGACGCAAGATAGAGCAGGCTTTATATAAGAAAGGTGTGGCGTCGGACATCAGCCAGCGTGTGCTCGATGCCGTTCCTGCCGACGACTACATCGAAATACTGCGCCAATTGATTGCTGCCAAGCGCCGGACAGTGAAGGCTGACAGCGATTACGAACTCAACTGCAAACTCATAAGGTTTGCCATGGGACGCGGATTTGACATGGATATCATCAGGAAGTGTGTTGACATGCCTGATGAATAAAAAGCCCTACCCCCAACCCCTCCCCCGTAGGGAGGGGAGTGATATGATTTGTCGGCTTAAGACGAAGCTGGCAAGGATGGGGTTAAAGGTACATTAAACAATGCGCCCTGTAATGACAGAAGCTGAACAATTAATGCTTTTGCCATTACAGGGCGCTTTTTTGTATGCTTAAGTAATCACAACATCACAACCGGGCAACATCTCAACCGAGCAAAGCTCGCAGCGCGAGCCTTGCTTACGCTTCGCGCTGGCGAGTGCCCATGCGTGCTTCAACGACATTGATAACATAGTCGCCGAGCTTCTCGCATTCGCTCACGATGTCCATGTACATAGTACCGATGGCATAAGTGTACTTATGGTCATTGACATCATTGATATTCTGCGAGCGCAACTGGTTGCGATAGTTGTTGATTTCGTTCTCAACGTTGAATGAGCGGTTGATGTCGAGCGAGTCGCGGCGGCCGGTCAGCATCACGTTCATCTGAGTCAGCGAGTCGTCGGTCAGCTCAAACATCTGGTGCAGGTGCTCATACTGCTGCTCAGTAAAGTCTTCCTTGCCCTTCAGCTTGCGGCTCATGGTGCGTGCGATGTTGTAGCACGAGTCGCCGATAGACTCAATCTCCGAGATCTCGCGCAGCATGGCGCGTATCTTAGCCTTTGTATCGTCCGAGAGATGAGCGTCGCTGACGTTGTCGAGATAGTTGGCTATCTCAATCTCCATGTTGTCCGAGATGCTCTCATACTTCTCAATACGAGAGAAAATCTTGTTGAACTTGGTGTCGTCCTTCACGCCGAGCAGCTCGCGTACCATTCCGAACATGCGCTGGATACGCTCTGCAAACGACTGAATCTCCTTCTGTGCCTCGAGCACCGAGAGTTCAGGAGTCTTCATGATAGCTGTGCCACCTATGTAGCGCAGGCGGAAGTCGTCCTCGTCCTTCTTCATCGAAGGCTTGATAACGTAGCATACGAAGCGCTCCATCTGCGGAATGAGCCATATCAGCACCGTTGTGTTGCACACGTTGAAGGTAGTATGGAATGCAGCAAGCACTACCGAGAGGCGTGTGGCGTCGATGTGGTCGGCATGTGGGTTGACTCCCACAAATTCGCAAACCATGTCGATGAACGGATAGAATATGCAGAGCACCCAAATCACACCAAACACGTTGAACGTCAGGTGAGCCAAGGCTGCACGACGAGCCTGCGTGTTGGCACCCATGGCGGCGATGTTCGAAGTGATGGTAGTGCCTATATTCTCACCCAGCACAAGCGCGATACCCATATAAATAGGCAGCACGCCACTCGAACACAGCACCATAGTGATGGCCATAAGGGCTGCCGACGACTGCATACAGAACGTCAGCACCGTGCCAATGAGCAGGAACGAGAATATTGTAAAATAGCTGTCTTTGTCGAAAGATGAGAAAAAGTCGATAACCATCTGGTTATGACTGAGGTCCATTTCCTTGCCGGTAGCGCCCAGAGTGGATATGGCGAAGAACATAAATGCGACACCGAAGAGGAAATCGCCGATGTAGCGGTGCTTCTTGCGATAGATGAGCAGCAACGCGATGAAGAACACCGGGAACACGACGTTGGCCATGTTGAACGAGAAACCAAGCGTCATGATCCATGCCGTGAACGTGGTGCCGATGTTGGCTCCCATGATAACGGAGATGGCCTGTGCCAGTGTGAGCAGTCCGGCGTTTACGAACGATACTGTCATCACCGTCGTGGCAGTAGACGACTGCACCGAGGTTGTTACGAACATACCGGTCAGCAGACCGGTGAAGCGGTTGGTAGTCATTGCTCCAAGGATATGGCGCAGCTGCGAGCCAGCCATCTTCTGGAGTGCCTCGCTCATCACTTTCATGCCGTAAATGAGCAGAGCTAATGATCCGATAATCTTAAAAAAAATCCAAATCGACATATATTTTAATATAATTTATGTGGCGGTGTTGCGCATTGTGTCGAAAACGGAGTATCTTTGTTGCACATCAAGTATTAACCATTAAACATGTAACCGAAATGAAACAGTTGATACAAATCCGTTGCAAAAATAATAAAAAAAGTCTGAAAGTTGAAGCCGGAACCACACTTTCTGACATTTTCAAGCAATTAAATTTGACTTTGCCCTATCCGCCCGTATGCGCCAAGGTGAATAATAAGGTTGAAGGCTTGCATTATCGCGTATATAACGCCAAGGACATAGAGTATCTCGACATCTCGTCGCCATCCGGATTGCGAGCCTATACACGCACTCTATTCTTCGTGCTGTGCAAGGCGGTGCAGGATTTGTATCCCGGCACAACTGTGCGTATCGACATTCCGGTATCCAATGGTTTCTATTGCGACCTCAACATAGGCCGTCCCGTCACCGAAGCCGACGCTACGGCTGTGCGCAACGGGATGCAGACCATCATCGACCGTGCCATACCCATACGCCGACACGAAGTGCCTACCGACGAGGCTATAGCACGTTTCGAGGATATGGGCTATCACGACAAGGCGCTGCTGCTGCGCACTACGGGCCGACTCTATACATTATATTATGACATCAACGGCTTTGTCGACTACTATTACGGTTCGATGCTCACCAATACGGCGCAGCTCACGCTCTTCGGACTGGAGAAATACTACGACGGACTGCTTCTGCGCATCCCCTCGATGAGCAACCCTTCGGAGCTTGGCGCACTCATACGCCAGGACAAGATGTTTGAAATATTCCAGGAGCACCACCGCTGGCAGAACCTTCTGGGAATGTCTACCGTCGGCACATTCAACGAGGCTGTGCGCGAGGGATACGCCACCGAGATAATCAACGTGTCGGAGGCGCTGCAGGAAAAGAAAATAGCGCACATTGCCGAGAATATCGCCAACAAGAAGACCGTTAAGATGGTGCTCATAGCCGGACCCTCAAGTTCGGGCAAGACTACATCGTGCAAGCGACTGAGCATACAGCTCCTTTGCAACGGCATACGCCCCGTGCCCGTATCGCTCGACGACTACTTCGTCGACCGCGAGCTGACTCCGAAGGACGAGAACGGCGATTACGACTTCGAATCGCTGCACGCCCTCAACCTGCCTCTGCTCAACAAGCAGCTCATGCAGCTATTCAACGGCGAGGAAGTGGAGCTGCCCAAGTACGACTTCATCAAGGGTCGCAGCGTGCCGAGCGGTAAGAAGATGCGCATGCGTGCTGGCGATGTGCTCGTGATAGAAGGCATCCACGCCCTCAATCCCGAACTGACGTCGCAGATACCCGAAGAATTCAAATATCGGGTGTACGCATCGGCACTCACCACCATTCTCCTCGACGACCACAACTACATCCCCACCACCGACAACCGCTTGCTGCGCCGCATCATACGCGACTACAAGCAGCGTGGATGTTCAGCCCGCGACACCATACGCCGTTGGCCCAGCGTGCGCCGAGGCGAGAACAAATGGATATTCCCGTTCCAGGAAAATGCCGACGAAATGTTCAATACTGCCATGATATACGAGTTGGCTGCCATCAAGACCCAAGCCGAACCGCTGCTCGAACAGGTGCCCGAGAACTGCGAAGAGTATGCCGAGGCTTACCGTCTGCGCAAGTTCCTCAGCTACTTCCTGCCCATCGACCACGGCGTTCTGCCACCGACATCACTCCTGCGTGAGTTCATAGGAGGCAGCTCGTTCTCGTATTAAAAGCCCCACCCCCAGCCCCTCCCCCGTAGGGAGGGGAGTGAAATGTACCGACTACGTACAGTAGTGCAAGTAATACATTATTGTGTGTAGAACCGTTAAAACAAAACGAGTCCTTTTGGAAATGATAAGTGTGAAGGTTCCAATTAGTCAAACGCCCACTAATAGATGCATACGATGCAAAAATACACTTTTCTGAGGGAACTTGCAATGGAAAACAATATAATAAGGTATAAAAAAAGAACAACATCACCATCTCACCATTACATCTGCGAGCCTCGTTCTCTTCTCACTTGCTCCATGATTCCGGTGAGTGAGGGCGTTAAACCCAAATCGGTCATTAGGATTTCTCTTTGCCGTACGACACAGAGAAATCCTAATGACCGATTTGGGATAAATGCCTCCAGCATAGGTGAAGTCGAGCACGTCCTGCGCCTTTCCTGGAGGATAAGAAGGGTCGTCGCTGTTGTCTGCCATGCCAACTGGAAGCATAAATATCAAGAATAATATGATTGTTAGTAATTTCCCCTTCATTTTATCTGTAATGCTAATAAGAATTCATTAACTGATACAAAGTTAATAAAATCGTGGGTTAAAATACATGTTTCTTGACCATTTTCACAACAATATTTGCATTTTTTATAGCTCAAAACTGTGAGTTGAGCGCGCTAAGAAATCTTTGGCTCGAAATTCTTGAGTTTTGAGAGATTCGTGTTATGTTGCTCATTGTCAGCGGTTTAAGTGGTGTGGTGAGAAGATGCACAATGTGCTGATACGCAAAAAGGGCTACATTTTCATGAAAATGTAGCCCTTTTACCTTCCAGCTGTAGTCGTTTTGCACTGCAACTGTAGTACATTTACCCTTAAAATGTAGTCCTTTTGCACTGCAAAACGACTACAAATGGCGAGCAGGAGTGTTTCTGACCCTTCAAAAACCGATAAAATCTGCGTTTGAAATCTCCAGAATCAATTTTTCGTTTGTAACACTTTTTTACTGCCTGTACGATATTTGCATCGGCACACAACTTTCTTTATAGTCACGAATAGTCATGAATTATCCATGAATGTTTGTGATTAATTAGTGAGCATTCAGCTTCTCTCTTACTTCTTCCATTATTCCAGTCAGTTCCTCAACCGTTGTAGCTCGCAGCATAGCTATGCGTGTCTGGCGGAAGTCGGGGATGCCCTTGAATATGGGCGAGGCAGCAATGTGGCGGCGTGTGTGCAGAATGCCGCGGTATTCGTCAATGCGTTCTACGTTGATGCGTAGCTGTTCGAGCAGGATGTCGAGCTTGCGGTCGAAGGTGAGCGACGTGTCTTCGGGACGGCCGTCGAGCAGGTCGCGCATCTCCTTGAATATCCATGGGCGGCCGAAGGTGGCGCGTCCCACCATCACGGCATCAACGCCGTAGCGGTCGAAGGCGTCGCGTGCCTGCTCGGGAGTGCAGATGTCGCCGTTGCCGATGATGGGTATGTGGATGCGCGGATTGCGCTTCACCTCGCCTATCAGCGTCCAGTCGGCTTCGCCCGTGTACATCTGGGCGCGTGTTCTGCCGTGAATGGTGAGCGCCTGTATGCCGCAGTCTTGCAGAGCCTCTGCCAGATCGGTGATGACCAGATTGTCTGAGTTCCATCCCAGACGCGTTTTCACGGTGACGGGCGTGTTGACAGCCTTCACCACATTGCGTGTTATGTCGAGCAGAAGCGGTATGTTCTGCAGCATTCCGGCACCGGCACCCTTGCCAGCCACCTTCTTTACGGGGCAGCCGAAGTTGATGTCGATGACGTCAGGATGCACTTCCTCAACGATGCGTGCCGCTTCGACCATCGATTCTACGTCGCGTCCGTATATCTGAATGCCCACGGGGCGTTCCTCATCGCTAATGTGCAGCTTGCGCAGGGTGGCGTTGACCGAGCGCACCAGTGCCTCGGCACTGACAAACTCGGTGTATACCATTGATGCTCCGAAGCGCTTGCACAGATGGCGGAAGCCTATGTCGGTGACATCCTCCATCGGTGCGAGAAACAGCGGACGTGGTCCGAACTCTATGTTGCCTATCTTCATTTAGCAGACTTTCGATTGGTTGTCGGTGGCACTTACTCGAAGTAGTAGAGGAATGTTGCGATGCCGGTGAGTGCCTTCTTGGGCGACTCCTTTATCTCGATGGCAAACTTGATCTGTACCTTGGCAATGCCGCGTAGGTTCTCGATAGAGTAGAGGTCGGCAACGAGGCGTACGTGCTCGCCCGACTTTACAGCCTGGCCGAACTTCATCTTGTCCATACCGTAGTTGACCATCATCTTGAGATTCTTCACCTCGATAATCTGGTTCCACAGGCATGGCAGCATTGAGAGTGTGAGATAGCCGTGAGCGATGGTCGACTTGAACGGGCTTTCTACTGCGGCACGCTCTGTGTCAACGTGAATCCACTGATGGTCGAGTGTGGCATCGGCAAACATGTTGATGCGCTCCTGCGAGAGTTCTACATAGTCGGATACTCCGATGTTCTTGCCGAGCAACGCGGCAAACTCATGATAGCTGTTGATGATAACTTTGCTCATAGTTGTATTTATTATTGTTTTTATGCGTATATTTTATGCAAAGGTAAGACTTTTATGCTATAATAGCAAAAAAAAGACCGGTTCCAATCAAGGAAACCGGTCTATTGCTTTTTACGTTTTATAATTGTCGTAGCAAGAATGTCATATATAGAGGTAGCGTAAGGAATTGTCCGCTGCTGCCTACGTTAAGGTCGCCAAGTTTAATGGCATGGTTTACGTGGTATTTCTCGGGGTGTGAGAGTATAGTCTTTGAGCTTTTGATGTTTCCGTCTTTAGCCTTCACTTCCACAAGTACGCATTCGCCTTTGTATCTTGTGACAAAGTCTACCTCCAATCCCGAATTCTTACGGAAATAGTACAATCGGCGTTTCATTTTGGTGAAGATATCAGCCACAAGATTCTCGAATATGGCTCCCTTGTAGGCATGCAGGTTGCCTTGCATAATATCAAACTGCGTACCATCGTCAAGCATAGATACAAACAATCCTGTGTCTGCCATATATATCTTAAAACAGTCGTCGATGGCATTTCCGTTGAGTGGTAGTTCGGTAATAGTGAGATTTCGACATCGGGTTATAATTCCTGCATCCTCAATCCATTGTATGCTGCCGGTATATTGTGAAGCTTTAGCACCTTTGCGGATAGTAGAATACTGAAATTTCTTGTATTCCTTGCTCAGTTGACGTGGTATTGATTCAAAACATTCGCGTATGCGTGGTTTGTCAGCATCAGAGGCATACTTCACCATATCTTCTTCATATTCAGCAACTATTCCTCGTTGTTCGGCAAGAACTCTGCCCATGTTGTGGGTATTGACAAATGTGTTTACTACAGATGGCATACCACCTACAACGGTGTATTGCAGTATGAGTTGACGCATTTTCTGATGAATAACTTCGGGTACGGGCTGAATGCTGTCAAGGCATTCTGTGAGTTTGCCAATTATAGCTTCGCTTATCCCATTTGCCCAAAGAAACTCTTCAAAGTCAAGAGGATACATATCAATAATGGTTTCGTATCCAACGGGGATTGACGTTTTTGAACTTTTGTTGCCACTACTGTTTCGTCTTTCGCCATATCCTTTTACTCCAAGCAATGATCTGGTGGCAATAATGTCGTAGCGACCGTCCATCTTGAAGAATTTCAAGGCGGTACGTGCAGCAGGACATTCTTGTATCTCGTCTATTATTATACATGTTTCGTTGGCTACAAACTGGCTTTGTGGTATCATGGCTGATAGATTCATGACGATGTCGTCAACCCTTTTTGACCCTTCAAAGGCAAGAGCATAATCAGAGTCTTGCATAAAGTTGAGATATACAACATTTGCATAATTCTCTTCTGCAAATTTCTGTACTATGAAAGTTTTGCCACATTGTCGGCAGCCTTTTATTACGAGAGGCTTGTGATTAGAATCGTTCTTCCACGCAATGAGTTCTTCCTCAATCTTACGTTTAAGCATGACTATCAATTGTTTAGGAGTGATTTACTTTTGTTTGTGTCACTTTTCCAAGGGACTTTTTGCCTATTCGTGCCACTTTTTCAAGGGACTTTTTGTGTGTTTGCGTCACTTTTCCAAGGGACTTTTGTGCAAAGATACACTATTTTTACCCAAATAACAAGTTTTCAATGTGTGATAAACTGCCTTATAATAAACTTTTAGTTTTTTTACTTGATATAGCATTATAAGCATTTGGCTTAACTTCTTAACTCCTTTAACTACTGAATACTCTGAACTTGCGAAAGTTCAGCAATTGTATTATACCGCCAGCTGTCATACAACAACCGTCAGTATGATGGGTCTACAGGAGGTTCGGGTCCTTGGTCGGGTTCTTATCAGAACCTTTACAAGATACATAAAGGTATAGAGAAGATAAGCAGTGCCAGTGCACTTTCAGAATCAGTAAAGAGCTAGTTGCTCGCTGAGTGCTACTTCTTCCGTGCATGGGTGTACTTCGACATGGAGAAGTTCTGGGGCACTGTGCCTTATGTTGACCACGCTCTATCTGTAAACGAAGAGACCTTCCTGCCGCAGACCAAGCGTGAGACTCTGTTCGACAACATGCTTGTATTACGGCAACAGCGACAAGGTGACACGTTCATGGAGTTTCCGTACCGGACTCTTCCCGACACAGGATCTCGTTGACTGCTACTTGCAGAAGGATGAGGCTGACGGCAAGTGGAAGCACTGGTGGGAAACCAAGCAGGCGCGTGACCTCAATATTGCTGTTACAACAGACAAGGATGGCAACAAGCAGTACTCTGGTTCGGGCGACAACTACCGCAAGATGTTCGAGAACCGTGACAAGCGCTTCTATGCCACTGTGACTTACGATGGCGCCTATATGGGTCCGAAAAGCAATCCTGTTTATGAGATACAGACATGGATTGACAAGACAACAATGGACGACCAGAAGACTTTGCAATACAGCGCCCTTCATTCTGGCTACCGTAATATGGAGAATATTGAGTCGGCTCCAACTGGCCGTGCTTCATAACAGACCATTAGTGGCTACTATTTTCACAAGTACTCTCACTTCGACCAGTTTAACGATGACGGAACACTGAAGACCACACAGCGCACCTCATGCTACTTCAACATCCGTTATGCAGAGGTATTGCTCAATCTTGCTGAGGCTGCTGTAAATCTGGACAAGGCTCCTGAGACTATCACTTATATCAACAAAATACGTGAGCGTGCAGGCTTGAGCGCATACGATGGCGCTACCGACAAGCAGAGCGTATACGACGAGGTTAAGGAAGAGCGTCGTCTGGAGTTCGCATTCGAGAATCCTGGCTTCCGTTACTTCGACCTTCTGCGTTGGGGCGAGGATGAAGGCAAGACTGTAATTCCTGAGCTTAACAAGGCCTCACGCGGTATCATGATATTCCGTGTTGGCAAGCACAGCAATATCGTAGGCGAGAACGGCGTGGCTCTGGAGCCGGGTGAGACAAACACCGACGGCAAGAACTATGAGACACCGACATTCCGCACATATCCGATGGACTTCAGCTACTACAAGCGCAAATTCGACAATGTGCGCTACTATTTCACACCGTATGCTGCCACAGTGCTTATCTCTAACAAGCAGATACAACAGAATCCGGGTTGGCATGGCTTCAAGTATCAGAGCAACAATTAATTTTCTAACAATTCGACACTATGAGACTTTTCAGTAAAATAAAGAACATCTATACAGGCGTGTTCGTGATGCTGGCAGCCATGGCAACTACAAGCTGCCAGACCGGACTGGAATATGACGATGTGCCTGAGAGCTATTACACTGATGTGAACTTGCGTTCATGCTGGGCAAGTTCGCGAGCTCTTTTCGAAGACTGCCTCTTTGCAAAGAACTACAATGGTGGAAAAGGCGAAATCACATCGGCAATAGGGAACTGTTCGGGAAGTAATATAATAATACTTGGCAAAGTAATATATATTAGTTTGCCAATGAATATATATTACTTTGCCAATCAATTTTATAATATATTCTTTATCTCTCCTTCTGACAAGCCCGATGCTTGTATGATAGTTTCAATAGGCACTCCAAGAGAAAGAAGATTAGATGCTATCTTTACCTTAGCTTCTTTTTCTCAACACCTCAACTGGGGAGCCGTGCCCTTTATCCTTAATCTCCGTCGGGAGCGTAGAAGTAGTCGTGCAATGGGTCGGGATATTCGAATATCTCGCCTTCGCGGAAGAATCGTTTCATCTCGATTTCGGCTGTCTCGATAGAGTCTGAAGCGTGGATGATGTTCTCCTGACCGCTCATTGAGAGGTCACCACGGATAGTGCCGGGAGCAGCCTTGCGTCCGTTGGTAGCGCCAACTATGTTGCGCACAACAGTAACGGCGCTGTTGCCCTCAACACACATGGCAATGACGGGAGCCGACTTCATCGAGGCTGTGAGCCACGGGAAGAAGGGACGGTCGACGAGGTGGGCATAGTGCTCGTTGAGGATAGCGTCGTCGAGCTGCATCATCTTCAATCCAACGATGCGCAGACCTTTGCGCTCAATGCGGTTGATGACTTCGCCTATGAGACGGCGCTGAACTGTACACGGCTTTAACAAAATCAATGTTTTTTCCATAAAGATAGTATTTAGTTGAATAAATATTTTTACTTCATATACAATTTCAAGGTAGTGGTCTGGTCGCCCACTTCTACGTTCTTGGTTTCCAATTCGCCCTTGCCGTTTGTGAACTTTACTGTGTACGACTGGTTCTTCTCTACCTTGAATGTGAGTACATCGTTCATGTCTTGCGTAGCGCCTGTGCTGCGACCGCCGAACAGCTTTTCCTCGCCTTTGAATACGTCCAGATTGGTGGCTACACGGTCGCCCGAATTCTCGGCATGCTCCTTGTCCTTGAACACCATTACTCTCAGGTCGACGTGCTGTTCGTCGGCAGGAGTGGCAGACAGCTGCGCTCTGTAAAGGCTTGTATAGCGGTCGGTAACGTTCTCGGCATGAACATAACGGATGTCCTTGTCCCATACCAAGGGGAAGTAAGAACCCGTAGGCTTGAACGACGCTGCGTATATAGCCTTGCGCAGGTCTTCCTTGATGGCCTTGCCGGCATCGGTCAGAAACCACGACTTGTCCAAGTCTTCCGAAGGATAATATTCAGTAAATCGCCATTTGCCGTCAATCCACACTTCGTTCCAGTTGTGGTTGCCGCGGTCGTCGTACCACGCCGGAGTGCCAGCCACACGTGAGGGGATGCCCACAGCACGGAACGCATCGGTGAGCAATATCGACAGACCCGAACATGAAGCCATGTGCTGGCGCATCGACTCGTAAGGAGCCTGGTCGGGTTTCTCACGCTTAGTGTTATAGTCGACCAGCAGTTCGTCGCGTACATTCTTGTTGACAGAGTCGATAGCTTCGCGCATAGTCTTGCAGTTAGCCACATACTTCTTGAAGCGTTCGTAGAAGTCCTTGCGCCAGTTTTCGCGCTTCTCGTTAAGGTTGACATAAGCCACGACGTCGTTGAGGAATATGTCGTTGGGCACCTCTTTTGCCCACGGGAACTCAGCTCGTGCCTTATATGCATAATCCACATTCTCCAGCAGGAAATCGGCAGTCAGGGCCTTGGCATCCCTTTCGGGCATATACGAAATGAGGAAAGCCATGCCTTCTCTTTGTGTGGTAGGAGTCTGCTTCAATGCCTTCTTCAGTTCTTTGGCATTGCTGCCAGCCGTCTGCATAGACTGGCTTATCAATTCCTGATACTGCTTGGGTACACCGGCATACTTGCTGCCTGTGCAGGCAGACAGTCCTAAGGTCAAAAGTACAAGTAGACTTTTGATTTTCATAATTCTTATTCTTGAAATCATTTTTCTATAGTAGATTTAAATAACGTAGCAAATTTACATAAAAACTCACAAATGCAATCCATTGTAAATGTAAAAGATAGCTATTTTCTATATATTTTTGTGGTTTTACAATTATAAATCAGTAATTTTGCACCAATATGGATAATACAACAATAAAAGACTATGAGATAATGGCGCCCGTAGGCTCACGTGAGAGTCTTATGGCAGCCATACAGGCTGGTGCCGACAGCATCTACTTCGGTGTGGAGCAGTTGAACATGCGTTCACACTCTGCCAACCATTTCACCATAGACGACCTGCACGACATCGCTGCTATCTGTGCCGAGCACGGCATGAAGAGCTATCTGACCGTCAACACCATCATCTACGACGAGGATGTGGAGCTGATGCACCAGATAATCGATGCTGCCAAGAAGGCTCAGATTTCGGCTGTTATTGCGTCGGACGTGGCTGTCATGTCATACTGTCGTGAGATTGGTCAGGAGGTTCATCTGTCTACACAGCTCAACATCAGCAACGCTGAGGCTCTGAAGTTCTATGCTCAGTTTGCCGACGTGGTGGTGCTGGCACGCGAGTTGAACATGGACCAGGTGGCTTATATCTTCGAGCAGATAGAGAAGCAGCACATCTGCGGACCCAACGGAGAGTTGGTGCGCATTGAGATGTTCTGTCATGGAGCTTTGTGCATGGCGGTGAGCGGAAAGTGCTACATGAGCCTTATGAACACCGGACGCTCTGCCAACCGTGGCGAGTGCATGCAGATATGCCGCCGCTCTTATACCGTCACCGACAACGAGACGGGTACGCAGCTTGAGGTGGACAACAAGTACATCATGTCGCCTAAGGACCTCAAGACCATTCGTTTCATCGACCGGATGATGCGTTCGGGTGTGCGAGTATTCAAGATTGAGGGTCGTGCACGTGGCGCTGAATATGTATATAATGTGGTGCGCTGCTACAAGGAGGCCATCCAGGCTGTGCTCGACGGCGACTTCACCGAAGAGAAGAAGGACGAATGGGACAAGCGTCTTGCCACTGTGTTCAACCGCGGATTCTGGGACGGCTACTATCAGGGTCAGACTCTGGGCGAATGGAACAGCAACTATGGTTCGAACGCTACGGAGAAGAAGGTGTACGTTGGCAGAGGTGTCAAGTACTTCTCAAAGCTTGGTGTTGCCGAGTTTACGTGCGAAGCTGCCGAGTTCAGCGTGGGCGACAAGCTGCTCATCACGGGTCCTACTACAGGCGTGATGTATGTAGACGTGGACGAAATACGCTACGACCTCAATCCCGTACAGACCGCACAAAAGGGACAACACGTGTCGTTCCGCGTTCCGGGCAAAATCCGCCCAAGTGATAAATTGTTTAAGATGGTTCTCAACAAATAACACCATCTAACATAACAACACAACAACCTTTTTTTCAACGAAGAAAAATGACTATAAACGAAATACAAGACGAAGTCATTGAGCAGTTTCAAGACTTCACCGACTGGATGGACAAGTACCAGTTGCTGATTGACCTGGGTGGCGAACTGGAGCCGCTCGACGCTAAGTATAAAACCGAACAGAACCTCATAGACGGTTGTCAGAGCCGTGTATGGGTGCAATGCGACATGACAGATGACGGACGTCTGGTGTTCACTGCCGACAGCGACGCCCTCATCGTGAAGGGTATCATCGCTCTGCTTATTCAGGTGATAAGCGGACACACGCCGCGCGAGATTCTTGATGCCGACCTCTACTTCATCGACCGTATCGGACTCAAAGACCATCTGTCGCCCACTCGCTCTAATGGTCTGCTGGCTATGGTGAAGCAGATACGTATGTACGCCCTGGCGTATGAAGCGAAGAAGAATTAGGAATTTGGAATTTTGAATTTTGAATTGTCGGCTTTGCCGATTTTGAATTGTTCAATTTGGAATTTTGAGTTTTGAATTGGTCGGCTTCGCCGATTTGGAATTATTCAATTTGGAATTTTAATTATGAAATCGATATTCTCTATATTATTCGCATTTCTTGTGGTGGCAATGGCTTGTTCGTGCATGTCGTGCAAGAGTTCGCGCAAGTCGGCTACTGAGCCTGATACCGTTGCTCTTGTAGGTCCGACATTCTGTGCCGACTCGGCTTATGCCTTCTGTGCCAAGCAATGCAGCTTCGGACCGCGCCTTATGAACACCGAAGCACACGATAAGTGCGGCGAATGGATAATGAAGCAGTTTGCCAGCTACGGAATGAAGGTTGAGGCTCAGGACGCAGAGCTTAAGGCTTGGGACGGAACTATGCTCCGTTCGCGCAACATCTGGGCACGCTTCCGCCCCGAACTTACCACACGCATATTGCTGTGTGCCCATTGGGACACACGTCCGTGGGCAGACAACGACCCCGACTCTACCAATTGGCGCAAACCCGTTATGGGTGCTAACGACGGAGCAAGCGGTGTGGCTGTGATGATGGAGCTGGCTCGCATCATAAGCAACGACTCTACACTCAACGTAGGTGTCGACTTCGTGTGCTTCGATGCCGAAGACTACGGCACTCCGCAATGGTCATCGGCCCCCGACTCGCAAGACTCGTGGGCACTTGGCGCTCAGTATTGGGCAGAACATCAGCCCCATGGCTATGAGGCACGATACGGTGTGCTGCTCGATATGGTAGGAGGCGAGGGCGCACGGTTCTATCAGGAGTCGGTGTCGAAGCAGTATGCTTCAGAGATTGTAAATAAGGTGTGGCGCACAGCGTCGCAGATTGGCTATGGGTCGTACTTCCCCATGCAGGAGGGCGGCATGATAACCGACGACCACGTGCCCGTAAACGAGAAGGCAGGTATAGCCTGCATCGACATCATTCCGTTCTATCCTGACTGCCAGCAGAGCTCGTTCGGACCCACATGGCACACCATAAACGACACAATGGAGCACATCGACCGCGCCACACTCAAGGCTGTCGGACAGACTATGGTGCAGATATTGTACTCGGAAAAGTAATATATAAATATGTATAGAAGCAATCGCAACATAATACTGTTGGTCGTGTTGCTTGCGTTCAGCGCCATGTCAGCACGGGCGCAGGACAACGGCAGTCGCCGTGTCAACCCCGAAGACCGCGAGGTGGATATGGATACGCCCACGTTTGTGCCTATGGTCAAGGTGGGCAAGGTGCTGCACGACGGCGACAGCATACAGTATGTCGAGCTGAACACGCTGTATGTCTATCCGCAACCTGTGTTTGCCGACGCTCGCCAGCGGCAGGCCTACAACCGTCTTGTGGCCAATATCAAGAAGGTGCTGCCCATAGCCAAGGAGGTGAATGCTATAATCATCGAGACCTACGAGTTTCTGCAGACGCTGCCCAACAAGAAGGCTAAGGACGAGCACATGCAACGTGTGGAGCGCAGCATACGCAAGGAGTACACGCCACGCATGAAGAAACTGACGTATTCGCAGGGCAAACTGCTGATAAAACTGGTGTATCGCGAGTGCAACTCGTCGTCGTATCAATTGATACAGGCGTTTCTCGGACCTATAAGGGCTGGCTTTTATCAGGCGTTCGCAGCCTTGTTCGGCGCGTCGCTTACAAAAAAATATGACGCTGAAGGCGTCGATAAATATACCGAGCGCATTGTGCGTCAAGTAGAAGCGGGACAGCTGTAGAGCTGCCCCGCTTTTTTATTGGTTTACCCGAGATATGGAGTGAACAACGTTTTTGATAATAACTGATGTAGGAGGCGGGTGTGTCAAAAGCCAGATTATACCTTAAGCTTGCGCGTAGGAATCCATGCTGCAGCCCATCCTATCAAGAGCACCGTGACGAAGACTATAGCCACGTCGTCGTAATGGACGCTTACGGGGTAGGCATTGACCACGAACGAGCCAGCCGAGTCGCCCATGTGCACCAGTCCGAACTCCTGCTGAAGCCAGCAGAGCAGCAGTCCGAGCAATATGCCCACGACGGCCCCGATGGCTGATATGATGCGGCCTTCGAATAGGAAAATGCTGCGTATCTGTCGGTCGGTAGCGCCGAGGTTGCGCAGGGTGGCAGCGTCGGCCTTCTTGTCGATGATGAGCATCGAGAGCGACGATATGATGTTGAAGCAAGCCACCATAAGTATGAACGTCAGGAAGACGTATGCCAGCACCTTCTCTATCTGCATGATGTTGAACGTGTCTGACTGCTGTTCGAACCTGTCGAGCACCCTATACTTCGAGCCGACAATCTCGCGCATCTGCTTCTTCACAGCCGCGAGGTCGCTGCCCGGCTTCAGCCGTATCTGTAGAGACGACAGCATGCCGTCCTGATCGAACAGTCGGCGTGCGAAACCTATGGAGCATATAATGTGGTCGCGGTCGTATTTTGCCTGATTGACGGCAAACACTACGCCCGGCGATATGAGCGAGTCTACCACAAATCCGTCTGACGGGTCTTCAAGGTCGGTAATCTGTCCGCGTCGTACGGGAGCATACAGCTTCAGATAGCCGTCGAAGCGTGCGCCCAGTCCCATGTCCTGCGCCAGGCGTATGCCCGGAATGGCATAGAACAGATTGGCAGCCTGAAGCGTGAATTCGCCGTCGCCGTACAGGATGTCGCTGATGTTGGTGAGCTGGGTGAAGTTGTCGTCGACACCCATAACGGTCACCATCTGCTGACGGTCGCCATATACAGCCAGTCCCTGGTCCTCAAGCACATCGGTGTGAACGCTCACCTGAGGCATCTTGCGTATCTTGTCGAGCAACGGATCGTCGGCAGGAGCCGTCTTGCCTTGCGTCGGCACAAGTTCGATTTGAGGGTCGAAGTTGGTGAAGAACGACGCCACGAGGTCGTGAAATCCGTTGAACACGCTCAGCACAATCACCAGTGCCATTGTGCCCACAGCCACGCCTACCACCGAAATGGCAGAAATGACGTTGATGGCGTTAGTCGACTTCTTCGAGAAGACATAGCGTCGAGCTATAAAGAACGGGAAATTCATTTCTTCAGCAGTTCGTCAATGCGTTCGATGTAGTCGAGCGAGTCGTCGATGAAGAATCTGAGTTCGGGGATGATGCGCAGCTGGTTGCGTACGCGGGTGCCCAGTTCGTAGCGTATTGTCTTCTCGTTGGCTGTTACGTTCTTGATGAGTTCCTCGGCTTTTTCCGACGGGAAAATGCTGAGATAGGCTGTGCAGATGCTCAGGTCGGGCGACACACGGCAGCGTGTCACGCTCACCATGATGCCGTGCATGGCACGTGTCTGCGACTGGAATATAAGGCTCAGCTCCTTCTGCAGGAGTCGTGCTATACGGTTTTGTCTTGTTTCTTGCATGTTGTTTATCTGTTTAAATTTTGTTTTTAATATGCAAAGATAGTGCAAATCGGTCGCAATACAAAATGAAATGCAGCAGTTCTTGTCGGAAAATGCCTTTTGTTGTATTGCGACATTGCAAATCATGGGCAACGTCAGGCCTCAGTCAGGCTTGATGCATGCTATGTAGTAAACTGGCAGATAAGTCACTCCATTAGTTGTCACTACGTCTTTAGCGTTTGACAATACAAAAGCCTGATGGATGTTGTATTCCTTAATCTGTAGAAACTTATCAAGTGCACTATGTATTGTATAGTCCTTGCCCGACTTTATCTCTAATGGCAGTACAGAGAGATTGGTTCTGTCGTCGATGAGATAGTCCACCTCGCCTGTTTTCTTGTTGTCGTAATAGTACAGATTGAAGCCATGCGCTCTCAGTTCCTGGGCAACTACCGTCTCGTAGACTGATCCAAGATTGATGCTTGCGACATCGTCCATGATAGCCTTTATATTGGTTCCGAAGAATATGCCGGTCAGAATTCCCACATCATTCATATACAGTTTCAGGAGATTTTTCCCACTGTTTTCTATCAACGGAAAACTCGGTTTGCTTATGGCTTTCACTTCCAGTGCGATTCCCGATGAGATAAGGTAGTCGAACTCCTCGGTGTAATCGCTCATGCGTTTGCCTTTTTTGTCCTCTATGTTCTTTGCCACTATCCGTTTTTTCTTGTTCTCAAGATTCGACGGAATCATATTGTATATGCGTTGTATCTTCAGCCGGTTGTGTGTGTCCTCGTATCTTGCAGCGTCTACGCCATACAGATGATGTATGTTGCTTTGGATGGTTCGGACGGATGTGATGTTTTTTGTCTCTACAAATTCCTTTACGGCATCGGGCAAACCTCCTACGAGAAGATATTTCCTGAACATGTCGAGCAGTTTGCCATGAATCGCATCTGGCATGGATTTTCTTTCTGTGAAATTCCGGTGCATTGTGTCAATCACCAGCTGCCCTATGCCGTTTGCTATGAGAAACTCTTCGAAGTCCATAGGATACATATGCTTGATGACGATGCTGCCTAATGGTACTGAAGAAGTGACTTTCAGTGTCACGCCAAGTAGTGAACCACTGGCTATATAGGTGAATTTGCCGTCTTCGCGCAGGAATTTCAACAGGGTGAGAAGATGGTCGTAAGCTTGTATTTCATCTATGAATACAAGTGTTTCGTGCTTGCTGCCCATCTTGTCACCGGCAATCGTACTTAATGCGAGATAAAAGTCGTCCTTTGTTCGGGCGTCGGCAAAGGTGCGGTCGCCCAACTTGTCGGTTTCCATATTTATCTCGATGTAATTAGGGAAGAGCCTTTTGCCTACCTCTCTTATTATATACGACTTGCCTATCTGGCGCGCACCGTCTATAATCAGAATCTTGTCAGAGCCTGATTGTAAGTGGCTAACAATATCTTTTTCGATCTTACGATATAGCATAATTACACTTTTCCTATGTTTTTACGATTGCAAAAATACACTTTTCCTACGAAATAAGCAACCAAAAACTACACTTTTCCTGTATGCGCCATTATGCCTTTTGTGGCTTATTGCTTTTTTTGTTGTTGCGTTACTCGGGTTTTCCGTTAAGCAAGTTTATTGTATCAGTAAATTCTGACACCAATTCGACAAAACAAGGATTGTCCTTTCTTATAATTAAAGCTGCATAATTCTCGTTTTCTTCTTCGTCGTAGACAATTTGCGGAGGAAACAGGTATTCTTCCCTTTCGTTATAAATGCTAAACCAATATTGGAACAAACGACTGCGCATTTTTTGCATACCGTCGCCAGTCTCACATATGTATAGCAGAGCTGCCTTGTTTTTATTAAAAAATTCTTCAATAATTGCCAGTATCGTATTGCGTACTTTTTGGTCGCGAGGGGATTTTGTTCCTTGCGGATTGGATATACCAAACTGATAGACAATGCCTGATTGTAATATGTCATCTTTTTCAAATGAAATGAAAATTTCTGCCATATTATCAGTCATGAAACTAAAGGTCAATTCATCCTCTTCTTTTTTACAAGATACTCAGATTTGGCATTTATTGCATCTAATGACAGTTTTTCCATTACCATATTTCTACACTAATAGAATTGTTGTCAGTTTGCTCCTTGCAACTGTCGCGTACTAATTGTTCTAATTTCTCAGACATTTTACGTTTTAGTTCTTTGGATGCCTTCCAACGTCGCAAGGCTTCCTCACGTGTTAGTTTAATTCTATCCATATTTATAATATTATTAATGTGTTCTAAATTGTTGTGATAATTCTATGTGGTTTGTCTTCTTGCGCAAAAATAACTAATTTTTTGATAGGAAACAAGTTTATTCTTATTTTTATAATCATTGCTTTTAACAGCGACAATATCATTGTTGATAGGTAAAGAGTCGTTTCAATACATTCAATCTTCACCACTTAACACTTAACATTTAACATCTAACACTTAAAATAACCCTTCTCCATTTTCAAAACGAGTCCTTTTGCACTTCAAAACGAGTCCTTTTACCCTTTAAAAGGAGTCCTTTTACAATGCAAAAGGAGCCCTTTTGACAGGCAAAAGGACTCCTTTTTGAATGGGGGTGTTGAAAAAATTGCTGTCCGGTAAAACTAATAATGTGGTCAAAGACGGGCTGAAAGCCCAATAAGCACATAGCCCAGGGCACCCGCCCTGGGTGTACGGATTGATAAAAGCAAGACGCCCTGCAAGGGCAAAAGCATTGATTATTAACGCTTTTGCCCTTACAGGGCGTTTGGTTGTTTGGACATTTTCACCCAGGGCGGGTGCCCTGGGCTATGTGCTTCTGCCCCTTCGGGGCGCGATGCTTATATTTAGACAATCCCTCCTATGTGATATTTAGGCTTTACCTTTCCGCTACGCGCTGGTGAATGTTGGTTCAGTCCGCATAGTATATAGCAAGCCCCCTTAGTAAATATTGCAATAAAACACTGAACAACAAAACAATATAAGGATGAATAATTGTTTGCCGGACAGCAATAGTTGAAAATCTGTATTTCAGTTTATTTCTCTTTCTTTGGTTGCAGCAGTTTCTGGTACTCGGTGGGGTTGCCGAGCAGGCGTGCTGCCTCGGCAAACTGCTTGTCGTTGCGCAGCGAGTTTTCGAGCGAACCCTTCTCGAAGTAATAGGCAGCCATGAGGTCGGCGGCAATGAGTTCCTTTATCTTCTGCTTGTTGTACGGATAGTCGAGGTCCTTGGCGATGTTGTGCTTCAGCTTCTGGCGCAGCGCCTCAAACTCGGGTTTGGCATCGTCGTAGTAGCCCTCGAAGCGTGCCAGGCTCTCCAGTTCCTTGAGTATCTTCTCGCTCACCTGGTCGTATGTGAATCCGCTCTTTACCACGCGCTGCTTGAATTGCTCGTAGTCGGCATCCGAGAGTTCGAAGTCCTTGGGGCTTGCCACGGTGGGGTGGGCGGCTATGTAGTCAATCTCGTAGTTGAGCATGATGTCGGTCGTGTCCACGCGCGAGAGATAGAAGGCGATGTTGGGCAGCGAGTCGGGCTTCACTTCGATGTCGGGCTTGATGCCACCGCCGTCGCGCACGATGCGTCCGGCAGCTGTGCGGAACTCGTGAGTGAGCGAGTCGGGCACGTTCTCGGCTACATATCCGTTGTCGGTGTGCTTGTAGCGCAGAGCCTGTATGCATCGTCCCGAGGGTATGTAGTATTTGGCTGTGGTGAGTTTCAGCTTGCCGTTGTATGGCAGCGACACGTTTGGTATCTGCACCAGACCCTTGCCGTAGGTGCGTGTGCCCATGATTACGGCGCGGTCGTAGTCCTGCAGCGTTCCGCTCGTTATCTCGCTGGCGCTGGCTGTAGCCTCGTTGACGAGCACCACGATAGGCATCACGGTGTCGAGAGGCTCGACTGTAGTGTTGTAATTGCTGTTGGCGTTCTTCACCTTGCCCTTCATCGAGAGCAGGTGGCGGCCCTTGGGTATGAACATATTGAGTATCTGAAGGGCTTCCTGCACCGAACCTCCGCCGTTGTTGCGCAGGTCGAGCACCAGTCCCTTCATGCCTTGCTTCTTCAGGTCGATGAATGCTCGGCGCACGTCTTTGGCGCTGTTCTCCAGATACTGGTTGTAGTTGATGTATCCGATACCGTCCTTCTGCATGCCGTAGTAGGGCAGGTAGGGCATCTGTATGGCTTTGCGCTGCACCTTGACGGTCATCTTCTTGCCCGTCGATGGTCGCTGAATCTTCAGCACCATCGTTGTGCCAGGCTCGCCACGCAGGTGGTCGCTGACGTATGCAGTGGTCTTTCCAACCATCGATTCGCCGTCTATACTCAGTATCATGTCTCCCTTCTTCAGTCCGGCTTCAGCAGCCGGCATTCCCTCGTAAGGCTCGTTGATGATGACGTGCTTGCGTGTGAAGCTGTAGCTTATTATCGAGCCGATGCCCGCATATTTGCCCGTCATCATCTGCTTGTATTCAGCCGCCTTGTCCTCGGGGAAGTAGTCGGTGTATGGGTCGAGCGAGTGCATCATCGAGCGTATTGCCGTTCCGATGGTTTTATCGGCATCGAGCGAGTCGACGTACATCAAGTCGAGATTGCGGTAGATGGCATTGAAAATGTCAAGGTTCTTTGCCACGCGGAAGTTGTGGTCGCTGGTGTTCTGTGCCATGATAGGCATAGCGACAGCCATGAGTGCCATCAGCATCAGGCTGCGCATTGTTTTTGTGTATTTGCGTAGGTACATGTCTTGTTGGTATAATGTTGCTATATTAATAATATGTGTATGTCGTAGACTGATGCAAAAGTAATACATTAACCTCACAAAACACTTGTTTTGTACCTTATTTTACGTATTGACAAAGAAAAATTACATAATTTGAGAAATTTTCTTGCGAAAAGTTTGGAGGAATGAAAAATAACCGCTAACTTTGCACCCGCAATCAAGAAACAAGATTGCTCAAACAGAATGCTTCAATAGCTCAGTTGGTTAGAGCACCTGACTGTTAATCAGGGGGTCGTTGGTTCAAGTCCATCTTGAAGCGCATAAGAAAAGCCTCGCAAGTCGAAAGATTTGCGAGGCTTTTTCTTTTTTCAAGAGGGTGTCTCAAAAGTTTAAGCAGTACGCCCCGAAGGGGCAGAAGCACATAGCCCAGGGTAACACCCTGGGTGAAAATGCCCAAACAATCAAACGCCCTGTAAGGGCAAAAGCGTTAATAATCAATGCTTTTGCCCTTACAGGGCGTTTTGTTTTCATCAATCCCTACACCCAGGGTGTTGCCCTGGGCTATGTGCTTATTGGGCTTTCAGCCCGCGTTGTTTGAGTTTTGACACATCAATTCTCAACTTTTAAATTCTCTTTATCACAACCTTCTGTTCCTTTCCCTTCTTGTTTATGAACTTAATCACTGCCTTGTTGCCCGACAATGCTGTGAACGATTTGGTTGTTGCTTCGCGCATATCGAGCTTGTCGTCAAACCGATGGCCGTTCACCTCCACTATGCGGTCGCCGCTGTGTATGGCAAGACGTTTGTCCCATACTATTCCGGCGCGCAACCATCCGTCGGGCGTTACGGTGAGCACAACGTCCCAGTCGGGCTGGTATAGATTGGGAGTGGAGTCGGTGTGGGGGCTGAATGCGAAGGTGTTGTGCCGGTAGTCGATTGATATGTCGCCATAGGCAAGCAGTCCGGTGCCGATGCGCGATGTAGGATTGTCGGTGGCTATGCAGCAAACGTTAGCCAGTTTGTAGCCTGCCAGGGCAAGCGTGTCTGTGCATACGCGTACCTTGCGTGTCGCAGCTTCGACGCCTCCTACGCCCATCGACGAGAATCCCATGCCTTCGCCAAGCGTACGGATGCCTTGGGTGTGCTGTGCTGCAAGCTCATCGTGCTTATGGCGCGACATTACGTAGACGCGGTCTTCACCGCTGTCAAACATGACGGTGTCCTTTGCATTGCCTATTTGCAGCGGGATGAGGGCGAGCATGGGGTGGTGTAGCATTGCCACATAGCGTGTGTTGCTGTCGCCATCGGTAGGAGCTGCCGATGCAAACACGGCCTTGTGCTCGCGTCCATATATGCTCAATGTGCCCATTTTCAGCAACGTGTAGCCTATGAGTCCGTCGATATGGAACAGGCTGAACACGGGATTGTCCTTCATGTCAAGCTCCAGCGCCTGCACCTTCTGGAAGTTTGTGCTGCCCAGCTTGAGCGATCCGAGCATCAGCACGCGCGTCTTTACGGGGTTGCCATTGGAGTCGCTTGCCGTAATTTCTTGTCCCGAACTGATGCCGGCCTTGCGGGCGAAGTCGGACGAGAGGGCGCACGGTGCTCCCGTATCGAGCACGACGCGGCCCTTCACGCCGTTCACCTCGGCGCTGACTATCATCTTGCCACGCTCCATAGCGTAGGGTATGGTCACGGCAAATTGTGCGTGTGCCGTCATACAGAAGGAGGGAGTTTTGACACGCCCTCATGTGCTTCTGCCCCTTCGGGGCGTGCTGCTTTGACTTTTGACACGCCCTCCTCCTATTGTCAGTGCTGCATTAATTGTTGTATCACTTTATTCTGTCGTATGTCCCCTAAAATGTACGCCAAATTCTATTTATTATAGAAAAATGAAAAAAAACAGCCGAAAATTTTTCGTGTTTGCAAAAAACTTCTTACCTTTGCACCCGCAATCAAGCAGACAAGATTGCTCAAACATAATGCTTCAATAGCTCAGTTGGTTAGAGCACCTGACTGTTAATCAGGGGGTCGTTGGTTCAAGTCCATCTTGAAGCGCTGAAAAAAAGTAAAGCCTCGCAAGTCGAAAGATTTGCGAGGCTTTACTTTTTTTAGTTGAGAGTTTAAAATTGAGAGTTGAGAGTTATGGGGTGAGTTGATAATTGAGAGTGGAGAGTTGAGAGTTATGATATGCTGTGTCGTCAATAATAATTTGTGAACATACTTGTAAATGTTTATAGGCAATCATAACTCTCCACTCTAAACTCTCCACTCTAAACTTTCCACTCTCTAAATTCTCAACTCTCAACTGGAAAAGTTCTCAGCTTGCTTTATATCACTCCTGCCTGATGCAGGAACACTGCGATGATGCATATCGGGCACACGAAGCGTACGGCGAAAAGGTAGATGCGCCATATGTGGCGCGAGACTGTGCCGTTGTTGGTGAACTCGCGGTGTACCAGACGGCGCGGAACAATCCATCCTAATAGTATGCTTGTGAGGAAAGCGCCCAGAGGCATGAGTATCTGTGCCGTGAAGAAGTCGCAGCAGTCGAGCAGCGACTTGCCGTTGAACACGAACGCATCGGACGCTCCGCACGACAGCGCACACATTATACCTATCACACTACATATTGCGGTCTCGATAGTGGCACCCGTACGGCGCGACACGTGCAGCTCTTCGTACAGGAAGGCGGTGCCTATCTCGTGCATGGAGATGGTCGACGTGAGTGCAGCCAGTGCCAGAAGCATATAGAACAGCACGCTTATCACGTAGCCTATGATGGGCATTGAGCCGAACGCTTCGTGGAAAACGTTGGGCAGGGTGATGAATATCAGTGACGGACCCGAGTCGGGATTGATGCCTACGGAGAAGGCTGCGGGGAATATCATGAGTCCGGCGAGTATCGCCACAAGCATGTCTATCAACGCTATCTGGCAAGCCGTCTTCGACAGGTTGGCGCTGCGCTTGAAGTACGAAGCGTATGTACACAGGCACGCCGTGCCCAGTGACAGCGAGAAGAATGCCTGACCCAGTGCGTCAAGGAATACGTCGCGGTTCATCTTCGAGAAGTCGGGGTTGAGCAGAAAGTCAACTCCGCGCCACGCTCCGGGCAACATGCACGAGGCAATGACGATGATGATGAGCAGGATGAACAGCGTCGGCATGAGCAGATTGGACACTTTCTCGATGCCGCTGCGCACACCCTTCACCACAACGAGGTGTGTCAGCACGATGAATGCAACCGTCCATACGACTGGCATAAGCGGGTCGGTGGTGAATTCCTTGAAGTATTCAGCCACGTAGGCAGCGTCGCCGTTGATGCCACCCATAAGCGACGCATACAGATATTGCAGACACCATCCGGCTATGACGGCATAAAATCCGAGTATTATCATTGAGGTGATGGCACCCATCACGCCCACCAGCATCCACCACTTGCCCGAAGCCAGGCGGCGATAGGCTCGTGCAGCGTTCGATCCGGCGTGTCTGCCGATGATGAACTCGCTTATCATGCCCGGTATTCCGAGCATGAGTACACATATTATATATACGAGTATGAACGCAGCGCCGCCGTCGTGGCCCGTCATATACGGGAAGCGCCACACGTTGCCGAGACCCACTGCCGAGCCTGCCGTTGCAAGCACCGCCCCGAACTTGGTGGCGAAGCCTGCTCTTGAATTATTGCTCATGGTGTTAGATTATGCCGAGTTGGTTGAGGAATATTGCTACGATGCACACGGGGCAGACGTAGCGAATCAGTAGTATGTACACGCCGAAGAGCGTAGAGCGCAGAGTTCCCCAATTGGTGAACTCGTCCTTGACGGTCTGGCGCGGCACCACCCATCCCAGGAATATACATGTCAGGAATCCTGCTATGGGCAGCATTATCTGTCCGGTGACAAAGTCGAAGAGGTCGAACAGCGACTTTCCGCCTATCACGAGCCATTCTCTGCCACCTATCGAGAGCGAACACAGGGCACCTAACACGCACAGCGACACCGTGACGAGCGTTGCCGCCTTCTTGCGTGTGGTGTGCAGCTCCTCGTAGAAGAACGCTGTCGACACCTCGTGCAGCGAGATGAGCGACGTCAGCGCAGCCAGCGACAGCAGCACGTAGAACATGATGGCTATCACGGTGCCTATTATCGGCATCGTGGCAAAGGCTTCCTTGAATACGTTGGGGAGTGTGATGAATATCAGCGACGGACCTGAGTCGGGATTGACGCCTACCGAAAAGGCGGCTGGGAATATCATCAATCCTGCCAGAATGGCTATGAGTGAGTCGATGACAACTATGTTGACAGCCGACTTCATGAGGTTGGCCTTGCGCGAAAAATAGCTTGCGAAGGTGCAGATGCAGCCCATGCCGATGCTGAGCGAATAGAACGACTGGCCCATAGCGGCAAGAAATACGCTTGAGTCCATCTTTGAAAAGTCGGGACGTAGCAGAAATTCCACGCCCTTACCGGCTCCGGGCAGCATGCACGAGCCTATTACAACCACTACGAGCAGCACAAACAGCGTCGGCATCATCATCTTTGACGCACGCTCTATGCCGCTGCGCACACCGTGTATTATCACGAAGTGGGTCAGCGCGAGTATTGCCACCGTCCAGAATACGGGACGTATGGGCGAAGCGGAGAATTCCTGGAAGTACTGGGTGATGTACTGCGGATTGCCGTTAAGCTCGCCGAATGCCGAGGCGAAGATGTATTGCAGGCACCATCCAGACACTACTGCATAGTAGCTTGTGATGATAAATCCGGTGAGCACGCTCATGCAGCCCACCAACCGCCATGCCTTTGCAGTGCCTATCTCGCCGTAGGCGCGTCCCGTATTGGCTGCTCCGTGGCGGCCTATGATGAATTCGTTCATCATGCAGGGTATGCCGAGCACCAGCACGCACGCTATATATATAAGTATAAAGGCGGCTCCGCCGTTCTGGCCGGTCATGTATGGAAATCGCCATACGTTGCCCAGTCCTACCGCCGAACCCGCCGTTGCGAGAATCATTCCCAGTTTGCTTCCGAAGTTTACTCTTTCTTGTGACATGTGTTTTTATAATTTATATCCTATCGAGGGTGCAAAATTATAAAAAATATTCGACATTTAGAAGCAAACCGTAACATTATACGTCTTTTATTGTGCTGTTTTATACTTCATCGGGCCATGGACATGGCTTTCCGTCAGACTTGAACGTGGGTCGCTGGGCACCTACACGGCGCAGGTATTCGCCCAGTTCGCGCGACAGACGCTTCACGATGTCCTTGTGTTCGGCAGCCACATTGTGCTGCTCGCTGATGTCGGCAGGAATGTTGAAGAGTTCCTTGCGGCCCGTGTCGTAGTAGTATATCAGCTTCCACTCGTCCTTGCGTATGGCGCAGTTGAGGTTGATGCCGGGTCCGTTGTTTCCCCATACGTTGGGGAAGTTCCACACCAGTGCACGCCCTTTTGATGTGTCGCCCGTCTCGCGCAGCATCGGAACGAACGAGATTCCGTCTACCGGTGCCACGGTCTTGTACTTGTTTACGCCAGCCATTTCGAGAATGGTGGGGTAGAAGTCTTCAATCATCGTGTACTTGTCGCACTTCGATCCGGCGCGTGTCACGCCCGGCCACGACACTATCATAGGCTCGCGTATGCCACCCTCGTAGAGCGAACACTTGCCGCTTAATAGTGGATAGTTCTGGTGGAAGAGTTCGCCGTCGCGCCAGGTGGGGTTGGTGGCGAGTCCGCCGTTGTCGCTCATGAAGAGTATTATGGTGTTGTCCTTCTCGCCGTTGCGCTCCACCCAGTCCATGAGGTCGCCCAGACTCTTGTCCATTCCCTCAATCAGCGAAGCGTAAGCAGCCTCCTTGTCGCTCAAGCCTTTGCGTACATACTTCGAGAAGAAGCGTTCGTCGCGGTCGATAGGTATGTGTATGGCGTAGTGCGACATATACAGAAAGAAGGGCTGATTGTATTTCTTTGCCTTGTCAAGTGCTCCTATTGCCTCCTTGGTGAGTGCTTCGGTGACGAAAGTTCCGGTTCCCCAGTACTTCTCCAGACCCGGTATGGACATAAGCGAAGTTGGTTTGCCGTCCTTGGTGTGTCCGTAGTTCAGCTCGCTCAGGTAAGTTGCGAGTCCGCCGGCAGCGTGTCCGGCAATGTTCACTTCAAATCCCCAGTGTGTAGGATTCTCGCCCGGAGTGTCCATAGCGCCGAAATGCGCCTTGCCGCAATGTATGGTGTGATAGCCGCTGTGGCGCAGCAGTTCTACGAACGATGTGCCCACGTAGGTGTGTGGAGTGCCTGCCACCTGCGATACGCCGTTGATGTTCCAGTCGGGACAGTCCACCACGTCGCTCGGTAAGTCCACCGACTTGTCGCGTTCGAGCGTCCAGTTCGTCACACGGTGGCGTGCGTTGTTGGCGCCCGTGATGAGGCTGCAACGCGAAGGTGAGCTGACGCTGGCGGCATAAGCCTGCGTGAACATCATGCCTTGGCGTGCCAGGCGCTCCATGTTGGGCGTCTCGTACACCTTATTATATTGTGTGCGCTCGGTCCAGAAGGGTAGTGAGGTGTCCTGCCAACCCATGTCGTCGACAAGAAAGAGGATGATGTTGGGGCGACGTGCGCTGCCTGCGTTGTCGTTGGGGGCTGCCGTTGCTGTGGCGGTGACGGCAAGCGATGCTGCTGCGAAAGCTAAAGATTTGTTCATAAGCTGAAGTTTTTAGTATCTCGGGTTATAACTGCAAAGTTACTAAAAGTAGTGTAAAGGGCAAAAAAAGACAGCTGAAACAATTTGTTTCAGCTGTCTTTAGGGTCGGGATGACAAGATTCGAACTTGCGACCCCTACGTCCCGAACGTAGTGCGCTACCAACTGCGCTACATCCCGATTGCTTCGGTTGCGACATTTATGTCTCAAAAGCGAGTGCAAAGGTACAGGTTTTTTCTGATATACACGCAATTTTTTCATAAAATCTTTCCAATGATATGCATTTTATATTGTATTTGGTGCTTGTAGGGGGTGCCTGTAGTGTGTTTTACAATGAATTTTAGTGCAAATGGATAAAAATACGGATAAAAAGTTGTGGGAATGAACAAAAAGCATTACCTTTGCACTCGCAATTAAGAAATACAGTTGGTGCCATAGCTCAGATGGTAGAGCAAAGGACTGAAAATCCTTGTGTCCCCGGTTCGATTCCTGGTGGCACCACAGACAAAAAAGCAGTTAAGAGAAATCTTAACTGCTTTTTTGTGTTTTATGTTGTTTTGTTGTTGTGTTGTGATTACAACACAACAACATCAATTACTTTTTTATTAAACGACAATATTGACAATGCTTGACAATATTTTTAATCGTGTGGGCAACAGATAATATCGCTTGTCCTATTGTCGACCATTGTCAGTATTGTCGTTCAAAAAAACTACGCATTAATTTGTTGTTCAAAAAAAGTAGTGTACGGATAGATGTAAGCTTTTTCTCAACTTTCAATTCTCAACTCACCTTTTACTCTGCCAGCGTGAAGTCGAGCTGCTTCTTTTCGAGATTGGCTTGCGCTACCTTAATCTTTATTGGGTCACCCAGCTGGTACTTGTGGTGATGTCGGCGACCCACGAGGCAGTAGTTGCGCTCGTCGAAGTCGTAGTAGTCGTCGTCAAGATCGCGCATGGGCACCAGTCCTTCGCAGTGGTTTTCGTCTATCTCGCAGTATATTCCGTACGACTGGATGCCCGAGATGTGCGCATCGTAGACATTGCCGATGCGTTCTGACATAAACTCCACAGCCTTGTACTTTATCGAGTCGCGCTCGGCATTGGCTGCAACCTGCTCCATCTCCGACGAGTGTTCGCACAGCTCTTCGTAGTGCTCCTTGTTGGCAGAACGTCCACCCTGCTGATAACGGGTGATGAGTCGGTGCACCATAGTGTCGGGATAGCGGCGTATGGGCGATGTGAAGTGAGTGTAATAGTCGAATGCCAGTCCGAAGTGTCCGATGTTGTGGATGGAGTACTTAGCCTTCATCATGGCACGCAGAGCCACGGTCTGTATGAGGTTTTGCTCGCGCTTGCCCTCACAAGCCGACATAAGCGTGTTGAGCGACTTAGCCAATGCGCCCTTCGTTCCGTCGGTCTTCATCTTGTATCCGAACTTCACTACAAACTCGCGCAGCGTCTCCAGCTTCGTCGGGTCGGGATTGTCGTGTATACGATAGGGCAGAGTCTTGGGCTTTTTACCCTTTGCCACCTTGCCGACAGATTCAGCCACCGTGCGGTTGGCGAGCAACATAAACTCCTCGATGAGCTTGTTGGCATCCTTCGAGCGCTTGAAGTAGCAGCGTATAGGCTTGCCCTTTTCGTCTACATCGAAGTGAAGTTCCTCGCGGTCGAACTTCACGGCTCCGTTCTTGAAGCGTGCCGCGCGCAGCTTCTTTGCCAGACGGTCGAGCTGAATGAGTGCGTCGGCATTCTCGCCACGGTATCCTTCCTTAGGAGCAGGAGGAGCCGGATTGCCCGTTCCGTCCACAACGCCGTTGTCCTCAAGCAGCTGCTGCACCTCTTCGTAGGCGTAGCGGCGGTTTGACTTTATCACGGTGTGAACTATGCGGTATTTCTTCACGTTGGCGTCGTCGTCGAGATTGAAGATGACGGAGAATGCCAGCTTCTCCTCGTCGGGACGCAACGAGCAGATGAAGTTGCACAGACGTTCGGGCAGCATCGGTATGGTGCGGTCGACGAGATATATACTTGTGGCACGCTTCACAGCCTCCTTGTCTATCACCGAACCCTCCTTGACGTAGTGGCTCACGTCGGCTATGTGTACGCCTACCTCCCAAAGTCCGTCCTTAAGCTTCTTGATTGACAGCGCGTCGTCGAAGTCCTTGGCGTCCTTAGGGTCGATGGTGCAGGTGAAAGTGTCGCGGAAGTCCTCGCGTTCGGCATAGTCTTCGGGTGTTATCTCAGCCGAAATCTTCTCGGCAGCCTCCTCCACGTTCTTCGGATACTTGTACGGCAGACCGTATTGTGCAAGTATAGTGTTCATCTCAACATCGTTGTTGCCAGCCTTGCCCAGCACGTCCACCACCTCGCCTATCATATTGCGATGGTCCTGGTCGGGCCATTCCACGATGTGAACGACAGCGTTGTCGCCGTCCTTGCCGCCCTTCAGCTTGCGTCGCGGAATGATGATGCTGTTGGCAAGTACGTTGGATGGCGAGATGAGAGTACACAGGTCGTGGTCGAACGACAATCGTCCGACGAACGTATCCTTCGCACGTTTGAGTATTTCGATAACCTGCGCCTCCTTGATATGGTTCTTGCGTCGTGCCATACATGCGAAACGCACGCGGTCGCCGGTCAGTGCCCACATCGAGTTGCGCTCAGCCACGAAGATAGGTTTGTCCGAACCGTCGGGCATTATGCTGTTCTTGCCGTTTGTCTTGCGCTGGAACACGCCCTCCTGCACCTGCCCTTTCATGTTGAGCTGGTAGGAGTTGTCGCTCACCTTGGTGATGAAGTCGTCCCAAGCCATCTCTTCCATGATGTCGATGGCGAGCATTTTGAGTGGATGGGTGTCAAGATGCAGAGCACGGAAAATCTCCTTGAACGACATTGTCTTGCCGGGATTGGAGGTGAAGAGTTCCTCAAGTTTCGGGGCAAGCTGTTTCTTTGTCATTCGCTTGCCGCCTTTTTTACCTTTTCCCATAGTATTTTTGTTTTTAGTTGACAATATTATTATGCAAATAAACAAAAAATAATTGAGAAAACGGCAGAATGCCCCGTTAAAAATATATGAAAAGAAAAAGCCCCACCCTCCAGCTGTATTGGCTGGGGGTGGGGATTTATGCGTATCTAATTACAGAATTCTTCCTCTGATAGAAAGCTTTATCACGGGATAAACCTTCACGTAGTCGAGTATCTTGGAGATGTCGTCGTCGGGGTCCTGACCTACTACTTTCTGCAGATCGCCAACGCCGTCGGCATATATAACGGGTTTGCCCTGGAACTGGGCGCCCATTTCGAAGCGTACAGCAACGCGCTTCTTAGGAATCATACGGCCGAAGCCCAGACCCAGATACGGGCGGAAGTTCTTCACCTTTACGCCACCGTTAACGTCACCGTTCTCGTCAACGGGAATGTTGTATTCGCCGATTTCGATGCCGGCATCCTTGCCTTGAGCTACAAGTGCGGCAAGTTCGTCGCTGTGACCGGTAATCTTTATAATCTTGTCGCCGCCGAACGACAATCCGGCTGTTACGAAGAACGAGCTTGAATTGGGGAAGGGATAGCAGTCGAACTTAAGGTTGAACGTAGTGCGGCCGATGCCTCCGGTGATGTCGATTTCCTCGTCCTGGTCCAACTCTTCGATAGTTGCGGTGGCAGTGGTGTTGATCTTGATGTCGGGCATGATGTTCACACCGAAGCTGGCGTGTACATAACGGCTCAGCGGAGTGGCTACGTCGATGCCGATACCCTCTGTACCTGCGCCTACACCAAGACCTACGCGGTTGGCAATTCCGAAAATACTCTTCTTCTGGTTCTCTTGTGCGTCGGCTTGCAGCGAGCCTGCCAATATGATGATTGCGATGATAAGCGACTTCAGGATCGTTTTGGTTTTCATTGCTTTTGTTCTTTGTGTTTAATTGATTAAAATGTTAATATATACCAACGATTGTTGAATTGTGCTGCAAAATTAGTACAAATTTCTTGTGTATACAAGAATTTAGGCATAAAATTGTTGTCAGACCGCCAACTTCTACGGTTTTCATAATTATTAGGATTGAATTAAAAATAGCGTTTGTTCCGCTCCGAACAGTTCACAATGAGTGTTCGTAGCGGAATAAACGCTATCTTATTAATCAATCTGCTGATGCTTTATATCACCTGCTCAGGTATTCCAGCACAGTCTTGAGGCTGTCCTCGTTCTTCCATTTCACCTTCTTTTCTTTAATGAAACGGGTGAGTTCTGCCTTGCGCTCTTCGCCGGCATACTTCATCACCTCGCCCTTGTTGGCCTCGATGCATTGTCCGCCTATGGCGAAGTAGTAGACGGTGCTGACGGGTATTTCGCGTCCGTCGTGCTTCTCCTGCAGCATCATGCCATGTTCGGGACGGTTGAGTCCGCCCAGGTCGAGCGACGACAGCTGGTTGGAGGCAGACGAATTGAGCGACGAACCGTATGCTCCGCCCGAGCCTTGGGTGAGCTGGCTGAAGTCGGCAAGCTCCAGCTTGAGCAGCACATCGGCACCCTTCTGACTGACAATCTGCATCAGACGGTTGTCAACTACGATATAGGCATCCTGCCCTATCTCAACGCGCGCTATGCGATGGTTGTCGTTGGCATACACCTTGCCGTCCTTGCCCACATAGTGAAGCACGTTGCCGGCGAGGTGGATGTTGAGCAGTCCCTCGCTCTTCTGGTTGTCGGCAGAGTAGACGGTGCCTTTGGTGAAGTCCTCATATACGTATGGCCACTTGGTGTTGGGCACATACTTGGCATGCGCTGCCACTACTGCGAGCAGCAGACAGAAAGCAATCGTAAGAAGTCGTTTCATAGTATTGCGTAGTTTTATTGTTTCACAATCTTAGCCGTGCGTTTCTTGCCGCTCTTCAGCGTGTACACCACGATGTATGTGCCGTGCTGCGCCTTGTCGACACGCTGGCCCTCTATATTATAATAGGTGGTGCTGACTATTGCGTCGTTGTCGCTGCCTATCGTGCTGATGGCAGTAGGGGCGGTAATGGTTATGGTGAATGTCTTGTCGAGCTTGTAGTTGTACTCGTCGGTGGCTGTTATCTTGATGTCTATCGAAGTCTTGTCGGTCGGTATTGCATCGGTGGTGACCAGCTGCCCGTCCGTAATGCCGAACGGCACCTTATTATATCTGTGTGTTATGGCATTGTATTTCGTGCCAGTCACCGTCAGCCCGTACTCGGGAGCCAGACCCGTATCGAACACCACGCTCACATCGCCAACCACTGTGCCTACGGCAGCGTCGCTTGCCACGGATGTTTCAGATATTGTTATGTCCTGCGGTCCCTGTGCCACCACGGTGCTTGTAGGTTTCTGTATGCCTATGATGAGGCTCTGGTAGGCAGGGGCGCTGTAGTCCATGTTCATTGTAGGGTCCTTGAGAGCCGTGAGTTCAAAGTAGCCGTTGTTGGCACCGCCCCATCCCCAGTTGACGTGATAGGCTCCGTTGTCGTAGCCGTCAATATTGAAGCAGTGGCCGTAGCCGTTCTTGAGGTCCTGACCGCTAAGGCACACGGCACGTCCGGCTGCCAGTTCGCCATAAACGAGGTCGTCCCACTGGGCATCGGTATAACTCTTACGCTGCACATACTTTACGGTAGAAGCTGAATAGCCGAAGTTGCGGGGCAGGGCAGTGGCTATGTACGAGTCTTGCGTGCCCGAACCGTCTACTCCGTAATCCATCCTTACCGCCACACCGCAGTGCCACAGCAGTCGTGCCACGTCGTCGTTGCCGTTGGCACCGCTCAGTATTGCGTCCCAGTTGTAGGCAGGCTCCTTGTCGTAGTTGATGTATTGATAGCCGTAAGTCTTGCTGTCGTAGCCGAATTCGCCCGTCGGACGCTTGGGCCACTGAGCCACACTCATAGCCTGAGCCATTCCTACAGCCACGCAACCTACTATGGCCTGGCCGTTGCCGTCCTTCGGACAGTACTTCTTGTACGATCCGCTTTGGTTCCAGTTGACCTTGATGAGCGGTGCCACGGCAGCCTTCGTGGCACGTGTGGCGGCACGAAGCGGACGCGTAGCCGACTCCTTGGCCCATCCCTCGGCAACGGATGTGAGCCGATGGGCGCGCTGCACTATGCGCTCGGCGAAGCATCCCATCATGGCACTTACGCTCTCGGGCTGGCCCTCTGTTTGATAGATGCCCGTGTCGGAATAGCCTATGAGCGGCTGCGAGGTGTCGTCGGCGGCTATGAGAGTCCATCCTTTGGCAAACTGCACTACGTAGTAGGCGGCAGTGCCGTTGTGGCTCACGGCAGTGACGCGGGCGTCGGCTGTGTCGAATCCCTCAAAGCGGCTGCCCATAATCTGCTGTGCCTTGGCCTTGGCAGCGTCGGGTGTGACGGGCTTGGCAAGCACGGCGGCAATGGCGGTGATGGCGAAGATTGATGTCAGTAAAATCCTTTTCATATTGTTGTTTTCTTGATTGTAACAGGTTTTTTTGCTCGTTGTAGACCCGTCTGGATGCGGTGGCTTTCCAAATGTAGTCCTTTTGCTGTTCAAAAGGACTCGTTTTGCCCTGCAAAAGGACTCCTTTTAGATGCCAAAAGGACTCCTTTTACACATCAAAAGGACTCCTTTTGCAGGGCATGCAGATTTCGGTGAAAGCAAAATCCCCACCCCACATTACTTATGCAATGTAGAGTGGGGACTTCAGTATGGTTTACTTAAGGTTCATTTTCCTTAATTCTTACTTTCTGGCTGCACGACGGCTCTTGGCTTTGGCAGCTGATGTAGTCTTGACAAACTTGGCATTTTTCAGTAAGTCTAAGAAATCAACTACTCCTTCACCTTTAACATATAATGCAAGTGCAAGGTCGGATGTAGTGATGCTGCCGTCCTTGTTGATCTTGCATTCAATAGATTTGGCTTGGCTTGCCGAGAATGTAATGATGACTCCCGAAATACCATTCTTGTCATACGTGCCTACTCCATAGCCTGGCAAGATGTAGAGTCGGTTGTTAGCATAGTCGGCTACAGCGGCAACCTGGCTGCCGGCTGCGTACAGTCCGCTGATGACAAACTTGGTGCCGTCCTCGTTGTTAGTCGTGGCTTTGGTTATAGTCACATGGTTGGTCACTTTCTTTTTCTCACGGGCAGAGTAGTATGTCAGCGTGTAGTTGCCCTCGAGCATAGCAGCTGTGGCTGTGAAGCCGTCGTACTTCCATGCTACGTCGGTAGAAGCGAAAGCCTCGTTGCCGTTGCCGTTGATGTCCATGATGACGCCTTCCTTTATCTTCAGTGTCACCTTGTCGCCTTCGACAGCAGCCTCGGGCATCTTGAATGTGACGGTCTTGCCGTTTACGCTCCAGTCGCTCGGGTCGAGATTGATGGTTGTAGAGCGCTTGGCGTTAGAGTAAGTGAGCGAGAGGTCGCCTGGCTTTACGCAGTCGTCCGACTCCTCAATGTCGTTGCGGAATACGTCGAAAGCGAATGTTATAACGCCTTTGAACTTGTCGTACTCGCCGATTGTGCTGCCTGAGGCAGGTGTGAACTGCTTGGCTTCGATGGCAAACGGCTTGAGCGGCTGGCGGTTGTATACGCCTACGAATCCCTCGTCGCCGATAACGGTGTTCTCAGCCGGACACTTGTTGCCGAAACTGTCCTTGAATGCACCCTCAGTCCAAGAATAGAGCACGTATGCTCCGGCAGGAACGTCGTCGACAGTGAATGTCACGTTGGCGCCATTGATTGTTGCGTGAACCTTGTCAGCAGGCACGTTGATGAATTCGCCGTCGCCCCACTCCTGATAGTACTTAGCCGAAACGGTGCCTTCGCCCTTGAATACAGGCTCAGAGAATGTAACGGTTGTCTCAGCCGACGGGTCGCCTGCTTCGTACGGTTCGAGTGTAGGAGCATTGCCGTCGGTGGTCTTCACCACGAGCGACTGTACCTTACCGGTAATGCCATTGGCATTGGCAGCTACGGCGTAGATAACATACGATTTGTTGGGCGAGCAGATGCCCTCGCCCTTTGAGTTGAGCATGTTGACGGTAGTAGATGCTGCCTTCGAGTAGTTAACGATGGCTTCGCTTATGCCACCCATCGTTTTCTTGAGCACATCGTCCTCGCTTACGTCCTCGGCTTCGTCGCCCTCAACAACGGTGTAGGCATAATAGTTGGTGCCTTCAGCCGGATTGACGGTGAATGTGAACGAGTTGTCCTTGGTCTCCGTCAGATTTATGGCTACGGCAGGGCCTTCGCCATAGTGCTCTGAGTGCTCGTCGTCGAAGGTAGTACAGCCCGTGAGGGCTGCAATACCTGCAAAGGCGACTGCAAGACTATATAATAACTTTTTCATAATTATATGTGTCGTTGTTAGTGTGAATATCTATTTACTTAGTTCTTCTTGAACACTACACCAGGCTGATATAGATTGAAGAATCCCTTAAATGCGGACTCCGAAGGTGTAGCAGAGTCGAAGGCACCTGTACCGAAGAAGTTGTCGGCGAATGTGATGATAGCCTTGCCGTTGGCATCGGTTGTTATCTTGCCGAGCATATAGTCTTCAACAAGGTTTTCTCCTTCTGAATCCAGGATGGTGAACAATACGGCTGGATAAGAACTGCTCTTCCCCATTACCTGATATGCAGGAATGCGTATCTCGGTCTTCTCTTCGTTTACGGTTCCGTATATAGGATAATTAGGCGACGAGGCACCAAGTACCATATTGGTAATCCATACTTTGTTGACGTCTTTGTCGTCCTTGGCAATATTGACTGTCCAAGTTTCAGCACCGTTATACTGTGAAGTTCCGCTTGCTCTGAACGTTCCGAGCATGAAAGCCAACGGGTGGTCGAGATCGACGATTGTCACATCGAACGAACTTTCGGCTCCAAGGTTTACGCCCTGCGCATTCTTGAGCTTGATGTTCAGACGGAGGTCGCCGGTGAATGTGCCTGCAAGGTCAACGATGTTGAGCTTGATGTTCTGCACGTTGGATTCCTTGGTGAAGGTGAGCGTGCGCGTAGCGTTGGCAACGGTGTAGTTGGTGCCCTCTACGGCAGGTGCTGTCTTGTCGGGAGTAATCTCGAAGTCGACAGAGCCTTCCTTTCCCTTGAGCGACGAAAGCTGTACGGGTATTTCGAGTGTTGCCTTGTTTTCGTCGATCGAAGCCTTTGTGTCGGTGAACGATACGAAAGCATCCTTGTCATTGAACTCGGGCTGGTCGTTGTTGCACGAGGCGAGTGCCACGGCAGCAAGAGCTGCGAGTACTATGGTTGTATTCTTGAATATTTTCATAGCTTTTCTCTCTCTTTAGATTAATAACCAGGGTTCTGAGCCACGTTAGGATTGGCGGTGCACTCGCGGTTAGGTATAGGCAGTGCCCACATGTAGCTTGGGAATGCCACATCCTTGTTCTTCGAGTCGTCGAAATCCTTACGTGTCATCGACTTGTTGCAGCGTGCGTAGTCGGCAGCTATGTGTCCCTCGAAAGCCAGCTCGCGACGGCGCTCGTCAAATACGCCCTGCTTTGTAGCAGCTGCTGTCTGCGATGCGCCACGTACTGTAGCTATCTTGCGGAGATCGCTCTCGGCTGTCACGCCCTGAATAGAGGCTCCGTTGATGATGGCCTCGGCACGGTTGAGGTACATCTCCGAAAGGCGCAGGATGGGAACGTTGGTGTATTTCGGGTCAGAGTCCTTCGGCTTGCCCGAATACTTTGTCGGGAAGTAGTCGTTGCCGTGCTGCTTGTACATCGATTTGCGTATGTCGCCCTCAGAGTAGAGGTCGTAAAGGTCCTTAGTGGCGCAAACGTCGCCGTGCGAACCTTTGTCGTCGGTAGTGGTGATGTATGGAAGGTGAGCCCAACCAGAGTTGTCCCAATACTCGTTCTTGTCCGAACCGTACACCTCGAAGATTATCTCGCCGCCCTCAGGAGCCGTAGCTGCCGAGAACATAGCTGCATAAGCGTCAGCCGGAGCAAGTTCATACTTCTTGTTGTTGATAACCTTTGTGGCGTAGTCGGCAGCTTCCTGCCACTTGTTCATATAAAGGTATACGCGCGAGAGCAGTGCCTGGATGGCAGGCTTTGTAGGAGTTGCAGCCTTGTCGGTAACGCCTGCACGTACGTAGTCGTCAGCCATTATGCTCTCAGCCTGCAGCAAGTCGGCAACAATCTGATTGTATACGTTCTCCTTAGAGTCGCGTGCGGGCTTGCCGTTCTCGGTTACGAGCACCAGTGGCACACCCATCTTGTCGTCCTCGGTGGCATTGTAGTTGTAGGGCTGGCAGTAGGTTATCACAAGGTCGAAGTAGCACAGGGCGCGAATGAAGAGCGCCTCGGCCTTGACATTGTTTACCTGCTGCTGTGTAGCGTCCACGCCTACCTTGTCGTCGAGATTGTTTATCACGTTGTTGGCACGTGCTATTGTGTAGTAGGCGTAGCTCCATAGGGGCGAAGTGCTGCGGTCGCTGTATATCCATTGTGTGTCTGAGCGGTAGCGTCCCGAGCCCGGCACCGATGTCGGGTTCTTGGCATTGCCGCAGCGCAGTTCAGACATAAGCGTGAATTCGCCGTCGTACCATGCATCGCTCTGGAACATTCCATACATAGCGGCGGCAGCCTTGTTCACGCCGTCGAATGTTGCGAACGTCAGCTCGTTGCTCTGTTCCTGCTTTGGCTCCTCGGTCAGGAAGTCGCTGCACGACGTGAATAATCCAGCCGAGAGGATAGCCATTCCGATAAATATCTTTTTCATAAATTCAGTTCCTTTTGTTTCGTTACTTGATTATTTTCTGTCTGTAACATTACAGGGTGATGTCAAGACCTACCATGAAGGTCTTTGTGACAGGATAGATACCTTTGCCGAGTCCGTCAACGCCACGCTCCGGATCCCAGAAGTTCACATTGTGGAATGTGTAGAGGTTGAGGGCACTGGTGTAGACGCGTGCTCCCTGCAGACCAATCTTGCTGAGCAGCGAGCGGTCGAAGCTGTACGAGAGTGTCACGTCCTTGATGCGGAAGTAGTCGCCCTTCTCAAGGTAACGTGTCGAGCTTGTCGAACTTGAGCTGGTAGAGTTGTTGTATATAGGCTTCGGGTTGCATCCTGTGTCGCCCGGCTTCTTCCAGTAGTTGAGTGCTGTGACTGACTGGTTCATGTTGACACGTGAGCCGTCGCTGTTGACGAAGTTGTTGTCGGCGATAAGAACCTTGTTGCCACCCTTGAATTCTGTGACTACGCTCAGCGTGAGGTTGCGCCATGATACAGTGGTGTTGATACCGCCGGCGTATGTAGGCTCCGGACTGCCGCACTTCACGTAGCGTGCGTTGCTTACGTTGTTTGAGAGTGAGCCGTCCTCGGTGCGCCACAAAGCCTCGCCGTTAACCGGGTTGACTCCGTAATAGTCGCGCAGATAGAATGTATAGAGCTTCTCGCCTACGAAGTGGCGGATAAATCCGTCGCCGTATGTGAGGTAGTCCTCACCTGCAAGCTCAAGCACTTTCGACTGGTTGTGCGAGATGTTGAATCCCATGTCCCACTTCCAGTCCTTCGAGTCGATGATGCTGGCGTTGAGCTGGAATTCTACACCGGTATTGCGCAGCGAACCGATGTTGGTAGTCATCGAGTTGAAGCCTGATGTTGACGACTGCGACTTGGCAAGAAGCATGTCGGAAGTCTTACGTGTATAGAAGTCGATGCTACCCGAGAGACGCTTCAGTACGTGGAAGTCGATACCTACGTTGAACGCCTTGTTCTTCTCCCATGAAAGGTCGGGGTTGGCTGGTTTGTCAGGACGAAGTCCAGTGATGCCGTTGTACACCGACTGTGTGTAGGTGCCGTATGAGAGGTAATTTGAGATATTGTCGTTACCGTTGATACCGTAGCTGGCGCGCAACTTGAGCACCTGCAACCAATCCTTGGCAGACTCCATGAACTTCTCGTTGTGGATGTTCCATGATGTTCCTACCGACCAGAATGTACCCCAGCGGCTGTTCTTGCCGAATATTGAGCTGCCGTCCGAACGAAGTGATGCCTGGATGAAGTAGCGGTTGTCGAAGTTGTAGTCGGCAATGCCAAACCATGACATCATAGTCACAGTGCCGATACCATAGGCAATGTCGTTGGTAGAGTTGCCGCTAACGTGGTAAGGTATCTGCGGGTCGAGTCCCTGCGATCTTTCGTAGTTCTCCTCAGAGTCGCTGTAGTTGGCCTCCTGACCCAGCAATACGCGCAGATAGTGCTTGCCCAGCTGGTCCTGATAGGTGGCTGTGTTAGATGTAGTGAACGAACGATAAATCATCTGGTCGGTCTGCAGCGTACCCGTACCTTTCTGGTCGGTGTGAGCAAGGGGGCTCCAGTAGCGGCGGCCGTTGATGAACGACAGTTCGGCACCGTCAGTAGTCTTGAATGTAAGTTGCTTGATAGGCTTCCACTCAAGATATACGCTACCGTTGAAAGCATAGCGCTTGCTCCACTGGTCGTCGTACATGGCAGTGGCAAGCGGGTTGGTGTTGCTGTTGGTCGGAAGATTTACGTTGGGTGTTCCGTCCTCGTTGAAGGGCTTTTGCCACGGTTCTAAAGTCATACCCGTAAAGATTGGGTTTGAATAATAGAAATTCTGTGTAGGTACGTCCTCGCTGTACGAATAGCCGGCATTGATGCGCGCACCGGTCTTGAGGAATCGGTTGATCTCGTGGTCGGCATTGACACGGAAGTTGATACGGCTGAATTCGAAGCCCGGGAATACACCTTCGGTCTTCTGATAGTTCAATGAGTTGTAGTACTTGGTGCGAGCCGAGCCACCCGAGAGTGTCAGTTCGTAGTCCTGCATCTTGCCGTTGCGTGTCACGGCGTCCATCCAGTTGTAGAGCGGGCCCTGCAGAATAGACATCGGGCGATAAGCGTTTGCCGGGTTGGCGGGATTGTCCGGATCCATACCTGCATTGCGAATGGCTGTGCGCTCATATTCAAGAAGCTGCTGGGCGTTCATCACTCCGTAGTTGTTGTCGTTGGCAAGTTGTGAGATACCGAACTTGGCACGTGCCGTAAGGTGGCTCTTGCCCTCCTTGCCGCTCTTGGTTGTAATAAGAATAACACCGTTGGCAGCACGCGAACCGTAAACCGAAGCGGCAGCGGCATCCTTCAATACTGTGATGCTTTCGATGTCGTCAGGGTTGATAGCCGACAGGGCGTTGCTACTGTTGGTGAATGCACCGTCGTCGCCTGATGTTATAGGCAGTCCGTCGACAACGTACAATGGTTCGTTGCCGGCTGAGATAGAGCTGATACCACGAATGCGAATCTGTGAGTTAGAGCCCGGCTGACCGGTTGTCTGTGTGATGCTCACACCAGCCATCTTGCCGGCAAGCATCTTGTCGAATGATGTAGCGGGAACGTCGGCCAGCTCCTTTGAGCTTACCGATGTAATAGAACCGGTCTTGGCTTCACGGCGTGTAGTACCATAACCTACTACGATTACGTCGTCAAGTGCATGGCTGTCGGCATTAAGCTCAATGCTCATATTGCTTGAAGCCTTGACAGTCTTAGGAACCATACCGATGTAGGTCACTTCAAGACGCGAACCTGCAGGAACGCTGATCGAGAAGTTGCCGTCGACGTCGGTTATGGCGCTCGCTGTCTTCGAGCCCACTACCTTAATTGTGGCACCAACAACGGGGTGCCCGTCTTCGGCTGAGGTGACCTTACCGGAAATGCGAGATTGAGCCAGTGCCATTCCTATGCTCAGGAAAAGGCAGGCTACAAAAGTCATGAATCTTTTTTCCATAAAAATCTCTCTCTTTTGGTGAATAATATAATATAATTGTTTCCTTCTTTTTACTGTGTTTGTGTCGCCTTCACCTTCTTACTGTGTCTGTAAATGGTGTCAGCTTCTCCGCCTACGGGCGGGAGGTTCTTTAGAGATGTATGTTGCAACGCTTGATGTGTTGTTGTTGCATATATATAATAGGTATAGACAATATGTAATTGTCGGCCTATCGTTGTCGAAGTAATTGCTTAATTACTTTTGTTTTTGTGTAGGCATAAACCCACAATGAATGTTTTAATATTTCTAAATATTTCAATTCATTTGCAAAAATAGTTATTATTTGTCATAGCTCCAAATATTTTGATACAAAATGTTCGCAAATATTGCATTTTTATTACATAAGTCAATAAAACGCCTATTGTACCTTAGTTTTTGCAATGTTCGTGTATGGACATATTTACATATGAAAGGTATAATTATGCAGAAAAGTCGCATAAAAATGCAAACAAATGAATTGTTTATATATTTTGTTTACATTCCAACAATTAATATTTGTAAATTTAAAAGATGACAAAAATAAAAGAAACACAGCGTTATTTTGCAATATGAAAGCAAAAACACGCTGCGTTTATTGTAAAATAAAGAATATTATTGTCTTTTTTGTAATTTCCGGTTTTTGCGTTGTCTATTTAGTGTCGTCGGTCACGGTGAACAAATTGTCGAGAGTAACCTCATCATCAACAATTGCCGAATGTTTTCCAGGTAAAACCCCGTATGTAGTAACTATTGTCATGCGTGTACTGCAACGTGTAGCCGTCTCGGCACGGAAAATAGCCATACGCTCACGTAAGCGACGTTCGTAGTCGGCGCTTATTATATAAGGTGTACCGGAAAATTTCATTTCACAGATGTTTATATTCCGGTCGGCACGCTCTATCACAAGGTCAATCTGTGTGCCATGTCCGCCTTGTCGGCTACGCCATGCGCTTGAATCGTTGAGTATTCGGTCGATGCCAAGAGCCTGCTTTATCTCGTCAAGATGCATCAGACACAACAATTCGAAACTGAATCCTTGCCAACTCACCACTTGCTGACTTGAAGACAGATGGGTCCAGCGGTGCGGGTCTTTCGTGTCTACACCTTGTATATATTTATAGAAGAACAGAGTGTAGAAGTCTTTAATGCGGTAGATTGTATTGTTGCGCTTATTGCCGTAGCGTGCGTATGGCAGCACAAAATCGCATTGCTCCAAATCAGAAAGTACCTTCGTGAGCGTAGCTCCACCCAACCCCGTATTTTCTGAAATTTCCTTGCGTGTATATCCTTCCTTTCGTTGTGTGAGCAGACGAATTACCGTAAGATAATTGTCGGGACGCTTGAAGAGTGTAGCGTAGAGTTCGTTGTGTTCCGTACGGAGCATGGCGTGGCTGTCAGCAAAGAACAGCTCGTCGATGTTAGACAATAACGACATGTGCGGATTGAGAAGTGTCAGATAGAAAGGCACACCTCCCAATATCATGTAGCATTGTGCAATCTGATATCGACTCCAATTGAAGTGGTGTTCGTCCATATACTGCTCCACTTCATATAGGCGGAACGGACGTAGATATATCTTGCGCGTGATACGATTGAAGAGTCCACCCTGATTATGGAGCAGACTGTCAATCATCCACGATGTGGCTGAGCCGCAAGCTACAAACACGATGTCATCGCGCATTGCTGCCCATCCGTTCCAAAAGTTCTCCAATGACGACACGAAATCCGACTTTGGAGTGTCCATCCACGGCATTTCGTCGAAGAAAATCACTTTCTTTCTGCTCGTGTCTTTTGCTTCAAGCAGTTTGGCAAGACCGTCAAAAGCCTGTGTCCAATTCTTCAGTTCTGGAGTAAATTCTGATGAAGAGTAACGTTGCAATGTCTTTGCGAAATCGGCAAGTTGCTGTTCGCGTGGCATATCATGCTTGCCTACAAACGAAAAGTCGTAAGTGTCGTTGAAGAAACGACGCACAAGAAAAGTCTTGCCTATACGGCGACGACCGTATATTACAACAAACTCCGAACGTCCCGATTCAAGACAGTTCTTCAGTATCGACTGTTCTTTATGCCTTCCGATTAACTTGTCCATATGCCATTTATTATTGATAACTTGCCAAAATTACAAAAAAAATACGGTTTTGGCAAGTTATCGGTTTGGATAACTTGCCAAAACTTATAAAAAATCATGATTTTGGCAAGTTATCGGATTCGTTGTCGTCACATTACACCTAATGCCTGCATCATCTTTTTGTTGGCTTCGGCAAGCGAAGGGTCGAACAATGCGCGTATATATATTAAGGTGGTGGACAGTTTGGTGTGACCCATAGCCTTGGCTATTTGCGAAATGTCGAGTCCGGAGCGGTAGGCAAGGCTTGCCCATGAATGGCGTGCCACATACGACGAGAGCGTACGGCTGGTGTTGATGAGTGACGAGAGGCGGCGTAGGGCATAATTGTACGAGCGCAGCCGTTTGAGATAAGTCGGGTGAACATTGTCGGCTGTGGTGCCTGCAAGCAACGGAAACACGTATTCACTGCCCGTTATGGCGTGGCGATTGATGATTTCAGCCATACATGGTTCGACGTTCACGCACACTTTATGCCCAGTCTTGTGGCGTGCGTAGTGCATCACGCCGTCGTTTATCTGGTGCCATTTCAGGTAGGCTATGTCTACAAACGGCATTCCCATAGCCATAAAGCTGAACACGAAAAGGTCGCGAGCCAAGGCAAGATGCGGTTGGCTGTCGAGCCGTAATGCAAGCAATTGGCGTATCTCTGATTCGGTGACGCTTCGTTTGGCTGTCTGTTCGTGCCCCGTGAACACAGCTGAGAACGGACTGTCGGCATTATTTTCCACCGCCCGGTTGTACAAGGCCCGCAGCGTACGCATATATACCGACACGGTATTGAGCCGTATTCCTCGGTTGCAAAGCCATCGTTGATAGCGCTCAAGCATAGAGGTCGTGATGTCGGCAAAACTCCATTTGTCGTTGCCGATGAATTGCGTGAGCGAGCGTACGGCTGTAAGATAGTTGTAGGCGGTCTTGTGGCGTTGCTCTTGGTCAATACGTTCTGCCTCAGCCTTGGCAAAACTCATTCCGTTCAACCGCTTTGCAGTTGTAACGCTACGTTTGTTTTCTTTCGGATCTTTTCCCAATCCCATTTCAATTCTGAAGTATACCATAACATTAAAGCATTAAGAGGTTAGACAATACGATCCCCAATTTACTATAATAATCAATACAAGCAATACTTGCAACGGCAGTTTCTCAGTACCGTTTTCAGTATAGCATAACTGGTACTGGATTTTCATACAGCTGGTACTGGAGTTTCATATAACTGGTACTGGAGTTTATACTGGCTGGTACTGCCACCTATATTGATAAGTAACAGTTCAAAATTATCTTTACATATATAATAGGAGAGTGTGTCAAAACTCAAACAATGCGGGCTGAAAGCCCAATGACATTCATAGGAGGGTGTCAAAAGTCAAAGCAGCACGCCCCGAAAGGGGCAGAAGCACATAGCCCAGGGCACCGCCCTGGGTAAAAGTATCACAAATACCGATGCGCCCTGCAAGGGCAAAAGCGTTAATTATCAATGCTTTTGCCCTTGCAGGGCGTTTTGATATTTTCAATTCGTACACCCAAGACGCTGCCTTGGGCTATGTGCTTTTGGGGCTTTCAGCCCGCTTTGTTTGACTTTTGACACATCCTCCTATGGAAATGAACTCATATATAAAATAAAAAAGGACAAATACTTAATAGTTACTTATATAAATAAGGTGTAGTAGCTTATGCCCTCATTCACCACCTCCCGCCCGTAGGCGGAGAAGCTTCGCCGGTAGTGGCGGACGTTAAGACTCGATAATAACAATTACAATTATATTATTCACCAAAAGAGAGAGATTTTATGGTAAAGAAAATTGCACTCACGCTTTGTACAGCGCTCGTTGCCAGCTCTATGGCTATGGCACAGAATCGTACTGTGAAGGGCAAAATCACCGATGCCAACGGCAATCCTATCATAGGAGCTACCGTTAAGGTTGAAGGTTCGAATGTAGGTGCCGTTACCGCTGGCGATGGACAATTCTCCATCTCGGTGCCGGCCAACAGTAAGCTCAACATCACTTATATCGGCTACAAGCCCCAGACTGTACAGGTGAAGAACCGTACCAATCTTGTTATTGTCATCGAGGAAGACAACGAGCAGTTGGGCGAGGTGACAGTAGTGGCTTATGGTACTAAGCGCAAGCAGGATGTTGTAGGTTCGGTGGCAAACGTCAACAAGAACATTATTGCCAATGCGCAGTCGTCTTCTGTATCAAGTGCTCTTGAGGGTGCTGTCGCAGGTGTACAGGTGCTCAGTGGTTCAGGTCAGCCGGGTAGCGATGCCGCCATCTATGTACGTGGTATCGGTTCTATGTCTGCCAGCAACGCAGCCCTTATCGTAGTCGACGGTGTGCCTTTCAACGGCAAATTGTCAGACATCAACCCTCAGGATATCCAGTCGATTTCAGTGTCTAAGGACGCTGTGTCTAACTCACTTTACGGTTCGCGTGCAGCAGGCGGCGTGGTTATGGTGACCACAAAGTCGGGCAGCAAGGAGAAGGTTGCCATCAACTTCCGTGGCACATGGGGCGTTTCTAACCGTGCCTACAAGGACTATGACATGGCTACCGACCAGAGTGAGTTCTATCGCCTTACATGGTACGGTATCCGCAACACAGAGTGGGCTGCAGGCAAGTCGCTTGCGGAGGCTGCAGAAACTGCAAGTAGCAGCTTGCTCGGCGAACTGGGCAACTACAATGCCTACATTGTTCCAGAGGGTGAGTATCTCGTCAACACCGATGGTACATTTAATAAGAATGCCAAGTTGCGCTACAACGACTCATTTGCTGATGCACTGTTCAAGTCGGCATTCCGTCAGGAATACACCATCTCTGCATCGGGTGGCAACGACCGCACCAACTTCTATTTGTCAGCAGGCTATCTTGACAACCAGTCGTACGTTATCGGTTCTTCATACGAGCGCTATACAATGCGTGCCAATGTCAGCTCACAGCTGAAGTCATGGCTTAAGGTAGGTACCAACATCGCTTACTCGCACACCAAGAGCAATGGTGTACAGGAGCGTTCGGGTACGGCTTCTAACCCGTTTGAGACAGCTCGCGGTTGGGCTCCTATCTTTCCGGTACATGCCTATGACGCTCAGGGCAACATGAAACGCGATGAGAATGGCAAACCGATTTATGATGCCGGTACAGGCCAGACTGACGGCACAGAATCGCGTCCTACAGCTCAGAACCAGAACATCATATGCTCAATGAACGAGGATATCAACGAGAATATCTACAACAACATCTCTACACGTTCGTTCATCGAGGTGAAGTTGCCGCTCAACTTCAAGTTCGTGACCAACTATGCTTACGACTTCACCAATGTAACAAGCAACAGCTTCATGACTCCTACCATCGGCGACGGTGCTTCGTTCAATGGTCGTGGCACACGTGCAAGTGGTACAGATATGACAAGCAACTTCAACCAGATTCTCTCTTATGAGAATGTGTTCGACGAGGATCACAACTTCTCTGCCAAGCTTGGCCATGAGTACTATACATACAAGACAACTTATCTGGAAGGACAGAAGACAAACTTCTTCGATCCGTATAACTCTGAACTCTACAATGGTGGTCAGATTCAGTCACTGACGAGCAACTCTGTAACTCACAACATCGAGGGCTACTTCGCAATGGCTGACTACAACTATGCTCACAAGTACTACCTCTCGGCTGCGTTCCGTCGCGACGGTACATCACGCTTCCTCGACCGTTGGGGCAACTTCTGGTCGGTAGGTGCCGGATGGCGTATCTCGTCAGAGAAGTTTATGGAGAGCACCAAGTCATGGCTCAACGACCTGAAGCTCCGTGCATCTTACGGTACACAGGGTAACGAGGCTATCCTTCCGGGTTATTTTTATGGCTACACTCCGTATGTAGACATGTATGATGTGACATGGGACGGTTCAAAGCTTGGCTACGCAGTAGCTTTCTATGGCAACAAGGACCTCTCTTGGGAGACTCAGAAGACATTCGACCTCGGTCTTGACTTCCGTTTCCTCGACCGTATCTACGGTAACATCGACTTCTTCACACGTCGTACTGACGACATGCTGTTCAAGCGTCCTTTGGCAACATCAAGTGGCCGTCCTTACAACTGGGAGAATATCGGTGCAATGCGCAACAACGGTATCGAGTTTGAACTGAACGCCGACATCATCAAGAACAAGGATATGAAGTGGACCGTTACATTGCTTGGTTCACACTATTCTAACAAGGTGCTTACACTGCCTGAGGAGAACCGTGAGGACGGTATCGTAAGCGGTGCATTCAAGCTCATGGAGGGTAAGAGCCGCTACGAGTACTTCACATACAAGTATGCTGGCATGGACGAGAAGGGCAACCCGACATGGTATACCGACGAGAAGGATGAGCAAGGCAACGTTACCGGCCAGACTACTACAGGCCAATATACCGAGGCTACAAAGTACTGGCTTGGCAAGCAGGCTCTGCCCGACTTCAACGGTGGTTTGAACACTTCATTCTCATACAAGGGCTTCGACGTGAACATCGCTACTGCATTCCAGCTTGGCGGATGGGCATACGACTCACAGTACCTCAGCGGTATGAGCGTTTCGTACTACGTAGGCCACAACAGAGATATGTGGGATACATGGAATCCGGAGACAAGCAAGGGTAAGTATCCTATCTGGAACGCCAACAACTCGTCTAACTCATACACCCAGACATCAGATGCCCACCTTATCAGTGCATCTTACTTCAGCATCCGCAACATTACGCTCGGCTACACATTGCCGTCAAGCTTGATGAAGCGTTGGGGTATCGGTTCTATCCGCGTGTTCGCAACAGGTGACAACTTGGCTCTCTTCTCTAAGCGTCAGGGCTTCGACCCGCGCGTTTCAATGAGTGGCGGCAACAGCAGCTATGGTGGCTATTCACCAATGCGCACAATCACCGGCGGTATCAACATCACATTCTAAGTTCATCAAATTTTAAAACAGGAAAACAATGAAAAAAGGAAAAATATTTTTGCTGGCACTTGCGTCACTTCCACTCTTCACCTCCTGTATCGACGATGCCGAGCAGAACACATATCTGACGGAAGACCGTCGCACAGAACTTGCCAAAGAGAATCCTGACAAGGTGTTCTCGTCAGCAGTAGCTGGTATGTACAGCGATATGCAGAGTTACGTGTATAGTAACATGAATCACAACTACTTCGGCCAGAAGAGTTTCGACTATCTTACATCGCTTATGGGCAACGATATGGTTATGACCGGCCGATTCGCTATGAGTCTTTATCACTATCTTTGCGACTATTGGGCACAGAACTATACTGCTACTGCCAACCGTTGGCGTGAGTATTATCGTTGCATTGACAATGCCAACCAGATTCTCAAGACCATCGATCCGGAAACTACCGATGAGGCAGTCTTGAAGTATCGTGCCATAGCTCTCGGCATGCGTGGCTATGCCTACCTGCAGCTCTCTTATCTCTATCAGCAGAGCTACTATGTAGGATGCGACGACACCAAGTGGGGCAAGGGTCAGCACTACGACTTCTCAGAGTCGAAGTGTGTACCTATCGTAACAGAGAATACTGAGGGCGACCAGCCTCTGAGCACTGTCAAGCAGGTTATGGATCAGATTAAGGGCGACCTCGGCACTGCATACGACATCTTCAATAAAATCGGCATGCAGAAGACAACAGATCCTACCGATTTCGACGGATGCGTTGCTGCAACTTACCTCGCACGTGCATACATGATTACTCACGATTGGGATCAGGCTCTGACCTATGCACAGGTGATAGTCGACAACTTCCCCGTTCTGAAGGGCGAGGATCAGATTCTTCAGGGATTCAGCGATATCAATCTTCCTGACGTAGTGTATGGATGCGACATCACTGCCGACAATACTACTCTATACATGTCGTGGTTCTCGCAGATGGACAGCTACAGTAAAGGATATGCAGGTATCGGCGTATGGCGTGCTGCCTATGGTCCGTTTGTAGACAAGATTGCTGACGACGACTTGCGTCTGAAGTGGTTCTGCTGCGACCGTTCTACAGGTATTGATTACAAGGGTGGTCGTCTCACCTTGAAGCGCGACGTTATGGCTCCTGCAGCTTGTGAGTATCAGGCTGTTAAGTTCATCGGTTCTGGCCGTGACGCTGTCATTGCTAACGCCAAGAGCATCGCTCAGGGCAATGGCGCTCCAGGTTGGGAACTTGGCGACTACATCTATCTCCGTTCGGAGGAGGCTTACCTCATGAAGGCTGAGATTCTGGCTCATAAGGGCGACCTTGCAGGTGCAAAGACTGCTCTTGAGGAGTTCATGAAGACACGTCAGCCCAGCTACACCTACGCTAAGGGCAACACCAAGGCCGACCTCATTGAGGAGATTAACTTCCAGAAGCGTGTAGAGTTCTGGGGTGAGGGTATCGAGTTCCTTGACAACCGTCGTCTTAACATCACGCTTGACCGCACTTCTACCGACCCGCACAACAACCACTTGGCAACTGCTCGTCTGAAGCTCGATCAGGAGTCTCGCAACTTCCGTTATCAGATTCCTATCTCAGAGATTGAGAACAACAAGGCTCTGACACCTGACGATCAGAACTAAAATAATAGACTGAACATAACATAAAGAAAGCGTATATCCCGTCCACAGCGTGGACGGGATATACGCTTTCTTTTGTTTGTTATTGTTTTGTCATAATTTCGCATGACGACAACTTCGCCCCAAGTGCTCGGCTATTATCCGGTAAAAACCTTCGTATCATGGCATGATACGATCATTTCAAGGCATGATACGATCATTTCAAGACACGCAACGTTTCTTTATGTCACGACCTGGGCATTAGTGTAACGATTGTAAAGGTACATTCTATCGTATTGCATAGTACTTGTCATCAGAACGCACATAAAATATACGTGTGATGTAGTGTATTTATTAGTACTACATACACACCGTCCTTGCGTTGGTAGGCAAAGTCGCCTACGGCAGTAAGAATCATGAGAAACGAAAGGGCTTGGCATCGCCTTATTTCCTCAGTTGGCACGATTTTATTTCCGCAGTTGGCGCGATTTCATTTCCGTAGTTGGCGCGATTTCACTTCCGCAGTTGGCGTTGAAAATAAAAACAATCATCTTTTTTTCGTTAATTGTTTTGCCTTTCGCCTTTTTTAGCGTATTTTTGCATATTCATATATGTGGTAAAGTCAATCCGCCGCATTAAAAACCTAAGATTATGCAAACAAGATGTCATCTTTCTGTTCTCGCCCTGAAGCTGGCTGAGAAGTATGGCGACCGTGCAGCCTTCACCTACAAGGACTTTGGAGGCACTGTATGGAAGCAGATGAGCTACAATCGTTTCGCCCAGCTGGTGAAGCAAGCATCCAACGCTCTGCTCAACCTCGGCATCAAGCCGCAGGACACTATCGGCGTGTTCTCGCAGAACACCATACAGTATCTCATCACCGACTTTGGAGCCTATGGCGTGCGTACAATCTCCATACCGTTCTATGCCACGGCTTCCGAACAGCAGATACAATACATGATAAACGATGCCGGCATACGCTTCCTCTTCGTAGGCGAGCAGGAGCAGTATGACAAGGCGCACCGTATATTCGCCCTTTGCAACACGCTCGAGCGCATCATCATATTCGACCGCTCGGTACGCATTTCCACTCACGACCCTGCCGCACTCTACTTTGACGACTTCCTGAAGCTCGGCGATGGACTGCCACGGCAGAGTGAGGTGGAGCAGCTATACGCACAGGCCAACAACGACGACCTCTGCAACATACTGTACACGTCGGGCACAACGGGCGAGTCGAAGGGCGTAATGCTCACATACGGACAGTATGAGGCAGCATTGAAGGCCAACGACGAGGTGGTGCCTCTCAAGGAGAGCGACCGCGTCATCCAGTTCCTGCCCATTACCCACATCTTCGAGCGCGGATGGTCTTACCTCGCATTCTCCGAAGGATGCCACATCATCATCAATACCAATCCGCACGACATCCAGCAGTCAATGCGCGAGACGCATCCTACATGCATGTCGAGTGTGCCACGATTCTGGGAGAAGGTTTACCAGGCTGTGCTTGACAAGATCGACCGTTCGAGCGTTGCCAAGCAGCGCCTCTTCCGTCACGCCCTTGAGGTAGGCCGCCGATACAACATCGACTGCAAGAGCCGCTGCAAGCGTCCGTCGCCGTTGCTGGCCATGGAATACAAGCTCTTCGACAAGATGATTCTGCGTCTGGTGCGCAAGCAGATAGGATTGGAGAACGCCCATCTGTTCCCCACGGCAGGCGCTACGGTCTCGCCCGCAGTAGAGCGCTTCGTCCATTCGGTAGGCATTAATATGATAGTGGGCTACGGACTTACAGAGAGTCTTGCCACCGTAAGTTGCGACCGCGAGGACATGCAGTTCACCATCGGTTCGGTAGGTCGTCCTATCAACGGATTGCAGGTGAAGATAGGCGACAACGACGAGATATTGCTCAAGGGTCCCACTATCACGCCGGGCTACTACAAGCGTGAGGCTGCCAATCAGGAAGCCTTCACCGAAGACGGGTTCTTCCGCACAGGCGATGCCGGATACATGAAGAACGGTGAGCTGTTCCTTACCGACCGCATCAAGGACCTCTTCAAGACATCCAACGGCAAGTATATCGCTCCGCAGATGATAGAGTCGCTGCTGCTTGTTGACAAGTTCATCGATCAGGTGATAGTGATAGCCAACGAGCGCAAGTTCGTGTCGGCACTCATCGTGCCCGAGTTCCGCCTCGTAGAGGAATGGGCCAAGGATCACGGCATAGCATTCGAGAGCCGCGAGGACCTTTGTGCCAACGCCAAGGTGCACAAGATGATGATGGACCGCATACAGACACTGCAGCAGCAGTTGGCGCATTACGAGCAGATAAAGCGATTTACGCTCATCGCCCACCACTTCTCTATGGAGTCGGGCGAGCTTACAAACACGCTCAAGATACGCCGACCGGTGATTTACAAGAACTTCAAGGAAGTGGTAGATAAAATGTACGAAGAATGAGTATAGCGAATTTTGAGTCTTGAATTTTGAGTTTTGAATTGGTCGGCTACGCCGATTAGGAATTGTTCAATTTTGAATTGTTCAACTCAAAAGTCAAAATTCATAAATTCACAATCGCAGGCGTAAGCCGAGAATAATTCAAAACTCAAAATTCAAAATTCAAAATTGCCGCAAGGCAACAATTCAAAATTCAAAACTCAAAATTCAAAACTCATAAATGATAACATCCGACCAACTGAAGGATTTGCTTGAGCGTGCTGATGCGCTCAACCATTATCTCAACATAGACCAGAAGAAAGTAGAATATGAAGAAGAGCAGCTGCGCACTCAGGCTCCCGACTTTTGGGACGATCCTAAGCGTGCAGAGGAGCAGATGAAGAAGGTGAAGGGACTCGAAAAGTGGATTAAGGGATATGAGCAGGTGCGACGTCTTGCCGACGAAACGCAGCTCGCCTTCGACTACCACAAGGAGGATCTCGTGACCGAAGAGGAAGTTGACGCCGACTACGCCAACGCTATCAAGGCGATAGAAGACCTCGAACTGATGAATATGCTGCGCCAGAAGGAAGACCCTATGGACTGTGTGATGAAGATAAACTCAGGTGCTGGCGGCACCGAGAGCCAGGACTGGGCACAGATGCTCATGCGTATGTACATGCGTTGGGCTGAGGCTCACGGCTACAAGGTGACCATAAGCAACCTCCAGGAGGGCGATGAGGCTGGAATCAAGAGCGTGACAATGGAGATAGAAGGCGGCGAGTACGCCTACGGCTACCTCAAAAGCGAGAACGGCGTGCACCGTCTGGTACGCGTCTCGCCATTCAATGCCCAGGGCAAGCGCATGACATCCTTCGCTTCGGTATTCGTTTCGCCGCTCGTCGACGACACCATCGAGGTGTATGTCGACCCCTCTAAAGTGAGCTGGGACCTCTTCCGTTCGGGCGGAGCAGGAGGCCAGAACGTAAATAAGGTGGAGACGGGCGTGCGATTGCGCTATCAGTATACCGACCCCGACACCGGTGAGGAGGAAGAAATCCTCATCGAGAATACCGAAAGCCGCAAACAGCTCGAAAACCGAAACAACGCAATGCGATTGCTCAAGTCGCAACTCTACGACCGTGCCATGAAGAAACGTCTGGAAGCGCAAGCCAAGATCGAGGCAGGCAAGAAGAAGATAGAGTGGGGCAGTCAGATACGCTCATACGTCTTCGACGACCGCCGCGTCAAGGACCATCGCACCAACTATCAGACCACCGACGTCGATGGGGTGATGGACGGAAAGATAGACGGATTCATAAAAGCATACCTCATGGAATTCCCAGTGGTCGAAGCGTAGCCTGAGGAGTTTTGAATTTTGAGTTTTGAGTTTTGAATTGGTCGGCTATGCCGATTGTGAGTTGTTCAATTTTGATTTGGTTGGACAATAATTCAAAAGTCAAAACGAAAAACTCAAAATTCCAAACTCACAATCGCAGGCGAAGCCGAGAATAACTCAAAATTCAAAAATCAAAATTCAAAATTTATATTACTATGAGCCAGAACAGTAAAATCAGAAAACAGCGTTACGCCAAAGAACAGGAGCGTAAAGGCAAGAAAGTAGTGGAATACATCCTTTGGGCATTCATCATATTGGCCGTGGCATTCATGATCTGGACCACGATGAACGCTTAACGTCAACACACTATTCGTACAACAATGAGTGGACTGGAAATAGAACGCAAGTTCCTTATACGCAAAGGCGGCTCCTGGAAGGAAGCCGCCTTTTCTTCAAGTCATATCAAGCAAGGCTATATGCCATGCGAGTCGGCTACAGTGCGCGTGCGTACCCGCGACGACCGCTCGTGGCTCACTATCAAGAGCCATAGCGACCGTGCCGGATTGTCACGCTATGAGTTTGAAAAAGAAATCAGTAACGACGAAGCGCAGCATCTCTTCGAATTGTGTCGGGGTGGCGTGATAGACAAACGTCGCTGGCTGGTGAAGAGTCCCGACGGACAGCATACGTTCGAGGTGGATGAGTTCTATGGCGATAACGCCGGACTGGTGGTAGCCGAAGTAGAACTGAAATCAGAAGACGAACCCTTCAGCAAACCCGACTTCATAGGTCAGGAAGTGACAGGCGACCGCCGTTACTACAACTCCCAACTCCTCCAGAATCCCTATTCTCGCTGGAAAGAACAAGAGTAGAATCCCCAAAACATAACACTCAACATCCATCACTTGTCACTTAATATTTATCACTTAACACTTAACATTTTCCAAAAGGACCCCTTTTGCACTTCAAATGTACCCCTTTTACCATGCAAAAGGAGTCCTTTTGCCTTCCAAATGTAATCCTTTTGCACTCCAAAAGGACTCCTTTTCCACAACAGGCACAATCCGTCCCCTCCGCCATTCCCTCCGCCTTATATATAATATAATGTGTAGACACTCTCAAAACACCATGAATTGTAAGCAACTGTTAAAATATTGATAAAATTAAGCATTTTATTGGCAAAAGTTTTGGAGATACGGGAAAAAGCCATACCTTTGCATCCGCTTTCGAGAACGAACGAAACCTCAAGCAAAACGAGATGAGTTCGTGTTAAGATTGCATTAAGAAAGAGTTCTTTGAAAAGATTTACATAAGACAGATAAAGTAGTACAAGAAGCGAGAATGAAGAAATTCGTTCTTGGGTAGAAGAAAAACGAACCGTCAAGTTTGTTTGACTTTAAACTCTAATTTGGAAGCTCGTTCTGAAACAGATACAAACAATAAGCAATATTCCGCCAAGGCTTAGAAAGGCCCAGACGGCCCAGTAAGGCTTGGCACCAAGGAATTTGCCTAGTAAAAGATATTTTACAATGTAGAGTTTGATCCTGGCTCAGGATGAACGCTAGCTACAGGCTTAACACATGCAAGT
>NZ_JADYUF010000049.1 GCF_021531655.1 Leyella stercorea | reverse complement strand
GATGGCATGAGAAGAGAACTCGTGTATCTGTCTTCATATGCAACTAATCGCTATTTTATCCCGAATTGGGGTACTACTATGGTGGCGACAGCGAGAATAAAGAAAAGAAGTATAACGTCTTGGCAACAGCCTATGCTCAGTACACCAAGGACTTCAACAAGGCGAACCACTTCGACATCATGGCTGGTTACGAGTATAGTCACATGAAATATTGGGGAAACGAATGGAGCAGATCAATGTATCCTTCTACCAACGAAGGTAAGAACGACAAGGGCGAATCTCTTGCAGGAACAGTAAAGTCGTACGACACAAAGAATTGGCGAGGACAGACCTATCTCGTGAGCTGGTATGGACGTGCCAACTATTCTTTGTTGAATCGTTATCTCCTCACATTCACTGCCCGTTATGACGGTTCAAGCCGTTTTTCTGACGGAAACCGTTGGGGCTTCTTCCCATCAGCAGCCTTTGCATGGCGTATTAAAGACGAGAGTTTCTTGAAAAATGTCAATGCTATCAGCGACTTGAAGCTTCGTCTTGGTTGGGGTAAGACCGGTCAGCAAGACACTGGTAAGGAATACTATACTCTTACTTACAAAAAGAGTACAAGTAATCACCACCTCTATCCTATCGGTGGCATTAAGAACAACCCAGGAACACTCTTTATCCCATTGGCATACAATGACAATTTGACTTGGGAGACAACAACCACATGGAACGTCGGTATCGACTATGGTATGTTCGATCAAAGACTTACCTTAAACCTTGATGCGTATTACCGCAAAACAACCGACTTGCTCAGTACTACAACTATCTCTGCAGGTCAGAACTTTGACAATGCACTCTTGATGAATGCCGGTACATTGGAAAATAAGGGCTTTGAAGTTGCCATTACAGGTCGTCCTATACAGACAAAAGACTGGTTTGTAGAAGTTGGTGTCAACGCTGCCTACAACAAGAACAAGATTACCGAACTTGCAGGCGGTCGTGATATGATTGAAGCAGGTATGCAGGTAGGTCAGAATCAGCCCATCACCTATCATAAGGTAGGACAGCCAGCCAACTCTTTCTTGGTTTACCAGCAGGTATATGACGAGAATGGACGTCCTATCATGGGCTGCTACGTAGATCGCGATGGTAATGGTGTGATTGACGAGAACGACAGATACTTCTATAAGAATATCGTAGCTCCTTGGACTGGCGGTTTCAACCTTAAGGTTTCATACAAGAACTGGGATCTCGGCAGTAACTTCCGTTTCAGCTTAGGCAACTATGTCTATAACGGATATGAAGAGAGTAAAGCCAACACCTCAGAACTCTACAATTCAAAGGGATATTATGAGAACGCCACAAAGGATATAACTACCTTAGGCTGGACATCATACAACTATCCTCTTACCGATTACTTTGTACAGAATGCCAGCTTCTTGAAGTGCGACAATATCACATTGGGCTACAACTTCAACAATGTATTGAAGATGGGTAAATACCATGGTATCTCAGGTCGTATCTACGCCTCATGCTCTAACGTATTTACTATCACAAAGTACAAAGGTCTTGAGCCGGAAATGACATCAGGTAAGGACAGTAATGTCTATCCACGTTGCCGCACATTCCTGCTCGGTCTCAACCTCAACTTCTAACAACTAAAAACGGATTTCAATATGAAACTCAATAAATTCAAAACAATTGCCCCGGCTGCAGCTCTTCTGCTTTCAGCAAGCTTGAGTTCTTGTATGGCAGATTTGGATAAGGGAAACATTGACCCTAATGTTGAAACGAATCCTAACACTTTAGGCTTATACACCAAATGCTATGCGGGTCTTATTATGGAGGGCAATGACGGTAATGCCGATTTCACCATCGACGACGCTGGTAAGTCAACCCTACTCCGCAACATTTTCAACTTCAACGAGCTGCCTACCGACGAAGCTATCTGCTGGTGGTCAGACGGTGGTCTTGTGGATATCAGCTACAACAAGTACAACGCAGCCACACCAACTCTGAAGTACCTGTACTATCGTTTGATGTCTAACATTTCGTTTGAGAATAATTTCTTGAACATTGATGCAGCCAAAGAGGACAAGACCAGATATGCAGAGGTACGTGTAATTCGTGCTTACAACTATTTCTTGATGCTTGACTTCTTCGGCGACCCTGCTTTCGTTGAAAAGAGTTCATCAGAGTCACCGTATCAGGCACATACCTACAACTCTAAGTTTGAAGCAAACAAGACATACACTCGTGCAGAACTTCTGCAGTTGGGTCGTGAATTCCTCTTCAAATGGGTAGAGAAAGAATTGCTCGAAGCTGAACCTGACTTGCTGCCAGCAAAGCCAGAGAAAGACACCGATGCAGACTATGGACGCATAGACAAAGGTGCATGCTGGTTGCTCTTAAGCCGTCTGTACCTCAATGCAGGAACATACCTTAACAACGACGGTCAGGACAACCCTTATTGGGACAAGGCACTTCAGTACGCTGAGAATGTTATTAATTCAGACTATGCCCTCTTCGACGACAGCAGAATCTCTGAGAAAGCAAAGACTAATGGCTATCAGCCATACGATCTGCTCTTTATGGGCGACAACGGATCGAACGGTGCAAGTTGCGAGGCTATTCTTCCTTTGATGCAAGACGGCACTATGACTCAGGGATATGGCGGTTCGCTATTCTATATAGCTGCTCTTTGGAATGATGCAATGAAGAGCGTTACAGGCAAGGATGCCGGTACCACAGAGAACGCTTGGTCGGGTATGCGCGTTCGTCCTTCATTCCTAAAGGTATTCTTTAATAATCCTTCTGTTGTAGTAAAGAAGGAGGCTAAGGATATTCGTAAAATGAATATTGACGACCGTGCAATTTTCTGGGGAAAAGGTAACGATAAGAACGACCGCACCTTGGAACTTGGCGAAAACAAAAGTTTCTTCTCAGGTATTGTGACACCCAAGTGGAACAACAACTACGCTGAAGGTGGTACCCCACACGATAGCAAGTTTGTAGACACCGACTTCTTCCTCTTCCGTGTAGCAGAAGCCTACCTCAATGCTGCAGAGGCAGAGATGCACCTTAATGGTGAGGGTTCGGATAAGGCTAAGGGTTATATTGACAAGCTTCGCGAGCGCGCCCACGCTGACGTGCATTCATCTTACACCCTTAATGACGTGCTCGACGAGCGTGCCCGTGAGCTGTACTGCGAAGGTTTACGTCGTACCGACCTGATTCGTTTCAATCAGTATGGTGGCAACAAGGCCACATACAAATGGGAGTTGAAGGGTGGCAGCGACAATGGATCAAACTTCGACAAGACCAAGAACGTATATCCTCTTCCATCTTCAGAGATTCTTGCCAACAAGAACCTGACACAGATTGACGGATATGGCGATACCGAAAACTAATATTATAGAATTATAAAAGAAAAAAATGTAATATGAAGAATAAATATATGATTGGTGCTCTGCTTTTCGGCATCATCAGCTTATTCGCATCATGTTCGGATGACAATGACTCTAACCCTACGCTGATTCAGCCTACAGAGTTCAAATTGAATACTCCTGAATATGCCAATGGACTTATTGATTTGGAGAAATCCAAGGAGCTTAACTTTACATGGTCACAGCCTAAGTATACAGCCGACAATGCTCCTCTCAACGTAACATACGAGATACAGATATCTCCAAAGAACTCGTTCAACGTTTCTACCGATGAAGCCGCAAACGATGAAACAGGTGAAAAGGTTGCCGACTACGATATACTCAGCCCGACAACACAGTATTGCAATGCTACTATCACGGCTGAAGAAATAGACAAGAGTCTGGTGCGTATCCTTAAATTCAAGGAAAACGAAGTTCCTGCCGAGCAGGAGGTAAGCATCCGTATCAATGCTTATATAGTGGAAGGTAACAAACGTCTCAACCCTATTACATCAAACACTGTCACCTTCAAAGCAAAACCATACTATGTTGAATTGAAGGATGCCACACCGATAATGTGGTATCTTGTAGGCAACATGTTCGGTGGCAAGTGGGGCGACAATAAGGAGTCAATTGGTAAGGAAAATCTTCCTATGTTCTTGAAGCCCAACTTCCGTTACGACAAGAAGACAGGTACGGGTGAGATTGAATACACCAACTTCTTCCTTACAGACGAATTCAACGACAAAGCAGAATCTGCTGTAGCAGGTTTCAAGATTCTGCCTTCAAGCTTCGTTTGGGACTACAGTATGGACGGCGGTGGAAAGCAGAAGGACAATATCGCCTATCGTGGTTCAACTAATAACGATGGTGGTCATATCCTTGCAGGAGCAGACGGTTACTACACAATCACATTGAACACCGCCAAAAATACAGCCACTATGGTGAAATACGAGGGCGATGTAACAGACTATGGCACTATCCAGATTGCTGGTACATTCAACGATTGGGCAGACACTCCAATGCTTCCTTACAACACTGAGGGCGTTGAGAACCACGCTTGGTACTACGTTATGGAAGTTCCTGCTGGTGAGACAGTAGAATTCAAGTTCAAGATTGCTGATGGCAACGCTTGGGGTAAATCATGGGGATATGGTGCAACTAATGGAGCTATCAACATGTACGGCAAATGTGAATCAGGTGGCAACAACATCGGCTTGACAGAAGGCAAGTACGTCATCTCATTCAACGACATCACAGGTTCGTTCAGCATCGTTAAATTGTAAATCACTTTAAGCAAAGACAATTATGATCAAGAAAATATTATTGGGAATGACCCTGCTGATGGCTATGGTGTCATGTACCGAGGACTATACCGACTGGAGCAAACCCCAAGTCAACGCTGAGCCGAAAGCTGTAGAATTCGGTAACGGTAGCGTTACTGCAGTTGATGTCATCAACTTGGCTAATGTAACGGAAGAGAAGGTTCAAGTGGCGAGCATTGTTGCTCCCACTTCTTCCGACGCCGGTTACACACCAACCATCAAGATCAATCTGGGCGACAAGACCTACGACATTGACAATGACGGCAAGATGGCAACAGCCGATTTGGCAACATACATCTCTGAAACGTATGGCAAGCGCCCAATTGAGCGTGACATCAATGCTACGCTTGACGCATGGATTAGCAATGGTTCTACTGTTGTAAAGATGGCAACATCTGAAACATTCCAGGTAAAGGCTATTCCTGTGGCTCCAGTTATCGAAGAGGGTTACTACCTCGTAGGCGATATATTTAATGTCAAAGACGTTGATGATGTCTTAGTCTTTGACGGTTGGAATAATGTAAGTGCTAAGCAGGCATTCAAGCACAGCGACAAGGATGTATATGACGATCCTTTCTTCACACTCACGTTCGAAACAACCAAGGTAGACCAGTACTGGAAGATTATTCCTAAGAAGAACGGTGATGCCGGTACCATCTGGGCTGCTGGCGTAGTAGGACCTAAGGAAAACGGAAGCGAAAGCATGACAGGTCTGTTGACAAGCGATAATCCTGGTGCCGGTAAGATTGCAGAGCCTGGCAAGTACAAGCTCACTCTCAACATGATGGACTATTCTTATACCATTGAGCCAGTGAACTACGATCCATTCATCTACTTCATCGGTAGTACAGACGCTTGGAGTTCTTCTGACCAGAAGCTTGCTCTCGTAGACGAAGATAAGGGTACATATACCGGTTACGTATATATAGCCGATCCTAACGGTGCTGGCTTTGAGTTCAAGTTCCAGCGTGAACAAGGAAACTGGGATACCGCTATCGGTGCAAACACCTTCGTTGCATTCAAGGGAGCTGCTATCGGCGTCAAAAATGGCAACCTCGGTGTAAATGCAGGTGAAGGTGTTTACTACATAGATGTCAATCTCTCTGAAGGCACCATTGAAGCTACTAAGATTGAATCCATGGGTATGGTTGGTAAATTCCAAGGTTGGGATGTGTTAGCCCCAGTTCCCATGACCTGGAATGCTGAGGAGTATTGCTTCGAGGCTACTAATGTAGGCGTAACAGCCGATGGTTGGAAGTTCATTGTAAATAAGGATTGGTCAATTAACCTCGGTGGAAGCATCAACAACTTGGAGCAAGATGGCGCCAACCTTACAGTTGCAGGCAACACAGTTAAGTTGTATCCTACAAGAAAGACTAAGGACAATATCTACTGCACAGTAGAGTAATCATAGCCACTTACATTTAATTTAACATCAGGCGGTTCTCATGATATGAGAGCCGCCTTTTTTGTTGTTCATCCGAAACATTGAGTGATGAAATGCAAACGATTACGCAATTCATTTGTACGTTTACACATTATTTATATATATAGATAAAGGAATTATGCGTAAATTTGGAGTAGAATAATACAACAGTACTTTCAAAATCATATACAGCTACTACCATCGCATAGGTTTATTAAGGTTTTACACGTTTTAATTTAGGTTGGAAGAGATTGCTCGCAGTAAGAGAGTAGTCTCTTCATTTTTTTTATTTAGCACTGGCATGCAAACGTTTGCGCATTCCATTTGCACGTTTGCACAATATTTGTATACATCAGTAATGAAATTTGACGTAACTTTGGGGCATAAAACAATTAGGTTTATATAGTTGCGTGATGCAAGTAGTTGTAACCGGATAAGCAGTCATTTAATTTATAGAAAAGTAGTAGTAAGCAATTAATCCAAAAGTAACTAAAAACAGAACATGAAGAAAATTTACACGACACTCGTTGCCCTTATGGCATCACTAAGCATGCAGGCTCAAGGTTGGCCCGCCAACTACAACGGAGTGATGCTGCAAGGATTCTATTGGAACTCATACCGAGCATCCAGATGGAGCAATCTTGAAGCCCAAGCCGACGACCTTGCACCATACTTCAACCTTGTATGGATTCCGCAGAGCGCCAATTGCATCAGCAGCAAACGCTCAATGGGATACGACGACCTCTACTGGTTCAGCAATTACAACAGCTCGTTTGGCAACGAAGTCCAACTGCGCTCTATGATCAAGACATTCAAGAGCAAAGGAATAGGTACCATTGCCGACGTAGTTATCAACCACCGCAATACACTGACAAGTTGGACCGACTTCCCCGTAGAGAAATATAAGGGCGTAACCTACCAGATGTATTCTACCGACATCTGCCAAAACGACGACGGCGGAAAGACTTACAATTGGGCAAACGGCCAGTCTCCTAAGATTAGTCTAAGCAACAAATACGACTCGGGCGACGGCTGGGACGGCATACGCGACCTCGACCACTACAGCTCCAACGTGCAGACTGTAGTAAAGGTATATCTCGACATGCTGCTCAACGACTTCGGCTATGCCGGATTCCGCTACGACATGGTGAAGGGTTACGCAGGCAAGTTCACCGGAATATACAACACGGCAGCCAAGCCTGGCTTCTCTGTGGGTGAATATTGGGACGGCAACGTTGCCACCGTCAAGGCATGGATAAATGCCACCAAGGTGAACGGAGTACCCACATCAGCAGCCTTCGACTTCCCCGTGCGTTACGCCGTACGCGACCTTATCGCTTCCAAATGGAGTAACAGAGCCAAGGACGGACTCATCAGCGATGCCACTTACCGTCAGTATGCTGTAAGCTTTGTGGAAAACCACGACACCGAATACCGCTCAAGCACCGAACAGCAAGACCCTATACGCAAAGACACACTTGCTGCCAACGCCTACATCCTGGCTTCATGCGGCACGCCGTGCGTGTTCTACAAGCACTGGCAAGCCTACCCCACTGACATCAAGATGATGATCAACGCCCGCCACATTGCTGGCATTACCAATACCAGCAACACCACATTCAACGTATATGTGGGCTCGCAATGCAATGTGCTGAAGACCGAAGGTTCAAATGGAACACTGTATGCCGTGATGGGAACCAACGCCAACAACTACACCTCACCGTATGGATACACCGAAATACTGCGTGGCTATCACTACCGCTATCTGCTCAGCAACAGCAGCAACGTGGCATGGATTGACCTGCCATCGGGACATTATGACGATGTACAGAAGGCTCGCCTTACAGCCGTAAGCAACAAGCAGGGAGCGCAACTGGTGTACACCACCGACGGAACCGAACCTACTGCCAAAAGCCATAAGGCTGCAAGCGGCACAGCAATAGACATCCCCATGGGCACAACAACGCTCAAAGTGGGACTGCTCACCGGCTCTACCGTGTCGGCTATAGCTACCCGCACATACGAGATTTCCACACCTGAGGCATTCACTCCGTACAACATTAACGTGTACGTAAATGTTGATCAGGTGGGATGGAAGAGCGTCAACTACTGGGCGTGGGAAGACCTGTCGGGCGAGAACTTCACAACAAAAGGCAAATGGCCTGGCGATGCCGTGACTGCAACCAAGACTATTGCAGGCAAGAAGTGGTACTACAAGACCTTCCGCATAGCCAAGTGCAGCGATATGATTTCGTTCGTATTCAATACTGGAACGGGCACGTCACAGACCTGCAACGTATACGATCTGGACAAAGACACATACATCGAGATTACGACCGACAAAGCCGGAAATGGCTATTACATCGTAAAAGACGTGACCGACCAGATTTCTACCGGAGTAAATGTGCTGACTGTAGACAAGCAGAAAGCCTCAACCATCTGGTACGACTTGCAGGGACGTCGCTACAACCAGCGCCCCATCCTACCGGGCGTGTACATCAACGGCGGAAAGAAGATAATGATAAGATAACTATTAAAACGACAATTATAACATGCAAATATCGTACAGACAGTAAAAAAGTGTTACAAACAGAAAATCGATTATAGAGATTTCATAGGCGGTTTTTATAGGTTTTGACAATTGCCTAATAGCTTGAAAACACACAAAAAGGGCTTCTTTGTCTTCCAAACGATAACATTTGGAATGCAAGGAAGCCCTTTTGTATTGCAACGGAGGCTCAATTGGAGTGCTAAAGGAGTCCTTTTGTATAGCTAAAGTTGCCCTTTCGGAGAGCTAATGTAGTCCTTTTGCAAAGAAAAGGAGCCCTTTTCAGTCTGCGTTTTTTGCACACCCCACCCTATTAACGGCGTAACGGCATGTATATAAACAGTTTAAGCTCTGCACGCTCAAAACTCGAGAATTTCGCACCGAAGATTTCCCGGTGCGTTCAACTCGCAGTATTGAGCGCCCAAAAACACAAATATAAGATAGGCGGAAAAGCCAAAATCAAAAATTACGCTATAATTTTGCTATAAATTTGGTGGTTCGGAATAAACGCTATAACTTTGCGTAGTAATAGCGCATATTATCGGAATAAAATAAATACACTATAATATATATGTATAGAACAAACACTTGTGGAGAGCTGCGTCTCTCCGATGCCGGCAAGACCGTAACGCTTGCCGGATGGGTACAGCGCGTTAGAAAGATGGGCGGTATGGCATTTGTTGACCTGCGCGACCGCTATGGCATCACACAGCTTGTCTTCAACGACTCTGACGACTGCGAGCTTTGCGCACGTGCAGGCAAGCTCGGACGCGAATACTGCATTCAGGTGACAGGCGTTGTGAACGAGCGCGAAAGCAAGAACGCCAACCTTCCTACCGGCGACATTGAAATCATCGCTACCGAACTGAACATCCTTTCGGAGAGCGCAACACCTCCTTTCACTATCGAGGACAACACCGACGGCGGCGACGACATCCGTATGAAGTACCGCTACCTCGACTTGCGCCGTCCTACCGTGCGCAAGAATCTGGAGCTGCGCCACCGCATGACTATCCTCATACGCAACTTCCTCGATGCACAGAACTTCATCGAGGTTGAGACTCCTATACTTATCGGTTCTACACCGGAGGGCGCACGCGACTTCGTTGTGCCTTCGCGCATGAACCCAGGTCAGTTCTACGCTCTGCCACAGAGCCCGCAGACTCTGAAGCAGCTGCTCATGGTGAGCGGATTCGACCGCTACTTCCAGATAGCCAAGTGCTTCCGCGACGAAGACCTTCGTGCCGACCGCCAGCCAGAGTTCACACAGATCGACTGCGAGATGTCGTTTGTCGACCAGGACGACGTAATCAACCTCTTTGAGGACATGGCACGCCATCTGTTCAAGGAGATTCGTGGCGTAGAGCTGCCAGCCAAGCTCCAGCAGATGACATGGCACGAGGCTATGCGCCGCTTCGGTAGCGACAAGCCCGACCTGCGCTTCGGCATGGAGTTCGTAGAGCTTATGGACGACCTCAAGGGCACCGGCACATTCTCGGTATTCAACGATGCCACATACATCGGCGGTATCTGCGTGCCTGGTTGCGCCAACTATACACGCAAGCAGCTCGACCAGCTTACCGACTTCGTAAAGCGTCCGCAGGTAGGCGCCAAGGGATTGGTATACATCAAGTATAACGAGGACGGCACCGTGAAGTCATCGGTCGACAAGTTCTACTCGCCCGAAGTACTTGCCAAGGTGAAGGAGACGACAGGCGCCAAGGACGGCGACCTCGTGCTCATCCTCTCTGGCGACAACGCCAACAAGACACGCGTTCAGCTCTGCACACTGCGTCTGGAGATGGGCGACCGCCTCGGACTGCGCGACAAGAACAAGTTCGAGTGTCTGTGGATTGTCGACTTCCCGCTGTTCGAGTGGAGCGACGAGGAGCAGCGCCTTATGGCTACACACCACCCCTTCACTATGCCCAACCCCGACGACATACCATTGCTCGACTCACATCCAGAACAGGTACGCGCCAAAGCTTACGACTTCGTATGCAACGGCATTGAGGTTGGCGGCGGAAGCTTGCGTATCCACGACAGCAAACTGCAGGAGAAGATGTTCGGCATTCTCGGTTTCACCGAAGAGCGTGCCATGGCACAGTTCGGATTCCTCATCAATGCCTTCAAGTACGGAGCACCTCCTCACGCAGGTCTTGCCTTCGGACTCGACCGCTTCGTTTCGATCATGGCAGGACTCGACTCGATACGCGACTGCATAGCATTCCCGAAGAACAACAGCGGACGCGACGTTATGCTCGACGCACCGTCAGCAATCGACCAGAAACAGCTTGATGAACTGCAACTCAAAGTTGACCTACGTCAAGAAAATTAAACAAATATAATGAAAAGCTCGCTTCGGCGGGCTTTTTTCATATATTTGTTATCCTTTTGCAAAAATATTTGACTAATTTTGCAAACGTATAAAAAAAACAAACGCTAACGAGAAGCGTTATATTAATGTTATTTACACAAAATTATGGCAGAAAAGAAAGCAACAGAAAAGAAAACAACTGCAGCCAAGAAAACTACTGCAGTTAAGGCAACCACTACAAAGCGTGCAACCTGCAAGAAGACTGTAGAGGTAGCAGTAAGCGCAGAAAACGCTGGTTTCCGTGCCGGTGATGTATACCAGACATTGGCAGCTGCAGGCAAGGCTATGAGCGTAGCTGAGATAGCTAAGGCCGCTAAGATTACCACTGAGGAAGTTTACCTCGGTACAGGATGGCTCTTGAAAGAGGGCAAGGTAAAGAATGAGGACAACCTCGTTACTTTGGCCTAATGTAAAATAGAATAACCGTTTCTATCTTATAAGAAAGATAGCTGCATGCATATCCTATGTATGATATGTGTGCAGCTTTCTTTTTGTCCTGATGACATGCGCGAAACAAACAAATACTCCAACGAAATAATCAATGTGCTGTGCGAAGCCGGCGACAACGGACTGCCAGTACGCAAGATAGCATTGCATGTATACAATACGTGCAACACATTGTTCGCGCCCATACTCATCGACGACGTAAACCATAGCGTACGACAATGGCTCAATGCCAATTCACAGTCGTACGACTCACTCGTGCGCCGTTGCGACAAGCGAGGATATTACAAAATCAACACTTCATCGCAAGCAGCACAGCAACTTATGCTACATTTTGGCGACAAAACGACACAACCGTCACATCAGGAAGAACAACAGAACAGCCAACCCGAAATGGGATTTTTGTTCGACGATATGCTGTAAAAGCAAATAAAAACACAGTTTTCTGAAAACCATAGCCTAAAAAGTTTCTGATGTAGCCAATTTTTCCTATCTTTGCAAGATAAACAACAAACTTTTTTATGGCTCGAGTAAGTAATCATCTTGTTATTATGGCAGGTGGCGTAGGCAGCAGATTCTGGCCTATGAGCACAGCCGACCGCCCGAAGCAGTTCATCGACATCCTTGGTGTCGGTCGTACGCTTCTGCAACTTACATACGACAGGTTCAAAGGCATATGCCCGCCCGAGAACGTGTGGATAGTGACAAATAAGAAGTATGCCGACGTCGTTCGCGAGCAACTGCCCGAAGTGAAGGCAGAAAACATATTGCTTGAGCCATGCCGACGCAATACCGCCCCATGCATAGCATACGTAAGCTGGCGCATAAAGTCGCAAGACCCCAAGGCAAATGTAGTGATAACACCCAGCGACCATATCGTGACCGACAACGAAGAATTCAGACGTATCATACGCCAGTGTATGAACTTCACGTCCGAAACCGACGCCATCGTGACGCTCGGCATGACACCTACACGCCCCGAAACGGGCTACGGATACATACAGGCCGACCTCTCGACAGCATCACCACGAAACAAGGAAATATACCGCATAGACTCATTCAGAGAGAAACCCGACTACGAGACAGCCAAGGAATACATATCACACAAAAACTATTTCTGGAATGCAGGCATCTTCGTATGGAGCGTTTCAACCATAGTCAACGCATTCCGAGTGTACAGCCCTACTATAAGTAAGGTGTTCGAGGGCATGCTCGACATATACGGCACACCCGAAGAACAGCCCACAATAGACAGCCGCTATCCCGAATGCGATAACATATCGGTAGACTACGCCATAATGGAGAAGGCTGAAGAGATATTCGTATGTCCGGCAAACTTCGGATGGAGCGACCTCGGAACATGGACATCGCTCATGGAACAAACACACAAGGACCTCTACGGCAACGCACTCATAGGCGAGAACATACACATGATAGACTCGCACAACTGCATTGTACACACCACAGAAGAGAAAAAAGTGGTAGTGCAGGGACTTGACGGCTACATCGTGGCTGAAAAAGACAACCAACTGATTGTGTGCAAACTGTCGGAAGAACAGCGCATACGACTGTTTGCCGAAGAATAACCCAAAGAATAAATGGAAACTAACAACTCGAAAGAAGAACAGATACTAATCAGAATAACGGGCAACGACCGACCGGGCCTGACAACATCTATAATGGAAATCCTTGCCAGCAAGGATGCAAAGATACTGGACATAGGCCAGGCAGACATACACTCCACACTGTCGTTGGGCATACTCATACGCATAGACGAGAATGCATCGGGACAGGTAATGAAAGAACTGCTGTTCAAAGCCACCGAACTCGGAGTGAACATCGGATTCGCACCCGTCACCGACGACGAATACGAGAATTGGGTAAACGGCCAGGGCAAGAACCGTTATATACTCACACTCATCGGCAGGTCGCTTTCGGCAAAGCAGATAGAAGCAGCCACAAGAGTCATAACCAACCAGGGACTCAACATCGACTCCATACTGCGACTCACCGGACGCATGAGCATCAAGCACCCCGAGCGCAACATGCGTGCCTGCATCGAGTTCTCGCTGCGTGGCACACCCACCGACCGCGCAGCCATGCAAGAGGAACTTATGCACATATCTTCGGAAATGGAGATAGACTTTTCGTTCCAACGTGACGACATGTATCGCCGCATGCGCCGACTCATCTGCTTCGATATGGACTCCACACTCATCCAGACCGAATGCATCGACGAACTTGCCGAGCGCGCAGGTGTGGGAGCTCAGGTGAAAGCTATCACCGAAAGCGCCATGCGCGGCGAGATTGACTTCAAGGAAAGCTTCACACGTCGTGTAGCCCTGCTGAAGGGTTTGGACTCAAGCGTGTTTGAAGACATAGCCGCCAACATGCCCATCACCGAGGGCGTAGACCGTCTGATGGCAGTACTCAAGCGTTGTGGCTACAAGATTGCCATACTCAGTGGCGGATTCACTTATTTCGGCGAATTCCTGCAGCGCAAGTACGGCATCGACTATGTTTATGCCAACGAACTGGAGATTGACGACAACGGCAAGCTCACAGGACGCTACGTTGGCGAGATAGTAGACGGACACCGCAAGGCCGAACTACTTAAACTCATAGCACAAGTGGAGAAGGTCAATCTGGCACAGACTATTGCAGTAGGCGACGGAGCCAACGATTTGCCTATGCTGGGCGAAGCCGGTCTGGGCATAGCATTCCATGCAAAGCCCCGCGTTGTGGCAAATGCCAAGCAGAGCATCAACACCATCGGCATCGACGGTGTACTCTACTTCCTCGGCTTCAAAGACAGCTATCTCGGCGAACAGGGCCGTTTCTGACAAGCTATTCACGCATTACACACATATATATAATGTGGCAAGGCGAATGATATTTTCGTCTTGCCACATTTTGTTTTTCAGTTAAACCAAACAAATAACGCTTGTTTTTAATATAATAATTGCAAAAAAACGTCATTTTTGCCCCTCAGACCTAAATCTTTTTGTAATTTTGCAGAGTTATTTCATTAACAACTAAAAATCAGAAAAGAAGATGAAGAGAATATTTATAGTGTTTGCCATGCTCATCGCATGCGTCAGCATGACAATGGCACAAGAGAAACAGGCTTCAATCAAGTTTGAGAAGATAAACTACAACTTCGGAAAATTCTCTGAGAAAGAGCCAGTACAGAAGTGCGTATTCACATTCGTCAACCAGGGCACAGCACCGCTGGTAATCAACCAGGCAATCGCAAGTTGCGGATGCACCGTCCCCTCGTTCACCAAGACTCCTATCAAGCCTGGCGAGAAGGGCGAGATAAAGGTGACATACAACGGTCGAGGCACATTCCCGGGACACTTCAAGAAGACCATTACGGTAAGATCAAACGGCGTAACCGAGCTTACACGTCTGTACATCGAAGGCGTAATGGAAGAGTCGAAATAAGAAGCACCTTCTACAGGCTGCCTCACATCGAGGCTGACATGAGATAAAGGCAGGGTACGCACCAAACAACTGCGCACCCTGCCTTATTTTTTTTCACCGCACAATCCTTATCACCGCAGCACATGGTATTCTATTTTTCATGCACAGGCAACACCCGCTGGGCAGCCCAAAGAATCAAACACCTTACCGGCGACGACATCATCGACATCGCAGCCGAATGCAAGAAGCATGGCGGCAGCGACAAAATACACGAATATACGCTTGATTCGGAAGAGTCAATCGGATTCCTCTTTCCCGTACATGGATGGAGGCCGCCACTCATGGTGAGAGAGTTTATAGCCAATCTGCGCATCACCAACGCCCAAGGACGCTACTGCTACATAATATGCACAGCCGGCGACACCGTGGGCGAAGCCGTAGACATATTCCAGAAAGACCTGGCTGCCATCGGACTGAAGGCCGACAGCGCCATATCGCTTATCATGCCCGAATCGTATGTAGGCCTGCCCTTCATGGATGTAGACGAAGAGAAGAAGGAAATCCAGAAGAAAACGCATGCCAACCACATGATATGCGCATTCGTCGACCACATTATCGACAAGGACCGCGGAATATTCAAGATAACCAGAGGACACTGGCCTCGAATCAACAGCCGCCTGATCGGCCACGCTTTCATCAAATGGATTATAGGCGACAGCAAGTTTCGTGTAGACCCGCAACGCTGCATACATTGCGGCAAGTGTGCCAGTGTCTGCCCCACCGACGACATAGAATGGAGCAAGGGCGAATGCCCAGAATGGAAACACAACGGCAAGTGCCTATCGTGCTTTGCCTGCTACCACCACTGCCCCACCCGTGCCATAGAATACGGCAACCGCACCAAGGACAAGGGACAATACTATTACGAACATTTCGAGCGCAATATCTAAGACTACCATTTCTGGAAACGGCAGACAATCAGCCTCGAAAACAAAAACAGGAAAAGTATAATAACAAAAAAAATCGGGTGCCTCACGGCATCCGACTTTCAAAAACAAACTACTTAAAAACTAATCTACTAAAACAAATCAAAAAAATCTTCGCTACATTTAGCGTTATTCTTTACACGATGGCAAAATTAATAATATTTTCCATTGCTGCAAAAAAAACGGGAAAAAAAATAACTAAAAAGTTGCATTTTTACGTTTTTTCATAGTTTAAGTGACGTTTCGAAGCATAACAAGGCCCAAATACAAGCAAACCGTAACATATATTCAAATAATACTAATAGAACAATAATAAAGAAATGAGACATATACTGAAACCCCTACTGGCACTTGCGCCTATCACAACGATGGCTGCACAGCACCCCAACATCATCTACATCATGACCGACCAACAGACAGCTACCGCCATGAGCTGCATTGGCAACACCGACCTTCACACCCCTAACATCGACCGACTGGCTGCCGCTGGCGTGACATTCACCAACGCCTACTGCTCGTCGCCGCTCAGCGGACCATCGCGCGCATCAATGTTCACGGGGTACATGGCTCACGAACTGGGAGTGGAGCGCAACGGCACACCCATACCCGACTCCGTACGCACGCGCACACTCGGCACACTCGTGGGCGAAGCCGGATACGAATGCGCCTACGCCGGAAAATGGCACGCCCATACAGCCTCAATACCCGACGGTGAATTCGGATTCCGCAACATACACAATCACGACGATGCCGGACTTGCCGAAGTTTGCGTCGACTTCCTCAACAGCCACAGCAAGCCCGAACGCCCCTTCTTCCTCGTGGCATCGTTCGACAATCCGCATAACATATGCGAGTTTGCACGCCAGCAGGACCTGCCCTTTGCCGACATCACCGTGCCTGACGTGAGCGAGTGTCCGGGGCTGCCTGCCAACTACGCCATAAGCCCATACGACGCCGACATACTACAACGCGAGAAATCACTCAACTATTCGGCATACCCTACAACATCGTACACCGACGATGACTGGCGCCGATACCGCTACGCCTACTACCGACTGGTGGAGCATGTCGACAAGGAAATAGGTAAGATTGTTGATGCAATAGACAAGAATTCGTTGTGGCGCAACACCGTAGTGATATTCACCAGCGACCACGGCGACGGCACCGGCGCTCACCACTGGAACCAGAAGTCGGCACTATACGACGAAGTGACCAACATTCCGCTGATTGTCGTGCTGCCAGGCAAGAAGAATGCCGGCAAGCAACTGCCCCAACTCATCAACAACGGTCCCGACTTCTTTGCCTCGATATGCGACTGGGCTGGTGCCACTAAGCCTGAAGGCACACGTGGCGTGTCCTTCCGCACCATTGCCGAAAGCGGCAACGCCAACGCACAGCACCAGCCATACGTCGTTACTGAAACCATGTTTGACAAGGGTTCGGGCACACTCGGATGGTCGTTGCGCACTCCCGACTTCAAGTATGTGCTCTACGACAAGGGACGCTATCGCGAACAGCTATACGACATGCGTCGCGACCGTGGCGAGACCCGCAACCTGGCTGTGGAGAAAGCATACGCCGAGACTCTTGCCCAGCACCGCCGTATGCTCGAAGAGTGGATGAACAACTACAACGTAAAGTCATCGCGCGCCGATGTTCCTTACGTGCCACGACAGAAGTAAAAATACTACCCCAAAACAAAACGAGCCCTTTTGCAGTGCAAAAGGGCTCGTTTTGCTATGTAAAAGGATTCCTTTTGGCATGCAAAAGGACTCGTTTTGAAGTGCAAAAGGACTACATTTGAAAAGCACTATGCAAATAGCTTGAAAGTAAGAAAAGTCAGACGGTATATTTATAATTATTTGGCAACAGCCAAAAGCGGTTTACCTTAAAATGCTTACAGGCATAAAAAAAGAGGACTTTACATTGCGTAAAGTCCTCTTTTAAATTGTTTGTGACTCCGGCAGGATTCAAACCTGCAACCTTCTGATCCGTAGTCAGATGCTCTATTCAGTTGAGCTACGGAGCCAATCCTTATTGCTTTGCGGAAGCGTTGTTCCTTAAAAGCGAGTGCAAAGGTATGGCTTTTTATTTAAACCTCCAAACTTTTAAGCCACTTTTTTCAAAAAAAATTCCGCCCAAATATTCAGAATAGCTTAAAATGAGCGATTTATGAGTGTTTCACCTCAATTGAGGTAATGATTTGGCTATAGTGCTAAATTCTGCAAATTGCATACGTTTGCTTGTCAAACAACTCTTTTTGTCTGCAAAGACAGAATAGCTGCCATCGCTACCTGACACTGTTGGTAATTGCGCAACAACATCATCGGCACTTCCAAAATCGCTTAATACAGATTTCTGAACATCCACGATAAGCTTTGTTCCGTCTGACTTATAAATCTTCCGATGACCTTTCACAACTACTTTTTGTAGATTTAGCGTAACTTCGCTTAAAGCTATTGTACCTATTTTGCCAGTACTAAAGATATTGCGATAAGTGTTATATCCTACACATGTTACTTTTACAATAGCCTTTTGAGCATTGCAAGGTATTACAAATTGTCCGTTTTCATTGGTCACACCACCAGTAATAAACGAAGAGTCATTGACATTCAGAAGTGAAACATTGGCGAAATCGACAGGTTGATGATGAGTGTCCACGATACGTCCCATCATTCTGTTAGAAGCCTTTTGGATACATTCAACGATAATAACATTATCCACTTGTTTCATCTTGATAGGATAAAAGCCTATCAAGTTCATGATGGCATCTGGAACACTTTCATTTTTGATGCTCTTCGTCACCTTGAAATCCTCCAACTCGTCATACACAAAGTTGATGACATACTTATCCTGTCGAGCATTCAAATCCTTCAATGCCGCAGAGAATGACACATTATTATATTGTCGGGTAATGCGTTGGGCAGACATACCCATGCTTATCATCAACAACATTAAGTTAAAAACAATCTTCTTCATAACTTACTCCACTTTTAAAATCCCATCCACTTCCGTTATCTGTATGCGCTCAAAAGCATTCAATATTTCGAGATTCTGCTTCAATGTCTTAGTCTTGTCCCAATTGAAGAAGATACGGATATGCTGCGATTCTGCATTGTCGAATTCCACCTTGACATGATATAAGGCTGCAAGCTGCGACACGACATTGCCCAACTCGGCATTGTCAAAGACAACAGGTTTGAGGTCGAGACTATCAGCCTTCTCCGTAGCACTCACCTTGATGCTATCCGTCTTGTTCAAATCAGAAGTAGAAGATACTTGTTCCGTCTTGGCTTGGCTAGTCTCATCCGAAGAAGATGAACGGAAAATGCCAGAATGGATTGCGGCTAAAGTTATGCCTGAAAGAAAAATGACACCAATGATGGATGCTGCAATCTTCCAGCGATTGCTGGATGTTTTACCAGAAGCATTGTTGGCCTTTAATCCTTGCCTATCGGCAAACTCTTTCCATGCTTCATCTATATTCACTTTCTTTGGGTTTCCTTTCTTCATCGCCATCCTAACCATTGCCATGTCGTGAAAGAAATCCTTCATGTCCTCATCGGCAAGCAAACGTTTCACTTGCTCGTCGGTATAGCGGTCGGGATGTTCCTGCATATCGAAGAACATCTGACGCTTTTCTTCTTTACTCTTGTTAAATTCCTTGTTTGTCATTGTCTTGCTCATTTAAATTGTTCCTTAATCCAGTCCATCGCCTTCGAAAGATGGTTGAATACCGTCACCTTGCTCACTCCCACTTCATCAGCCACCTCCTGATAAGATTTCTCCTGAAGATAGCGCAGACGGAAAATGAGTTGTCGGATAGGCGGTTCCTGGTCTTCGATGAGAAGCATCAGCTGGTCGAGTCGCTCATCGGTTTCATCCGACAAAATAACATCGGTATCATCTATGAGCAACTTCGCTACCTTTTCCTTCACGCCCTTATGGGCTATCAGGTTGAGACAGCGGTTGCGGACGCTCCTCATCAGGAATCCTTCCTCACTCTCAGGCATCAGGACTACATCATCGGCAAGAATCGTGGTAAAGACTTAGCTCACTACATCCTTGCTTTCATCGTCATCGGAGAGGATGCTTCTGGCCAGATTGTACATCTTCTCGTAATGCTGACGAAACATTCTTTCTATGTCCTTTTCCTGTTTCATACACTATCTATACAGTTGAGCAAAGCAAAAAACTAAGCAAAACAATAACTTTTTTCAAAATTTACAGAAAAAACATTCAACGACTCCTTGTCTTCCACAAAGCCATAGGATGAAATTTGATTCTATTGACCATCTCTTTATCTTCGAACAGCAATTCTGGAATATACTTCTTGTCATTGAATTCCCGCACATATTCTTTCTCTGATTCTGTCAGAACCAATAGCTTTGAGAGAAAGTCTTTCACTTCTGTCTTGGCTTTTTCAAAGTCAAAATGCTCACTGCGCCTAAGTACAGGCAAGAGTTGCGAACGAATCTGCGGAAAACGGATTTTGTCTATCTGCGGAAAGTCAGTATATTCCGTAGGCGTAGCGTTGTCTTTTCTGCTTGAGCCAACAGTCAGATAAAAGATGGTCGCTTTTCTCAGCAACGTTTTCTCTTCATCGCTCACGAATAGCTGATGCTTCACCATGTTATAGACATCATAAATGTCACGTGCAGCACTTCTACCTATCAAGGCGTTTATCTTGGTGGCAAACAATTCGACAGGTGAAAGAGAACGTACCTTCACATCGCTCAGAAACGGAATGGACACATGAGTCTCTATGGCAGGCAGGATATGGCAACGGTCGGAATAGTTGATTTCTATCTTGATGCCATCGTTGTTGCCTGCGGCATTGGTATAATGAAACACCCATGAGTCAAGCGTATGCGGTGTCTTGGAGCCAGGCGCAAGATGATAACCATCCGACTCCATATAGAGTAGATTCTCGTTATTCACTTCTTGGCAAATGGAGAACATGGATTCTCGGTCGCAATCCACCGTAAAGTCAAGGTCTATATCTACCGAGAGTCTTGACAGTTGGAAAACGGTGAGATTGATGGTTGTGCCACCTTTCAGCACAAGAGATTTAGACAGCAAAGGACTGTCATGGAAATAGTTGAGTATCTCCACCAATCGCATCACCTTTTCGAGGTTGTCGCGAATAAAGCCTTGCTCCTTGGCGATGATGTCAAGAGCTTGTTTGTTATATGAGTTCATATTCTTCCTTTGATGTTAGTTCTTGCGGCACATACATGCGCCATTTATTTACAAATGTATCCGACTCTTCGTTGTTAGTCAACCACTTGACGCTTTTGGTTCCCTTGGCTCGGCACAGCTCCAAGAGGGATTCTGAGATGTTGGCTTGTTCCTTGATTCGCTCCAACAGATAGCCTGTCTTCTGGAACAGGAATGCCTTGTCGTACCTTGCGAGATAATCGATGAGCCTTTCCTCATTGAGCAAGACGATACCCTCCATGCAATGCAGCAATTCCTCAATACCACCAGCTCGGTCGATGCGGTCAAAGCAATCCAACAACGTACTCTCCACATCCGTTACTCGCACATAAGGGTTTCCCTTAGGTGTCATCATACCAACGATTTCCTTTGTTTGTCGGCAATAGGTATAATCCACATCGTCGAAAGAAAAGGAATTGAAGCGAGTCATGCTTTTCACAAAAACCTCATTGAAGGGTTGATGAGCCAATCCATGAAATTCCAATGCTGTGTGATAACTGATGCAAGCTGTATGTGACACGTGGCTTCCTATCTCATACTTGTCGCAAACAGGTAAACCAGATGCAATATCCTTCATGCAATAGGTATTGCGCCGTATAGCCACAATCCACCCTTGTTGCTTGTACCGAGCAAGCAACGCTTCCACAGATTTCACCTTGCCTTTCAGAGCCTCAGAAAGTTCATCCAAAGTGAATATCCGCAGCTTATATAATATACTCAATAGTTCTGTCATTGTTTCTAATTTTGCGCAAATATATGAAATCTAATTTATTTATGAGAAAAATCAGAAACTTTTATGCTTTTTTATATATTCTTTCCATCTTAATTGTCCGACTACGGAGGAACAAATCACCGACAGGCAAGTTCTTTTGGGAGTAACCCAAAAGGTTTCGAGAAACTCGAAACATACCTTGCTGTGTCTTTGTGGACACAATGTTTTGGAAAGAATAAAACCTAATACCATTGAAAACACTGCGGTGGTTCGCCCAAGTGGCTGGAGGCGCAAAGCCTCCAAGGAACGACTCGTTTTTCGCTATGTCCAAAGGATGAAACAAATAAATCCCGAAGAATGGGGGACATAGAATACCATTCCTCGGGATGAACAAAAATGTATTCCTGCATGTCATACGTTTTATATGTCATACGATAAATATGTAAAACGTATGACATCAATGTATATATGCTTACACTATTCTTTGCATGGATACATCTTTATCACATTACAAGTGCATTTCTATACGACAGTGAATCAGTGCGTCAATAAGTCAATACGACAGTGAACAACCGAAGCGTCAAAGATACGACCATTTTCAACAAAAGGCATTCGTCTCTCCGTAGAGTTGCAGGACAATAGTTGTTTTCTCTTTTGCTTCGTACAATCTCTTGAGGATAACTTCACGAAGTTGTGCTGCGCCAAAAGAGTGGAGACGAAAGCAAATGGCAACTATCATAGGAAAATTATACAGCGTTTGCCAAACACTAACGGAAGTTTCGTCCTTGTATTGGACTTCCGACATAGACAACATACCTTCTTTATATATAGCTCGTATCACAGAGTTGAGTTTCGGGGCGGTAACATGAAGCATATCCACCAACTCTCCCTCACTCATCCACAAGTCCTCCAAGTTGGACGGAATGGAAAGCCTTCCATTGCCATCCACGGTGATTACAGTCCGTTTCATGCCATTCCTCCCATTACAGGCAAATGCCCCTTGATTCGACTTTCAAAGACAGAAATATCATGGTCAAGTTTGCTGCTTGTCACCTTGGCGTATATCTGTGTCGTGGTGATATTCGTGTGACCGAGAATCTTGCTAACGCTCTCTATCGGCATACCATACTCCAATGCTAAAACAGCCCAACTATGGCGGGAGACATGAAATGAAACTCGTTTCTTGATGCCACACATTACCGCTACTTTTTTGATGCGCTTGTTGATGCTGTCAAGGTTGCCAATGTTGAACAAGTGATTACCGTTTCTGAAAGATTTGTATCTCTCAACTATCTGCATAGGAATATCCAACAGCTTGATTTGGAACGGTACGCCTGTCTTCTGACGCTTGGACACTATCCAAGGAGCACCGTTTACCATGCTGATGTTATCTTCCGTCAAGTTCTTGATGTCGATGAAAGCTATACCTGTCCAACTGCCAAAGATAAAAAGGTCTCTCGCAAATGCCATGTTGGGGTCTTCCAACTTTATCTCAGTCATGGCGGTAAGCTCGTCCAATGTCAAGAACTCACGTTCCTTATGGTCTGGATCAACGTGGTACATGGCAAACGGATTTCTCGGTATCTTGCCGTTGTAGTGTGCCGCCGTAACGATATGTTTCAGAGGTATGGAGTAAATCCAAATGGAGGACTGCGCAAGCCCTACCACATTTTTCAAGTAAAGGCAATAGTCACGGATAAACTCCTCGGTAAGCTCATTCATGGACATATCGCTGCGCTTGTACTGATACTTGATGAACTCGGCAACGTACTTTCTCACCGTTAGGTACTTGTGTAAGTAGTCTTTGCCCTGTCCTTGCCGACACGCTTGGCAAAGGCGGCGTTCTCCTTGTCGAAAGCTCTGAGCAAGGTCTCGTTTTCGGTGCCTATGCCTTGATAGGCGTTTCTCACCATTTCAGCGGTAACGAACGCCTCACGGTCGGAAAGTCGTTGATAATGCTTGGCGATTTGAGCCTTGATGTTGTCAAGCGCAAAATTCACCTCCTTGGCTTCCTTACTCTTGCCTATGGCTCTGTTGCCCTTGGCATCCCAGATAGCCTTGGTAACGCTCTGCTTGCAACTGAACTGTGCGATAGTTCCGTTGATTGTCACACGTCCCATGATAGGGACAATTCCGTTTCTCTCCTTGCTTCCATTTACATAGAAGACTGTCTTGAAAGTGCATCTCATAATTCTTACTTTTCTCAAGTTTCGGATTTAGACTTTGAGGTTGAATTTATTGTATAAAAAAGGCTTTGAGTATTTCCGTATGTC
>NZ_JADYUF010000048.1 GCF_021531655.1 Leyella stercorea | reverse complement strand
TCCGTTTTGCCTCAGATGTACCTCCGATACTTCTTCGATCCATCTTCGATTGTTCTTCGATTCCCGAACGAAGCTCGAACGAAGGATGAACGAAGGATGAACGAAGGATGAACGAGAACCGATCGAAGAACGAACGAGAACCGAACGAGAACCGATCGAAGAGCGATCGAGAAGCAATCGAGAACCGATCGAAGAATCAAGCGTATCATAACGCTTCATTACAGACTTGTTAGTTGGATTACGGTTTCTTTTCATTGTCTTGAATTTTAGAAAGTTAATACGAAGGTTTTGAATCAGTACGGCTATTGATGCCTTCTTGATTTCACTGGCAAAGTTAGAGATGGAAAGAATCAGTTCAAAATCCGCTCAAAATAATTCAAATTAATTCAAAACATTTCAAATATGCCTATAGAACCACACATTGAAAACCTGCAATTAAGACACCCTGAAGAGCCTTTAGAAATCATCCGTCTGGCATGTTATCTTGGCGACGATATAGCTAAAACCAAGGCATACGCCTCGATATTGCAAACCTGCAATGATTACAGGGACATTGCCTATAAAGTAGTGAAAGACATGTATGTCAAGTGTCTGGTAGACAAGGTGACAGCCCAGAAGGAGAAGACATTCATCACCTTCCTCCTCGCATTATGTCCCAATGTCAAAGATGGCAACCCTCATTCGGCTCGTTATCATATCAACCTTATGCTCGAAAGTCCAGAAGTGGAAGAAGAGAGAGAAGAATATGCCAGAAAACTAAGAAACGAATGGAATGGAGGAAATGGTGGAGATAAGCAAAGGGTAACTATCGAGATTTCTTCAAGATATCGAGAGGTAACCATGCCCATTATAGAATCGTTGGCCAAAAGTGGGGCGATAACATTGGTAGAGGCCAAGTTGAATACACAACGCAAGCTCAACAAGAGCATCCGTTATGTAGTTAACGGCAGCCGTGAAGAAATCATCAAGTCAGTCATGCTAATAGATCTGCAGGCCAGAAAAGAGTTCATTTTCAATCCCAAACGCCGTAGCATATTGACCGTTCCCAATCGCAACAGGTATTTTGGCATAAAGCCCGGTAAACTGATAACGGATTCCGGCAATATACTTGAAGTTCCCGGCAATCCCAACATCCATAAACTCCGTACACTTGTACAACAACAATACGGATTAACAGGTCGCAATATTGTGGCGCAATCCGCTGAACCGGCAAGACGTATAAGATATGAGAAAGTCTTAGGTTGTGGTATACGAGTGATAGTTGATTAATAGCATCTTATATCATCGGCAAAGCCGACAATTCAACACTTAACATTCAAAATTCAACATTGCCGAAGGCTTCAATTCATGGCAAAATCCTTGGAAATATAGCAGATAAACTATATCTTTGCAAAAGATAGGCTGCATCTCAGCATAATATTCAAGCAAGCTTGATATTCTGCATTCGATTTGCACTATCTTTGCATATAATAAAAGAAAACGCTTAGAATATGACAACATTGACATTAGAAATAGAGAATCCTTCCATTCTAACACACCTGAAAGCTGTGTTAAAGGCTATTCATGGAGTTAAGATACTGAATGTTAACAACGCTGCATCCGATGATGACGTTGATTCAGAACAGCCGAATGCAGTAACCATAGCTGCTATGAAGGAAGCTAAAGAAGGCAACGATGCAGGTACTGTTTGTATGGACAGCTTGGAAAGTTTCATGTCTTCAATGAACTGAGTATGAAGGAAATTCGTAAGACCTCCCAATTCAAGAAAGACTACAAGCGTTTTAGTAAAGACCTAAACAAGGTTAAGTTGCTATTCTCGATTGTGGAAAAACTTGCAAAAGGGGAAGATCTTCCGTCTGAGTTTAAGCCTCATCAATTAAAGGGTGAGTGGAAAGACTATATGGAATGTCACGTTGAGGATGATTACCTTCTTATTTGGTACGACAAAGAAGAAAACATCATAAAACTTGTTCGTCTTGGATCGCATTCTGAATTATTTGGAAAGAGAAAAAAGCGATAATTATATAATCACGTATTCATAATAAATTATCAGTAATCTCACGATTGATATGTCATCAACGATATTATGCCGATTATTTTAAAGACTATATAAAATGGATTTACATCTGTATCATTGTACTAACTCTGTAGGATTGAAAGGCATATTAAGTTCTATGTCTTTCCAACCTTCATATTGTTTGGAAAAAGCTGATTATTTGAATATAAATAAGAACTTTGCTTTTGCTATGGTTTGCTTTGCAGATTTACTAGATGAAGAATTAAATGATCATATGACGTGTTTTAGATCTTCTGCATATTTAAGAATGAAAAAAGATTGGGCTATTAGGAATGGTGTTAATCCTGTATGTTATTATAATAAAAGATCTCCCTTAGCCGCATGTATAAGAACTATAATAAATGATTGTCTTATAAAATATGAAGCAAATAATATTGACGAAGAAAACAAATTAAATACACCTTTCTTTAATGGTCTTAATGTATTTTTAGGATATATGAAACAATATAAAGGGAGATATTGGACCAGTAATGACTGGTCGTCTGAAACAATATTTTTCAAGGAACGTGAATGGAGATATATTCCATTAGTTCAAAATCGTGAGGCTTATTTCTTACCAGAAGAAGAATTTCTAGATGAGACATTGCGCAAAGAACGTCAAAAAGAGCTCATAAGAAATAATTATATTTTACAATTTACGTTGGATGATATAGAGAAAATAGGAATATCTGATGACCGAGATATGCAGTGGTTGAATAATGAAATTAGTTCAGGAAAATTCCCTGACAATATTCAATTTAAAGTAGAGAAAATTAAATTCCATTGATTTAGAGATTACTTGACTTGTTAGAATATAAGGCAAAGCAGAATGGAAGGTAAAGTAAGAGATAATATGTCATCATTTTCGATAAGTGAACTTTCAATGAAAGCAAGTTTTACAATTGTCGAGCGAAGAAGATGTATGAAATGCTTAATAAACAAGTGAAATTGTAAACATCTAAATATATAAGTACTTCAAAAGTATCTATACAAAGGGCTGTTGCCCTAAATTGAGCACAAACTTATAGTATAAATATCAAGAAACATGTTAAGAATAAACTCTATAGATATAAATGGTATAGGTCCAATTTTCAATCTTCATTTGGATTTTAACCAACATTTCAATATTATTTGTGGTTCTAATGGTATTGGTAAGACGACAATTTTGGAATGCCTAGCAGAATCTTTTTGTGGCAACGAATTTTCTTTACGAAAGAACTCACTTTTAAATTCTGGAGATTGGACTATTATAATTAAAGAAGGGGACAATGCTACTCAATATTCGAAAAAAGTTGAAATAGATTCAGTACGCCCTAATGTGAAAAACAACAAAGGTTGTTGGGATTTAAATAATTATGCTCACTACGTTTTATTTTATAAAATAAATCGTTCAATGAACTATATTAATTTAGATTCGATATCTAAAGACCCTAATTATAATGACTATGAGTATTCCAATCAGTTAAAGTCTGGTACAAACTATTCTGATATAAAGAAATGGTTTCTCAATCGTTTCTTGTGGTCCAAGCACGAAAGGGAACTATCAGAAGAACAGTTGTACAATCTAAATGCTGCAAAAGGTGTTTTTTCATATATGGCACAAGGTTTTGACTTTAAAAGAATTGATCATGAGACTAATGATATTATAATTAACACACCCAAAGGCGAAATCGTTTTTGAACAATTATCTGCTGGCTATATCTCTTTTGCTATCGTATTGTTAGGTTTGATAAAAGATATTGAGTATCGTTATAAAAAACCTCATATAAAAGTTTCTGACTTTGACGGGGTTTTGATAATTGACGAAATGGACGTTCACTTGCATCCAGAATTGCAAGCGAGAATTTACGAGGCTTTGAATAGATTATTCCCCAAAGCACAGATATTTACATCTACCCACAGTCCACATGTCATTCAGGTGGCCGAACCAAACGAGGTTATACCATTGGTCGCTGATTCGGAAGGTAATGTAAAAATAAATCCAATAGTAAACACAATGTATGGATGTAAGGGATGGACGATAGAAGAAATATTACAGGATGTAATGGGAATGAAAGATACACGTTCTGCATTATACAAAGAATATTTAGAAAAGTTTAATTCTGCTTTGCAAGATGATAATATGGATACAGCTCGTTCTATATATGAAAAATTAAATCGTATGTTGCATCCTGACAATGTATTACGTAAGGTGTTGGAAATACAGTTGATAGGAGGTTGATAATGATTCATATAGAAAGAACAAGAAAGCCCGAAGAACTCACTGATGATGTCGTTAAACAAAAAACGAAATTATATAAGAACGATCATTCACAAACAGTTTGGAAAGAAAAATATATTCATGATGCTTTGATGTCGATGTCATATAACAAGTGTTGCTATTGTGAATGTTTGCTGAATGAAGAAAGTAAATACATGGAAATAGAGCATTTCCATGATAAAAGTTCTTATCCTGAAGAAGTTGTAAATTGGGAAAATCTTCTGCCAAGTTGTAAAAAATGCAATACAACAAAAGGAACCCATGATACCATAGTAGAACCAATAATAAATCCTTCAATCGATATCCCTCAGGATCATATGGTATTATATAAGTGTGTGAGATTTAGAGGGAAAGATGACTTGGGTAAAATGACAATAACGGCTTTAAATCTCAATGATCAAGAGCGACATTGTATGCCAAGATATAAATTGATGGCAGAAGTTACGCAAAAAATAGAAAACCTTTATGAAACTTCAGAAGAGTTTATAAATGGTCAGAGACAGCAAACACTTCAAGGCTTGGGGAGGCTTCGGAACAATGTGTGTAGCTTATTGTCTTTAGGAAAAAAAGAAAAAGAGTATTCTTCTGTAGTGGCAACAGCCATACTTAATGATTCGTATTATACAAAACTAGAAAGTAATATGAAATCTCTCAAATGCTGGACGCAAGAAATGACAGATTTAGCAAATGAGTTGTCTGAGATTAAATATGACGAACAATAATAATAAAGAGAGTGAGATAAGTGCAAAATAAAACATAAGCACTCAATTACTTCTGTGGATATAAGTATGAAATCGAATACCTTTGCACTGTAAAACATATAACTTTGGCAAGCAGTGAAGATTTTAAAAGGATACTGGATCTTTACAACCAGGAGTCAAAGACAAGTATAATTCGTGGTCATTCGTGTTCCAAGCTCAAGTAAACATGAATTTCCATAAATTACCAATGGTGAATTATGAATTTTGAGTTAGGAGTTGTTCTCGGCTATGCCTGCGATTAAGAATTGTGCAATGTTGAGTTGCCGAAGGCTTCAATTCATGGCAAAATCCTTGGAAATATAGCAGATAAACTATATCTTTGCAAAAGATAGGCTGCACCTCGTCAAAACATTCAAACAAGTTTGATGTTCTGCTCTCGGTTTGCACCATAATTTAAATGTAAGGAGGAAAATAAAATGAACACTATTATTATAGACGACCCAAAGGTATACCAAGGAGGCGAGATGTTTGCCAAACAAAATCATGTTAGCTTGAAGGAACTTGTGAATAATTATGTCGCAAGTTTAGCTGCCAAGGTTCAATCTCGGAATAAAAATGCAGTTGATGTAAGTTTTACACAAACTGAAGCCTTTAAGAAAGCCATGGATTATATGGACTCTTTCGTTGCTGATGATTTTACGACTCCAGTACCTGTCAATGAAGATACAAAAGCAGTAGTTGCACATAACAAATATGGAGTATGAAAATATTTGTTGACACTAATATATCAAGAAACAAAAAAGACTTTGAACTCTCAACTTTGCCTGTTTATACAGCAGAGGAGTATATGGATATTTTAGATAAAGAATAAAGTAAATTCAAAATTAAATTTGGTTCATCCGATATTTGGAGTGATTAATATAGACTTTATCAGTAAACAGCGCGCCCCAGTGGGGCAACTCCTCCATAGCCCAGGGCATCGCCCTGGGTAAAAGGAAAAAACACACAATGCGCCCTGCATGGGCAACTGTAAAAAACACCTAAAGTTTGCCATATAGTTGAGCGAGGCAAAAGTATAACTAACGGATAATTAATGTTCAATTAACGGTCATTAATGTTCAAAGAATAATTCATGGCAAAATTCATGGATAATTTATGACAATTCGTGTTCCAAGAATAAGCACTCAATTGTTTCCGAGGTATTTTGCATGAACCAAGTAACCTTAGCACTGCAAAACATAAAAATACGATTATGGCATTTCGCTTATGTATTCAGCAGACTTATAGAGGGTGAGAAGGACTACGAAAGGCTTCTCACCAGTGCTGTTGCATGGTAAATTCAAATAAACAAAAGTTAAAACAAAAAAAACAATGGCTCTCCAGCCTCTGTTTATAAGGGGTTGGAAGCAATTGAGTGCTTACATGCTAATCTTTCCGTCAAGGATACAAAACATGAAATGTTGAAGGTCTTTGATAGTCCTTTCGACATCAACATAGATTTATACAAATGAATACAAAACAGCAAATAGCACAGCAACGTGCTAATTTGGCGATAGCCGAATTCTTGAAGGAATTGTTTACTCCTCCGTATGTTATTAGTGAGTCAACTTTTGATGAAACGAAGGAATCTGCGGTGGAGTGTGCCAAACAGAATGTCGATGCCGCATCTCTTACTGAAAGAGAGAAAGAGGTAGCGAAGGAGACTGTAGAACTATTTGCTAATGACGTAGCACGTAAGTTTAAGGTTGCTATGAAACAATCTGGTAAGATAGTGTGAATACCCCTTTTGAAATAATGGTACATATGATGCCTATAGATACAATTTTGCCTTGCTTTATACAAAAATAAATGTTAAATTCAATCATTTCTTATTTTTAACATCTTCTGAATCGCCTTTAAATAAAGGCGGTTCAGCTGATGTATGGAAATAATAGATGGTTACAGGAGAAACCGGTAGACGAGATAAAAAAATTAAGAAATAATCTAAGACGAAGACCTATGGACTTACAGGTGAAACGATTTTCAGATATAGATCTCAATGATTCCTTTTTCGATTCATTGAGAGCCAGCTATCCTGAGTTTGATGAATGGTATAATAAGAAGGCTACAACAGGGGCCACAGCTTATTGCTATTATGTAGATAACGAGTTGAAAGACTTTCTTTATTTGAAGATAGAGGAAGAGGAACTTTCAGACTTGACTCCAGTACTTCCAGCCAAGAAACGCCTGAAGGTAGGTACATTCAAGGTGGACAATGAAGACCGACATACCACGCGCGGTGAGCGATTCATGAAGAAAATCATGGATAAGGCGATTGCTGAGGATGTTGATGAAATCTATGTCACCATGTTCCCCAAAGAGGAATTGCGGAAGCTGGTAACGATGTTCGAGAAATTTGGTTTCTCTCATATAGCTGACAAGAAACACAAAGATGGTAGTAGCGAATATGTATTGGTCAAGGACATGAGAACACAAGTCAACGACCTGATGCTTGACTATCCGTTTGTCCGGAAGGCAGATTCCAAAAAGTATGTACTCTCTATTAATCCAGAATATCATACCAAACTATTCCCAGACTCCATATTGAGAACTGAACAGAAGTATGACCTCATACAGGATGTTTCGGAGACCAACAGTATCTACAAGATCTATATATGCTGGATGCGGGGAGTTAAGGAGTTGAAGAAAGGAGATAAACTTGTTATTTATCGCACCAACGATTACAAGGGATCTGCTGCTTACCGTAGTGTCTGTACCTCTGTTTGCACTGTTTGTGAGGTTAAGACCATCACAGATTTTGCAGATGAGGATGCTTTCGTAAAATATACCAATCGCTATTCTGTTTTTGGCGAGGAAGAATTAAGAGGTTGGTACAAGAATAAGGACTATTTTACCGTTATCAAGATGGTGTACAATATAGCATTTACCAAAAAGGTAATCAACAAGGTAATGAAAGAGCGAGTCGGTCTGAACCCCAGATATTGGGGCTTCTTCAGATTAACCGATGTCCAGTTTGACAAATTATTAGAATTAGGAGAAATTAATGAACGTTATATTGTCGATTAAACCAGAGTTTGTAGAGAAGATCTTTTCGGGCGAGAAGCAATATGAATACCGCAAAATTCTCTTCAAGCAAAAGGTGGATACCGTATATATTTACGCCAGCCGTCCCATCAGCAAGATAGTCGGTGAATTTAAGATAGACGAAATCCTTTGGGATACCCCAGATAACATCTGGAAAGAAACCAGACGCCATTCCGGTGTTACCCGGAAGTTCTTTGATAAGTACTACAAGGGAAGGGAGAAGGCAGTAGCATTGAAGATAAAGGAGTGCAAGGAATATAAGGAAGCTATCAATCCCGAGTCTTTGATACCCAATTTCAAGGTTCCTCAGTCGTTCATCTATATAGAAGACAAAATTATTCCCCAGACCGCATAGGCCAAATGTCTGCTAGACATAAGCAATGAAGTTGATACGCAGATTAGTGGATGGATGAACTACTAGATGAAGTTTGGCAGAGCGTATGACTGTCTTGTGGAGTATGCGGCACACAACAGAAATGAGTTTTCACACTGGGTGAAGGGATTTGTACCCTATCCACGTCTAGGTTAATAAAGAATATAAACTAATAAACAAAAGAGTTAAGTACGAAGAGCCGTGTGATGGGAGACTGTCAAGCATGGTTTCGAGAGAAGGGAGGGTGAAATTCCCTCCACTTACTCGACTGGGTGTTGGATTTCATAAGCACAGATGACAATGGACAAAATTGATTATTCGATAGAAGAAAATCAGATAGAAAAAGAGAATGAGGGCAACGTGGCAATCACAATGCCATTTAATCCTAATATGATAAAGATTCGTCGTGATCCGTTTACCATCAGTGAGCTGGTGGATAAGATGGAACACGGGGAGATTCGCTTCGATACCCCCTTCCAACGCAAATCAGACCTGTGGGATGAAGAGAAGCAGAGTCGCCTGATAGAGTCGCTGCTGCTCAAGTTGCCACTGCCCGCTTTCTATTTCGACGAGACAGAGACTGATGAGGATGCTGAGGTGTGGAACGTGATAGACGGATTGCAACGATGCAGCGTGTTCAAGCACTTCATTGTGGAGAAGACGATGCGACTGCACCATCTGGAGTTTCTCACGCAGCAATATGACGGAATGACCTTCGACGAGCTTCCTCGTCTGATGCAGCGCAGAATCACCCAGACCCCTATAACCATGTACGTGATAGAGAAGGGAACGCCCGATGAGGTAAAATTCAATATCTTCAAACGTATCAACACGGGCGGTCTGATACTGACTCCACAGGAAATACGTCATGCGATGAATCAGGGCGTGTCTGCGGAGATGGTGGCCAATTTGGCCGCTAAGCAGTCGTTCAAGAAGGCTACCTGCGGTATCATAAAGACCGACCGCATGGAAGACCGCGATTTTGTGACAAGGTTCGTGGCTTTCTATCTGCAAGACTATAAGACGTATGAGCCCGACATGGACGGATTTATGACCCGTGGCATGGCAAAAATAAAAAAACTGACGGAGGCGGAGCGCGAAGATATGAGTACACAGTTCGACAAGGCGATGAAGGCAGCCTGGAGCATCTTCAACAATGATGCATTCCGTAAACGTCGCAATATATCTGACCGTCGCAAACCCATCAACAAGGCACTATTCGAGACGCTGAGCGTTTGGCTGGCAAAGTGTACGGACAATGAACGTCAGCAGTTAGTGGCTAAAAAGAGCATTGTGCAGAGACTTTTCGTAGAGCTTAACAACGATGACAAGTTCTACTATGCTCTGTCATCCGGTACAGGTCAGAAAGAAAGCGTGAACTATCGACACCGCAAGATAAGGGAGTTGATAGACACTGTTTTGAAAGAAAAATAAATGTAAAAAATATGCTAAGATTACTTCACATAGACAATTACAAGATTCATAAGCATTTGCGTCTTGAATTGGGCAACCTGACGGTGCTGACCGGGCTGAACAGTAGTGGCAAGTCCTCTGTTATCCAGTCGCTGCTTTTGTTGCGCCAAAGTTATCAGCAGAGTGTCTTGAACGAGGGACTCGCCCTGAATGGTGACCTGCTTTCTATCGGTCTCTGTCGTGATGCGCTGTGTCAGATGGCAGACGAGGATTATATGTCTTTTGGCATCGATGGCGGCCACGGGCTTTCTACATGGCAATGGGATGCTTCGGATGCCGTTATGGGTAAAGACTTCTTTTCTCTATTGCAGGGACCTGATCCGAAAATGTTGCAGGAGAGTTCGTTATTTACGAACAATTTTCAGTATATCAGTGCGGCTCGTCAGGAGCCTTCAGAGTCCTACCCCCTAAACACGAATATGGTGGAAAGCCGGAGGCAACTGTCGCAGAAATATGGTAAGTGCGAACTGACGGCCCATTTCCTGTATCATTATGGCGTGGTGAAGAAACTTAGCGTGTTGCCAGGACTGGTGCATCGTGCAGGCGAATCCGCAGAACTGCTCGCTCAGGTATCGTCATGGGAAAGAGTTATCAGCCCCGATGTCGTTGTTACCCCAGAGAAAGGAGACAAGTCTTATTCGTTGAAATATGCCTATGAGATAGGCGGCGATACAACAGCTGCCTACAGCGCGATAAATGTTGGCTTTGGATTGAGTTACGCATTGCCGATAGTCGTGGCACTGCTTGCGTCAGAGAGAGACAGTCTGTTGCTGATAGAGAACCCCGAAGCCCATCTTCACGAAGCAGCGCAGTCGGAACTTGGCATGATGATCGCGCGAGCAGCCGAGGCGGGCATCCAGGTTATTGTAGAGACCCACAGCAATCATGTACTCAATGGCATTCTCATGGCTTCTAAGCGTTTTGAAGAGGAAGGCATAGGAATAGACCGTAACAACGTGAAGCTCTATTATATGAAGAAAGCCGCTGATGGGCTGCAATCAGTGGCGGAAGAGGTGAAGATAGTGGGCGATGGCAAGATAGACCACCAGCCCGAAGGTTTCTTCACTCGTCAGGATGCAGACATGACTTACTTATTGGGATTCTGAAATGATGGATGCATCACTATTTATACTGTTTCCGACGGGAGACGAGGTGATAGGTTTACCCCTTACGGAAGAGGGTCTTCGCGATTTAGTAGCTCCTCTGATGAGCGTGAAGAAATACGCACGTCAGAACCGTATCAATTTGCGCATTTTCTTCGATAAGAATAATGTCAATCGCTTCAAAACAGATGTGGGTGGCGTTGTGGATAAAGCAGCCTATTTGAGCAAAGCATCCGTGATATTGCGCAATTTTGTCAGTTCCAACAGCACCGATGTTCAGAAGAATGCTATCCTTGAAGGCAATTACAACTACATCCGTTGGGATACCATAGAATGCATGGCCCACCAAGATGTAGCGCTTGTGGTAAAGAGCGCATTCGAGTCGCCAGGAGCACCATGTGTGTTATCGTTGTCGCCAGGGATTCCAACCGACTATAAGCAGGTGACAATCATCAAGGACAGAACTTATGATGATGGTCGTCCTGAACTGAAGAATATTCCCCTGTTCTTCTCAGCAGAGGAGTGCATAGAGTGGATGTCGGCGTTACTCGATGGGCACTTCTCGCTGATAGGCAATCAAGACTACCGGCCCACCACGATGAAGTGGGGAAAACAGCGGATATATCAACGTATTGAAGACGGCAACTACTGGTATTTTGATTTTTACCACCGCGAGAATAAGATTCACTATGAGGTGTTTGATGTTGCCGGCAGTCACCTTGGCGAAGCCAATGCAGAAGGTGCGCTCGTGGTTGGAACAGCAGACGCAAAAAAGTCGATCAGTAAGATATTGCATGGGAAGTAACCTGTGTATGTATGGGTGCAGCTGTGGTGAGGACGTAGCCAAGTATCATGGCTTCTCGCAGAAGACTGCCGTTTGAAGTCTTCCAGAAGGAGTTCGTCCAGGAGGGCACGACCCTCTTTGGCTCTGGCTGGGCGTGGCTCTCAGCAGATGGCGATGGCCAACTCGTCATCACCCAAGAAACCAATGCCAACAACCCAATCACCAAAGGCTTGCGCCCGCTGCTGACTTTCGATATATGGGAACATGCCTATTACCTCGGCTACCAGAACCGTCGTTCTGACCATCTTGCCGCAATGTGGCAGATTGTCAACTGGGATGTTGTTGAACAACGGAATAATTAATAAATACACGTAACTGCATGAGAAAATCTCAATGGAAGATATTGATAAAATAGAGAAGATATTTAATGTAGAATATTCTGATACTGTTAAGTATGCAGTACGTTATGGTTACAATTATCGAATAGAGGCAGAGCAGAAGCATAATTCCTATTCCCATGCTTGTTTACCAGATACATCTGCAATTCTTCTATGGCTTGGTCAAAAAGTAATTGACGGAGTTATATGGGATTTATTCAAAGTAGCTGCAAAAAAGCTTTATGAGAAGTTTGACAAGTCCAATAGTTATCTTTCCGAAGAACTCAGTAAGTTCCTGTCAGATGAACAAGACCTCAAAAGATTCTATACTTACGTAAAAGAATTCAATGAGCAGAACATGACAGTAACAGAGGAACAGTTCACATATATTCGAGAAGAAATAATTGCAGATTTTCTTGGAAAGGAATGTGGAAAGATATATGAGCAAGAACATCGCCTACCTACAATCCAAGAATATATGAGGATTAACCGTGAGGCTTTAGTTCATGCAGATAAACTTATGGTGCTTCAGAATTAGGGCGTTAAATTCTGCGAAGGAATTATCTAAAATAGTCTCTATTAATGGGATTAATACTGATTCATTCAGTCCATAGAAGATTCATCAAGTTGTTAAAGAGCCAGGTTGTCAAAGGGACTCCGATACTATTAACATAGTCTGATATGGACGAATACAAGAATTTAGTTCATAGTACTACTCTTAAAATAGATAGACATAGAGGATTATAGGGGGATGGTACTTTTCTCGTACATGAACAGAAGCGTATAATATGATTACCGACGAGCAAAGAGAATCCAATGCCTTGATGTTTCGAGAACTTGGCAGAGATACCTATCAACTTCACCGCCATCTGGTAGAAGCGATGGGTGAGAATGCAAAGGCGTTCCGCTCAAAGAAAGGTATCATCCTGTTTATTCTCCTTGTAAGGGTGTGTGGCAATCTTATGGGAGCCATAGCCATTCTCTTACAAGCTATGAGGACAAAAGGCAATTTGATATTCAAACTGCCTTTGGGGCTTTGTCTCCGAGGTGCAATGATTGATGCTTTGACGGCATTATATTTCGATACACAAAGTGAGGAAAGCGCAGTATCTCATTTGGAGGTTACCAACCTACAGTATGCAAAATCACTATTGGAGCGGTTGGAGGTTTATAAAGATAAAGTACACAGTGTCTCTCCAGACTTTGACGATGACTTAGTCGAACATTTTTATGAACTTGGTTTGGAAGACAACTTCCTTCAGTACTTCGATGTTGAGGTTAAAGGTCAAGACTTTCGTGTCAAGCCTATGAAGGAATCAGAATTCCGCAGAGAAGGGGCACTTTTAGAAGGCAGCTACCCAAACCTGAAGCAGATGCACGACCATCTGATAACGATTCCTGAGTATTCAGAGAAAGCCAAACGGCTATATCATTACTACAAATACTTCTCGCAATATGAACATTTCTCAGAGCTTGGCTTTGGTGATGTTAAAGCATCTTTCAGCGAGGACAACATACACATGCCCAGTGCGATAAAGACATTGAAAGATGCTGTAGATCTGATATTTGAGCATCTTCGAAAAGAAAATCAGGTAAAGCCAAACATTTGAAACCCATGAAGAGTTCATTGGAATGTCTTAAGAAGTTGAAGGAGGATTATGCAGCGAGTGCAGTGTCTGTACTCGTGGGAGCAGGATTCTCGTAAGCCCTCAAATCAGGGCCTAAATTTGAAAGAATTAATTTCGCTGCTGAATTAAAACATTGAATTATGTACAGCAGTGAAGATTTGGAACTTTTCCGATAAGTCATGAGCAAAGCAAGCTTGCTTGAACTTTGCCATGGCGAGAAAAAGTATGAAGCTTTTTCGATAAGTCATGAGCAAAGCAAGCTTGCTTGAACTTTGCCATGGCGAGAAAAAGTATGGAATACTTAATAAACAAGTGAAATTTTTAACATCTCAATATATCGGTACTTGCAAAAGTGCCTATACAAAGGGCTATGCTCTAAATTGAGTACTAACAAAATAGATTGTGAATACTAAGATTATACCTTTTTAACGACAAAACTACAATGATATCAAAAAAAACGATTAACTTATGCATAAATATGGCAAGAAAGAATGGAGCATATACGGTTATAGATCTTTTTGCAGGTTGCGGAGGTCTGTCCCTCGGTCTTTATCAGGCTGGGTGGAACGGAGTGTTTGCAATAGAAAAGAATCCATGTGCATATGCTACACTTTGTCATAATTTAATAGAGAAAAAGCATCATTTTAAATGGCCTAAGTGGCTTCCTCAAAAACCGCTTGATATTCTTGAAGTAAATGAAATATATGCAGAACAACTAAAAGGTCTGCGTGGAACCATTGATTTGGTGGCAGGAGGACCTCCTTGTCAGGGATTTTCCATGGCAGGACGCAGAATAGAAAATGATATCAGAAACCAGCTTGTGTTTGCTTATATTGATTTCATTTCTATGGTAATGCCAAAGATGCTTTTATTTGAGAATGTTAAAGGCTTTACATACGCTTTTGATAAAAGAAAGAATCCAAATGCCTTGCCTTATTCAACTCTTGTTATAAAGAAACTAAAAGAGTTAGGATATGATGTGTGTCCTCTGGTTATTGATTTTTCTGACTATGGAGTTCCGCAGCGTCGTAAGCGATTTATACTTGTAGGAGTATTGAATGGCAAGTCTGGTGAAGCTGAAAATTTCGAAAAGAAATTAAAGGCTAATAGAGAAAGATTTTTTAAAAGATACAAGATTCCTGAACATCCAACAATAGCTGATGCTATTTCAGACCTTCTTCGTAGTAATGGAGAAGTGGAAACTCCTGATCGTAAAGGATTTCATTCAGGTCTTTATGCTAAGACATCAAACGGATATCAGGTTTTAATGCGTCATAATATAGATAATATTATTCCTCAGAGTCATAGTTTTGCTCATCACTGTGAGGAAAAGATAAAATGTTTTGAACGTTTACTTATTGAATATCCAGTACGTAATAAGCGCATTAGTGGAACAGAACGTGAGAAATGGGGTATCCATCAGAGAGGATTAACAATTCTTGATGCTCAATCTATTGCTCCTACTATAACGAATATGCCGGATGACTATCTGCATTATCAAGAGCCTCGTATAATGACAGTTCGTGAATGTGCTAGAATTCAGTCTTTTCCAGATTGGTTTGAGTTTAAAAGTAAATATACTACAGGTGGGCAAATGCGTAAGAAAGAGGTACCAAGGTATAGTCAAGTAGGAAATGCCATTCCTCCACTTTTTGCTCAACAAGCAGGTTTGGTGCTTAAAGAAATGTTGTAACAATGGATGATAAATTACAATTTAAAATAAGTTCAGCCTTAAAAGATCTTGTAGGCAAGGATTTGATTACAAGTGATAACATTGCAATTTTTGAGTTGGTTAAGAACTCATACGATGCTTATGCAGATCATGTTGTAATAACCTTTGCAAATGATAAAATTACCATTGCAGACAATGGTAAGGGTATGTCGTTTGCAGATTTGAAAGACAAGTGGTTGTTTCTTGGATTTTCTGCGAAGAAAGATGGTTCTGAAGATTATGAAGATGATAAACAGAAGTCGTATCGAGATAAAATCAAAAGATATTATGCCGGTGCAAAAGGTATTGGCCGCTTCTCATGTGATCGTTTAGGTAGTTTACTTACTATTACTACCAAAACTGAGACTGCTAATTATGCAGAGCAGATTTCTGTCGACTGGTCTAAATTTGAAGTGGATCAAAAGATTGAATTTGCCAGCATTGATGTTGTACATCGTACTGTAAATAATTCATATGTATTTCCTAACAGGAAGTCTCATGGTACAATCATAGAGATCACTGATTTACATAACGAAGAGACCCCATGGACAAGAAAGCATATTTTGGAATTAAAGCGCTCTTTACAGAAACTAATCAATCCGTTTTCAGAAACAAACGATTTTATGATAGAAATTGTTTGTGATAGAGAAATAGATAGTGACAAACGGTTGATTAGCGAAGGAACGGGCTATGATCGGGATATTGTAAATGGACCACTTAAAAACAGTCTTACTGATATCATTAAGTTGAAAACAACTCAAATTGATGTCTGTATTAAGGATGGTTATATCTATACTACATTGTCTGACCGAGGGGTGGATATATATAGAATCAAGGAAGTTAATGATGAATGTCCTTTAATCAAAGATGGATCAGTTTCTATTTCATTCTTAAATCGGGCTGCGAAATATAATTTTCATAGAATAATGGGGGTTGACTCCAAGAATTATGGTTCGATATTCCTCTTTAGAAATGGATTCAGGATAATGCCATTTGGAGAAACTGGTGATGATAGTTGGGGTATAGATTTTAGAGCTCAGCAGGGTCGTGCTAGATTTATTGGTAGTCGTGATCTATTGGGACGTGTTGATATTTTTGTAGAAGATATAAGCGAACTAAGAGAGGCAACAAGTCGTGATAGTGGGTTGTTGGATACTCCAATGGCTCGTCAGGTTATTTCGCTCTATTGGAAATGCCATAAGAGATTGGAACGTTATGTGGCAGGTATATTATGGGGTGAAAACTTCTTAAAGAACGAGTATTATAAAGATGAAATTGTAGGACGTGAAGCCAGAACCGAATTGCAGAGAATTGATAAAGACTCTGAAGATCCATCATATGTATTAGGGGCAAGTTTAGGAAGCAAGATAGACTTTGTCCGTCTGATAAAAGTTCTTACGTCTGATAGCAACATAAAAGTATTGTACTACAATACAGATCTTGCAAATTTTGTATCATCTGATATTGTGCCAGAGGATATTAAACCACAGTTTATTTCCGATTTGGAGATAATAGCAAAACGTACAGGAAATGTTGAACTCACCAGTAAAATAGAAGAAGCCCAAAAACGTATAGAAGAGTTGGCCCGCCAGAAAGAAAAGGCAGAACAAAAGGCTGCGGAAGCAGAGCGTCTACAACGTGAAGCAGAAGAAAAAGTGCTTAAAGCTGAGATTGAACGTCGTGCAGCAGAAGTAAAAGCTCGTGAAGAAGAAGAACGTAGAAGAAATGCGGAGCAAGCGAAAATACTGGCAGAAAACGAGAAACTAAAAGCTGAAAATGCTCGTCTTTATGCAGAAAAAAAAGCTAAAGAGGAAGAAGGGAAACGTAAGCAGGCTGAGAAAGAAAAACATTTGGAAAGTTTGAAAGTAGAGTTCTACAAGAAAGCTTCTAATCCTGATACTGATGCCCTGATTCATCATGTGAAAAACAACAATGGTAGAATAAAAGATGAAGTAGATGATGTCATAAGGCTATTAAAAAAGGCGGCGTTTCCAGAAAACATTAAATATCCAATGCTTGAGTCGCTTTCTAAAATCAAGAAACTTTCTCAAAAAACATTAGTGGCTACGGATCTCATTCTTAATTGTGATTTGGCAAAAGCGGACAGTCAAAAAATAAACCTACCTTTGTTTATCAAAGGATATTTGGCAGAAGAACTTAAGAGTTTTGTTAAGTGGCATTTTAAGTCAACTGTTGACTTGTTTGCTATCTTTGGCAGTAAACTGGATTTGGCATTGCTCATTGATAACTTTGTCAAAAATTCTGAGGATTGGCATGCAAAAAATATTTGGTTTGAATGTAGTAGACAGGGCAATGATTTGGTTCTTGATATATATGATGACGGAGATGGTTTAACGGAAATTTTTTCTCATAATCCTAATCAAATATTTGATTTTGCGAAGTCGGGAAAAACTGATGGAACTGGTTTCGGAATGTATTTAATAAAAGAAACTTTGAAATCTATGCGTGCTTCAATAATGATTGAAGCACCAATAAACGAAAAAGGTATGCACTTTAAATTAATATTTAAATAATGGAACAAAGACATTTACTTCTTGTTGACGAACAATCTCAAAAAGATCGCCTTGAGCGAATAAAAGAAAGTCTTAAGAATGATGGAATTGATCTAATATATCAAGAGATAGATCCAACTCAATTTACAGAAAGACAAGAAAATGGAGACTCGATATTTAACAAGGACAGATTAAAGGATAACCTTCGAAATGTCCCCTTATTGTCACACTTGGATGTATTTGCTACCGACTATAACCTTATAGAGGAAGATCTGAAAGGTATTGATGTAATAGAGATTCTTTATGATATCCTGCCTCACTATAGGAATCATGTTGTTATTTACTCTGCTCAGATTGATGATGTGATAAACAATATTATGTTGAAAAGAGCTACAGATTTTGATCAACAAGTTTCAAAGCTTAAATTGCTTGCACAAAATGAAATTTGCTACCTAAAAAGCGAGGGTGAGTTTGAAAATAAATTTAAGAATTTAATAAAAAATGACCCTGAAAAATCAATAGACGACCATTTAAGCGAATCGTTGCGATCATTGACTCTTGAAAATTTCAGATGTTCTATTCCAGGATACACAAAATTGAATATAAATGAAATTGGAGAACTTCTTCTCCATAAAGGGCCTGAATCTGCTAAACTAAAACAAAGTATAACGGATCATATCGTAGCTTATATAACAGATATAAAGAATTATGAGTAAAGTCTTTGCTATATATCCTTTGGATAAAAGTAATTCAACATCGTTCCTCAATCGTATTCATACATTTGAGACAAGAATGTTGAAAGATGCATGGCATTGTTATAAAGTTCATTTTTCTGATGATGATCATCAAAAATGTATTGCAGAGTCCTCTGATAGTCATTTTGTACTATTTATGGGACATGGAGGAGAGACTCAGCTACATGGTGCTTGTGGTCGATTCGGAGAGATGTCAATGAATAATATAGCAGCTCAAGAGAATAGTGATTTTTACGATAAAGAAGTTTTCATTGATGCAGGTAATCTATCCTCTTTTAGAGGGAAGATTTTCTTTTGTTTCTCTTGTAATTCAAATAAAAACAGCACTAAAAGCCTTGCAAGATTGTCAAAGTCTTGTGGTATTGAATCTTTTGTAGGTTTTGGAAATATACCAACGGATTATATAGAAGGGGAGACTTTTTCAAAAAGGTGTATAGCTATATACAAAGGAAAAATAATAAAGATAATAAAATATTCCATATATTATGCTGTGGAAAATAGTGAAACAGTTGACCAACTTGTACGAATTATCAATTTATTAACAACAAAAGAGATTCAGAAACTTAGGACTCAAAAGCCTTTCCATGGTATAGATGCAGTGATAGAGCAACTATACAAATTTAAGGATGAAATCAAAGTTTTTGGGAATAGATATTCAAAAATCATATAGATATATGAAACTCTACATTATCGGTAACGGCTTTGATATAATGCACCATATGAAAACCTGATATTCTGACTTCAAAAAATGGCTTATAATGTGGATGGACGTTTTGATATTATTGAGGAGTTTCAGAGCGTGTTTAATAGTAAACAAGATAACGACTACTTGCTTTGGTAAGCACTCAATTGTTTCTGTAGATATAAGTATGAAATCGAATACCTTTGCACTGCAAAACATAAAACAAAGATTATGGCAAACAGTGAAGATTTTAAAAGTATACTGGAACTTTACAACCAGGAGCCAAAGACGAGTGGGGTCTCAATCGTTTTACGCATGATTAAAGATGTTTTTACTACCTCAAATCCGCAACCGCCCTCATAAGATGACACAGAGGTCAAAAAGGTAGCGTCACTGCGGCAAAAGAGGGCGCTACCTTTTTGACCTCTGTGTCATCTTATGAGGGCGGTTGCGGATTTGAGGTTTGTGAAGCTCTCCAGTTCTTTATGGATGGTAAGTATATACTCTTCGCTCATTTAATAGTTCCGCAGTTAGAAAATGCTATATGTACTCTTGTAGAAAAGTCTGGCATGAGCGTTCTCAGACCTCAAAAGTCTGGGAATGGGTTCCAATTAAAGACTCTAGATGATTTGTTGAGAATGCAGCCTGTAAAAGATGCTTTGACGGATGATGGCGCTTATTATTTACGATTGGTATTGACTAACCAAATAGGTTTAAACATTCGTAATCTTATGTGTCATGGCATTGCTGATCCTCAATATTTTGGTTATGGCTGTGCAGGGCGGTTACTTCATGTACTGTTTGTGTTGGGAATGGTTAGAGAAAAGAAAGAATGATGACACACCTTCATATGGATTTAAAGAACTGTTACGGCATTGCTGAGATGAATTCTGACATCAAGTTTGGCAAAGGATAGAACGCTTGCGTGATTTACCCGTAAGCACTCAAATTATGGCTTAAATCAGAAAGAAGTAACTTCGCTGCTGAATTTTAAACATCGAATTATGTACTTTATTCAAAATACTAATGCAATTAACCCTTTGAAAAATAGAGGGTACGCTGTATTGGTGGTTTACAGAGGAAATAAAGAAGGCTAAATATTTGCAAATATCGGGGGGATGATGTAATTTTGCGATGTATAGTAACAAATAACAATGTTTAACTTAAATGAATTTGAAATTATGGCAAAACCGATAAAAGAAACTCCCGTATTGACAGGAAAGGATGCTGAACGCTTTGCACAGGCCGTAGCGAACCCCAAAAAGGTGGAGCGCGAGGATGTGTTGCGTGCTCAAGCGGTGTACAAAAGATTGTATGCTTGTTCTGAACTGAGATAAGGCAAAATATATAAGCGCATGAAAAGTTATCCAGCTGTAAAAATTGGTAGATTAGGAACGCAAAGAATGTGCTCAGGTCAAGGTCTTGCCCGTGACATAATTGATTATATAAAAGTTCTGTTTACAAATGGCAACCGTACAGGATGCCGTTTCTTAACGGTAGATGCTCATCGTGATGCGGTAGGTTTTTACGAGAAATGCGGCTTCAGCTATTTTACAGATTTGGATGTGAACGAGGATACACGATTGATGTACTTTGATCTTAAACCATTTCGTGATGCATGTGGTTTCTAAAAGGTGACGACAGTACTTACGTTGTCCGCAAGGAACGCAAGATTCCTTATATTCTCCAAAAGTATTTTATGGTAGTAACCTATTGCGATGAAGAAAAAGGATAATGGTATATGCTCATGCCAGCTGAACTTCGCAAGTCTCTCTCCGATGACTATAAAGTATACCTCGACATTGCTTTGCAAGGCAAGAAAGGACCTTCTGCAAAAGACCTGAGAATGATGGCGTTTATGAAGAATCTGTATGGGGAATAAACCCCAAACATTTGAAAAATCGTGTCAAAATCCTTGTAAAAATGGAAGATATAGCTTATCTTTGCATAAGATAGGCTGCATCTCAGCATAATATTCAAGCAAGCTTGATATTCTGCATTCGATTTGCACTATCTTTGCATATAATAAAAGCTTAGAATATGACAACATTGACATTGGAAATAGAGAATCCTTCCATTCTAACACACTTGAAAGCTGTGTTAAAGGCTATTCATGGAGTTAAGATACTGAATGTTAACAACGCTGCATCCGATGATGACGTTGATTCAGAACAGCCGAATGCAGTAACCATAGCTGCTATGAAGGAAGCTAAAGAAGGCAACGATGCAGGTACTGTTTGTATGGACAGCTTGGAAAGTTTCATGTCTTCAATGAACTGAGTATGAAGGAAATTCGTAAGACCTCCCAATTCAAGAAAGACTACAAGCGTTTTAGTAAAGACCTAAACAAGGTTAAGTTGCTATTCTCGATTGTGGAAAAACTTGCAAAAGGGGAAGATCTTCCGTCTGAGTTTAAGCCTCATCAATTAAAGGGTGAGTGGAAAGACTATATGGAATGTCACGTTGAGGATGATTACCTTCTTATTTGGTACGACAAAGAAGAAAACATCATAAAACTTGTTCGTCTTGGATCGCATTCTGAATTATTTGGAAAGAGAAAAAAGCGATAATTATATAATCACGTATTCATAATAAATTATCAGTAATCTCACGATTGATATGTCATCAACGATATTATGCCGATTATTTTAAAGACTATATAAAATGGATTTACATCTGTATCATTGTACTAACTCTGTAGGATTGAAAGGCATATTAAGTTCTATGTCTTTCCAACCTTCATATTGTTTGGAAAAAGCTGATTATTTGAATATAAATAAGAACTTTGCTTTTGCTATGGTTTGCTTTGCAGATTTACTAGATGAAGAATTAAATGATCATATGACGTGTTTTAGATCTTCTGCATATTTAAGAATGAAAAAAGATTGGGCTATTAGGAATGGTGTTAATCCTGTATGTTATTATAATAAAAGATCTCCCTTAGCCGCATGTATAAGAACTATAATAAATGATTGTCTTATAAAATATGAAGCAAATAATATTGACGAAGAAAACAAATTAAATACACCTTTCTTTAATGGTCTTAATGTATTTTTAGGATATATGAAACAATATAAAGGGAGATATTGGACCAGTAATGACTGGTCGTCTGAAACAATATTTTTCAAGGAACGTGAATGGAGATATATTCCATTAGTTCAAAATCGTGAGGCTTATTTCTTACCAGAAGAAGAATTTCTAGATGAGACATTGCGCAAAGAACGTCAAAAAGAGCTCATAAGAAATAATTATATTTTACAATTTACGTTGGATGATATAGAGAAAATAGGAATATCTGATGACCGAGATATGCAGTGGTTGAATAATGAAATTAGTTCAGGAAAATTCCCTGACAATATTCAATTTAAAGTAGAGAAAATTAAATTCCATTGATTTAGAGATTACTTGACTTGTTAGAATATAAGGCAAAGCAGAATGGAAGGTAAAGTAAGAGATAATATGTCATCATTTTCGATAAGTGAACTTTCAATGAAAGCAAGTTTTACAATTGTCGAGCGAAGAAGATGTATGAAATGCTTAATAAACAAGTGAAATTGTAAACATCTAAATATATAAGTACTTCAAAAGTATCTATACAAAGGGCTGTTGCCCTAAATTGAGCACAAACTTATAGTATAAATATCAAGAAACATGTTAAGAATAAACTCTATAGATATAAATGGTATAGGTCCAATTTTCAATCTTCATTTGGATTTTAACCAACATTTCAATATTATTTGTGGTTCTAATGGTATTGGTAAGACGACAATTTTGGAATGCCTAGCAGAATCTTTTTGTGGCAACGAATTTTCTTTACGAAAGAACTCACTTTTAAATTCTGGAGATTGGACTATTATAATTAAAGAAGGGGACAATGCTACTCAATATTCGAAAAAAGTTGAAATAGATTCAGTACGCCCTAATGTGAAAAACAACAAAGGTTGTTGGGATTTAAATAATTATGCTCACTACGTTTTATTTTATAAAATAAATCGTTCAATGAACTATATTAATTTAGATTCGATATCTAAAGACCCTAATTATAATGACTATGAGTATTCCAATCAGTTAAAGTCTGGTACAAACTATTCTGATATAAAGAAATGGTTTCTCAATCGTTTCTTGTGGTCCAAGCACGAAAGGGAACTATCAGAAGAACAGTTGTACAATCTAAATGCTGCAAAAGGTGTTTTTTCATATATGGCACAAGGTTTTGACTTTAAAAGAATTGATCATGAGACTAATGATATTATAATTAACACACCCAAAGGCGAAATCGTTTTTGAACAATTATCTGCTGGCTATATCTCTTTTGCTATCGTATTGTTAGGTTTGATAAAAGATATTGAGTATCGTTATAAAAAACCTCATATAAAAGTTTCTGACTTTGACGGGGTTTTGATAATTGACGAAATGGACGTTCACTTGCATCCAGAATTGCAAGCGAGAATTTACGAGGCTTTGAATAGATTATTCCCCAAAGCACAGATATTTACATCTACCCACAGTCCACATGTCATTCAGGTGGCCGAACCAAACGAGGTTATACCATTGGTCGCTGATTCGGAAGGTAATGTAAAAATAAATCCAATAGTAAACACAATGTATGGATGTAAGGGATGGACGATAGAAGAAATATTACAGGATGTAATGGGAATGAAAGATACACGTTCTGCATTATACAAAGAATATTTAGAAAAGTTTAATTCTGCTTTGCAAGATGATAATATGGATACAGCTCGTTCTATATATGAAAAATTAAATCGTATGTTGCATCCTGACAATGTATTACGTAAGGTGTTGGAAATACAGTTGATAGGAGGTTGATAATGATTCATATAGAAAGAACAAGAAAGCCCGAAGAACTCACTGATGATGTCGTTAAACAAAAAACGAAATTATATAAGAACGATCATTCACAAACAGTTTGGAAAGAAAAATATATTCATGATGCTTTGATGTCGATGTCATATAACAAGTGTTGCTATTGTGAATGTTTGCTGAATGAAGAAAGTAAATACATGGAAATAGAGCATTTCCATGATAAAAGTTCTTATCCTGAAGAAGTTGTAAATTGGGAAAATCTTCTGCCAAGTTGTAAAAAATGCAATACAACAAAAGGAACCCATGATACCATAGTAGAACCAATAATAAATCCTTCAATCGATATCCCTCAGGATCATATGGTATTATATAAGTGTGTGAGATTTAGAGGGAAAGATGACTTGGGTAAAATGACAATAACGGCTTTAAATCTCAATGATCAAGAGCGACATTGTATGCCAAGATATAAATTGATGGCAGAAGTTACGCAAAAAATAGAAAACCTTTATGAAACTTCAGAAGAGTTTATAAATGGTCAGAGACAGCAAACACTTCAAGGCTTGGGGAGGCTTCGGAACAATGTGTGTAGCTTATTGTCTTTAGGAAAAAAAGAAAAAGAGTATTCTTCTGTAGTGGCAACAGCCATACTTAATGATTCGTATTATACAAAACTAGAAAGTAATATGAAATCTCTCAAATGCTGGACGCAAGAAATGACAGATTTAGCAAATGAGTTGTCTGAGATTAAATATGACGAACAATAATAATAAAGAGAGTGAGATAAGTGCAAAATAAAACATAAGCACTCAATTACTTCTGTGGATATAAGTATGAAATCGAATACCTTTGCACTGTAAAACATATAACTTTGGCAAGCAGTGAAGATTTTAAAAGGATACTGGATCTTTACAACCAGGAGTCAAAGACAAGTATAATTCGTGGTCATTCGTGTTCCAAGCTCAAGTAAACATGAATTTCCATAAATTACCAATGGTGAATTATGAATTTTGAGTTAGGAGTTGTTCTCGGCTATGCCTGCGATTAAGAATTGTGCAATGTTGAGTTGCCGAAGGCTTCAATTCATGGCAAAATCCTTGGAAATATAGCAGATAAACTATATCTTTGCAAAAGATAGGCTGCA
>NZ_JADYUF010000047.1 GCF_021531655.1 Leyella stercorea | reverse complement strand
GCGTTTTGCTATTTTCAATCCGTACACCCAAGGCGCTGCCTTGGGCTATGTGCTTTTTGGGCTTTCAGCCCGTAGAATTGAGTTTTGACACACCCTCTTTTTGTATATAGAAAGGTTACAAACCCTTCGAACGCAGGTAATCCTGCAGAATAATCGTTGCACTTATCTCGTCTACCAGCGCCTTGTTCTGGCGTGCCTTACGGCCAATGCCGCTGTCGATTATCGCCTTATGGGCAAGTACCGACGTGAAGCGCTCATCGAAAAACTCGATGGGGATGTCGGGCATTTGCTTGCGCCATTGCGAAACAAACTGCTGGACACGCGCCAAGTTCTCGCTCGGTTGACCGTTCATCTGGCGTGGTTCGCCTATGACAATGCGCTCAACAGGCTCGCGCGAGACGTAATCCTTAAGATATTTCATAAGGTCGGACGTTGCCACAGTGGCCAATCCGCCTGGAACAATCTGCAATGGATCGGTAACTGCCAAGCCAGTGCGCTTCTTGCCGTAGTCAATTGAAAGTATTCGAGACACGGATTTACTTCTTATACAGCAACCAAGCACCTGGATACTGGCCGATGAGCTGGTCGCGTGAGCTTGCAGCCTCCGACTTTGTAGCGAATGTGGCAGCTACTACGCGATAGAGTCCGCGCTCTGAGTTGTACACAATCTGGGCGTTCTTGCCTGCGTTGTTGAGCTGGCTCTGGAGACCCTCGGCGTTAGCCTTAACCGAGAACGAACCTACAACCACACTGAAGTTGCTCAGACCTGAACCGCTAACAAGAGTGAAATCCTCCGAACGTACAGCTACGTTGTCAGAATTGTCGATAACAGTAGCCTGATTGGCTGGCTTCTCTACGAGCGGAGCTACTACCGGAGCCTGCTCCTGAACTGGCTGAGTGGCCGGCTGCTCGTGCTTGGCCTGAGCCTTATCGTACATTTTCTTATAGGCACTCTCGTTCGACTTACAGCTTGTGAAAGACAATGCCACGCATACACCTGCGCACAATACCAATGATTTCTTCATACCAATGTAGTTATTAGAATTTTTGTTTTTAATGTTCTATGTTACAGCACTACGTTCGTGTGCCATTTTAAAATGGTGTAGTATGCCATTTAGCTGCGAAATTACAAAATATATTATAATATGCGGTCTGTATGGCACATAAAGATTGTTAAAAGTATTCCTTTTGCCCAAAGGGGCTTCGTTACTTGGCATCCACGTTTATCACCATCCCGTCATAAGCCAGTGTCACGCCGTCGGGCATGCGTTGCTGGGCCTGGGTATATAGTCCGATGTGATGGCACACGTGTGTGATGTAGGTGCGCTTTGCCCCTATGCTGCGTGCAAAGCGTACTGCATCATCGACCAACTGGTGCGAGTGGTGTTCCTTCTCAAACCGCAACGCATTGACCACAAGTGTCTCCACTCCTTCAAGATATGGTAGTTCGGAGGCGGCAATGGTCTTCATGTCGGTGATATAGGCAAACGTTCCGATGCGGAAACCGAGTATCGGCATCTTGCCGTGCATCACCTGTATGGGCACAATGGTCAAATCGCCTATATGCAAAGGCACATGGGGGAATATCTCGTGCATTTCGAGTCGTGGCACACCGGGATAAAGATGGTCGCCAAAGCAATAGGGCATTACATTCTGTATCTGCCTGCACGTCTTGTCGTCGCCATAAAGCCGGATTTGTCCGAACACCGAGAAGGGGCGCAAATCGTCGATGCCTCCCACGTGGTCGTAGTGGATATGGGTCATGAGGATTGCGTCGAACGGCTTGAACGGCAACGGCATGAGCTGCTGGCGTATGTCGGGTCCGCAATCGATGAGCACACGTGTAGCGGCCGACTCAACAAGGGCTACGCAACGCAGACGACGGTCGCGTGGGTCGGTGCTGCGACAAACGTCACACTGACATCCCAGCGACGGGACTCCGCCCGATGTTCCTGTACCAAGGAGAGTAACCTTGAGTGAAGAGTGAAGAGTAGAAAGTGAAGAGTAAAGAGTGCCGTGTGAAGAATCGGAAGTGGCATGTGAAGTATCCATGAAAATGAGAAACGAAAAATATGAAGAGTTATAAATCCTATTGCAGCATCAAATGAAAAGGGAAAAGTGAAAAGAGAAAAGTGAAAAATCAATATGCCTGCATGCGCTGTGCTTTTCCCTTTTCACTTTTCCCTTTTCACTGTTCCTTTATATGACGTTCACCTCGGGATGTATTTCGATTCCGAACTTGGCCTTCACGTCCTTTATAATCTGCTCATACAGAGCCACAACCTCGTTGCCTGTAGCTCCACCACGGTTTACCAGCACAAGCGCCTGACGGTCGTGAACCCCTGCCCTACCGAGCGAACGGCCCTTCCATCCGCACTGCTCAATCATCCATCCGGCAGGAATCTTGATATGCTCCGGGTCAACCACATAATGCGGCATACCCTCGTATCGTGCAGCAAGGCGCTCGTAGACGTCGCGGTCCACAACGGGATTCATGAAGAAGCTGCCTGCATTGCCCATAACCTTAGGGTCGGGCAGCTTGGCTTGGCGTATTTCGATGATGGTCTGGCGCAGCTCTTCGGCTGTGGGCGTTGCTATGCCCTTGCTCTGGAGCGAATGGCGGATGTTGCCGTAGTCGAGGTCGGGGGTGAAAGTGCGCGAGAAGCGATAGGTGACATGCGTAATGAGATACTTGTTCTTCCACTCGTGCTTGAATCGGCTCTGACGATAAGCATACTCGCAGTCGGCATTGAACAGACGCACCACATTGCCCGTAGCTATCTCTACCGCCTCCACATCGAATATCAAGTCCTTGGCTTCGGCTCCGTAAGCGCCTATGTTCTGTACGGCACTGGCTCCCACTTCACCCGGAATAAGCGAGAGGTTTTCGGCTCCGTGCCATCCGTTTGCCACACTCTCAGCCACGACATCGTCCCACGTCACGCCCGAACCGTAGCTTACGAACACGTCGTCGGCAGTCTCGGTACTGGCGTCAGCCATCACCATCGACTTGTCGCGTATGGCCGAATGAACCACAATGCCTTCATAGTCGCGTGTGAGAAGCAGGTTGCTGCCCTCGCCGACGATGATGAACGGCATGGCCGACTGTGTGAGGATGACCGCCACCTGACGCGCCTCGTCTACAGTGTCAAACTCAAGAAAGCGACGGCATCGTGCCTCGATGCCGAACGTATTGTGCGCCAAAAGGCTGCAATCGAGTATGTCCTTCATTACATTATCAGTTTCATTAGTTTCCAATGTCTACCCTTGCGGCGGAAAGTCAGCTCGGTCTCCAGACCGTTGGCAATGCCGCGGATGACGAATATCTTCTGATTGCTCTCCGAATACTTCTGTCCGTAGAGTATATTATATATGGTGGAATGCGGCAGTTCGGGTGCAAACGACAGCCATTGTTCGGGTGCCAGAATTCCTTCCATCCTATCGAAGTCGTCGTCGGGATTAGGACCTGCAAACTCAAGCGGGTCGTTGATGCTTGCCACCTGGAACGTGGTGTCGTTGACAAACTTGTGATAGAACGACAGGAACGACGCATTCTTACTGTTGTGCATACGCGTATTGACCACAGACGTCATCATCCACTGTCCGCGCACACGTCGGAACACAAACTGACGCACATGCCGACGCGGCAGATTGATGCGCTCCACCACTACATTACCGATAGTTGTGTCCTTGACAACATTCATCTGACGCATATTGTCGAAAATAAGCGTGTAGAAATCCTGATGCATAAAGAAATGCTCCATCTTCCAACGCTTCTTCGGAACGAATGTGGTGTCAGCGCCATTGACAACAGGCAACGGGAAAACGATGCGCTTCATCTGCAACTTACGGTTGGCAGCGAAGTTGAAGAAGAAGTCGTCGAACAGCTCGTCAGCAGCCTTCGGCATGGGAGTCTCGGCTATAATCTGGTCCAAAGTGTCGGCCATCGCCTCGATACTGTCAGCATGGACACTATCCGAATCGGCCACCACCGCAGGCTTCTTGTCCGAACATCCTGCCGAAGAAAAACAAATCATGCATGCCACAATGGCACACACAACAATCAAAACACCTTTTTTCATACTACATTGTGGACTTAATTACATCCCTCAAATTTTCGGCAAAAGTACAACTTTATTTCGATATAGTTCTTTATTATGTCAAAAAATATTACCTTTGCACTGAATTTCAAAGCAAAATATAAAATACAAAGATATGATTTTAGAAAAGATAGACCAACTTCTTCAAGAAGTGGGCAATCTCAAGGCAAGCAATGCCGAGGAGATTGAACAGCTCAGACTGAAATATCTAAGCAAAAAAGGCGAGATTACGGCTCTCATGGCTGACTTCCGCAATGTGGCTGCCGACCAGAAAAAGGCTGTCGGAATGAAGATTAACGAGCTGAAGCAGCTCGCAATGCAGAAAATCAACGAGCTGAAAGAGCAGAACGAGGTGGCAGAAGAGTCGGCTGACGACTTCGACCTGACCCGTTCGGCATACCCCATACAGCTCGGCACACGCCACCCGCTCAACATCGTCAAGAACCAAATCATCGACATATTCCAGCGTATGGGATTCACTCTGGCAGAAGGACCGGAGATTGACGACGACCTGCACGTGTTCACCAAGCTCAACTTCGCAGCCGATCACCCCGCTCGCGATATGCAGGACACGTTCTTCATCGAGCAGAACCCCAACGACGTAACTAAGAATATCCTGCTCCGCTCGCATACATCCAACGACCAGAGCCGCATCATGGAGCACCAGCAGCCGCCTATCCGCGTTATCTGCCCGGGTCGTGTATACCGCAACGAGGCCATCTCGGCACGCGCACACTGCTTCTTCCATCAGCTCGAAGGACTGTATGTCGACAAGAACGTATCGTTCACCGACCTCAAGCAGGTGCTCCTCACCTTCGCTCGCGAGCTGTTCGGTCCGGACACCAAGATACGTCTGCGCCCAAGCTACTTCCCCTTCACCGAGCCAAGTGCAGAAATGGACATCTCGTGCCACATCTGCGGCGGCAAGGGTTGCGGCTTCTGCAAGCACACCGGATGGGTAGAAATCCTCGGTTGCGGTATGGTAGATCCCAACGTTCTTGAAGCTTGCGGCATCGACAGCAAGGTTTATACCGGCTACGCTTTCGGTCTCGGCATCGAGCGCATCACCAACCTTAAGTATCGCGTGGCAGACCTTCGCATGTTCTCGGAGAACGACACCCGATTCCTCGACGAATTCGTATCAGCCGAATAACGCATCCCAGCACCATCCGGAAGCATTCGGACTGAACGGACATAAACAAGCGCCTTGAAAGCGTTAAAGCATTGACCAAGAATGACTTTACGCTCTCAAGGCGCTTCTGTTTTTATACATCTATCGCCAACAGTAAAACCTGCAAAAACCAAAAGGACTCCTTTTGCTCTCAAAAAGGACTCGTTTTACTCTCCAAAAGGACTCGTTTTACTCTCCAAAAGGACTCGTTTTGCACTTCAAAAGGACTCCTTTTGCAACCCAAAAGGACTACATTTTCAGCGCAATAGAATTTCGGGCAAAAACACACAGCAGAATGATGGGGTGCCAACGTCATAAACAAAGCAAGCCCACAGAGCATTACGAATAATAACATACGGCAAAAAGTGTTTCAAATCTCCAATTTACTATATGTTTTATGGAATAGCAATACATAGGTACAAAAAATTGTAGTACCTTTGCACACATATTATATATATAATAATGAGATTGAAATCAATAATAATTACTTTTATCGCTTGTCTGTGCACAATGGCTGAAGTGTCGGCCCAGACAAGCGACTCGCTCATAGTAGACAAACTGGAAGAGGAGGGCGTGAAGTTCTCGGATGACAACAGCGTGACTCTGCTGATGAGCGGTCAGGAGAAATTCGACGACATGTTTCAGGCTATACGCCAGGCAAGAAGCAGCATCCATCTGGAATACTTCAACTTCCGCAACGACTCAATAGCCTCACTCCTGTTCGACCTGCTCGCTGAGAAGGCAAAGGAAGGAGTGGAAGTGCGCGCACTGTTCGACGGATTCGGCAACGACTCAAACAACCAACCGCTGCTGAAACGCCACCTCAAGAGCATACGCTCCAAAGGCATCGAGATATTCGAATTCGACCCCGTACGCTTTCCGTGGATTAATCACGTGCTGCATCGCGACCACCGCAAGATTGTTGTCATCGACGGACAGATAGCCTATACAGGCGGTATGAACGTGGCAGACTACTACATCAACGGCACCAAGCAGGTGGGCGAATGGCGCGACATGCACTGCCGTATCGACGGCGAAGAGGTGAACACGCTGCAAGCCATATTCCTCAGAATATGGAACAAGACTGCCAAGCAGAACATACACGGCGCAAAGTACTTCCGCGGAATACACGGCGGATACTACTTCAAAGGACTCAAACCCGACACCTGCAGCTCTGCCGGCAAGAAGATGGTGGGCATAATCAACCGCGAACCGCGCACATCAAACAAGATTATACGAACATTCTACACCAATGCCATCAACTATGCGCAGGACAGCATAAAGCTTGTCAATCCCTACCTCACGCTCAACCATACGCTGAAGAAAGCTTTGCGACGGGCTGTGAAGCGAGGCGTAAAGGTGGAAGTGATGGTTTCGGCACACAGCGACATTCCGCTTACGCCCGACTGCGTGTTCTACAACGTCCATAACCTGATGAAGCACGGAGTAGACGTGTACATCTACGAACCGGGATTTCATCACACCAAGATTATCATGGTTGACGGACGATTCTGCACCGTGGGCAGCGCCAACCTCAACTCACGCAGCCTGCGCTTCGACTACGAAGAGAATGCCGTGATAATCGACCGCTGCACCACCGCACAACTGTCCAAGATGTTCGACCGCGACAAGACAAAGAGCTTCCTGCTCACCCCAAAGAAGTGGAAGAAATTCCGCACACCGTGGCAGAAATTCGTAGGATGGTTTGCCCATCTGCTTGCACCAGTGCTGTAAACCCACCCTACAGTGGTGGCATACAAACATTCAATAACAATTAACAACAAGACAATGAACATAGAAAACATATTGCAAAAGCTACGCATCGACAGCCTTAATGCGATGCAGGAAGAAACGTCAGATGCCATTCTGCACTCCGACAAAGATGTTGTGGTGCTGGCTCCTACCGGCAGCGGAAAGACTCTTGCCTATCTGTTGCCTATCGCCTCGCGCCTCAATGCAGGCAGCGACGAGGTGCAGGCGGTTGTGATTGTACCTGGCAGAGAGCTGGCCCTGCAGTCGCACGAGGTATTCCAGAGCATGGGCAGCGGTCTGCGCTCGGCTTGCCTGTACGGCGGTCGCGCCACAATGGACGAACACCGACTGATAATGCGCACCAAACCACAGATTGTGTTCGCCACTCCAGGCCGACTCAACGACCATATCGACAAGCTCAACATCAACGCCGAGAGTGTACGCTGGCTCGTACTCGACGAGTTTGACAAGTGTCTGCGTATGGGATTCCGCGCCGAAATGCAGAAGGCTTTGGAGAGTCTGCCCAACATCGAGCGCCGAATTCTGCTCTCGGCAACCGACTCCGACGAGATGCCTTCATTCGTTCGTATGCAGCGCACCATCAACATCAACCACCTCACCGACGAGGAGCAGACACCCGACCGCATCGGACTGTACACCGTACAATGTCCTGAGCGCGACAAGCTCGGCACTCTCGACACTCTGCTACGCAGCTTCGGCAATCAGCAGACCATCGTATTCATGAACTATCGAGACGGCGTGGAGCGTGTGAGCCAATTCCTGCGCAGCGAGGGATATGTTGTCAGCGACTTCCATGGAGGTAAGGAGCAACGCGAACGTGAGGAAGCCATTTACCGTTTTGCCAATGGTTCGGCAAACATCCTTGTCGGTACCGACCTCGCAGCACGCGGACTCGACATCCCCGACATAGCAAACGTAGTACACTACAACCTGCCCGTGGGCGAAGACGAATACATCCACCGCGTAGGACGTACCGGACGATGGGATGCAACGGGTCGCGCATTCATGCTGATTGGCCCCGAAGAGCATCTGCCCGAATACGTTAAGGAAAAAACAGAGGAATACAAACTTGACGACAACAGCAAGAAGCGTGTGCCGTTGCCGCGCATGGCGACCATATATATAGGTAAAGGAAAGAAAGACAAGATATCGAAGGGCGACATTCTTGGCTATTTGTGCAAGACATGCGGAGTTGAAGGCAGCGAGATAGGACGCATCGACGTATATGAGCGCTATGCCTACGTGGCCGTAGAACGCAAGACGGCCGACCGCATAGTAAAGATTTCAAAGGGCGCCAAAATAAAAGGAGTGCGCACTATTATAGAGAAAGCGTTCTGATGTCATTCACATCAACATATCCGTGCATAACGGCATAAATCGTAAGGGCTGAAACACTGCGAAGACCAAGCTTCGACATAAGGTTCTTACGATGCGATATAATCGTCGGCAGACTCAAATTGAGTTGGTCAGCGATTTCTTTGTTTATATATCCCTTCACCACAAGCGACATCACTTCAATCTCGCGCGACGACAACGACACAGCATTCTCATTGTGAGCATGCACTACGGGCGGCAAATTACGACCATTGGCGTGGGCATGCTGTTCGAGCATAAGGATGGAGCGAAGCAATTGCTTCTCGGGCTGGTTGGTACAAATGGTGTGAAACGAACCCAAAGCCGACGCTTTGTCTACAGCAGAATTGGCAAGTACAATGGTCTTGTGGCGCATCGACTGAAAGAAACCCATGTGGGCAAGCACAATGCGCATATCGGCAAAGTAATGAAAATAACGTTCGGGATGGTTTGCCTCAAGTTCGGCAAACGATGCGAACGCGTCGATTTCTATCATCGGCATTACCGACTCCAATAAATGAGTCAACCCCAACACAGCAAGTGTGTTGGGGTCTACGATTGCTATACTTGGCTTTTTACAAAATTCGTTAGTCATTATTTTTTCCAAAAACGTGATGTTATATCGGTAAAATCATCGCCTACAGCACGCTTGTATAGACGCTGATTGGTGGTGCGATCCTTCAGACAACCAAGATGTTCGATATACGGACCGAGCTTGATGTAGTCGAAATCGCGCTTGCGTATGTTCTTCGGAAACTGCTGTCGACCGCTATACCAAGCCACCTTCAGATTCTCATGTTCCCGATGCAGATACTGCGCAAGCTGGCTTACATACTTAGGATCGGCATCGCCGCCCATGAAGCAAATGCAAGTTATATCACCACCATACTGTTTCATAAACTGGTCGAGAACCATCGGCGTAAGCGGTTGGCCTATGTTCTCCCACAGATATTGACTGTGACACCCGGGGCAGCGGCACGGACACCCGGTGATGTTAATAGATAACGTCACCTCGTCGGGTATCTCCTGGAAAACAATTCCTGTATTCAGATAATTCAGCATTGTCTATATTCTTATTTAAAGGGATGTTTATAATCAGTATTATTGACTTAAGCCTCGTTCAGCTCCTTGTCAACTTCGGCATAATAACGACGCTTGGCCTCCTCCTGACGAGCCTGCGAGAAGTTGCTCACACGCTTCAGATAACCAATGATACGTGTCATATAGTCGATGTTTTTGCTGTGACATACGGGGCATTCCTTAAGGTATCGCTTGTCGATATGACCACAATCGTTGCAGATAGTGTTAGGAATGTTGAATGTAAAGTAGTTGCATCCTTCCTTGGCAGCGATACGCAGCAACTGGCGATACTGCGGTTGTGAAAGGTGTTCCTCAAGGTTCATATGCAGAGCCGAACCACCTGTGAGGTGCTCGATGTATGGAGCGCCGTGCAACTTGAACTTGTCAACGATGTTGAGCGAGTCGTCCTCTACTACATAGAAGTAGCTGTTGTAGCAGTCGCGCGGTACAAAATAGCCGTCCTCACGGTCCCACTTGGCATGCTTAACGCCCACATTCTCGGCTGGAATCATCTCGCAGTTGAACATAACCTCCTTCGAGCGATACTGCTTGTTGTACTTTTCAACGAGTCCAAGCACCTTCTGTACGAAGTGCAGATAGTCGGGATTGTCGTTGATCTGAAGTCCCATGAACTCTGCTGCTTCAACAAGTCCGTTGACGCCAATCGTTAGATACTGACGGCTCATATTGATGTAGCCGGCATCAAACAGCGGCAACATACCCTGCTTCTGCAAATCCTTGAGGTTCTCGTTGTATGCCAACTGCACCTTATGGCAGAGATCGATAACCTCCGAAAGGTATTCGGCATAGTCAAGACCGTTCTTTACAGCATACTGTATGCAACGGTTGAGGTTGATGGTGAGCACGCTCTTCGAACCAGTAGACACGCCACCGGCACCGAGTGTATAGCTGAAGCCGTTGTCCTGAATCTCGTTGCGCAAGCGGCAGCATGAACTCAGCGAGTCGGCATTGTCACTCATATATGTGAAGAACGAGTGTCCCTCAGAGTACATCTCGGCTGTAAAATCGCCCCACTCCTTATCTATTACATCACCATCCTTGGTGAGCAACGCCATTGTTTCAACCGGGAATGTGAGCACAGCCTTCGTACGCTCCTTGTTAAACCACTTCATGAAGCGCTTCTGCAACCATGAAAGTCCCGCCCAATCAGGTCTTGAACCGTCCGGGAAGACAAATTCGCCAAAGAGACTTTCGAAGTATGGCTGGTCATAATAAGCCACATTCCAGAACACAGCCTGATAGTTGCGAGCTCCAGTAGGCTGGTTGATTGAGTAAACAATCTGCTCGAAGCAGTCGGTTATCACCTTATCGATGGTACGCTGTTTAAGTGAGAGGTCAACGACGCGGTCTGGTTCCTTCCAGTAATCAAGACCATACTCCTTACCAATGAAGTAGTTGAAGTACATCAAGAATTCAGGTGTAGCACAAGCACCGCTCAACATGCTCGATACCATGAACACCATATTGACGAATCCGCCACAGAACGACTTGATGTTTGTAGGCGCTGTAGAGTTGCCACCGATAGGGCCTGTACCGTTGACAAGCCACGGATACATTGTTATTGACGCACAATAGTTGGCAAGCGATGTCTCGTCGTTCTTATATATAAAGTGATGTGTGAGCTTGTCGATATACTCATTGGCGAGTTCTTTGCCGTACATCTGCTTGATACGGTCGACAAGCATGCGACGGTTCAAGCGAATAAAGCCTGACTTGGGAAGTTCGCCGATAAGTGTGGCAATGTTTTTGTGCTCCACGTTTGCATTTGCGTCAAACTTCGAACCTGTTGCAGCATTCGATGCTTTGCAATAATCTGTCAGGAACTTCAACTTCTCGAGAGTCTCGCGATCTTCATTGTGACGCTGGCGATAGAGCATAAACGACTTGGCGACTTTATAATAATTCTCGCGCATAAGAGCCTCTTCCACCTGGTTCTGAATATCCTCTACAGTGATGCCCTCGCTTATATTCAAGTGACTGAGTATCTTAGAGATAGCACTCAAGTCAACTGGTTCATCTACCGACTGAAACGCCTTGATAATAGCGTTCATTATCTTATCTAAAGAGAAACGGTCTTGCGATCCGTCGCGCTTGGTTATTATAAAATCTTTCATTGTTATATATAGTTTTTTAAGTCAATCTTATCAAGTCATAGTGATTGCCCAAGTTACACTTTTGGGAAAACTTTTGATTTTTTCGAAGAGCAAAAGTTTTCCGTTTTGGAAAACTTTCTTTAATTCCGAAAAATAAAAGTTATTCGTTTTATGTCTTGGAAACGACTGCAAAGATACTACAAAAAAACGATACCTATATACACAAACAATAAAAAAAGCGGAAAAATTTTCCGCCTTAAATCTTGTTAATTGTACTACAATTTTACAACTTCACAGAAGAAATATCAACCAAGTTATTAACTATTGCATAAATGGTCAGTCCTGCCGGGCTGTGTATCTGCAACTTACGCGCAATGTTGCGTCGATGAGTTATGACTGTATTTACCGATATACACAGATGGTCGGCTATTTCCTTGTTGGTCATTCCCTGCACCAAGGCTACAATTACATCCTTCTCACGTTCGCCAAGAGCCTCTGAGCCTTCCTGGTTTCGACTGATCATATCTGAAATTTTAGCCGTCACATCATTCTGCTTCGACTTATGCTCAAGACGTCGTACAGCAGGAATGAATATCTGTTCCTCTACCTGGGCATGCAACGCAAGCCATTCCTCATTATTATATATATCATATAATGTGGCCGAAAGCTGGTTGTTGTGCAATCCGTCGCTGGGCAGATATTTAATGATGATACTCTTCAACTCACGCAGTTTGGTACTCTCCTGACTATGATGCTTCGAATACATGTCTATCTCGAAGCCGCCAACCGGCTTGCCTTCAAGCAGAGCCTCAACATAAGGATAGACCACTCGCTCCTCATGGCGCATGTGTGTGGTTATGGAACGCGCATATTCGTCATACAGTTTCATTATGAGACGTGCCAGATTGTCATTTTCGTCGAGCGCTTCGGCAAGTTCCTTGCGTATAAACGGCAGCTGGAAGTCAATATAATAGGCATGACTTGCCTTAAGATACTGCAACAGAGTTGGCATCGACAATCGCGATGCATCATCAAAATCGCGGTAACCATTAATTGTAAAGTTCACCACCGCAAGGAATGTATATGTGTCTACATGCTGTTCCTCGCACACCTGACTTACTGTCTTGTCGCCAAAACCAAGGCTGATGCCGAAGCTGCCAAGGCTCTGCAGAAGGTTGTAGTTGTCCCTGATAAGAGAAATCATCTTGTCCTCGGGCTCATACATTTTCTGTTGCTTCATATTTGTCTGCTTATTACCTGTGTATCTTTGTTACCTAAAGATTATGGCTGTACGATTATTGTAAAACAGCCATGCTATACATTATATTATATTACAGGTGCAAAATAATAAAAAAACGACGAAACAGACAATCACTATATGTAGGTATTTTGAATTTTTTATTTACCAAAATTTAGGTATTGCTCACCTTTTTTATTCATAATACCTTTGCAATCGCAAAAAATCATTAAAAAACAAGAGAATTATGAAGACGACTATCGTTACTATGGCTTGCGCTGCAGCAATGTGTTCTCCGCTTGCCATTCAGGCACAGACAGTAGCAGCCGACAGTGTTATGCAGCATGCCAAGGGCAATCGCCTCAGCGTCGGCGGTTATGGTGAAGCTGCATTCAGCCGCAATTTCTACAGCGACTCAGGCAACCGCTACAGTTCGGCAAGCAGTCGCAAGAACGATCCAAGCCATGGACGTTTCGACATACCCCATGCCGTTATATATCTCGGTTACAACTTCGGTAAGGGTTGGAGCCTTGGTACTGAGATTGAATTCGAGCATGGCGGTACCGGTTCGGCAATAGAATACGAAGCAGAAGAGGCCATTGAGTTTGAGCAGGAACAAGAGCGCGGCGGTGAGGTTGAACTTGAGCAGTTCTGGATTCAGAAGTCGTTCGGGCGTTTTCTGAACATTCGTGCCGGCCATATTGTAGTACCGTTTGGACTGACCAACGCCTATCACGAGCCACTCAACTTCTTCACCGTATATCGCCCTGAGGGCGAAAACACCATTCTGCCATGTACATGGCATCAGACCGGTGTGTCGTTGTGGGGCCATATAGGCGACTTCCGTTACGAAGCACAGATGGTAGCAGGTTTGGATGCATGGCAATTCTCACGCGACCAGTGGATAAAGCCTGGCACAACCAAGCCTTTTGAGTTTGAGACTGCCAACAAGTACGGATTTTCTGCCCGTATAGACAACTACACCATACCAGGCTTGCGACTTGGAGTGAGCGGCTACTACGGACAGTCTATGCACAACGCCGTACCTCACGACATGGAGACTGGCAAAAACAAGAACATCAAAGGCAACATCTATCTTGGAGCATTCGACTTCACGTACAATGCCCACAATTGGGTGGCACGTGGCAATGCCGACTATGGATATGTGAGCGATGCTAAAACCATCAGCGCAATACGCAAGCCTGGCACTCAGTATGTGAAGCCGTATGAAAGCAACCAGGTGTTCGGTTCACATGCAATAGCCACAAGCATTGAGGTTGGCTACGACATCTTCTCACAGATTGCCAAACTGCGTGCCGACAGACAGAAGCTTTATGTGTTCGGTCATTTTGAGTATTACAACTCATGCATTGGCAGTTCGAAAGAATATACAAGCAAGAAGATTTTCGCCGGTGGCCTTAACTATTACCCCCTGCCACAGATTTGCGTAAAGGCTGAATACAGCTACCGCAAGCTCAAATCGCAGTATAACGATGAGCCAGCATTAAACATCGGTGTAGCTTATCAAGGACAGTTCCTCTAAAAAAAGCGGATAACCAATAGTAATAATCAATAGTAGTAAAAAAGATGAAAAAGATTCAGAATTTCGTAATGGCGTTCCTTCTTGGAGCCATGACAATCGGATTTACAGCTTGTAGCAGCGACAATGGCGGCAACGGGGAATTCGACCTTCCTGATGTTGGCCAGGCCACAACATCAATAAGCAGCTCAGACAAGGAGATGCAGAAGGTGACAAAGAACTACGTGCAGGCTGTAGTTTATCCTACATACCAGGCTCTTGCCTCTAACGCACGCACACTCTATAGCGCAGCACAGACCCTCTATAAGTCAGCCGAAGCAGGCACAATGACACAGAACGAGATTAATGCAGCATGCGAGGCATTCAAGAACACACGTCGTGAGTGGGAGCGCAGCGAGGCATTCCTCTTCGGTTCGGCAACAGACAACGAGCTTGACCCACATATCGACTCATGGCCACTCGACCGTGACGAGCTTGAGAAGGCGCTCAAGAACGAGACCCTTATCGCAGGTTTCAAGAGCGAGAACCCTGCCAAGTTTGTTTCTGATCACAACACAGAGTTCCAGTCGGTACTTGGTTTCCATGGTATGGAGTTCGTGCTCTTCCGCAATGGTGCACATCGTACTGTTGAGGCTCTCAAGGCTAATGATACCGACGAGGGCGTGAAATCAGTAAGGGGTATAGACGAGCTTGCCTTCCTTCAGGCTGTAGCTGCCGACGTACGCAACATCACAGCTCTTCTTGAGTTCACATGGATGGGTAGCGCAGCAAGCAACGAGACAAAGGCAATCCTCAGCGGCGAGGGTAGCTACGTGTTCAGCACACTCCGCTACAATGGTCTTGCATACAATGGCACAATGTGCTTTGGCCAGAACTTGCTTTCTCCGTCGTCTATAACAGGCTATCAGTCATGGCAGGGCACTATGAATCAGATTTTCGTAGGCGGTTGCTCAAACATCTGTGCTGAGGTGGCCGACCAGAAATTGGGTCAGGCTTATCGTGTTGCCACCGGTCAAGGTGGCACAACAGAGGATGGCGAGAAGGAGTCTATCGACTATATCGAGTCACCCTACAGCCACCGTTCGTTCATCGACTATCAGGACAACATCTATTCAATCAAGAACTCTCTCTATGGCACACGCGACATCAATGCCACAACACCTGTAGAGAATTCTATGTTGAGCCTTCTGAAGAAGATGAACTACTCAGGCTATAACAACCTTGTCAATGCCCTCAACACAGCTATCCAGACACTTGAGACAGCCAAGAACAGCGGTAAGTCGTTTGTTGAGGAGCCGGGTGCACAGCGCGTTAAGGATTGCATCGATGCTGTATCAGCTCTTGACGAAGAACTCAACAATGCTGGTTCATGGATTAACAGACAGGACGCTATCTAACACATATCAGTATTAAATACTTGCGTGGGTATGGCAGGTAATGTCATACCCACCTATTACGTTTGAACAACAAAATTATCTAAATACATTATGAATAAGAAAATTTACCTCTTCGGATCGCTGGCTATGTGCTTATCGCTTTCAATGGTATCATGTTCTGACGATGATCCTACACCTGGCGGAAATGGCGAAGACCCAATCGAGTCTGACGCTAAGTATGTAGGTCAGGCAGTAGGCAACTTCTCTAAGGAGGAATGGTATCCTGGCGGTGAGCTTGGCACAACCGACAATGTAACTTCTGGTTGTTATGAAGACGAGACTCCTGCAGTAACTGAGCAGGGCCTTATCGACAACTTTAATGCAGGCGAGAAGTTCTTTGAGCGTCAGTTCACTTCAGCAGCATCAGGCTTTGGTGGTCTTGGTCCTGCTTCAGTACGCCGTTCATGCCTCGACTGCCATCCCAACTACGGACATGGTCGCCGCATGGACTCATACACCACACAGTATAGCAACGGCAACGGCTATCTGCTCGCCGTATATCATCCTACAGACGGAGCCAACAGCAACGATGGTGGTTATGTGGCTGAAGTGACTGGCATGCCACAGACACAAGCAACAGAGCCTTTCAAGGCTCCTATCGACGAAAGTCAGGTTAATCTCCAATGGCATGAGGTGACAGCAATGGAGAGCGGATTGCCAATGCAGTTTCCCGATGGCGAGAAATATTCGCTGATATATCCTGAAGTGACAATTCCGCGTTCGGCATTCCGTACAAGCCCCAATCCCTACGACACGGGCAACAAGGCTGTAGCAGTTCGTATGGAGTCGACCATCGGTGTGATGGGTACTGGTCTGCTCGATGCTATTACCGAGGACGACCTCAAGGCTCAGTATGCCTCTACTGCCAATTATTATAAGAATGTTGCAAAGGTGGCTGATGTGAGCGAATACGTGAATCCCAACTTTTGGGATGCCAATGCCAATGACTTTGCCGCCGGCGCATGGTATACAGCAACAATAGGTGCTGGTAAGTATGCCAATGGCGAGGAAGGCAAGAAGATGATTAAGCGTTTCACATATGCCTTGACACGTGCTACACTTCAAGACGGACCTGGTGCTAACGCTATATGGAATATCACCAACGTTACACGTCCCGACCGTCCGAAGCTCTACACTACAGATGCTTGGGCGGCAGCAATGGCTGCCGACAAGGAGGTGATAGAGAAGATAAAGAAAGACCCTACGTCGCCATTCTGGGCTGATACCGACGACAAGATAGCTACTAAGGTTGAGAATCTGCTTAAGCCGAGTACCAACCAGTTTGACAACGAATGGCACAACTTTAAGCCGGAGATGTCGGCTGACAAGTTCTACGACTTTATGGTATGGCATCGTGGCTTGGCCATTCCACGTGCACGCAACCTCAACAATGCTCGCGTTCAGCAGGGCAAGAAGGTGTTTAACGAGATTGGTTGCGCCAGCTGCCACCGCCCGTCATGGAAGACAGGCTCCGACAACTACTGGACTCCAAATATGATTGCCGACAAGAAGTTGCCACGCTATGCCAACCAAACCATCTATCCTTACTCGGACATGATGCAGCACAAACTCTACATGATCAACGACATCCATAATTCATGGTGCCGCACAACTCCATTGTGGGGTAGAGGACTTGCCGGTGTCAACGGTTCAGGTACAGAACGTCTGCACGACTGTCGTGCTCGCAACGAGATAGAAGCCATCATGTGGCACGCTTACTCAAAGAACTCGCATGCCTACAACGCAGCATTGAAGTTCTACAACTTGTCCAAAGCCGACCGCGACGCAGTAGTTATGTTCCTGCGTTCAATATAATACGACATTAAATACGCTACCAGCAGTAGCGCATACATCAGCCACACCTGCCTCGCGTTTATATGTATGCCATACATACAGGCGCCTGGCAGGGAGGCTATAAATCCAAGCGACGTGTTCATAAGCGTTGCCATCCATCCTACACATGTGGCTACTATCCCCTGCATCCATACCCAAAAACCTAATAAATACATTATTACAGAAATGTAGAGAATGAGCATAGCCAACGGAACGGCTATCAAATTGGTTAGCAGGAAATAGCACGGAAATGTTCCGAAATAATACATCGACAACGGAGCTACGGCTATCTGTGCCGCCAACGAAACCTTAACAAGCGACCACATCCACCTTATCACGCGCCAACGACTAAGCCATATTGGCGTTGCAACATCGCGTAGCCGCAAGTTCAACATCACGATGCCAAGCACAGCAAGAAACGACATCTGGAATCCGACATCCCAAAGACTCAACGGATTTATCGCCAACTGCACCACAGCAGCAAAGGCAAGTGTATTTAGCGATACCTGTCGGCGACCCGTCAAAACCACGAATGCAAAAATGGTGAGCATTGTTGCCGAACGCAACACACTCGGCGGCATACCGACAAGAGTCGCATAAGCCCATATGACAACCATAGCAAGCACCTGTCCCAACACACGCATGCGATGATGTACGAACAATAACGACAGCAAACCGTATATAACACCAAGATGCATACCCGAAAGAGCAAGTACATGCGACGCACCCGAAGCGGCATACGATTGGCGCAATTCACGTGTCAGCCCACTACGGTCGCCCATTGTCATTGCTGCTACAACGGCGTATGCCGACTCCGACATATTATGCAAATTACATTGCGACAACAAGCGGTCGCGACCCGAACGCATCCCGATAAGAACCCGAAGCATTAAGCCAAGCTTACGCATGCTGACACGAGACCTTTTCCAGCCACCTTTATTTATATATGTACGCGCGACGATGCCATGTACATGCTGATAACGCACATTATCGAAATGACCGTTCTGTCGTCGTTCACTATTGGTAATAGCCTTCAGTCGCGAAACAACTCGAACGCCATCGCCCACAGCCAACTGTCGCGCATCTTCTGCCATACTATCCTTATGAAAGTAAGCACTTATACGCCGTCCAGTAAGTCGCCCGTCTGCCACAATCAGCATACATCTTATTGTACGCAACCCTACAACGGGACGTTCGGCAACAACAGCTTCTATCGTCTCCTCCTCCCCATTGAGAGGCACGTCCAACCGCTGCTCTACCCTACCGACATTCCACATACCCAACACAAAAACATCAAGCATAAGCAATGACGTTGTCATAAGAGGATTGCCCGACTTATTATACGCCACAATAGTAGCGCACACCAATTCCGCAAGCGCCCAAAGCACCACTCTAACCGGCACATGCCCATACAGCATGTCACCAACCATAATGCCGGCAACCAGCACTATGGCAATACGCAGAAACGGATACATTTGGGTGTTCATAGGTCAGGTAGTGTATTAGGACTATTGTAGTTTCGAGTTCTCAATCTTTTTAGGGCAGATATTGCTCAGTTCGCATTTGTCGCAATGTGGCTTGCGCGATGTGCACACATAGCGTCCGTGCAGCAACAGCCAATGATGAGCACGTGCCAAGTCTTCGGCAGGAATATGCTTTACCAGCATCTTCTCTACCTTCAGCGGAGTATCGGCAGTACTCGGCACCAGTCCCAAACGATGACTTACCCTATACACATGCGTATCAACTGGCATTGCCGACTGACCGAATGCTACAGCCTGCATAACATTGGCAGTCTTACGACCTACACCCGGCAGACGCAGCAATGCATCAAAGTCGTTAGGTACCTCGCCACCATATTCATCAACAAGCATACGCGAGAGTTCAACAAGGTGGCGAGCCTTGGCATTTGGATAGCTCACGCTCTTTACATATTCATAAATTTCAGACTCATCAGCCTCAGCCATAGCCTGTGCATTAGGATAATGCGCAAACAATTCGGGCGTAACCTGATTGACACGCTTGTCTGTACATTGGGCACTTAACACAACAGCCACAAGCAACTGAAACACCGAGCCAAACTCAAGCTCGGTAGTTACTTCGGGATGAAGTTCGCGAAAATAAGAGAGTACACGCGTATATAGTTCCTTCTTCGTCATAACCTAATAGTTTGTTTTATTTTATACTAATGACAAAGATACAACAAAAACGCCGACAATCAACAAAAGTCAAATGATTTTCTGACAATGCTCAAATTAAATTCTTTTGTTGAGAGTAGCATTGCAAACAAAGGTTAAATATATACTTAATATCGATATTTTACAGTACTATGTATTGCATAGTACTTAGATTATGCATACATTTGCAATCGAAAACATATACTAACGCATTTAAAACCTAAAGCAATGAATATAGACAACGCTAAATCGCAGATGCGTAAGGGAATGCTTGAGTATTGCATAATGCTGTTGTTGCGCCATCGTGCAGCCTATGCCAGCGATATCATAGCAAACTTGAAGGAGGCTGAACTGATAGTGGTTGAAGGTACGCTCTATCCGCTTCTGACACGTCTTAAGAAGGACGGCTTGCTTGGCTATGAGTGGCAGGAGTCTACACAAGGCCCTCCACGCAAATACTATTCTCTTACACCCGATGGTGAGGCTACGCTTAGCGAACTCGACAAGGCGTGGCAAGAGATAGCCCACACCGTAACCGTATTAAAGAACATAAAACCGAATGAATAACCCTGAAATCTGAATTTAATTATGAAGAAGAACATCAACATAAACCTCTTCGGTACACTCTACGCCATCGACGAGGACGCTTGCACACTTCTTGAGAACTATCTTGACAACATGCGCAGCTATTTTGCCAAGTGCGATGGTGGCGACGAGATATTCGACGACATAGAGCATCGTGTGGCAGAACATCTGTGGAACTTGAAGGAAAGTGGTATGACTGCAATTGATATCAATGCCGTGAAGCAGATTATCAGCAGCATTGGCAATCCCGATGAAATGGACAGCGTGGAAGGGGAGACTGCCGATCCTACTACAGAAGAGGCTTCTAATGCAGAAGCAGTCAACGATAGCAACGGTCAGAGCGATAACGATTCCCACTCTTCCTACAATACCGACAGCAACACAACTGCAAAAGAAACTGTTGGCGGCAAATGGATTGACCGTGTGCTGCATCACGTGAGCACCCATCGTTTCTATCGCGACGGTAAGGACAAGATAGGCGGAGGTGTTATCTCCGGATTGTGTCATTATTGTGGTGGAGGCGACATAGTGGTATGGCGAGTAGGCATAGTACTCTTTCTTATGGCGGCATTTGCCCTCAACCAGACATTGCGTTATTTTTTCCTCCGTCCTTTATTCGGTCTGCTTTTCACCATACCTATAATTATATATATAGCTCTGTGGCTTGTGGCTCCAGTAGCACGAACAACCGAGGAGCGACTCTGCATGACGGGCAAGGAGGTTACGCCCGAGTCGATAAGCAAGGCTATCATTGCCGAGGCTGAGGAGCAGGTAAAGCCAAGCACAAAGCGTGTCAAAGGGGGCAATGTATTGTCAAGAATAGCCGAGATTCTGAAGTTCTGCATAAAGATAGCTGCGCTTAGCTTCTTCTCTGTAATGACAGCCTTTGCCCTTGCTTATCTCCTCTTCTCTATAGCATATTCCGTGATAGGCGATCCGTTTGTACGACTTTTCACCAACGACGAGATTACCCTGAGTGTTTTGGCATCTTTGCCTTACCTGGAAGTCTATATGATAGTGTCGGCTCTGTGTGGTTTCATCGTAGCTCTGTTGCCGTTGCTCCTTGTCGTCCGTTCCTTTAAGTCGGAACCCAAGCCAATGCGGACAGGCATTATAGCTATGCTTACCGGTATTTGGATTGTGGCGATGACGTTAGGCTTCATTATGTTTGTAATGATGGGCATACAGATGCAGAAGCAAAACAGAGAATACGATAGATTGGAAAATACGCACAATGGCATCTATATGGACCGCAACAACTGGGAATTGACTTCGCAGAATGGCTGGAACATAGAAGTAGCCAAGAACTTCGGCGAGACTATCTATGGTTGGTCGGACGAAGACCCTTTGTGCATGGAAAAGAATCCTATACGCATCAGGGCAGACAAGAGCAACCAGCCTATAGAGTTTGCCATGAGCCGCAAGGAGGCTAAGGAAGAGGGCGACTATGTGCTTGAGTGTCTTTCGAGCTGTTCGGTTGTTGATGCTACGCTTAGCGTGTGGAACGAGGGCAAGTGTCTCTCTATATTGCGTCTCGACGGCTATGGCTCAGCCTCAAACATTCCGCTCAAAGGATTGTTGTGGGAGGAAAGCCGCAAGATACCATTATTGTGCCAGCAAAACGACAGTACCACATGGGTGGACAATGTTCTGCATAATGACGCCTGGCGTTATCTCTCTACCGCTCCATTCCATCACAAAGGCGGAATCATAGAGTATCGTCTGCGCATAGGCCAGCACGATGTCAAGGACATTTTGACCAATGGAGGATTTGTGAAGATGGTGCACGAGGGTTTAAGGAAACAGTAGAAACATCCAAATAATCTTTCTTACTTATGAAAACAAAGTATCTTTTACCGTTATTGCTTCTCCTCCTATTCAACGTAATAGGAGGAGCGGCACAAAACGCCAAGACCGACAAGCCCAAGCGTACTGTAATGCTGGGACAGATTGTCAAGGACTCGTTTACGGGTGTGAGGCTCAAGGCTCGCGTAACCTTGATGCGACGTGACAGCACGATTGTAGACACAACCATCTGTAGAGGAAGGCAGAACGACTATTATGCGCGCTTTGAGGTGGAGGCTAAGCCCGAAAAATACATCGTAAAGGCAGAGTGTGAGGGCTATGCTTCCAACTGTCAAGACTACGAGATTAAGCGCGTGGCACGCAACCGCGGCTTCAAGATGCCCGACCTTAACCTGAAGAAACTCGCCCAAAGCGACATATATAAAGAGGTGGACTTGGACGGAGTGGTGGTTACGGGCACCAAGGTTAAGTTCACCTATCGTGGCGACACACTCGTGTATAATGCCAGTGCCTTCAACGTGCCCGACGGCTCTATGCTCGACGCCCTTGTGCGCCAGTTGCCTGGAGCCGAGATCAAGAGCAATGGCGACATCTATGTGAATGGCAAAAAGATTGACTACCTCACACTCAACGGCAAAGACTTCTTCAAGGGCAACAACAAGATTATGCTCGACAATCTGCCTCACTATACTGTGCAAGACCTTAAGGTTTATCATAACTCAACCGAGAAGAGCCGGCTTGTCGGCACAGAGGTTGAGAAGAAAGACTACGTGATGGATGTGGAGCTGAAGCGTGAGTACAACCGTGGATACATATCGAATGCCGAAGTGGCAGGAGGCACACGCCAACGCTACATGGCGCGTCTCTTCGGACTTTACTACGACGACCACACCCGTTTCTCCGTCTTTGGCAATGTGAACAACGTCAATGAGAACCGCCGTCCGGGAAGAGAAGGCGACTGGAGTCCGTCGAACAGTCCGCAAGGTCAGACTATCACCAAGCAGGTGGGCACGAGTCTTAGCACACAAAATAAGTCGGGCAGCTTGCGCGAGCAATTCGATGCCATAGCTTCATGGAACGATGTTACCGACATCACACGCTCTTCAAGCGAACAGTTTGCCTCGGCAGGCAACATCTTCAACCGTTCCAGCTCAACCTCCGTGCAGAAGGAGTTTCGCCTGAATGCCAACAACAAGATAACTTACACCGATGAGAGTACGTTTTATCTAGAGTCGTCAACATCGTTCAACTATGGCGACGGCACCAACAATTCCTCTTCTGAGCGTGCCACATTCGATTCGGAAGGCAATATGACAGCAGATACCCCCACCAACCGCTCGCAGACAATAAGCCTTACAAAGTTTCGCACAACATCAGTCAACGAGAACCTTATGTTTGGATTTGTCCTGCCCTGGGGCGACAGGCTCGGCTTCAATCTGAACGGCAGCTACACATCCAACAAGCCTCAGGATAGTTTCAGCCTTTCTAACAACGAGTATCTGCGCGAGAACAAGAACGACCTGCGACGTGTCTATGCCGACAGCCACAACAATTCCTACAACTATGGTGCAGTCGTAGAATATGGTATTATGCTGAACAATTGGACGGTAAGTTTGAGCCATAAATATAACCAGAACATGATTTCTACCAACCTGCTAAACTATCGTCTTGAGCGGCTTGGCGGCTTATACAACCGTTTCGACCAGCAGCAGCTCGACCGCTTGCCATCAACCCGCGACTCCCTGCTCCTTGCTCTCGACATGCCGAATAGCAAGACTTACCGCTTGCTGACACGTCAGTATAAAGGTGAGCCTACTCTGCGGTACAACCATAACAACACTTACTTCTCGTTGAGTCTGCCCTACCGTCTTGTGCGCGAGCGCATCAACTACCGCTGTGCCTCGGTCGACACAACGGCTGTTCGCCGCAAGTGGCTTGTGGAACCTTCGCTGTTTTTCAACAAGTGGAACGATAAGTTTGAAGTAAGTGTCAGCTATAGCCTTAGCAGTAGCCAACCCGGCATGGAGTCGCTTATGCCTATCGATAACGACATCAATCCGCTTGCACGCCGCGTCAACAACCCTAATCTGAAGACATCCGTAACGCATAACATTAATAGTTATGTTAGCTTTATCTTCAAGAACAAGAGTATTCTGTCAATTGCGCTCAACGGCTCGGTATATACCGACATGATAGGCACACGCACTACCTATAATACGCAAACAGGTGCTTACGCCTATATGAGCGACAACGTGCATTCGGGCAACTGGACCCTCAATCCCTATATTGTCTATTCGGGCAAACTCGACAAGAAGGGACTGTTTGGCATAGAGACCCGCCTCTCGCTCGACTACACCAAGAGTACCGACTTCGACATAGCCTACGATGTCGACATCAACAACGCAGCCTCCGTATTAAGTCGTGTCTACACTTCAACACTTCGCGACTATCTGAAGCTGTCGTTCCAAAAGGGCGACTTGAGCCTGGCTCTCGTTGCCGATGCACAATGGCGCAACTCTACAAGCAACCGCGACAACTTCCAGACGCTCAACGCCTACGACTACAACTACGGCATGACGCTTTCCTATAAGTTGCCGCTCGGCATTCAGCTTGCCACCGACCTAAAGCAATACTCTCGTCGTGGCTACGGCGACAGCTCTATGAACACCGACGACCTCGTATGGAACGCCTCGCTCACACGCTCATTCTGCAAGGGACGACTCACTCTGACAGCCGAAGGTTTCGACCTCCTCCACCAACTGTCCAACACCACATACACGGTGAATGCGCAAGGACGCACCGAAGTATGGCGCAACACCATACCAAACTATATGATGATGCATGTGGCGTATAAACTGACGAAAACACCTAAGAAGAAATAGCCATAAAAAATGCGGCACAGCTCTCAACGAGTTGTGCCGCAGCATTATGTTTAACTAAAAAAATTTTCGTAATTAATGAAGATTCTCACGAGCCCTCATAGTTACCTGTTAAACAATCGTTCAATTTACCTTAAACCTAATAACTAAAAACCTAAATCTATTACTACTAACCTAAACAATCTATTAACCTTTTGACGATGCAAAGGTATGAAGTTTTCGCTGTTTGCGCAAACAATTAATCAAAAACATTCATTTTTCATCGTTTTAATTGATTTAAAGCAAGCATACAACACAATTTAAGCGTCCACACCAGCCCAAACAATATGCCCGACAAAGTAATATCAATATACTTGGGTATGTATATTGTATATACTTGGGTATGTATATTGTATATACTTGAGCATTTATATTATATATACTTGGGCTTTTATATTATATATACTTGAGCGGTAGTTAGGCGGTGCAATGAAATATGTTTATTTTAATTGTTTCTCACCATTCAGCACCCATTTCCAAACAGGCACAATCTCTATTTTCAACCCATCACGCTCCATCACTTCCTCGTCTTCGTATGTTACAATTATTGCCCTTTTCAGAGGATATAAAGTGTTTATGGCTACCAAGGCTTTTATCTCACGTTCCAATGTTGACTCGTCACTCATTCTATAACTAGCCTGAACAGCCAGACCCTCGTCTGGCACATAGAAGTCAACTTCAATATTGCGGTTGAAATAATAGATGCCACTACCATACTTCTTATATAATGTTATGGCACATAGGTTTTCCAGTAATAGAGTATCAGGGTTGTTGATGAAGAGGTGCAACAATCCGTTGTCAACAAAATAGTGCTTCTTCACCGTTTCTTTTTCTGTGAATTTAGATGCATAGTTGTCCAATGATATCAACAGACAAGACTCCTGCAAATATCTCACATACTCCATAATGGTTGACGCACTGCATGGAACGCCAGTCGACTTAACCCAATTGCTCAATCTGTTCAACGAGCAGGGTTGCATCACGCTTTCTGCCAAACGACGCACACAAAGACGCAGCGCATCCTCATTCTTTATCTTATGGCGTACAATGAGGTCGTTGAAGAATATGCGGTTGTACAAACTGTTGAGCCAGATGCGTTTCTCACGGAAGTTGACCAATTCCGGGAAACCTCCCCATTCAAAGTAAGTTCTGAAATGACGCTGCAACTCATTAGCCTTTCTGCCATACTGCCATCCTCCTGCAATGTTTACACCGACAGCCGTAAGATATTCACTAAAGCTATACGGAAAGACATTCACGCTAAGATACCTGCCTCCCAAAACGGTCTCTATGTCACGGCTCAGCATCTTGGCATTGCTTCCCGTAACATAAACACGATACTTCAAGTTGGCAAGACGGCGAGCAAAGTTAGCCCAACCATCCACATTCTGTATCTCGTCGAAGAAGAATATCGGCTGACCACTATACATGCTGTGATAAGCCTGAAGTATAAGGTCTAAGTCGGTAGCTGCCATCCCTTGCAGACGCTCGTCGTCGAAATTGACATAAACAATGTCCTCCAACAGCTTTCCTTCTGCCAATAATTGCTGCACACGCTGATACAACAAGTAGGACTTTCCTGCCTGTCTTACACCCACAAACACATAGTTGCCATACTCTTCCAAGTCAAGAGGACGCTCCACCAATGGTATGCTTCCTATATATTCTTGATTCTCAGATATTATCGTTCTAAATATTTCTTTATCCATACTCTGCTTTTTCATACAAAGATATGATTTTTATTCGATGGCACAAAATAAAATTCAGTGTTTTTATTCGGTGGCAGCGAATAAATATCAGATGTATGCGTAGAGCTGCGGTGAGGGTTTACCCCTTGGGCGTTTTCTTATACGCTTATATCTTGCACCAATGTT